>NZ_LMKI01000024.1:0-21962 GCF_001421425.1 Pseudomonas sp. Leaf15
ACAGTTGACCGCATGTAGTTTTGAATATGAGGTCGGCTGCGGATTTGCATGCACTGAAGAGCTGCTTTTCTGTGGGAGCTGGCTTGCCTGCGATGCAGACACCTCGGTATATCAGGCACACAGAGTTGATGCCATCGCAGGCAAGCCAGCTCCCACCTTTGACCGAGTATGGCTTTGCTGTTGCTGTTGCTCCGGCCCTTACATCCTTTTCGATGACGAAGTCAGCGGTCTTTTGATCTGCGCTTGTGATCTTGATCTTGATCTGAGGCGGCCCCCCAAATCACTGGCGGATTGCGGGCATGCCGAGCCACAGCGAGGCACCGAGTGTTGGGGCGAGGACCTTTTGGTTACTTTTGACTGGGCCGGCATTCCGGTCCTTGCAAAAGTGACCCGCCGTCAGGGCGGAACCCCGTTACCTGAATAACGGATATGCCCCCTCAACGCCCAGCCAGGCGAATCTGCTCCTTGGCCTGCTTCACCACATTCTCCACCGTAAACCCGAACTTCTCCTGCAACTTGGCCAACGGTGCCGACGCGCCAAAGCTGTTCATTACCACTTTAGCGCCAGTCTGCCCGACGTAGCGGTCCCAACCCAGGGGCCCAGCCTGTTCCACCACCACACGGGCTTTTACCGCAGGTGGCAAGACACTGTCGCGATACGCCTGATCCTGGTCTTCAAACAATTCCCAGCTGGGCATCGACACCACCTGAGCGGCAATGCCTTCAGCTTGCAACTGCTCATAAGCCGCCACCGCCAGGCTCACTTCACTGCCCGTCGCCAACAGCAGAACCTGAGGCTTATCGGCTCCCGCCAACACATAAGCGCCTTTGGCCGCCCCAGACGCCGCCGCATATTTTGTGCGATCCAAGGTCGGCAACGCCTGGCGCGACAGCACCACGCAGCTCGGCCGATGGGTTTGCGCCAGGGCCACCTTCCACAGTTCCAGCGTTTCGTTGGCATCGCCTGGGCGCAGGGTCAGCAACCCCGGTGTGGCGCGCAGTTGTGTCAGGTGTTCGATGGGCTGGTGCGTCGGGCCGTCTTCACCCACGCCAATCGAGTCATGGGTAAACACAAACACCACCGGCAGTTCCATGATTGCCGCCAGGCGGATCGGTGGTTTCATGTAGTCGCTGAACACCAGGAAGGTTGAGGTGTACGGCCGCAGGTAGGACAGCGCCATGCCATTGGCAATCGCGCCCATGGCGTGTTCGCGGATGCCGAAGTGCAGGTTGCGCCCGCTGTAGTCATCGGCACTGAAACGCCCGGCGCCGTCGAAGGTGAGGTTGGTCTTGGTCGAGGGCGACAAGTCCGCCGAGCCGCCCAGCAGCCAGGGGATTTGTTGCGCGAAGGCATTCAGCACCTCGCCGCCGGCGGCGCGGCTGGCCACGCCCTTGGCGTCGGTGTCGAAGTGGGGCAATTCGTCCTGCCAGTGCTCCGGCATTTCGCCGGCGCGCATGCGGCGCAATTCATCGGCCAGTTCCGGTTCGTACTGCTCCAGCTGCGCCAGGTGTTGCTGCCAGGCTTCATACAGCGGCTGGCTGCGTTCCAGCAGCGCATCGCGCAGCACCGTGCGGGCGTCGTCGGGCACCAGGAAGCTGGAATCCTGCGGCCAGCCGTAGGCCTCTTTGGTCAGGCGGATTTCTTCGTCGCCCAATGGCTCGCCATGGGCGGCGGCGGTGTTGTGTTTGTGCGGTGAGCCGTAGCCGATCACGCTGTCGACCACAATCAGGGTCGGCGCGCCGGTGTTGGCCTGGAAGGTTTCCAACGCTGCGCTCAGGGCTTGCAGGTCATTGGCATCGGTGACGTGCAAGGTGTGCCAGCCATAGGCCTGGAAGCGCTTGATCACGTCTTCGCTGAACGCAAGCTCGGTGTGGCCTTCGATGCTGATGGTGTTGTTGTCGTAGATCCAGCACAGGTTATCGAGCTTTAAGTGCCCGGCCATCGACGCCGCTTCGCTGCTGATGCCTTCCATCATGTCGCCATCACCGCACAGGGTGTAGACGTTGTAGTCGAACAGCACCTGGCCGTCGCGGTTAAAGCGTTTGCCCAGCCAGCGCTCGGCCATGGCCATGCCGACGCTGTTGGCGCAGCCCTGGCCCAGCGGGCCGGTGGTGGTTTCCACGCCGGTGGTCATGCGGTACTCGGGGTGGCCGGGGGTTTTGGAGCTCATCTGCCGGAATTGCTTGATGTCGTCCAGGCTGATCGCCGGCTGGCCGGAGCGCTTGCCGTGGGCATCAATCTCGACCACACCGGCCAGGTGCAGCAGCGAATACAACAGCATCGAGGCGTGCCCCACCGACAACACAAAGCGGTCGCGGTTCGGCCAATCCGGGTGTTCGGGGTGGTAACGCAGGAAGCGGCTCCACAACGTGTAGCCCACCGGCGCCAGGCCCATGGGCGTGCCGGGGTGGCCGGAGTTGGCCTTTTGCACGGCATCCATGGCCAGGGTGCGAATGGTGTTGATGCATTGGGTGTCGACAGCAGTGGCAGCGTGAGTCATGAAACCGTTCTCCCTCGGGTGGCGATCTACAGTGGAGGGCAGGGCACGGCAAAGGTTTGATCCCATCATGCGCATTACGACGAACGGGACCGCCTTGACCCAAGACATGACAAGACCCCTTGGAATGGGCTAGTTTCAAGGCGTAGGCCATTGATCAACTTGCGGAGGTACTCCATGCCAGTGAAACACGACCTGTATCAGGATTTGGGTTTGAGCAAGGAAGAGGTCGACGGGCGTCGGGCGAAAAATCCCCATTTGAACGCGCTGTTTGATAAGTACAACACCGTCGATGAGCAGGTGGTGAGCGCCGAAAAGGCATCCGGTAGTGATGAGGCGTTAAAGAAACTGAAGGATAAACGCCTGTTGGTTAAAGACGAGATCAGGGACTTGCTGCAATAAAACGTCCTACAGGACGCGGACATATTTGTTCAGAATTGTCTGAGCGACAGCCGGCGTTTCACTGCTTATGATGCCGGCCGTCCACCCGGCTCTGGGGACTGTTGCGGCGCAAGGATTGCGCTGCTGAGCCGGGCGGGCATCCTATCTCATGCACGCAGCGCCTGGATGCATTCATCCATGGAGCGCTGCTGCGTCTCTGCATACAGCTTCAATTCATCAATCGTCCGACGGCCCAGTGCCTGCTCGAATTGAGCCTGGTTCGAATGGGCTGCGTAGTGACTTTGCGCGGCATCGCCCAGGTTCGACTGGAAAATCCCCGCCGCACTCACCGGCAGAAAATCCTCATACACCAAAGGCTCCACCGCCACGTGCCCGGCCGCCATCAAGGCCTCCAACGTTTGCGGCTGACCAGCCTGGCCGCGTGCCGCCAAGCCTTGCTCGGTGACGAAGTAGCGGAAATACGCCAGGCCCTGTTCACGCATCTGCGCGTGGTTATCGGGGAAGGCCTGGAAGTGTTGCGCCATCAGTTCGACATAACGTGCAGCGTTGCCCTCATTCGGGAAGACGCCCAGTTCGTCGCGCGCCGCGTTCAGCAACTGGTCGTACAGGGCGCGACCCTTTGGCGTCAACGCCACACCCCGTTGTTCTATTTCGCCGAAACGCGCGCTGTGGCTGCCTTTTGCGTCGGTAAACGCGATGGGCTCGTCGAGCGCCTTGAAGCTGGTCTGACGCAGCAGGATAGGGCACTGGCGACGTGGCGGGCCTTCGATTACGGCTTTGGGCGTGATGCCTTTGCCGGGCATCGCGGCCTGCACCTGGTCGATGTCCAGAGTACGCGGCGTCAGGTGATTGATGTGTGGGCCTTTGAACGCCACCACGTCGGCGATCAGGCGATGCTGGTCGCTCAATTGCTGGTACTGGGCGCCGGTTACGGTGGCGGTGTGGTGCCAGCGAAAGGTTTCCAGAGCCTCGCGGATAAACGCTTGGGCATCCGCGGGGTTGAGGCCGCCGTCGCGTTCGGCTTGCTCGATCAGCGCCAAGGCGCCAGGGGTGAAAATCGAGCGTTTGGCCAGGGCGCTTTCGGCGAAGGCGCGCAGCTCGAGGTTTTCGATCAATTCCAGGCGTAGCAAGGAGGTAAAGACGCGGAACGGGCTGGCCTGTAACGCCTGTTCATGCACGGCGCGAAAGGCGGTGGAATGCACCGGCACACCGGCGGGTGTGAGGTCGTAATAGCCCACCGGCTGCATGCCCATCACCGCAAACAGACGGCCAATGGTGGCCAGCTCATGGGCGGTGCCCAGGCGGATGGCGCCGTGGCGCTCCATGGCCAGGCGATCCATTTCACCGGTGCGTAGCAAGTGTTTGGCCAGCCCGGAATCACTCTCCAGCACCCGCGTATTGGTCTCGGCCACCAGCTCCATCAGCGCGCCGTAAAGCGGAACTTCATCTCGGTACATGTCGGACATGGCCCTTGAAAAGTTTTTGCGAATCTCGTCGGGGCTGACATACGCGGCGCCTGGCATAGAAAAATTCCTGAACACGGTGGTGAGGGTGCGGCCTTTCTCTGGATTCTGTTGGGCTTTAAGGGGGCTGGCAAACGAAGAATCCTCAGGACTTCATTCTGCAAATGAATGAAATGACGCAAATATGACAAAAATCGGCGCCAGGAAAATTTCATTTTCACGGGTACTTTCCTAACTAATTCTTCACGAGGCGCGCCCCGGTCCTCATGAAACAATCGTTACGTTTGTAGGGATGAAAACGCCGTTTGCACACAACGCACATAAAAAAATGTTTAGGGGCCGTTACACATGAAAATTTCTACACTGGCGTTATCCATCACCGCAGCGTTGCTCGCGCAACACGCGTGCGCTGATGACTTCGGGCTCGGTTCTCTGGGCACGGGCACAGGTCACAGCGGTTTTCTTGAAGACAGCCATGCGGCTGTCAGTTCGCGGACCATGTACTACAGCGCCGACAACCGTTCGGGCACCAACAACGATCTGCGCGAAGCCGCGACCTTGCTGCGCTTTGACTACAAATCCGGTTACACCCAAGGCACCCTTGGCGTCGGTTTCGACGTGATGGCGTTCGGCGCCTTGCGTCTTGACGGTGGCGACGGCCACGCCGCAGGCCCGGGCCTGGCGGGTAACGGCAACAGCTTTTTCCCGACCAAAAACAACGGCACCGAACCCGCCGACAGTTTCGGTCGCGCTGCGGGTAACGTGAAGTTCCGCATTTCCCAGACCGAGTTGCACGTCGGTGGCGGTTTGGCCCCGGTGTTGCCTATCCTGGTCTCCAACGACAGTCGTGTGGCGCCGCAGACCTTTGACGGCGGCATCCTGACCTCCAACGACATCCCCAACGTGACCTTCACCGGTGGTGAGCTCAACCGTGCCGAAGGCCGTGCTTCCAGCAACGCCACGGGCTTGAGCGTTGCCGGCGGTACCCGCGACAGCGACAGCTTCAAGTTCGGCGGTGTGGACTACAAACCGTTTGGCTCGTCCGACAACGCCATCGCTAAAAACCTGACGTTGCAGTACTACTACGCCAACCTGCAGGACTTCTACAAACAGAACTACTTCGGGCTGGTTCACGTGCTGCCATTGGGCAACGACCAGTCGTTCAAGACTGACCTGCGTTACTTCGACAGCACCAGCGACGGCAAAAACGGTGATGCCGGCTACCAGTTCAACAACAACGGCGGCTACGCCAAGCACGCCGGCGAAGTGGACAACAAAACCTACAGCGCCGCGTTTACCTACCAGTTGGGCGGCAGCAGCCTGATGCTCGGTCACATCGGTGTGAGCGATGACGGCGGCTTCGTCTGGGTCAACCAGGGCAGCATCGCTGATCCAAACGCACAAGGCGCGGGCGGCAGCGACTTCTACCTGTTCACCGACGCCGTGGTGGGCCAGTTCTCCCGTGCGGGCGAGCAGGTCAATTTTGGCCAGTACTCCTATGACTTCAAGGCCTTTGTACCAGGCCTGAAAGCCTCCGTGGCGTACCTGGACGGCACGGGCATCAAGTCCAAAGTGGCTGGTGGGTCGGATCAGAAAGAAAACGAAACCGACTTCCGCCTGGATTACGTGGTGCAGCAAGGCCCGCTCAAAGGCTTCGGCACCACCTTCCGTACCGGTACTTACAAAGGTCACAACACCGGCACTGCGGACCAGGACCAGACGCGCCTGATCTTCAACTACACCTACGCGATCTTCTAAGCTCGCGCCGCCACAAACGGAGGCCGCCTGAACAGCGGCCTCTTTTTTTTGCGCGCGCGAACACGACTTCATGTGCATCCGCGCACGGATGGGTTTTACACTGCCCCCACTGTGTCAGTGATGGAGGACCCAATGACGGCCACGCCCGCACCCAACATCCTTGCAACTATTGAAGGCCAGCGCCTGGCCGCCCAAGACGCCGAGCATTGGCGCGAGTGGGGCCCGTATTTAAGTGAACGCCAATGGGGCACAGTGCGCGAAGACTACAGCGCCGACGGCGATGCCTGGGCCTACTTCCCCCACGAACACGCCCGTAGCCGCGCCTACCGTTGGGGCGAGGATGGCCTGGCGGGTTTCAGCGACAAGGCGCAACGCTGGTGCCTGGGCCTGGCGCTGTGGAACGAGCGTGACAGCATCCTCAAGGAGCGCCTGTTCGGCCTCAACAACGCCGAGGGCAACCACGGCGAAGACGTCAAGGAGCTGTACTTTTTTGTCGACGGCGTGCCCAGCCATGCTTATATGCGCATGCTCTACAAATACCCGCATGCGCCTTTTCCCTATGCCGACCTGATCGCCGAAAACGCCCGCCGTGGGCTTGAGGATGCCGAGTACGAAGTGCTCGACACCGGCGTATTCGAAGACAACCGCTACTGTGATGTAACGGTCGAATACGCCAAGCATCAGCCTGACGATATTTTCATGCGCGTCACCGTGCACAACCGCGCGGACCAGCCGACGCGTGTGCAGGTGCTGCCCCAACTGTGGGCGCGTAATGACTGGAGCTGGACCCTGGACGCGCCCAAGCCGCAATTGCGCCTGGACGGTGAGCGGGTGCTGGCCCGGCATCATGAGCTGACCGACCGCCACCTCAGCGCCTGGGGCCAGGACGGCCTGGAGTGGCTGTTCTGCGAAAACGAAAGCAACTTCCCCAAGCTCGATGGGCAACCGGCGCCGGGGCCATTCAAGGATGGCATCAACGACTACGTGGTGGGCGGCGCAGACTCGGCAATCCGCCGCGACACGGGCACCAAGGTCGCCGCGCGTTTCAGCCTCGAACTGGCGGGCCAGGAGAGCAAAACCCTGTACCTGCGGTTTGCGCCGGTGGACGCGCCCGAGGTCAATGCACGCAAGCTGTTCGAGCTGCGCCGCCAAGAGGCGGACGACTTCTACGCCGCCCTGCAGCAAGGCATTGCCGATGCTGACGCGCGCAATGTACAGCGCCAGGCCCTGGCCGGGTTGCTGTGGTCCAAGCAGCTCTACTACTTTGATGTAAACCAGTGGCTCGACGGCGACCCGGCCCAACCCGCGCCGCCGCCCGAGCGCCTGCACATCCGCAATACCCATTGGCGGCACCTGTCGAACTTCGACATTTTGTCCATGCCCGACACCTGGGAATACCCGTGGTACGCGTCCTGGGACCAGGGCTTTCAGGCCGTGGCAATGGCGCTGATTGATCCGGGGTATGCCAAGCAACAGTTGTTGTTGCTGGTCAAAGATCGCTTTATGCACCCCAATGGCCAGCTGCCGGCGTATGAATGGCGCTTCGACGACGCCAACCCGCCGGTACACGCCTGGGCCAGTTGGCGCGTGTATCAGCAGGACAAGGCGCTGACCGGCGTGGGCGACATGGACTTTCTCGAGCGGATTTTCCACAAGCTGCTGCTGAATTTTTCCTGGTGGGTCAACCGCAAGGACGCCGAGGGCCGCAACCTGTTCCAGGGCGGCTTCCTGGGCCTGGACAACATTGCCTTGTTCGACCGCTCGGCCACCTTGCCGCCCGGATACCAGCTGGATCAGGCCGACGGCACTGCGTGGGTCGCGGCGTATGCCCTGGACCTGATGCGCATCGGCCTGGAACTGGCCAAGCGCAATGGGGTGTACGTGGATATCGCGGTGAAGTTCTTTGAGCACTTCCTGTATATCGCCGGCGCGATCAACCGCGTGGACGACAGCGCCGAAGGCTTGTGGGATGAGCAGGACCAGTTCTTCTACGACGTGCTGCACCGCCCTGACGGCCAGAACGAGCCGGTGCGCCTGCGCTCCATCGTCGGCCTGATGCCATTGTTTGCCGTGTTGGTGCTGGAGCAGCGCGAACACGAAGGGCTGCAAGGCTTGCGTGAACGCCTGCTGGGCTTTATGAAACACCGGCCGGACCTGGCCAAGCTGGTGTCGCGCTGGAACGAACCGGGGCAGGGCAACCGCCTGTTGCTCGCCTTGCTGCGCGGCGAGCGCACCAAGGACCTGCTGCGGCGCATGCTTGATGATCAGGAGTTTCTGTCGACGTTTGGCGTGCGCTCGTTATCCAAGGCCTTTGCCGAACAGCCATTGGCGCTGAAGATGAACGGCGACACCCTGTGCGCGCGCTACCAGCCCGGCGAGTCCGACTCACGCTTGTACGGCGGCAACTCCAATTGGCGCGGGCCGTTGTGGATGCCGGTGAACTACATGCTGATCGAATCGCTGCGCGAGTTTCACCGCTACTATGCGGATAATTTCTCGGTGGAGTACCCCACGGGCAGCGGTTATCTGGCGTCCCTTGAGGAGGTGGCAGACAGCCTCAGCCAACGCCTCACACGCTTGTTTCTACGCGATGAAAATGGCCTGCGCCCATCGATGGCAGGCTATGCGCAATTGGAAGCGGACCCGGCCAGTCGCGATCTGGTGTTGTTCCATGAGTATTTCCATGGCGAAACCGGGCGTGGCCTGGGGGCGTCGCATCAGACCGGGTGGAGTGCGTTGGTGGCGTTGCTATTGCAGCCGAAAATCTAAGCTGCACCACTGGTTTGCATTTCTGTGGGAGCTGGCTTGCCTGCGATAGCGGTGTATCAGCCACACACGGGTGGGCTGACCCACCGCTATCGCAGGCAAGCCAGCTCCCACATTGAAACGACATCGCTTGCGAACTGGCCGGCAAAAAATTCCCGCCACCAAAAGGTCTGAATCAGGTAAATTCGCCGCCCCTCCAGACAAGGATGTAGACGATGGCGAATGTTATCGCGCGAGTTGGCAGTGCAGGCCTGTTGTGGGCATTGCTGATCACCTTCGGTGTGTCCATCACGTCACTGTATTCCCGAGAAAGCGCCGCGGCCCCGCTGATGATGCATTGCCGCGAATGCGAGAAAGGTGACGACACCTTCGATGCAACAAAGTGGTTCAGCAGCGGCATGTACCGCCTTGAAACGGATATTGTTCCCAACCCGATGCGGTCGATGACTCGCACGCATCCGGTGGTCTTCAAAGCCAAGGACAATGACCAACTGGTCGAGGCCGCGCTGCGTGGAATCGGCGATGTGCTCCCATCCTTCGATTCCCGCACGTTTGAAGCACAGTGGCCCGTATTAACCAGGCGCGTACGTTACAGCTACAGCTTTTTTATGGCGCCTGATGAACCCCGGGACCTTTATGACATGTACTTGCAAGTGGGCAAATACAAGCTGGTGATCGTGGTTGGGCTTGACGTCAATACCGGTGAAATCACCGCCGAGTATGAAGGGCGTGTGATTCGTGAAAACGATGGTAATGACCCTGCGTACATGGACACGTTCGAAGAAATGGATGACGCCAACACCCGCTGACCGGGAGGCTGGCTGAACGAAAAATCCCGCCGAAAGGCGGGATTTTTTTAAGCGCGGCGTTATCAGGACGGGAACAGATCGCTCAGTTTCATCGCCAGCATCATGTCGCCTTCGGTGCGCAGCTTGCCGCCCATGAAGGCCTGCATGCCGTCAGTGGAACCATCGACGATGCCTTTCATGGTATCGGCGTCCATCACCAGAGTGACCTGGGCGTCAGGGTTTTCGCCTTCCAGCAGTTCGCAGGTGTTGTTTTTCACTACCAGCGAAAAGTTCTGGGTGTCGTCGATACGGAAACCGAACACCAGGTCCAGGCCGTCTGCAGCGGCTGGGTTGAATTTGGCTTTCATTGCTTCTACAGCTTTGGCTACGTCAGTCATGGTTTCGATCCTTTAAGGTAGAGTCCAGTGACCTTGGGGTCACGGTTGGCCGCAATTCATCGGAACGTGATGAGCTGCGGCGCCTTCAACAGTTGCAAGTGGGTATGACTGTTGAAGGAAGCCAGTGCCACCTCGCGACCACGGAATTTAAGCTGGTTGAGCGAGGTGTTAACAATTTGCCAGTTCAGTTCGAAGGCCTGCGCGGCAGGCATTCGGGTAATCAGGTGGAGCAGGGCGGTAATAGTGCCGCCGGAAGTGAACACGGCGATTTTGTCGCGGTTGTCGGCCGCTTCCAGAATGCGTTGCAGGCCACCCTGAACACGCTCCACGAAGCCCAGCCAGCTTTCCAGCCCGGGCGGGTCGTAGGTGCCGGCCAGCCAGCGCTCGACGATCAGGGCGAAAATGCGCTGGAATTCGCTGCGGTTTTGCGCAGCGTTGCGCAGGATATCCACGGCGTGGGGCTCGGTGGTCAGCAGGTCGGGGAGCAGGGCGCGGATGATCGCTTCGCCGTCGAACTCGTTGAAGGCCGGGTCGATTTCCAGGGTTGGGGCTGGCAGGCCGAGGGTGCGGTATTGATCGAATGCGGCGGTGGCGGTGTGTTGCTGGCGACGCAGGTCGCCCGAGACACAACGGTCGAACGTGAGGCCCAGGTCGGCCAGGTGGCGACCGAGTACCTGTGCTTGCTCCACGCCGACGGGCGACAGGACGTCATAGTCGTCTGCACCGAAGGAGGCCTGGCCATGTCGAATCAAATAGATGCTGCCCACGTCCGTTTTCCCGGTACGTTGAAAGTCTGGCGAGGTTATGAGGATGGCAGGGAGCTGTCAATGAAAAAACATACGCTTGTTTTAAAAGCGCGTTAGAGGCCGACTGCTGGCGGTTTGAGCACTGGTCCGAAGACGGTGCCGTCGGTATGCTGGGGCCATCCGCGCCTGGCGCCGTGCTTTTTTAAGGAGACATATGGATTTTTTGGCCGAATACGCGAGCTTTCTGGCGAAGACCGTCACCCTGGTGGTCGCTATTCTGGTGGTACTGATCAGTTTCGCCGCGCTGCGCAGCAAGGGGCGGCGCAAATCCGCCGGCCAATTGCAGGTCAGCAAGCTCAATGATTTCTACAAAGGCCTGCGTGAACGCCTCGAGTCGAGCCTGCTCGACAAGGATCAGCTCAAGGCCCTGCGCAAGTCCGAAAGCAAGACCGAAAAGAAGAACAGCAAGAAGAAGCCCGAGGCCAAGCCACGGGTGTTTGTGCTGGATTTTGACGGCGACATCAAGGCCTCGGCCACCGAGAGCCTGCGCCATGAAATCACCGCGCTGTTGAGCCTGGCCACGCCGAAAGACGAAGTGGTGCTGCGCCTGGAAAGCGGCGGCGGCATGGTGCACAGCTATGGCCTGGCTTCGTCGCAGCTGGCGCGTATCCGTCAGGCCGGTGTGCCGTTGACCGTGTGCATCGACAAGGTTGCGGCCAGCGGCGGCTACATGATGGCGTGCATTGGCGAGAAGATCATCAGCGCACCCTTTGCCATCCTCGGCTCCATTGGTGTGGTGGCGCAGCTGCCCAACGTCAACCGCCTGCTGAAAAAGCACGACATCGACTTTGAAGTGCTGACCGCCGGTGAATACAAACGCACCCTCACCGTGTTCGGCGAAAACACCGAGAAGGGCCGGGAGAAGTTCCAGGAAGACCTGGACATCACTCATCAGTTGTTCAAGAACTTTGTGTCGCGCTATCGCCCGCAGCTGGCCATCGATGACGTCGCGACCGGAGAAGTGTGGCTGGGTGTTGCAGCGCTCGATAAACAACTGGTCGACGAACTGCAAACCAGCGACGAATACCTGGCGACCAAGGCCAAGACGGCCGAGGTGTTCCACCTGCACTACGCCGAGCGTAAAAGCCTGCAGGAACGCGTGGGCCTGGCGGCCAGCGGCTCGGTGGACCGTGTGTTGCTGACCTGGTGGAGCCGGTTGACCCAGCAGCGGTTCTGGTAACGACAGGCTGTAGGTGATCCCAGTGTGGGAGCGGGCTTACCGATCGTTCCCACGCTCCGCGTGGGAATGCCGCCCCGGACGCTCCGCGTCCCGCCTTAGATGACGCAAGGTGACGCGGAGCGTCACAGGATGCATTCCCACGCAGAGCGTGGGAACGATCGTAGCGGCTCCCACATTTAGTTTTGGGGCAGGGCGGGAATCGGTTTTCGCATCAACGTCCCCACCACCAACGCCCCCAGCAAACCCAACAACCCCGCCACCCACAACACCCCGCTGAACCCACCCACAAACGCCTGCCGCGCCAGCGGCTGCACCAGCGCCCGCGCCGGTTCCGGCAACAAAGCCATGGCTGCCGGCATATCCCCGGCCACTACCCTCGATGCAATCGCCGCCGCTTGCGCCTGCCATTGCGCGTTGATACTCGCGCTGAGCAATTGCTCGCTGTGTGGTGTACCGCACGATTCATCAGGATGATGCAGCGTATTCGTGGCTGTCGCTGATTCACCGGCGCTTTGAAAAAGCGCCGGCGGTGGCGCGGTATATCCAGCAGGTCAAGCAGTCAGCCGTGGCTGCACGGAATCGGCCAGGCGCGTAAGAATCAGGCAGCACGACACCGCCCCGGCATCCAGTACCCCCAGCGAGCGTTCGCCCAGGCGGCTGGCGCGGCCGATTTTGGCGATCAGGTCTTTGGTCGAATCACGCCCCTGTGACGCCGCGGTTTTCATCGCCTCCAGTGCATCACTGAAGGACGCGCCACTGGCCTGCGCACGCTCAAAGGCTTCAACCGCCGGGATCAGCGTGTCCATCAGACACTTGTCGCCCACGCCCGCTTCGGTGATGTCCTGCAACGAGGTCAAACCGCCGCGCAACAGGTGGGCAAAGGTTGCCGCGTCGATCGCCTCGCTGCTGCGCACTTCGTCGGCCATGCCGATAAACAGGCTGCCATACAGCGGCCCCATGGAACCGCCGATGCCTTCCATCAGGCTCAGGGTCAGTTCATCCAGGGCTTCGGCCAGGGTCAGTTGGCGGCCTTCGAGGCTGCGCCCGCAATGGGCAAAGCCCTTGGCCATGTTGATGCCGTGGTCGCCGTCGCCAATGGCGCCGTCGATTTCGCTCAGGTATTCACGGTTGGCCACGATCACGCTGACCAGGTCGGCGACAATGGCGCTGCCATCGCGGGTGGAAAAATGCTGGCTCATGGTTCACTCCGCCTGGGTCATGCCGATGGAGCGGCAGGGTTGGTCGATCAGGGTTTTAAGCTCGGCGTCGAGGCCGAGCAGGGTCAGGGTCACGCCCATCATTTCCAGGGAGGTGAAGTAGTTGCCGACGTAGCAACGGTGAATCTTCAAACCCTTGGCCTTGAGTTGGCTTTCGACCTCGGCGTAGAACACATACAGCTCCATCACCGGTGTGGCGCCGAGGCCCGAGACCAGCACCACCACGCTGTCGTCCTGGCTGAAATCGCGGTCGGCCAGAATCGGCGCGAGCATACGCTCGGCCATGGCGGCGGCCGGTTCGATGGCGATCACTTCAATGCCCGGTTCGCCGTGATGGCCGATGCCCAGTTCCATCTGGCCGTCGGGAATCTGGAAGTTCGGCTTGCCCACGGCGGCGATGGTGCAGGGCGTGAGGCCGATGCCGATGGAGCGGCAGTTATCCACGGTTTTCTGCGCGACGCGAATTACGCCGTCCAGGTCGTAATGCTGGGCGGCCGCAGCACCGCCGATCTTCCACATGAAGATTTCGCCGGCCACGCCACGGCGCTTGGCGATGTCGGCCTTGGGCGCAGAAGCCACGTCGTCATTGGCGACCACGGTGCGGATACGCATGTCTTTGCTGACGGCCATTTTCATTGCCAGCTTCACGTTCATATTGTCACCGGCGTAGTTGCCGTACAGGCAGGCCACGCCCGCGCCATGGTCGGCGGCGCGGAAGGCGTCGAAGAAGCTCTTGGCGGTGGGCGAGGAGAAAATCTCGCCGACGGCCACGGCGTCCACCAGGCCCGGGCCGACGTAGCCGAGGAACGCCGGTTCATGGCCGGAGCCGCCGCCGGTGACAATGCCGACACGGCCGGTTGCCGAGGGCCTGGCCTTGGTGATGACCCGTGGATTGGTTTCGAATTGGCGCAGCTCGGGGTGCGCGACCAGGATGCCGCGCAGCATGTCCTCGACCACTTGGTCCGGATCGTTGATGACTCGATTCATAACGCGGGTTCCTGTTCTTGTTCTTGAAGGGCAACAACCATCTAATGTGGGAGCTGGCTTGCCTGCGATAGCGGTGTGTCAGTTGCCACCGCCATCGCGGGCAAGCCCGGCTCCCACAGGGTGAGGTGGTGTTGTTGAAATCAGGGTTGCAGGACTACTTTGAGCGACTTGTCCCCGCGCTCCATCACCGCGAACGCTTCCTTGAAGTCTGCCAACGCAAATTTGTGAGTCACCACGTCGCGCATGTCGATCTTGCGGTTGCCGATAAAGTCGATGGCGCGCGGGTACATGTACGGCCCCAGGTGTGAACCCAAGATATCCAGTTCCTTGCGGTCGCCGATGATCGACCAATCTACCGTGGCCTCGTCATTGAACACGCTGAATTCGACGAAACGCCCCAGCTTGCGCAGCATCGCCAGGCCCTGGTTTACCGCCTTGTGGTGCCCGGTGGCTTCGATATAAATGTCGCAACCATAGCCGTCGGTGATCGCGCGGATCTTGGCCATCACGTCGACTTCCGCCGGGTTCCACACTTCGTCGGCGCCCATGCGCAGGGCGAGGGCGGCGCGTTCGGGTTTCATGTCCAGCACGATCAGTTTTTTCGGGTTGCGCAAGCGCACGGCACCAATGATGCCCAGGCCCAAAGTACCGGCGCCGGCGACCACCACCACGTCGTCATGGTCGACATTCGCGCGTTCGGCCGCGTGCAGCGAGCAGGCCAGCGGCTCGATCAGAATGGCTTCATCCGGGGCGATGGATTCCGGCACTTTGTGGATGATGCCTTCCTTGGTGAAGATCATGTATTGGGCCATGGCGCCCTGCACATTGTTCTGGAAGCCATACAGGTCGTGCTTCTGGCACATCCAGTACTGGCCGTGGTTGCAGAAACGGCAGCCCCAGCACGGCACGATCTGCTCGGAGATCACTCGATCACCCACCGCCACGCCACGTTTTTCTGCACCTGGGCCGAGGGCGACCACCCGGCAGACGAACTCATGCCCCGGAATCATCGGCGGCTTCACATAGCGCGGTTGCTCGGCATCACCCCAGAACGACGGCGCGCCGCGATAGGTCTTGATGTCACCCATGCAGATGCCGCACAGCTCGACTTTGGTGAGAATCTCGTCGGGGCCGGGCGTGGGCACGTCGACGGTTTCCAGGCGATAGTCTTCCGGGCCATGGCAGACCACGGCCTGCATGGTTTTCGGAATGACCGGGGAGAGGTGTTCAGGTGTGCGTTCGGTGACGGTGGACATGACAAAAACCTCACGACAAAAGATGAATTACTGAATGCTGTAGCCGCCATCGATCACCATGTTGGCGCCGGTGATCATCTGCGCGGCGTCGCTGAGCAGGTAAAGCGCCAGCCCGGCGATTTCTTCCGGCTGGGCAAAGCGGCCGGCCGGGATCTGCAATTTGGCCTTCTCACCTACTTCACCGGCCCAGGCTTTTTTGCCCAGGGCGGTCTCGACGATGGTCGGGGAGATGGCGTTGACGTTGATCTGTGGCGCCCATTCCATGGCCAGCACTTTGGTCATGCCGACGATGGCAGCCTTGCTCGCGCAGTAAGCGACGTGACGGTCCAGGCCAATGACGGCGGCCTGGGAGGCCAGGTTGACGATGCGCCCGCTGCCCTGCGCCAGCATGTGTCTGGCGCAGGCCTGGGCCACAAAGAAGCTGGCCTTGAGGTTGACGTCCAGGGTGGTGTCCCAGGCGCTTTCGCTGACGTCGATGGCCTTGTCCAGCAACACTACGCCGGCGCTGTTGATCAGGTAATCCAGGCGCTGGAAGTGTTCGAATACGCTGTCGATGGTGCGCTGTATCTGGCCGATCTGGCCGAGGTTGACGGCAATACCCAAATGCCTGTCGCCCAGGCCGGCCGCGACCTGCACCACCGCCGGGTCGCGGTCGAGCAAGGCCACGCGCGCGCCGCGTTCCACCAGCAGGTGGGCGCAGGCCAGGCCAATGCCGGCGGCGCCACCGGTGATCACCGCGCAACGGCCGGTGAGGTCGAAGGCTTGGTTCCAGAATCCAGACATGAATGACTCCATTTTCGAAAGCAGTAGAGATCCAATGTGGGAGCTGGCTTGCCTGCGATGGCATCAACCGTATGTAACTGACACACCGAGGTGTCTGCATCGCAGGCAAGCCAGCTCCCACACTTGACCTTATTTCAAGGTGAGAACTACTTGCAGCCGCTGACCTGCTGGTACAGCGCATCCGCATTCGCCTTAGTGACGGGCACCCACGGCAGGATGTAATTCCTGGCGGTGCCATCGCCCCATTTCACGTCCTTGGCGTAGCGCTCCCAGATCACCGATTGCGGCTTGTAGTCCTTGCCCGCCAGGGCGCGCAACGCCACATCCAGCGCGCCTTGGGATTGGGCCTGGGCGTCTTGCAGGAAGGTGGTGACTTCGTCTTTTTTCGCCGCCTGGATCGCGTCCGGCATGCCGTCGATAGAGGTCACCGGCACATCCTTGGAGGTCAACCCGTGAGACTTCAGCGCCTGCACGGCGCCAAGGGCCATGTCGTCGTTTTGCGCGATCACGCCGTTGATGCCTTTGGGGTGCGCGTTCAGCCAGTCTTCAGTGAGGGTCAGGGCCTGGGCGCGGTCCCAGTTGGCGGTCTTTTTCTCGATGATCTTGATGTCCGGGTGCTTGCTCAGCACTTCCAGCTCGCCTTTTTCCCGGTCGATCTGCGCCGACTGGCCAATCGGGCCCTGGATGATCACCACATTGCCTTTGCCATTGAGCTTGTCGACCATGGCCTGGGCCTGGAGGCGGCCGCCCTCTACGTCGTCGTTGCCCACGTAAGGCACGGAGGCATCGGCTACTTTCGTATTGGAGGCGATGACCACTACGTCGTTGCTCATGGCGGCTTTCACGGTGCCGACACCCGCCTTGGTGTCGATGGGCACGAACAGGATGGCGTCGTAGTGCTGGGTCACCATGTTTTCGATCTGGTTGTTCTGGGTCAGGGCGTCATAGTTGCCGTCGAACACGGTCAGTTGCACGGTGCCGTCCTTGACCGCCGGGTGTTCCTTGAGCTCGCGGACCCAGTTCTGCATGAACTGGCCCTTGAGGCCGTAGACGGCCGCGCCGATCTTGTAGGTCTTGCCATCGGCGGCAAAGGCAATGCTGCTGGCGAGCAGGGTGAGGGTCGCCGCGGCGGCCAAAGTGGTACCAAGTTTCATGAGTAGAACTCCGGTTATTGTTGTGGGTCGTTCTCTAGCGTTTTTTCTTGCGCCACACGTCGATCAGTACTGCGAACACGATGATCAGGCCCTTGGCGACCTGCTGGTAATAGGAGGACACGCCGAGCAGGTTCAGCCCGTTGTTGATCACGCCGATCAGCAGCGCACCAAACAGCGTGCCGACAATGCTGCCGGTGCCGCCCGACAGGCTGGTGCCGCCGATCACCACGGCGGCAATCGCGTCCAGCTCATAGGAAACCCCGGCCTGGGGCAGGGCGGAGGTGGTGCGTGCCGACAGCACTACGCCGGCCAACCCGGCGAGCAAACCCGAGACCACGTACACCGAAAACATCACCTTGCGCACGCCGATACCCGAGGTGCGCGCACTCTTCTCATTGCCACCCACCGCGTACACGTAGCGGCCGTAAGTGGTGTAGCGCAGCACCATCCAGAAGATCAGCGCGACCACCGCGAAGATCATGATGGGCACGCCAATCGGGCCGATCTTGCCGATGCCCAGCGCCAGGTAGGCGTCGGGCAGGTCGGTGATCGGGCTGCCGTCGTTGAGGATGAAGGTCATGCCGCGCGCAATGCTGAGCATGCCGAGGGTGGCCACGAACGGCGGGATCGACAGGTTGGCAACCATAAAACCGTTGACCACGCCGAGCATCGCGCCGGCAAACATGCCCGCGCTCACCGCCGCGAGCAGGCCGTAGCCCTGGGTGGCGACCATGGCGCTGCACAGCCCGGCAAAGGCCAGGATCGAGCCCACCGACAGGTCGATGCCTTTGGTGAGGATCACGTAGGTCATGCCCACGGCCAGAATGCCGTTGATCGAGGTCTGGCGCAGGATGTCCATCCAGTTGCGCCAGGTCATGAAGTATTCGCTGGAAAACGCCATCACCACGCACAGCAGGATAAACACCAGCGGCAGGCCGAAGCGGTCGAGGGACAAGCGCAGGCGATTGCGCGGCGCGGTGGTCATGGGCGGTGCGATGGTTTTGGCATTCATGAGGCAAGACTCAACAAGGCTTCCTGGGAAAGGGCGGTGTCGGTGCTGATGGTCACCAGTCGGCCGCCCTTGAATACGGCGATGCGATCACTTAAATACAGCAGTTCCGGTGCTTCGGACGACACCACGATGGCAGCGCCACCGGCGCGCACGAACTGGTCGAGCAGGTGGTAGATCTCCTGCTTGGCGCCTTCATCGATGCCACGGGTCGGCTCGTCGCAGAGCAGGCACACCGGCTCGGTCGACAGGCATTTGGCGAGCACGACTTTCTGCTGGTTGCCGCCGCTCATGGAGGCCACCGGCAATTCCAGGGAGCTGGTCTTGATCTGCAGGCGCTTGACCATGGTTTCGGCCAGCTGGGTTTCCTTGCGCGCATTGATCAGCGACCAACTCGACAGGCGCTTGTAGGCCGACAGCGCAATGTTGGACAGAATGCTGCCGGTGAGTACCAGGCCGCTGTCTTTGCGGTCTTCGGTGACCAGCGACATGCCGGCGTTGATCGTGGCTTTGGGCAGGCCGATGGGCATGGGTTTGCCTTGCAGGGTCACGCTGCCGGAGTCCGCGACGGTCAGCCCATAAATACAGTTGAGAAACTCGCTGCGCCCTGAGCCCATCAGCCCATAGATGCCGAGGATTTCGCCCTGGCGCAGTTGCAGGCTGATGTCGTGGAACTCGCCATTGCGGCTCAGGTTGTCGACTTGCAGGCAGGTGTTGGCGGCGCATTCGCGGCCGACCTTGTGGTCGATGCGTGTCAGCTCCTGGCCGACAATCCCGCGCACCAAATGGTTGCGGTCGATATCGGCCATGCGCCCGCTTTCTACAAAGGCGCCGTCGCGGAAGATGCTGTAGTCGTCGGCGATTTGCGCCAGCTCGCTCAAGCGGTGCGACACATAGACGATGCCGGCGCCTCTTGCAGTGAGGCGGCGAATGGCTTTGAACAGGGTCTCCGCTTCGCGCTCGCCGATCGCCGAAGTCGGCTCGTCCATGATCATCACCTGGCAGTCATGGCTGAACGCCTTGGCGATTTCCACCAGTTGAATCTGCGCCACGCTCAGGCGGTGCATGGGGCTGGTGGCGTCGACCTCGAATTCCAGGCTTTCGAGCAGCTCGCGGGTGCGGCGGTTGAGGCTCTTGCTGTCGACGATGCAACCGGCGCGGCGCGGTTCGCGGCCCAGCCAGATATTTTCGGCGACGGTCATGTAAGGGATGGGCTCCAGCTCCTGGGTGATCATCGCGATCCCCGCCGCCAGCGCTTCACTTGGGCGGTTGAACTGTACGGGCGTGCCGTTGAGCAGGATGGTCCCGGCGTCACGCTGGGTGATGCCCATCAGGATGCTCAGGAAGGTCGACTTGCCGGCGCCATTGCCGCCGCACAGCGCATGCACGCTGCCGGCCCGCAGAGAAAGGCGTCCGTCACGCAGGGCAGGCACCCCGGCGTAGGCCTTGGCGACGTGTTCAGCCTGGAGCAGTAATGGCGTGGCCATCGGCGTGTCCTCGTGCTGTGAATTTTTATTAGGTCGCACAGTCATGTTTTGCTGTGATCATATGTGTACCAAATGAAATTCTGATCAGTCAATCGCTTTCATTAAAAAGTTATAAATACGCCTTTTTGCGCAAAAAAGACCTGTTTATACGGCTTTGACTGAGAGGTCAGCTAAAACGCGCTTGACAGAAAGGGCGTAATGCTTGAGAAATAACTGAGCGAAATTTCATTTAGTGATCATATGATCAGTCTAAAGCAACTAAACGGCAGCGGAGCCAGACGCCATGAACACACCTTTCCCGGTGGCTATCGGATGCGATGAAGCGGGTTTTGAGCTCAAAGAGCTGTTAAAGCGCCATATCGAGGCGCTGGGTTACCCGGTGACCGACTTCGGCACCCATTCCACTGCGCCGGTGCTGTACCCGGACATCGCGCTGGCGGTGGCCACCGCCATCAATGCCGGGCAGCAGCGCCTCGGCGTGCTGGTGTGTGGCACCGGGATCGGCATGGCCATCTCGGCCAATAAAGTGCTGGGCATTCGTGCGGCCCAGGCCCACGACACCTATTCGGCCGAGCGCGCACGCAAGAGCAACGATGCGCAAATCCTTTCTATAGGCGCACGGGTGATCGGCGCCGAGCTGGCCAAAAGCATCGTCAAATCGTTTCTGGAGTCGGAGTTCGAGGCGGCGCGTTCCGGGGCCAAGGTCGAGCGTATCAATGCGATCGAGCGCGATGGGCATCAGTAGTGGACGGGACGGGGCAAGAGTCGGGAGAATGGGTTTTTGACGCCGAAACGGAAGCCCGTCCCCATGAGTGACAGTACCCAGCGCATTGCCAGCGATATCGATCAGATGACCGAAGTGGCGATGCTCTATTACCTTGAGAACGTCACTCAGGAGGCGATTGCCAAGCGCTTCGACCTGTCGCGGGCCAAAGTCAGCCGCTTGCTCAAACGTGCGCGCGATGAAGGGATTGTCGAGGTGCGGGTGTTGCAGCATCCGGCAATGAATAACGAGCTGGAGCGCGCGCTGGTGGAGCGCTTCAAGCTCGACCGCGCGCTGATCGCGGTCGACCACAGCGAACCCGACACCCAGCGCTCGGCCGTCGCCAGCCTGGTGGCCAATTACCTGAACAAAACCTTGAGCGACGGCATGATCGTCGCCGTCGGCATGGGCCGTAACGTCGGCGCGGTGGCCGACAATGTGTTTTTGCCGGTGACGCGCAACTGCACATTTGTCTGTGCGATCGGCGGTTCGCTCAAGGCGGGCGAATACATGAACCCCGACCATATCTGCCGACGCCTGGCCCTGCGTTTTGGTGGCGAGAGTGAAAGTCTGTATGCGCCGGCACTGGTGGCCAACCCGGAATTGCGTGGCGTGCTGATCAACAATGACACCGTGCGCTCAACCCTTGACCGCGCGCGGCGCGCAGACATTGCGCTGATCGGCATCGGTGACATGAGCGAAAACAGCAACATGGTGCGCATGGGCTGGTTCTCGCCCCAGGAAATCGCCCAGGCGCGCTTGTCCGGCACGGTGGGCGACATGATGGGGTATGACTTTATCGACATTCACGGGCAACCGGCGGTCAACGCGATTCAAGGCCGAGTGATCGGGTTGACCGTGCAGGAGTTGTTTCGCATCCCGGATGTGGTGGCGATTGCCAGCGAGAACACCAAGGCGGCAGCGACCTTGGGTGCGTTGCGGTCAGGGGTGATCAATACGTTGGCGACCACGGTGACGAATGCGCACACGATTCTGGCGCTGGATGATGCGACGCGCAAAACCTGATCAGCGTTGACCCGCCATGTGAAACTGGCTTGGGTAGGAGCTGGCTCATGTGGGAGCTGGCTTGCCTGCGATGGCATCAACTCTGTGTGCCTGATGTACCGAGGTGTCTGCATCGCAGGCAAGCCCGCTTGTGTCTTGATCTGGGAATAAACTCTGTGGTGAGAGGGGTGGATGGCAAGCTGTGAGTCCGCGGTGCTAGAAGCACGAGTGGGAGCAAAGCT
>NZ_LMKI01000025.1:0-24151 GCF_001421425.1 Pseudomonas sp. Leaf15
GGTCAGATCACCTACACCGCGACCTTGAGCAACAAGGCCGGTACTGACGTCACCTTGAAGTTGGACAATGGTTCGAGCATCACCATCAAAGCTGGCGATACCGTCGGCTCTGTGACTGTTGCGGCACCTGGCGATGACGTGTTCATCGACAAGAGCACTCAAACCGTCAAGATCACTGACACCGCTGGCGGTAACTTCGAAAAACTGGAAGTTGCTGGCAACGGCGCAACCACCACCATCAACGACACCATCGACAAAGTGGATGTGGTTCTGACCGCAACTACCAGCGTTGGTGAGGGCGGCAACATCGTTTACACCGCGTCGCTGGTCGACAAGTCGGGTAATGCGGTGACTAACATCACCAACCCGCTGACTGTGACCCTGGATAATGGCCAGACCATTACCATCGGCGTTAATCAGTCGAATGGCAGCGTCACCGTTGTCGCTCCAGATGACGTGTACAAGGGCGACCAGACTGTCACTACCGCTATTACTAATGTGGCTGGCGGTGAGCACTTCGAGAATTTGGTGCCAGGTACTACGCCTGTTAGCACTACCGTCACCGATACACCGGGTACGGACAACACCACCACCGTGACACTGACAGCTCCGTCTGCAGTGAACGAAGGCGGTCAGATCACTTACACCGCTACGCTCTCTAATAAAGCGGGCACCGATGTAACCCTGAAACTCGATAACGGTTCGAGCATCACCATCAAAGCTGGCGATACCGTCGGCACCGTAACCGTCCCTGCGCCTAGCGATGACGTGTTCATCGATAAGAGCACTCAGACCGTCAAGATCACTGACACTGCTGGCGGTAACTTCGAGAAGYTGGAAGTGGCTGGCGATGGTGCAACTACGACCATCGACGACACCATCGACAAGGTCGATGTGGTTCTGACCGCAACCACCACCGTCGGTGAAGGCGGCAACATCGTCTACACCGCCACACTGCTGGCGGTAACTTCGAGAAGTTGGAAGTTGCAGGTAATGGCGCAACCACGACTATCAACGACACCATCGACAAGGTCGATGTGGTTCTGACCGCCACTACTACCGTTGGTGAAGGCGGCAACATCGTTTACACCGCCAGTCTTGTGGATAAAAACGGCGCGGCAGTGACYAACATCACCAACCCGCTGACCGTGACCCTGGACAATGGCCAGACCATTACCATCGGCGTTAACCAGTCGAACGGCAGCGTCACCGTTGTMGCTCCAGATGATGTTTACAAGGGCGACCAGACCGTCACTACCGCTATCACTAATGTGACCGGCGGCGCGCACTTCGAGAATCTGGTCCCAGGTACAACGCCGGTGAGCACCACGTCACCGACACTCCGGGTACCNGCTCCAGATGATGTTTACAAGGGCGACCAGACCGTCACTACCGCTATCACTAATGTGACCGGCGGCGCGCACTTCGAGAATCTGGTCCCAGGTACAACGCCGGTGAGCACCACCGTCACCGACACTCCGGGTACCGATAACACCACCACCGTGACACTGACAGCTCCGTCTGCAGTGAACGAAGGCGGTCAGATCACGTACACCGCTACGCTCTCTAATAAAGCGGGCACCGATGTAACCCTGAAACTCGATAACGGTTCGAGCATCACCATCAANACGGATACTCCGGGTACCGATAACACCACCACCGTGACACTGACAGCTCCGTCTGCAGTGAACGAAGGCGGTCAGATCACGTACACCGCTACGCTCTCTAATAAAGCGGGCACCGATGTAACCCTGAAACTCGATAACGGTTCGAGCATCACCATCAAGGCTGGCGATACCGTCGGCTCCGTGACTGTTGCTGCACCTGGCGATGACGTGTTCATTGATAAGAGCACTCAAACCGTCAAGATCACTGACACCGCTGGCGGTAACTTCGAGAAACTTGAAGTTGCAGGCAACGGCGCGACAACCACGATCAACGACACCATCGACAAAGTGGATGTAGTCCTGACCGCCACCACCACCGTTGGCGAAGGCGGCAACATCRTCTACACCGCCAGCCTTGTGGATAAAAACGGCGCGGCAGTGACYAACATCACCAACCCGCTGACCGTGACCCTGGACAACGGCAAAACCATCACTATCGGTGTAAACCAGTCCAGCGGCACCGTCACCRCCGTCGCTCCAAACGAYGTGTACAAAGGCGACCAGACCGTTACCACCGCCATCACCAAAGTGACCGGCGGCGCGCACTTCGAGAATCTGGTGCCAGGCACTACGCCTGTTAACACNGTACAAAGGCGACCAGACCGTTACCACCGCCATCACCAAAGTGACCGGCGGCGCGCACTTCGAGAATCTGGTGCCAGGCACTACGCCTGTTAACACCACAGTGACTGACACCCCTGGCACTGCGGACACCACGACCGTCACGCTGACCGCGCCAAGTGCCGTCAACGAAGGTGGCCAGATTACTTACACCGCTACCTTGAGCAACAAGGCTGGCACTGACGTCACGCTGAAGCTGGATAACGGTTCGACTATCACCATCAAGGCTGGCGAAACCGTTGGCTCCGTGACTGTTGCGGCACCTGGCGATGACGTGTTCATCGACAAGAGCACCCAAACGGTCAAGATCACTGACACCGCTGGCGGTAACTTCGAGAAACTTGAAGTTGCAGGCAACGGCGCGACCACCACGATCAACGACACTATCGACAAAGTGGATGTGGTTCTGACTGCCACCACCACCGTTGGCGAAGGCGGCAACATCATCTACACCGCCAGCCTTGTGGATAAAAACGGCGCGGCAGTGACTGTACAAAGGCGACCAGACCGTTACCACCGCCATCACCAAAGTGACCGGCGGCGCGCACTTCGAGAATCTGGTGCCAGGCACTACGCCTGTTAACACCACAGTGACGGATACCCCAGGCACCACCGATCTCACCAGCGTCACGCTGACCGCGCCAAGTGCCGTCAACGAAGGTGGCCAGATCACTTACACCGCCACCTTGAGCAACAAGGCCGGCACCGACATGGTAGTCACGCTGGATAACGGCTCCAGCATCACCATCAAGCAAGGCGCAACCGCAGGCTCTGTGACCGTTGCCGCGCCTGGCGATGACGTGTTCATCGACAAGAGCACCCAGACGGTCAAGATCACTGGCACCACCGGCGGTAACTTCGAAGGCGTGACCATCACGCCGGGCGGCGCGACCACCACCATCAACGACACCATCGATGATGTGACCGTGGTGCTCAAAGCCACCGGCTCGGTCGCTGAAGGCGGTCAGATTACCTACACCGCATCCTTGGTCGACAAGAACGGCGCGGCAGTGACCAACGTCGGTTCCGATCTGGTGGTCAAGCTGGATAACGGCTCGACCATCACTATCGGCAACGGCAAGTCCAGCAGCACCAACACGGCTGTTGCGCCTAATGACGCGTACGTCGGCGCCAACGATGTAAACAACAAGATTACCGGCGTGGTCAGCGGCGGCGACAAGTACGAACACCTGATCGTCGACGGCAGCACCGTCACCACCAAAGTGACGGATGTGGTCAACAACACCACCATCAGCATCACCGGCGACGCCTCGGTGACTGAAGGCGGCACGGCGCATTACACGCTGACCCTGAGCAACCCGGCGCAAACCGATGTGACCGTGACGCTCAAGTACAGCGGCACCGCCACCGACGGCTCGGACTTCAACGGCGTGTACACCGTGAAGATCCCGGCCGGCGCCAGCAGCGTGCCGTTTAACATCGCCACGATTGACGACAAGATCACCGAGCCGACCGAACAGATTGTCATCACCATCGACAAGACCACCGGCGGCAACTTCGAGAATCTGGTAATCGACAAGGGCACTGTCAGCACCAATATCATCGACAACGATGCGCCGCCGGTCATCGACCTGGATGCCAACAACTCCAGCGGCGCGACCGGTGCAGACTATAAAACGGTCTTTACCGAAGGCACCGCCGGGCCGGGTGTGTCGATTGCCGACACCGATATCAAGATCACCGACCCGGACAGCACGATGCTGACTGGCGCGACGGTCACCCTGACCAACGCACAGGCCGGTGATGCACTGAACCTGGGCAACAGCGTGAACGGCATCGTCGTCAGCACAAACAACCAGACGGGCACCATCACCCTGACGTTGTCGGGCAGCGCGACGCTGGCTGATTACATGCAGCGTATCCAGAACATCACGTTCACCAACAACAGCCACGACCCAAGCACCACGCCGCGGACCATCACCGTGACCGTGACCGATGGCGGCAACTATTCCAACGTTGCCACCACCACCGTTAACGTGGTGGCAGTCAACGATCCGCCAGTCGCCACCGGCAGCGCCGTGACCGGCACCGAAGACACGCCGCTGGCGCTGACCTGGGCCAACTTCGGCGTGACCGATGTGGACTCGCCACAAGCCAGCCTGGGCGTGAAGATCACCGACCTGCCGGTGGCCGGCAAGCTGCAATACCTGGCAGCGGATGGCACCACCTGGACCAACGTGACTGCCAACCAGACCTTCACCAAGGCCCAGATCGACGGCGGCCAGTTGCGCTTTATGCCTAACGCCAACGAATCCGGCGCCGACGGTTATGGCGGCACCGGCATTGGCAACAAGCAGGCTGATTATGCGCAGTTCAAGTTCCAGCCTACCGACGGCAAGGACCTGGGCAACAGCGCCACGGTGAAAGTCGATATCACACCGGTGGCCGATGCACCCACGCTGAACGTGGCCGATAACAATGTCGCCTCGACCGGTCTGATCAAGCAGGGCTGGAACAGCATTGCCGGCCTCGGCACCAACGGGAACGGCGCGGCACCTGATGTACTGAAAAAAGCCATCGACAACGCCGGTACGCCGAACAACACCAGTGTCGTCACCAATGTCGAGTCAGTCGACAATGTCAACGCCGGCTCCGGCTCCAAGATCTCCGGCCTGATGTACATGGAAGCCGGCAAGAGCTACACCTTCAGCGGCGTCGCCGATGACAGTGTGGTGGTCAACGTTGGCGGTAAAGACATTGCCAGCGGGGTATGGGCGACCAACAGCGGCAAGTTCAGCGGCTCGTTTACGCCAACGGTCAGCGGTTACTACAGCCTCGAGATCTACCAAGCCAACCAAGCGGGGCCTGGCAGCTTTGACGTCAATCTGTCGATCAACGGCGGGGCGATACAGAACTTGAGCACCAGCACCGTGCCGCTGTACACCGGCCTCACTGATTTGACCAATGCCGGTGTCACCGTCTCCGACCTGCATGGCAGCAACGGTGACGGTTACTACGTGGGCTACAAGCTCAACGAAGGCCAGGAAAACGGCACCGTCAAACTGTCCAAGGTTACCACCGCACTGACCGACACCGACGGCTCCGAAACCCTGAGCGTGAAGATCAGCGGCGTACCGGCAGGCTCGGTCCTCACCGACGCCTCCGGGCACACCTTCACGGCGACCAAAGGCGTGGGCGAAGTCAACGTGACCGGTTGGGACCTCAACACCCTGACCATCAAGCCGCCGACCTATTACAGCGGCCAGTTCAACCTGACCGTGACGTCGACCTCCACCGAAAGCATCGGCGGTTCGGCGTCTACCACGGCGCAATTGCCAGTTACCGTGTACCCGGCGACCTACAGCTCGGTGACGGGTACTTCAGGCAGCGACAACATTGTCGGCACCGACGGCAATGACATCGTCGTGGCCGATATCGGCGGCCTGAACGTGGTGCAGGGCAAGAACTACAACATCGCGTTCATGGTGGACAGTTCCGGCAGTATGAGCACTGCCTCGATCAACGCGGCCAAGGCTTCGTTGACGTCGGTGTTCAACTCGCTCAAAGACAGCCTGGGCGCCAACACCTCGGGCACCGTGAACATCTTCCTGGCGGACTTCGATACCCAGGTGAACAAGTCGGTCGCGATCAACCTTAACGATCCAAACGCCCTGACCTTGCTCAAGACAGTACTGGACTCAATGACGTCCGGTGGCGGCACCAACTACGAAGACGTGTTCAAGACCACGGCGAACTTCTTCCAGAGCGGCCTGGCCACCAGCAACACCGGCGCCACCAACCTGACTTACTTCATCACCGACGGCCAGCCAACGTACTACCAGAGCGGCGAGCAGACCAACCCGACGCTGTACGGCAACGTCAAGTTCGACAACGTGGTCACGACTGCCAACTACACGCCTGGCACAACGTTCTCCACCTACATCGACAATACGCACTACTTGTCCATCGACAATTCGGGTGCCGCTCAGCTGCAAATCTACAATGGCTGGCGCTGGGTCGTCACCGACCTGGGCACCGTACATGCCCAAGGTGACGGCACCTTTGAGTTGTCCAACCTGGACGGCACGGGCAACAGCACCAACTCGGCGACGCTGAGCAACGCCAAAAGCGCCTTTGCGCTGCTGGGCGGGTTGTCGCAAGTGGAAGCGATCGGTATCAACGGCGACGTCAGCCTCAACGACCTCAAGCCTTACGACACCGATGGCAAGCCGCAAAGCAACATCGATCCGAAGGACCTGGCCAACGCGATCCTCGGCCACACCGAGGCCACGCTGCCAGGCGCCGATACCGTCAGCGGTGGCGACGGCAACGACATCCTCTTCGGCGACCTGGTGAGCTTCAGCGGGATTACCGGTGAAGGCTACAACGCACTCCAGGCTTTTGTGGCACAGAAAACCGGCATGGCTGTCTCGGCGGTGACCACCTCGAACGTGCACCAGTACGTCACCGAGCACTACGCGGACTTCGACGTCTCCGGCGCCAAGGACGGCAACGACACGCTGCTGGGCGGCGCAGGTGATGACATCCTGTTCGGCCAGGGCGGCAACGACCTGCTGGACGGCGGCAAAGGCAATGACATCCTGTTGGGCGGCACCGGTAACGACACCCTGATCGGTGGGCCGGGCAACGACATCCTGATCGGCGGCTCGGGTGCCGACACCTTCGTCTGGAAGGCGGGCGACTTCGGCAACGACGTGATCAAGGACTTCAAGGCCTCGGAAGGTGACCGGATCGATCTCAAGGATCTGTTGAAAGGTGAGACGGACAGCACCATCGACAACTACCTCAAGATCACCACGGTAGAAGGCGTGTCGACCCTGCAAATCAGCAGTGAAGGCAAGCTCAACGCCGCCGGCGGCCTGGCCAATGCCGATGTGACGATCAAGCTGGAAGGCAACGATTGGTCGCACACCAGCATCAACTCGCTGATCACCGGTGCCGACCCGACCATCAAGATCGACCACACCGCCTAAGCTGTGATTTATCGGCCGCCCGCAAGGGCGGCCGATTTGCTTGGGCGATACGCCGCTGGCCGTGGCGGCCGGTTGCATCGCATACTCGCGCCCATAAACACCGCATTGACCTATGCTGGTGAACGCGTGTGGCTCATTTTCGAGGGATTCTTATGTTTTACGTGCAACGTGATGCACAGGGAGCGCTGAGTCGCGTGGAGGCCGCCGCCTTTGCCGAGTCGACCGAAACCCTGCCGGCCGATCACCATGAGATCCAGGCCTGGTACGCCAACGAAGTGGTGGAAACCAGCCTGGCCCAGCTCAAGCAAAGTGACTTGGAGATGATCCGGGTACTGGACGACTTGATTCAGGTTTTGACCCGTAAGGGCGTGATCAGCGTGACCGACCTGCCGCCGGCGGCCCAGGCCAAGCTGATGGACCGTAACCACGCACGGGAAGCGCTGGGTGGGTTGAGCCATCTGATCAATGATGATGAGACGGGCTTGATCTGATCGCTAAAGTAGAACCGGATCTAAATGTGGGAGCTGGCTTGCCTGCGATAGCATCACCTCGGTATGGCTGCGAGACCGAGGCGTCTGCATCGCAGGCAAGCCAGCTCCCACACAAGCCAGTACCCAGCTTAGGTCTATATTATTTCCAGGGCGCAGGCTCACCAAACAACTGCCCCTGCACACCGAAAATCCCCATCTCGCGAATCACCTTCAATTCACCTTCGGTCTCTACGCGCTCAGCAATCAACGGCAAGTCGATGCTGTGGGCCGCGCGCTGGATCGCTTCGATAAACAGGCGCTTGTCGCTTTCCTGGTCGATGGCACGGATGTAGCTGCCGTCGATCTTCAGGTACGCCAGGCCCAGGCGCGCCAGGTTGCCGATCATGCTGAAGCGCCCACCAAAACGCTGCAGGCTCAGGGAGAAGCCCAACTCGCGCAGACGTTGGGTCAACTGCTCCAGCAGAGCCTGTTCGGGCAATTGCTCCTCGCCGATTTCCATGGTCAGGCGCGGGCCGAGGTTGCTGTGCTGGCGCAGCAACTCGACAATCCGGTTCAACGCCTGGGCATCCTGCAAGGTGGCGGCCGAGAGGTTCAGCGCCAGGCTGTGCGTATGGCTGGCCATCTGCTTGAGCACTTGCTCGAGCATCAGTCGGTCCAGGCGTGCAGTCCAGCCGAAACGCTCGAGCCACGGCAGGAAACGCCCGGCCGGGATGGTGTGGCCGTCGTCATCCTGCAAGCGCGACAGCACCTTGTAGTGCAGCACCAGTTGTGGGTCCTGGCTGGCGACGACCGGTTGGAAGTACAGCTCAAAACGCTGGTGGGTAAGGGCTTGGTCCAGCAGCGTGTGCCAGGCATGGTGATCGTCGCCGACACTGGCGGCGGCGCTGTGGTCCAGGCACACCCAACTGCTGTCGCCCTGCCCTTCGGCCTGGGCCAGAGCCTGGTCAGCCAGGGTCAGCAATGCCTGGGGCGAATCACCGTGGTTGAACGGCGCAAGGCCAATGTAGGCGACCGGCGTGACGTCACTGGCACTGGTGGCTTGCAGGCTGAGCAGGGTGCTCTCCAGGTTCTGCGCCAATTGCAGCGCTTCTTCACGCACCAGCCCCGGCGCCAGCACCGCGAACTCACCACCACGGATACGGGTGACGAGGTTGTGGGTTTCCGGGTAAGGCTCGCACTGGCGCAGCAGCTGTTCGCCCACCGCTTGCAACAACTGGTCGGTGCGCTGGCCGCCCAGGCGCTGGTTGAGACCGGCCAGGTCCTTGACCCGCAACAGCAGCAGGTAACCGGAGTTGGTGTCTTCCGGGTTGCTCACGCGGGCGTTGAGCTGCATCTCGAAATAACGCCGGTTGGCGAGGCCGGTAAGGTTGTCCTGGTAGGATTCGATGCGCAATTTTTCACTGCGCTCGGCCTGCTCCTGGAACAGGGCCTTGAGCTTCTCCACCATCTGGTTCATGGCCTGCACCACGCGCCGCAGCTCCGGCGTGCGCGGCAGATCCGGCAGGCTAAGGAATTCGCGGCGGGCGATGGCGTGGGACTGCTTGACCATGTAGTCCAGCGGCTTCAACTGCCGACGCAACAGCAACGCGCCGAGCACCGCACTCACCGCACCGCACAGCAGTAACCAGCCCAGGCTGCCCAGCGCGCTTTGCCAGAGCTTGGCCAGGGCGAACATCGGGTGGCTGACCACCTCCACGCGTGCCGCCTGCTCCCAGCCGCGGTTGACCAGTGCATCGCCGCCGGCCGGTTCAAGGCCGATCAGCTTGACGAACCAGTTGGGCACGCCGTTGTTGTCCGGGATGCCGCTGCGTTCGACGATGGTTTTGTCAGTGGCTAAATCCACCACGCGGATGCTGGCGTAATAACCGCTGTCGAAAATCGAACTGACCAGCAACTCCACCATCGCCGGGTCGTCGATATTGGGTGTCAGCGACAACGCCAGCGCGGTCGCCGCGTCCTGTGCATGGGAGCGCAGCTGGTTGACGTATTGGGTGCGCGAGCTTTCCAGGCTGACCATGAAGCTGCCGCTGAAGGCGACCACCAGGAACAGGCAGATTGCGATCAATAGTTGTTTGAACAGTGACATCCGATCAGTTACTCCTAGTTGGCAGGTTCGGCCGGGAAGCCTTCCGCACGCATTTTTTTCAACACATCCTGCCAACGCGACAAGCGTTTGGTATCACCGACTTTTTTGTTGCCCTTGGCGCCGGGCAGGTACAAACCCTCGGCGTTGAATGAGTACACCGGCACCAGGTCGGTACGGCGGGTGGCCGGCAGGATCTCATCCATCAGGCTGTCGAGCACCAGCGGGATAGCGTCGGGGGTCGGGTAGTAGGTCAGCACCATGTGAGCGCGATTCTGACGCAAGGCCTTGACGTATGTAATGCGCAATTTGTCGCTGGAGACGCCCAGGTGGCGCAGACTGAAATACTTGGCGATTGCGTAGTCCTCGCAATCTCCCGCACCCTTCCACAGCGCTTCGATGGGCGTCTCCCAATAGTCGACCACGTGCCAGAGGTCGATGTCTTCTACATAAGTCATTTGCTTGTTGAAGAACAGGTTGACGACCTTGAGCTGCTCCTGTTCGTCGACCTTCTTTTCAGTCGCCAACAGGCGCTGCCAGGCGTCGATGCGCTGTTGGCCCTCGCCGAGCGGCCCGTACAGAGCCGTGGCTTTGCGGCTGATCTGCGAGAAATCCCAATCGGCATGCAGCCCGCCGGGCATCAGGCCAGCGAGCAAAGTCGCTGCAAGTAGCCAGCCGACAATTCGAGAGGGAATAAAACTTACCGCCAAGGCGTTCAGTCCGTGAAGGGAGACGCAATTTCAGGGATGGTGCAGCTTCAATCAACAAAAAACAATGGCACAGTGCAATCATTCATAAGGGGTTCGAGTTTATAAACGCCGCTTGTGGGACGCACAAAGTACCGCCTGTAAGCCCTTACAAACTGAAACTTTGGCTGTTTGACAAGCGCGCGACCCATCTCTAGTGTGCTTTGGATCCAATTAAACACACTCCATTCAAGAAAGGAGGATAGCGTAACCGTGACGCAGAAGCCGAACCCATTAAGCAGCATCAAAATCAGCGGGCCTATTCCCGCCCATCTTGCACGCGCCGTTATTGAAGAAACGTTGCGCAATGCCATTCTCGACGGCAGGTTGCCCTGTGGTACAGCGATGCGCCAGCAAGAATTGGCCAGCCTGTTCGGCGTCAGCCGTATGCCCGTGCGCGAAGCCTTGCGCCAGTTGGAAGCTCAGTCCTTGCTCCACGTGGTAACCCACAAAGGCGCTGTGGTGGCGCCGTTGATCGAAGATAATTCGGCCGAGACCTATGCCCTGCGCATATTGCTGGAATCCGAAGCGCTGCGCCTCTCCATTCCGTTCCTCACCGAGGCAGACATTGCTGAGGCTGAAGCCTTCATCAATGCGCTGGAACGCGAGCGAGACTATGCCGAAATTGGGCGGCTCAACCGCCTGTTCCACATGGCGCTGTATGGCAAGGCGCCCAACCAGCGGCTGCTCAAACTGGTTGAACACGGCTTGAATGAGGAGGAACGCTTTCTGCGCTTCAACCTCGAGGCCATGGGCCTGGGCGAGACTTCCCAGGAAGATCACCGTGAATTGCTAAGCCTGGTGGTGCACAAGAAAGTCGAAGAAAGCATCCTGACCCTGCGCAATCACCTGATGCGGGGTATGGAGGTGATCAACACCTACCTCAATAGCCTTGAGGACGCCGCGAACAAAAACGCACAGTAAGGGTTAACACCTGCCTTTTTTATCATTTGAACCGTATGGGGCATCTTTCTTCTCAGGAAGTGCCTCACGCTTATACGCCACGGCGAGATTATTTTTAAATAATCCTGCACTTGCCAACGAAACCTCCCACACACTTGCGCACTACCAACTTACAGCGAACTTCTTCTCGTAAAACCATCTAATACTTTCATCAGTTTATTCAAACGTTTAATAAGATTATTATCTTCCACCCATAAAAGAACACTTCACGCGGCAGTGCAGACCTATGTCAGGTTAGCGCTGTACGCGTGGCTTAGCGTAACGCCAGCCATTCGCTTTCCATTTAAAAACCCCATCACTGTTTTCAGAGCAGTCGCAACAACTTATAGGCGTCAACCATGCATCAACTTTTGCTTGAACAAAAAAAACTACAACTATGCAGCCATCCGTTATTTGCAGAAATAACTTCACTTAACACGTTACAACTTTTTATGGAGCAACATGTATTTGCTGTTTGGGATTTCATGAGCCTGGCTAAACGCCTGCAGCAGGACCTGACAGGCACGCAACTGCCCTGGCTGCCACCCGCTGACCCGCAAAGCGCACGCCTGATCAATGAAATCGTGCTTGGCGAAGAGTCTGACGAACATCCCATAGGCGCCCATTGCAGCCACTTCGAGCTGTACCTGGAAGCGATGGCCGAAACCGGCGCGGACACCACGCCCATCCAACGCTTCATCGACCTTCAGCGCCAAGGCGTCGAGGCAAACACGGCGATGCAAATGATCAATGTGCGCCCCGGTGTGGCGCGCTTTGTCAGCAGCACATTGCAGATCGCGTTAAGCGCACCTACCCACTGTGTGGCGGCAGCGTTCCTCCACGGTCGCGAAAGTGTCATCCCATCGATGTTCGAACGCATTCTGCAGGGCGACGTCTTCATGGCGCGACAGGCTCCCCTGTTCTGTCACTACCTGAGCCGCCACATCGAGTTGGATGCCCAGGATCATGGCCCAGGCGCGGAGCAGTTGCTCCAGCGCCTGATCGGAGCCGACCCGGCACGCCAACACCAGGCGGATGAGACCGCGCTGAGCGCCATAGAGAGCCGCCTCGGTTTCTGGGACGACGTGCACGCCTCGCTATACGAGGTACAACCATGAGCACCGCAGACTACCGCGCGTTTGCCGAAGATTGGGAGCGCCGCGCCACCATCCGCACACGCCCCCGGCGCCTGCTGGAAAACGACGATCGCTTGATCTTTCCGGTCTGCCGCCAACCCTTGGTGCTCAGTGCAACTTTTGTTGAGCACTGCCCCCAGTGGCGCGACTTTGTGCTGACGCAAAGCTTCTACAAATTCATCAATGACGTGGTGATCTTCGAAACCGAGATCGTCGACACGACCGCCCGCAGCATTGCCAAGAATCGCTTCGCGCTGCCCTTCCCCCTTGCGTGTCGCATTGATGCGATGACGGTCGTGGTCGATGAGGATTACCACGCGCTGGTCGCCCTGGACTTCCTGCAACAGACCATTGAACTGACCGGCATACAACCGCTTGAGCTGCCCACGCAAATCGAACTGAGCCGGGCCTTGCCGGCCGCCCAGGCGCTGGCACCGCACCACCTGCGCGATGCAGTGGCGTTGATTGGCGTGGCCATCGCCGAGAACACCGTCACCCACGACGTCGCGGCATTTGCCAAGGACGGCAGCGTCAAGGCTTCGATTCGCGGCTTGATGGCCGATCACTTGTTTGACGAAGGGCGCCACGCCCAGTTCTGGACGCAGCTGGTGCGTCTCTACTGGCAGGCGGCTAGCCCGGCAGACCGCGACAGCATCGCCGCAGTCCTGCCGACTTTTTTGACCCACTACCTGACCAACGCGCTGCACAAAGACTTCGACCTGCAACTGGTCGAACACCTGGATGTCGGTACCGACATCCGCCAAGCGCTACGCGACGAAGTCACAGCACTGCACTTTCCCATCACCCGCCAGCACCCGTTGCTCGGCAACATCATCGGGTTCCTGCAGCACAGCGGCGTGCTGCATACCCCAAGCGTTGCCCGCGCCCTGAGCGATTACCTGCCCGAACCGGGGAGGCAGGCATGAGGCGGCTGAGTATCGGATGGGGCGGTACGAGCCAGGCCCTGATGGCGCTCAAGCAAGCGCTCGAAGATTACGGGCACGCCAGCGCGACGCAAACCTTCGACCTGTTCATTGAGGACGGCACTCAACCTGCGCTTGCACACGGCGGCGCCACCCAACGGTTAAGCCTGCGGCTGGGTATCGGCCCAGTGTCCGAAAGCGGACTGCCCTCGTTGCAGTTACGCTGCTACGACCGTGATCAACGTGTGCTGACGGTACACAACGTTGCCGAGGAGCCCAGCGGCAACGGCCAACGATTGCGCCGGCAGGCGACTGACGCACTGGTTGAGTGGGCCACCTCGCTGGTCAGTGGGTTCTCGAGGGCCGCGGAATTCTTTGCCGCCAGCACCACCACTAACACCTGGCCGGAGCACAGTTTGCACGGGCTGGACGGCCTGGCGTTTGTGCATCGGTTCAATCGCACCGACCAGCCGGCATTGTTGCAGGCGGCCCAGGTGCCGATGATCGAGCGACTGCAGGCCAGCCTGCACGCCTTCGCCGAACGTCCGGCGCTGAACATCGCGGGCAGCGTGCTGACTTACCGCCAATTGTTGCTTCGCGCGCTGTCGATCCAGCAATGCCTGCGCCCCCTTCTGGAAGGCATTGAGACGCCGGTGGTCGGCGTGTGCCTGGAAAAGTCCGTCGAGTTGTATGCCAGTATTCTCGCAGTGCTCGGTTGCGGCGCGGTGTACTTGCCACTGGCCCCGGATCATCCGCCACAGCGCCAGCAGGCCATGCTGGAAAGCGGTAACGCAAAGGTCTTGCTGGACAATGGCCGACACCCTTTGCGCGAGCACTTCACGAGCCTGAATGTCGGCAATATTGACTCGAACCACGCCGACATCACGCAGCCATTGATACAACGTCGCGCCAGCATCGACGCACCGTGCATGGTGCTGTTCACCTCGGGCACCACCGGCCAGCCCAAAGGCGTACTGCTGAGCCAGGGCAACCTTGCGCATTTCACCGGTTGGGCCGGGGCCAGCCTTGCGTTGGATGAACACAGCCGTGTCCTGCAATTTTCGCCGCTGAGTTTCGATTCATCACTGATCGATATCTTCCCGGCCCTGATCGCCGGTGCCGAGTTGATCGTCCCAAGCCAAGCGCAACGGCGCGACCCTCAGCAACTGGTCGAGCTGATCCGCCAGCAGCGCATCAGCCATGCTTTTTTGCCGCCAGCGCTATTGAGCATCCTGCCGTTGGATCAGCCTCTGGGGCTTGCCCATCTGTTGACCGGCGGCGACGCCTGCGAACCGCATGTGATCGAACGATTGGCGGGCCAGTGCCAGTTGCACAATCTCTATGGCCCTACCGAGACGACAGTGTTGGTCACCCATCGGGTGTTGCGCCCGGCAGACAGCAATCGCAATGTGGGGCGCCCCATCGCCAACAGCCAGGTGCTGATCCTCGATGATGCGCTGCAACCGGTGGATGAGCAGGTAATGGGCGACCTGTACATCACAGGCCCTGGCGTAGGGCTGGGGTATGTGAGCGCGCCGCCGCCCGAGGGCAATCCATTCGTCGAGCTGGCGCTGCCGGGCGGCCACGCGCTGAAGGCTTACCGCAGCGGTGACCGGGCAAAATGGACCGCGGACGGTATCGAGCTGGGTGGCCGACGGGATGATCAGGTGAAGATCCGGGGCTTTCGCGTCGAACCCCAGGAGATCGAACAGTGCCTGCGCAGCAGTCGCTTATTTCGTCAGGTAGCGGTGGTGATCGACCGTGATCGTCGAATTCTCGGTTTTGTCGCCCAGCCAGAACCGGGCGCAACGGTGGCAGGCCTGAAGCAATATGCGCAACGGTGGTTGCCGGATTACATGCAACCCGAGCGCTGGGCAGAGCTGCCAGGCATGCCCAGCAACGCCAATGGCAAGATCGACCGCCAGGCCTTGCTGACGATGCCTGGGCACACCATGCCACGCATCCCCTGCGCTGCGGCGCAAACGCCTTTGCAAGCGCAACTGGTGGCGCTGTGGAGCGAGTTGCTGAGCATGCCTGGCGCCGAGCTGGGCATTGACGACAGTTTTTTCAATGTGGGCGGCCACTCCATCCTGCTGTCGACCTTGCTGCTGCGTGTGCGCGAACAGTTTGGTCGTAGTCTGTCTTTGAGCCGTTTTTTTGAAGCGCCGACGATTCGCACCCTTGCCCTGCTGATGGAAGACGGTGCATTACCTTTTGCAGCGTCATGCCAGATGGAAAAGGATGCATCCCAGCCGCTGGACCTGCGCACGCTGCCACGGGAGTCCGCAGGCGACCCACGCAAGGTGATCGTCACGGGCGCCAACAGCTTTGTGGGTGTACATCTGGTCCAAGCGCTGTTGGCGGGCGGGGCCCGTGCGGTGGCGTGCCTGGTGCGCGAACGGCCAGGGCACTCGGCGGCAGCGCGGTTTGCCCAGGCACTGCGCGAGTACCACCTGGAGCATCTGGACCTGAGCCGCGTGAGGGTCTATGCCGCTGACATCAGCCTGCCCCGGTTGGGCCTGGCCTGTGATGTCTATGACCACCTCGCCCGCAACCATGGTGTGTTGGTGCACAACGCCGCACGGGTCAACCATGTGCTGGACTACACCTCATTGGCCCGGGACAACGTCGAACCGGTGCTTGAGTGCCTGCGCCTGTGCGAAACCCACAGCAAGAAAGTCTTCAACTTCATCTCGACGCTATCGGCCTGCAGCAGTATCGACCCCCAGGGCCACGTCCTCGAAACACCCGCCGAGGCCACGTTGCCGCTCTATCTCAAGAATGGCTACAACCTTTCCAAATGGGTCGCCGAGCGGCTGGTGGGGCGTGCGGTCGAGCAAGGAGCCTGGGTGAATATTCATCGACCGGGGAATATTGCGTTCAACAGCCACAACGGTGTGTGCCAGCCACAAAACAACCGCCTGATGCTGATGCTCAAGGGGTCGCTGCAGTTGGGCCTGGCGCCCCGCCTGGAGGTGAATTTCGACCTGATGCCGGTGGATTTCCTGGCCCGTTTCATCGCGTTCCACTGCGGCCAATTCGTGGCGCGGCGAAACGTCTTCAACCTGCATAACCCGCAGCCCTTGAGTTGGGACCACTACCTGGATGCGTTCAGCCAGGCCGGCCATCTTTTCGAACGAGTGAGCATCGCGCAGTGGCAAAAGGTGTTGCAAACGGTGGGGCCCGATAACGCGCTGTTTGGCGTGCTGGGTTTTTACCTGGATGACCTCACGGAAGACATCAGCGACGTCTCGATGATTTGTCACGACAACGCACGCCAGGGTGTGGCAGCGATGGGCGAGCAGTACCCGCACAAAGACTCTGCGCTGTTGCGCAAAGGCTGCGACCACCTCAAGGCCATTGGCTTTCTCTGACCCGCTTCAGGACTTTTTATGAAACCGCTGCAACCCGATACATTAATCCGTAACCCGAATGGCGCGCCGTTGGTAGCGTCTGTTGACGTCGCGTGCGATGCCGCTCGCCTGTGGAGTGTGGTGGGAAATTTTGCAGGCTTTGATGCCTTCATTCCGGCCCTGTCGCACATCGAAATGACGGGAACCGGCGTGGGCGCATTGCGGCGTAAATTCTTCCACGATGGGCACCACGTCGTTGAGCAACTCAATAGTTGGGACGACGAAGGGATGTGCATGACCTGGACCACCCTCTACAACACCTTGGGCGTCGCCCGGCTATGGGCTGCCATGCGTGTGGAGGCACTTGACGCGCAACGTTCCAGGGCGACCTGGACGCTGATTGGCGAGCCGGTCGATATGCCGCAGGCGGAGTTTGAACAGTTTGTGCAGGCTTTCGCCGACAGCGCCTTGGAGCATGTGCGCCGGATGTTCGGTTGATCAGCCGGCGCGAGGCACCTCGCGCCGGCTGAGACCGGTCAGATCTTGAAGCTGTCGACCAGTTGCTTCAATCGACTGGCCTGCTGCGACAGCGCATCACAGTCCTTGAGCGTCTCGTTGAGGTTGGCGACGCCTTGCTGGTTGAGCAAGTTGATCTGGTTGATATCAACGTTGAGGGTTTCAACCACGGCGGTCTGCTCTTCGGTAGCCGCCGCAACCGATTGGTTCATGCCATCGATCTCGACGATGCGCTGCGTCACGCTGACCAGGCGCTCACCCGCCTGGTTGGCCACTTCAACGCTTTCTTCGCTGGAGACCTGGCTGGCGTTCATGGTGGTCACGGCTTCACGCGAGCCCACTTGCAGCGAAGTGATCATCTTGTGGATCTCTTCGGCCGATTCCTGAGTACGGTGCGCCAGGTTACGCACTTCGTCGGCCACCACGGCAAACCCGCGCCCGGCTTCACCGGCACGCGCAGCCTCGATCGCCGCGTTGAGCGCGAGCAAGTTGGTTTGCTGAGAGATGCCTTTGATCACGTCCAGGATGTGCCCAATGTTATCGGTGCTGGCGTTGAGGGTTTCGATCTGCGTGCAGGACAAGCTGATCTTTTGCGACAGTTCCGACATGGCCAGGATGGTTTGCTCCACCACCTTGCGCCCGTCGTCCGCTTGCTCACTGGCACCGCTGGCATGCTGCGAAGCATCGGCTGCGTTGCGGGCGATTTCCTGGGTGGCGGCGCCCAGCTCGTTGATGGCGGCTGCCACACTGTTGGTGCGCGCGCTTTGCTCGTCCGAGCCGATGATCGAGGCGTTTGACGAGGCCATGACGCGCTGGGACAGGTCGTGCACTTGACGCGTAGCCGAAGACACTTCGGAAATCGAGGCGTGGATACGCTCAACGAACTGGTTGAACGCACTGCCCACTTCGCCGAACTCGTCCTTGCTGGTTACATCCAGGCGTCGCGTCAAATCGCCTTCGCCCTGGGCGATGTCCTGCATGGCCGCGCCCATGGTGGTCAGCGGGCGCAACAGCACTTGAATCAGCAGGCTGAGCAGCACGGCGATCGCTACCACAGCGATCAACATGGCGATCAGTGCCGATGTGCGGAATTTACTGAGCGGTGCGTAGGCTTTGTCTTTGTCGATCGACAGGCCGATGTACCAATCCGCCCCCGGCAAACCACTGATCGGGGTGAATGACAAAATACGGTCCTGGCCGTTGAGCACAACGTCCTGGCTGACCTTCTCGATACGCAGGCTGGTGCCTGGGTAGATGTCCTTGAGGTTCTTCATCACCTGGTCCTGATCGGGACTGACGATGACCTGGCCATCGGCGCTGACCAGGAACGCATGGCCAATACCGCCGAAATCCACCGAGTTGATGATCTTTACCAGGGTTTGCAAACTCAGGTCACCGCCCACTACACCGAGCAGTTCGCCGTTCTTTTTGACCGGCAGGGCAATGGTCACGATTTGCCCGCCAACGGCCGCCATATAAGGCGGAGTCAGCATGGTTTTATCGGCGGCGACCGCTTGTTTGTACCAAGGGCGCTGACGAGGGTCGTAATCGTCGGGCATTTTGGCGTCAGGGCGCTGGGTGAATACGCCGTTGGTTTGGCCGACATAGGTGAACTGGAAGTTCGAGGTGAGCGCAGGCTGGTCGACCAGCCCTGGCAGATCGGCACCGCTGCCCTGGTGAGCAACGTTTTGCGCCAGGCTTTCAAGGACCAGGATGCGGCCACTGAGCCAGTTCTGCACGCTGCTGGCCGTGAGCTCGCCCGATTGCTGGATAGACGACTCAAGGTTTTGTTTGATGGTGCTGCGCTGCAGGTAATCGTTGTAGAGGGTAAATAGCGCGAAGGCCAGAACCACGACGCCTGATGCGGCCAGTAGAATTTTATGACTGAACTTGAGATTCATTTCATCGACTTCTTTTGCCAAAGGGGGGTGAGCGTGCCGAGTGGAACATTCCATGTAACGGGATAGGCCGGCTCTTCGGCCGCTCTATTTCGGTGCACGCATGGCTCGTCAGGCTTTCGGCCACGCCAGGAGAAATCTTAGGAATTTGTGAGAAGCATCCTTATTTTGAGTGGGAAACCGACCAGTGGTAGAGGCTCAGCGTTCGGCGTTGCAAAATTTTTCTGCCCCCCAGACAATGCGACTAATTATCATTTGTGACGTTTGGCCAGGCCTGCCTGAATGCCCTCTACTGACTACATTGCGTGCGAAAGTGTTGTACACACGCTTTACAGCACCCACCACAACTGGCTCAACACCTGGCTGCGCAGTCGCTTGGGCAATGCCGCCGATGCTGCGGACCTGGCGCAGGACACTTTCGTACGCCTGCTGCAAAAAACCGAACGCTTTGAGCTCAAGGCGCCGCGTGCTTTTTTGCGCACCATCGCCCGGGGACTGGTGATTGATCACTGGCGTCGCGAAGAAATCCAACGCGCTTACCTGGAATCCATCGCTCACTTGCCGCAAGCGCTGGCACCCAGCGCCGAAGCGCGTGCGTTGGTGTTGGAGCTACTGGAGGAAGTCGCCCGCCTATTGGACGGATTGAAGCCCAAGGTGCGTAAGGCGTTTTTACTGGCTCAGTGCGATGGGCTGGCTCACCAGCAGATCGCAGAGCAGATGGGCGTGTCGTTGCGCTCGGTGGAGCGGTACATCGCTGAAGGGCTATATCACTGTTATGTCCTGCGCTATGAAACCTGAAGCCAATGGATAACGCCGCGCGCTCCGGGCCGGATCCCCAAGTGGTCAAACAGGCGATCAGTTGGGCACTGCGCCTGCGTAACAACCGTGCGAATGTGCGCTTGCATGCGCAATGTGAACATTGGCGTGAAGCTCACGGTGACCATGAATTGGCGTGGCAACGGGTGCAGGCGCTGCAACGGGAATTGAACAGCCAGATGGCGGCGATTCCTGGGGCACATGTGGCACTGGAAAACGTCGCACAAGGCTTGGGCCGACGACGGGCACTGAAGGTGTTGTCGGGTGTGGTGTTGGTGGGCTCGGCGGCGTGGGTAAGCCGGGACATGACCGGCTGGCAGCGCTGGACGTCCGATTTCGCAACTGCCACCGGTGAACGGCGCAGCGTGCAATTACCGGACGGCACACGCCTGCAACTCAACACCGACAGTGCGGTGAACCTCACCTTCAATCCGCAGCAGCGCCTGATTACGTTGGTGCGCGGGGAAATCCTGGTGGCCTGCGGTTCGCCATCGTCAGCGCCTTTGCTGGTACACACTCGCCACGGCTTGCTCGAAGGCATCGATGGGCGTTTTACCGTGCGCCAAGACAGCGAGTGCACGCGCTTGAGCGTGGTCAGCGGCAATGTGGCTATCCATTCACCGCCTACGGCCGATGGCCTGGCGACTCAAGTGCACACAGGGGAAACCTATCTGATCAACCAGGCGCACGCCGCGTTATCGGCGCCGCTGACTATGGACATGGGCGCCTGGGCCGATGGGCTATTGTGACGCGGGACATGCGCCTGGCCGACTTTGTATCGGAAGTGGGGCGCTACCGCCCGGGTTATCTGGGCTGTGCCGCAGAGATCGGCGACTTGCGGCTGTCAGGGGTTTTCCGCCTGGAAGACACCGACAAGTTGCTGGCGATCGTTGCGCAGACGCTGCCCGTTCAAGTGCGCTATCGCACGCGTTGGTGGGTGAGCCTGGAACGCCTGGCCTGATTTTTTTTGGCGGCTTTTTTCCGTGAGCCCGGCTTAGACAGTAAGCCTCTTTATCTGCCTTACCGGCCTCTACGGACCTTGATCATGACTGTGCGTTTTCTCAACGATTCATCAGACTCCTCCTACCCTCTTTTGGCCAAGGCCATACGCGTAGCGTTACTGTCGACGGCAGTGGGCATGGGCGCGGTCCCGCTGGTTGGCATGGCTGCGCAAGCGGGCAGCGAGCACATTCACCAACGCTACGACATCCCTGCCGGCCCGCTGAGCGACGCGCTCAATCAGTTCGCCCGTCAGGCGGGCATTACGCTTGCCAGCACCCCAGCGCAGACTCAGGGCCTGGAGTCGCCAGGGCTGCACGGTGAATATTCCGCTGAGCAGGGCCTGAATCATTTGCTCAATGGCTCGGGGTTGCAGGCCGCCTCACAGGATGGTGCCAGCTTCGTCCTGCAGTCGCTGCCGCAAAGCAGCACGCTGACGTTGCCCACCACCGACATCAAAGGCTTCGGCCTGGGTAATGCGCTGGGCAGCATGGACGGCTACAACGCGACGCACAGTCAGATCGCCACCAAGACCAGTACGGCCCTGCTGGAAACCTCGCAAACCGTCTCGGTGGTGACACGTGAACAGATGGACGACCAGGGCTCTCAGACCGTGGCCCAAGCCATGCGTTACACCCCTGGCGTGCTGACCAACCCCTATGGCGCAACTCACCGCTATGACTACGTGGCGATGCGCGGCTTTAACGATGGCTCGGTCGATAACATCTACCTGGATGGCTTGAAATCCATGGGGGACAGCGGTACTTACAGCACCATGCAGGTGGACCCGTATTTTCTTGAACGCGTGGACATTCTTAAGGGGCCATCTTCTGTGCTGTACGGGCGTAGCTCGCCTGGAGGTCTGGTTGCACTGACCAGCAAGAAGCCGTTGTATGAGCCCTACCATCAGGTGCAAGCGACAATCGGCAGTAACGGGCAACGCGGGATGGGTTTTGACCTCAGCGGGCCGGTGGACGATGACAAGCGCGTCGCCTATCGGCTGACCGGGCTGGCGGATAAGTCCGACACACAATTCGACCACGCCAAAGAAAAACGCTACGCACTGGCACCGACAGTGAGCATCGACTTTACCGAAGACACGTCGCTGACGCTGCAAGCCTATTTGCAGCATGACCCTGAGGGTGGTTATCACGGGGGTATGCCGGCGGACGGCGCACTGCATCAGCGCAATGGCCAGCGTATCTCCAACCATTTTTTCGAAGGTGAGCCTGGGGTAGATGGGTACAAGCGTGACCAGCAGTCGTTTGGCTATCAGTTCGAACATCGCTTCAACGATGTGTTTACTGCGCGACAAAACTTCCGCTATCTCGACTCCAAGGTAAAGCTGGACCAGGTATATGCCTATGGCTGGACCACGCCGACCAGCAATGAGCTGAACCGCTATTACTCCGGCGGAGATGAAAAGCTGCATGCGTTCATTATCGACAATATGCTGCAAGCGGAATTTTTTACCGGGGCGACCAAACATACGGTGCTGATGGGCGCGGATTATCAGCGGCGTAAAACCGTGGTGGACTGGACCAGCGGTTCATTGCAGCCGATCAACGCGTTTAACCCGGTCTATGGCAATTCGGCGATCAGCAATGCCAACCTGACCAGTTATCTGCGACGACTGGAGCAAACGGGCGTCTATCTGCAAGACCTGATTGAGATGGATAAATGGCGGTTCTCCCTGGGACTGCGCCAGGACTGGGTAGAGACGTCGGATGAAAACCGTATCGCTGAAGCGAGCCGACCGTTGGGTACGCAGATCAGCGACAAACGTACCAAACTGACGGGTCGGGCGGGGGCGTTGTACCTGTTTGATAACGGCCTGGCGCCGTATGTGAGCTACTCGGAGTCTTTCAACCCTAACTCCTATTCCGACAGTGCGGGCAACCCGCTGGCACCGACTAACGGGACACAGTGGGAGGCGGGTTTGAAGTATCAGCCGCCGGGGACTGACGACCTGTTTACCGCATCGCTGTTTCGCATCGACCAGGAAAACCTGGCCACTAAGCTGCCGCAGGAAAACTTCTATCGTGCGGTAGGCGCCGTCCGCTCACAGGGACTGGAGCTGGAAGCCCATATGCAACTGACCGACAACCTGAAGCTTTTAGGCAGCTATACCTTCACCGACATCAAGTACTCCAAGTCGATGGTGAGTACCTTGAGCTCCGCCGACAATCTGATCGAGAACAAAGGCAACTCGCCAACCCAGGCGCCTCGGCATATGGCGTCGGTATGGGCGGACTACAGATTCAATAACGGCGCCTTGGACGGTCTGCGACTGGGCGGGGGCGTGAGATATGTCGGATACAGTTGGGCAGACGCCGAGAACACGATGAAAGTGCCCGCCTATACGTTGTTTGACGCTTCGGTAGGGTACGACCTTAGCAAGGTAGGCCTGAAGGGTGTGGATGTAAGGCTCAATGCCAACAACCTGACCAATGAGAGCTATGTGGCTTCGTGTGCCAGCTTGAACTTCTGCTACCTGGGTGAAGAGCGTAATGTCAGCGCGACGGTCAGCTATCAGTTCTGATCCGTTATAGCTTCTAACAAGCCGGCGCCTGATTCCAGGTGCCGGCTTTTTTGTGGGTGTTGTCAGGCTGCTTTTGTTCGGCCTGGACACTTACGTGGGCTGTCTGCAGCCGGGGCATTATTATCCCCCAAAACGACAAAACCCCTGTCTGCGTTAGCAGACAGGGGCTTTGGAATTTAATCTTGACGATGACCTACTCTCACATGGGGAAACCCCACACTACCATCGGCGATGCATCGTTTCACTGCTGAGTTCGGGATGGGATCAGGTGGTTCCAATGCTCTATGGTCGTCAAGAAATTCTGTGTACCAGCCCGTTGCGCTAGCAACGTGCCGGTGAAATTCATGGACTTCTACATAAACAAAACCCCTGATTGCGTTAGCAATCAGGGGTTTCGGAATTTAATCTTGACGATGACCTACTCTCACATGGGGAAACCCCACACTACCATCGGCGATGCATC
>NZ_LMKI01000026.1:0-18646 GCF_001421425.1 Pseudomonas sp. Leaf15
AGATTTTTAGAACGTTTCCACCTTTAGAAAACACTTCTATCTCCAAAGCATCGGGACTGGTATCAGACCACAAAACTATTTCGGGACAGCCGTTGCCAAAGCCTTCGACGACGATTTTCCCGCCCATCATCTTTAATGCCAATCCTTGCACTCGACCGTTCGTAGCGCCCAATCGACGAACTGAAAAGACGGTTCTAGGCTCTGTGATCTTGATCTCCATGATCGCAACGATAGTTTTTCCATTGAAACTTATGGGCTTCCCTTTGGTGCCCATAAATGTAGAGGAGAGTGTTTCTTCCATTTTTTGATCCCAGGAATATCTCAGGTGCCTTGCCTCAGTTTGGCCTAGCGAGGTTAGCATCCCTATACCTTAAGGGATTATGAATGGCTGCTTCTGGCCGATTGCTGCCATTTACGGTGGACGAATCTCAGCTATTTGCGCCCGGTTATGCTCGTAGGCAATCGGAGAATTTCTGCCAGCTATGCACACAGACCTACAGAAGCTCCCGCTGCAAACGACTGAGCAGGACTAACGCGCATGGCTGCCCAGGCCTGTGAATCTAGCCAAATCTTCCAGACCTAGGGGTGGGGAAATTATGACTGAGGTTGATACATCCTCTCAGTTGCACCCTAGCTACCCACACCTTATAGTTCGCCCCGTCGCCAGCCATGGCCAGCGACAGGGTTTCGCAGCCCTAAAACGATTCACACCAGCACCGTCAGACATACCCCAGCCGGCTCCCGGCTGCCGAATGTTTTATGGCGGTTGTGCGTGGGAGACCTTCGGGTCTGCCGGGTTTTGGTGTAAATCGTCCGGTCTGCGAACCCGCGCACAGCTGCCACCCAATCTGTTTCGCAGCAGAGCCGGTGGTAAATCTTTTTTCTTGAGGATTTACACCATGACTACTCAACACCCGCCCCGCCGCTTCACCCCCATGTCCCAAACCGCAACCGAATACCCTGTCCTGCTCATCGACAGCGACGCCCCGCTCAGTGAGCTTCACGCCTGCGCCAGCGAGCGTCTCAATGCTGCCCTCGCCTACCTGCATCTGATGGCCTGTTCCAATGTGTCCGACTACGCCGAGCATGATGTTAATACCGTCGCCAATACCGCGCGGATCATGATCCAGGATGTGTCGGATGTATTTACGGTGATGGAGCGGCGCGGGTTTGATCTGCCTGTTGTAGGTTGATGTGATGTGAGCTGTGAGGAAACCCGCTTTGGCGGGTTTTCTGGTTTTTGTGAGGCTGAAAATGGGGAGTGGATCCAGCCTTGTTGGTGACTGTGCCGCCACCTTCGCCGCCTCGCTGGGGCTCGAGAGCTCCCACAGTTTGAGGTGTGTTTGTCAGCGGGTTAGCGTGAGATGGCGAGGGGGTGGGCGCACCGCTATGATGTGGCCTTTCGCTCAATGCCCCAGGAAACGCCCATGCCCGCCCTCACCTTCCGCAACGCCCTGCCCGCCGACGCCGCGCGTTGCTTTGAAATCGAAACCAGCGCCTACGAAGGCGATGAAGCCGCGACGCTGGAGAAGATCGCCACACGTATTGCGCAGTACCCCGAGGGCTTTTTGATTTTGGAGGCGGATGGCGCGGTGGTGGGGTTTATCAACTGTGGCTGTGCCCATCAGGTGGTGATGTCGGATGAGGCGTTCAAGGAGTTGGTGGGGCATGCGGCCGAGGCACCGAATGTGGTGATTATGTCGGTGGTGGTCGACCCTGCGCAGCAGGGTAAGGGCTATTCCAGGCTGTTGATGATGGAGTTTGTGCAGCGCATGCGCGCGATGGGCAAGCAGACGATTCATTTGATGTGCAAGGAGCAGCATGTGCCGTTGTACACGCGCATGGGTTACGGCTATGTGCAGCCGTCGCCGTCGGAGCATGGCGGGATGGCGTGGCATGAGATGGTGATGGCATTATAATCGCAGCCCATTAAGCCAACCCAGCGTCTTACCAGGCTTGCCGAATTGACTCGGCCAGCCACGCTTCACACCCCGCACTTTTGAACCATGGAAGGAACTTCCCCTCGTGACCAGCGCGACACCGCTCACCTTTCAACAAGCCTTGAAAAAAAACCTTAAACGCCTGCTGACCTTCTGGGCACCGCTTAGCGTTATCTTGACCGGCCTGGGGGCGCTGCTGGGGTTTTATACGCTGTCGACCTATGCCACTGCGATTGGGCGCCCGGACTTGATTGCGGCCGCGCTGGAGGCAAAGTCAGCCCTGCTTCCCTGGCTCGCCACCGTGATCGGGCTGCTCGCCGCGTACATGTTCATCCTGTTAGCCACGACGGTGTTATTCGGGCTTACGGTGTCTATGTTCAATGACGCTGCGCCCCTGCAGTCCACGCTCACAGCCATCATTTTGGTGCCTGTGGTGGTCGGCATTCTCGGTTTGCTATGGCTGATTTTTCAAGAGCCGTCACTGAGTAACGGCTGTAAAGGCGGCTGGACCGCGATATGGCTGGTCTTCACACTCTGTTGGACGCTGTTGATGTCCCCGTTCAGGCGTGCGGTTTGCACCTGCGCAGACAATGCCGGGCCGCCCCGCACAGCGAGCTGGCCGCTACGGTGCTGGTTCATGCTGATGGTGGTTCTGCTGCTGATCAGTACGGTGATATCCGCCATATTCCCCGCCCTCCTGATCATCAAGGCGTATACCGGGGAAGACACGCCAGAGGCTGTCGGGCGGTTGATGACGCTCTCAATGTTCGCCGCCTGCATCGCCTTGCTGCCGGTGATCATTTTCTATTTCAGTAAGGCTGATCTGTTCAACCGCGTGGTTTTAAGCTTGCTGGCAATCGTGGTCATTGGCTTGGCGATTATTAATATGTCGCCAGGCAGCCCGGGGGCAATCGTTTACTCGGCAGCACAGCTCATGAAGGTTCGAGACCCTGTGTCGGCCAATTTCATGCTGACAAAAACCTATGCCGCAGAAGATTTCGACAGCAAGGTGTGGGGCAGTGTCGAAAAAAGGCGCGGCCAGCCCGTGGTGTCAGCGTTCCCGCTGTTTTCCTTCGGCGATGTGCTGTTGTTGTGCCCAACCAGCCTGGTCGACAAGCAGCGCAAGGACTGGCCGCAAGCATCGGTTTACTGTGTACTGACCCAAAGCAGCAACGCCATTCGCGTGCCGAAAAGAGAGGTGCCAGCAGCAGCGGCGCCGACCGCCAAGCAGGTAAAAAAAACCCGCAAAAGCCCGGCCAAGTGCTCAGTGGTCGGCTCACCTTCTGGAGCTTTGCACGATGCAGCCACCACGTGTTGAAATCAGCGACCAACCCAATCCCGACGCCGAGCGCCTGCTGGGCGATGGCCTTGCCGCGTTCAATGAGGCCGTCACCGGCGGCAATGATCGTCGGCCGTTGATGGTGCTGCTCAAAGACCCGGACACTCAGCAGCTGCTCGGTGGCATCACGGGAAAAACCACCCTGGGCATGGCCTTTCTCGACCTGTTTCACTTGCCCGACTCGCTGCGCGGCTCAGGTCTGGGCAGCCAATTGCTGCAGGCCTTCGAAGAAGAAGCTCGGCGCCGGGGTTGCCGGAATGCGGTGCTGTACACCATCAGCTTCCAGGCACCAGGATTTTACGAGAAACAGGGTTGGGTGCGGTTTGGTGAAATACCCTGCCAGCCCGAAGGCAGCAGCCGGGTGTTTTTGTCCAAGCAGCTTTGAAGCTGACGGCCCCGGCGGTCTGTGCAATGATCGCAACTCGTCTCAAGGGATGGAGCCACCGCCATGTCGCTGAACACCCCGCCTCACCCTGCGCACGCGCCACGCTTCTGGCGTGATGAGCGCTTGCCGTTTATCGAGGCGCGCACCATTGCTGACGGGCGCAAGGTCACTTACACCCGTCACGCCCACGAGCATTTTTCCATCGGCGCCATCACCAGTGGGCGCAGTTATTACCACTATGGCGCGCAGACCTTCGAGATCAGCGCCGGCACGGTGGTGTTGATGAACCCCGGCGATGTGCACGCGTGCAACCCGATCCACGACCAGCATTGGTCGTATCACATGATTTACCTCGATACACCGTGGCTCACGGACCTGCAATACCAGCTGGGTTTCAGTACCGAGCAGGGTTATCGGCCGTTCAATACCCCGCATACCCGTGACACGGTGTTGTATAACGGCCTGATCGAGCTGTACGCAATCTTGTTGGATGAGCAGGCCGAGTTGCTGCAGAAAGAGAGTGCGCTGGTGAGTTATTTCACCGAGGTGCAGCAGCGCCTGAACCCGTCGCTGACGCCGGTGCGTGAGGTCAACCACAAGCTGGAGCGCGCCGCCGAGTACATCCGCGCGCACTGCACCGAAGCGTTGAAGCTGGAAGATATTTGCCTGGCGGCCGAGCTGTCGCCGTCGTATTTGATTCGTGCGTTCAAGCAGTATTACGGGTTCACGCCCCATGCGTTTCTGGTGAACCGGCGCATTCAATTTGCCCGCACGCAGTTGCGCAATGGCGAGCTGATCGCCGATGTGGCCCTGGCCGCCGGGTTTGCCGACCAGGCGCATTTTCAGCGCACCTTCAAACTGCATTTCGCCGCCACGCCGGGGCAATACCGCGACTTGCTCAAGCCATCAGCAAATAACCCACACTGGCCACCAGCAACGCGGCCATTGAGCGGTTGAACAGGCGCACACCTTGGGGGTTGCTCAGGTAGCGCCGCAAGAAGGTTCCGGCGTAGGCCCAGCACGCCACCGACAGGTAGCAGATCACCAGGTACAACCCCGCGAACAGCCACACTTGGCGCGCATCGCCATCGGCCACGAACAAGCCCATGCCCGCCACGCAGGCCAGCCAGGCCTTGGGGTTGAGCCATTGCATGATCGCGCCGTAGAGCATCGATGGCGCGGTGGCAGTGCCTTCGGCGTCGAGTCGGCCATCGTCGACCGCGAGTTTCCAGGCCATGTACAGCAAAAAGGCGACCCCGCCCCACTGGATCAACTGGGTGAGGATCGGCCAGCGCACCAGCACTTCATGCAGGCCCAGGCCGATCAGCACCAGCAGCATGGTAAAGCCCACGGCGGCGCCGACTACGTGTTTCTGGCTGGCGACAAAACCAAAGCGTGCGCCCGAACTGAGCGCCACCACATTGACCGGGCCGGGGGTGATGGACGTGGCCAAAGCGAAGGCGGCCATGGAGAGGATCAAGCTCATTGCAGTTCCTTTTGGTGATGCCGAGTGACGATGGCTTCACGGTAAAGGGCTGAGCGTGAGCGGTATTGAAGAAAATGCCCCTGACGCCTTGGAGGCTTTGCCTGAGAGCGTTTCAGGTCGCCATGTTCCCCTTATGGCGAGCCTGCATATTGTGGCGAGCAGGCTTGCCCTGCGCTGGGTGGCGAAGCCGCCCCAATCCAGGCGGCGCGGTGAGTCAGGCAGAAAGAGCCGGGGCTGCTTCGCAGCCCAACGCAGGGCAAGCCTGCTCGCCACAAMAAGCCTGTGTTCCACAACAAGCCTGTTTTCCATAACAAGCCTGTTTGCCACAACAGCCTGCTCGCCACAATGGCCCAGTCGTTATGCCGCTGGCATCTGCGTGATGATGTCTTCCAGGCCCAGCACCCGGCCATCCTCGGACACGATCTCAACCTTGCGCAGCGGCTTGAGCAAGCGCGCATCCAGCAAGTGGGTGGCGCCATCGGCCGGCTGCGTGAAGGTTTCGCCCCATTGCGCCAGGGTCACCAGTACCGGCATCAGTGCGCGGCCTTTGTCGGTGAGTTGATATTCGCTGCGCGCACCCACTTCGCTGGTGTGCAGCAGGCCTTGTTCGACCATGTCCTTGAGGCGCGTGGCGAGGATGTTTTTCGCCACGCCCAGGTGTTTTTGAAAGTCACCGAAGCGCGTCACCCCGGCGTAGGCGTCGCGGATGATCAACAGCGTCCACCAATCCCCCACCACGTCGAGCGCGCGGGCGACCGGGCAACAGTCGCCTTCCAGGCATTTGCGTTTCATCGTCGGGCCTCCGGGCAATCAGAAATATTAGGTTGCATTATAGGACCAACAGGCCCAGGATAAAAACGGTTTCATTATTAAACCTAATTCGTCGCCTGGAGTGCATCATGGATATTCGTGGAAAAGTGGTGTTGGTTACCGGTACCAATCGTGGCCTGGGCAAAGCGTTTGTCACCGCGCTGCTGGCAGCCGGTGCGGCCAAGGTGTATGCCGGTGCACGTGACCCGGCCAGTGTGGATATCCCCGGCAGCACGCCGATCGCCCTGGACATTACCGACCCGGCCAGCGTGCAGCGCGCTGCCGAGCAGTGCGGCGATGTGAGTGTGTTGATCAACAACGCGGGCTGGCTCAGGTACGGCTCGTTGCTGGCCGAAGACAGTATCGAAAACCTGCAGCAGCATTTTGAGGTGAACACCTTCGGCACCTTGCGCCTGAGCCGCGCCTTTGCGCCGATCCTGGCCAAACAAGGTGGCGGCGCGCTGATCAATATCCTCTCGGTACTGAGCTGGCTGAGCCCTCCCGGCTCCGGCGGCTACAGCACCTCCAAGTCGGCGCAGTGGGGCCTTACCAATGGCCTGCGTGGTGAGTTGCGCGAGCAGAACACCTTGGTGATCGGCGTGCACCCGGCCTACATCGACACCGACATGGTGGCGGATGTGCAGGCGCCGAAAAGCACGCCGCAGGAAGTGGTGGCCATTACCTTGAAGGCATTGAGTGAAGACCGCGAAGAAGCGCTGATCACCGACATGACCCACGCGGTAAAAGCTTCGCTGTCCACCGGCAGCCCGGTGTATTTGAGTCATTGAGCAAGCGCACACTGCCCAACTGGGGTTACTCGGTTTGAATGTGGGAGCTGGCTTGCCTGCGATGGCATCACCTCGGTGTATCAGCCATACCGAGGTGATGCCATCGCAGGCAAGCCAGCTCCCACAGGTTTTGCTTTTGATTTGAGGCGCTACGGGCTCACAACCCGCGATTACGTAGCCATTGCAAAAAGCCTTTCTTGACCGGCACCACCGGCGCGTCCTGGGTCAGGACTTGCGCGGCGTGCAGGCGGAAATCCAGCAGCGCTTTCATCGCTTCGCTGATGTCATGCCGCGCGTCCAGGCAGGGCTTGAGGTATTCATTCTCGATGCGGTACAGCGTGCAGAAAGTCTTGGCGGTAAAGTCCGCCAACGCCGCTTGCTCGGACAAAATCCCCGACTCGCCAATCACCTCGCCCGGCCCCATGCGCCCGGCTTCAAACGTGTGACCGCCCTTGATCAACATCACCGAAACCACGCCGGATTCGACGATAAACAAATGGTCGCTGACCTCCCCGGCCGGCAGGATCATCTCGCCGGCGCGGTAGGTGTGCAGGGTCATGTTCTGGCTGAAGGTGTCTTTTTCTTCCTGGCGCAGCGTGGAGAAAATCGACGACCGCTCCAGCAACGCCCGTGCAGGTGACATCGCCGGTGGCGCGCTGCTTTCGGTGGCCGACAGCACACCCACGCCCGCCGCTTGCAGGTGACGGAACGCCAGGTCGTAAAGCTGGTTACGCACTTCACGCTTTTGGCCCATGGCCGGCACGAACCCGCTGATCTCGTATTCCACGCCGCCACTGGCCGAAGTCTTGAACGCCACGCTGGGCGCGGGTGTGGCCAACAATGGCCGGCAACCTTGCATCGCACGCTCCAGCGCTTCGATCACGGTTTGCGGGCGCGCATGCGGGCTGACTTGCAGGCTGACCGCCAGGCCGAACATGTCCGCCGGGCGTGAGAAGTTGATGATCTTGGCCTTGGCCGCCAGGGAGTTGGGGATCACCGCCATGCTGCCCTGGGAGGTTTGCAGCCGCGTGGCGCGCCAGTCGATGTCGGTGACGCGGCCTTCGGTGCCGTCGATGGAGATCCAGTCATCCACCTGATACGGCTTGGTGGTGTTGAGCACGATCCCGGAAAACACGTCGCTCAAGGTGCTTTGCAACGCCAGGCCGACGATGATCGCCACCGCGCCGGAGGTGGCGAGCACGCCTTTGACCGGCAGGTCGAGCACATAGGCCATGGCGGCGATGATCGCGATCAAAAAGATCACTGCGCCCAACAAGTCTTGCAGCAAACGCCCGCCGTGCCCGACGCGATTCATCATGACCGTGCCGAGCAATACCGTGAGGGTCCGCGCGGCAAACAGCCACCAGCCGATCTGTAACGCCGTGGCGGCCAGGTGCAAGGCGGTGTTGTCACCATAGGGCGCGAGTTGCATGGGGTTCATGCCGTCGTTGAACAGCACGGCGCTGAACACCGCAAAGATCGCCAGGCGCGCGGCCAGTTTCCAGTTGGCGAGGTCGGCGGAAATAAGCCGCCACACGGCGATGTCGATAAAGATCAGCGCCACGGCGCACAGCATCGGGTGATCAGCGATAAATGAGGGCATCCAGGCGACTCCAGGGTGTAGGGCGAGAAGATCGCATGAATCGGCAATACTGAATAACAAAATGTGGGAACAGGCTTAATGTGGAAGCAGGCTTTGTGTGGGAGCAGGCTTTGTGTGGGAGCAGGCTTTGTGTGGGAGCTGGCTTGCCTGCGATGCGGACACCTCGGTATGACTGATAAACCGAGGTGATGCCATCGCAGGCAAGCCAGCTCCCACACTAACCCGCGCCACACAGGGGGTATGTGGCAACCCTTGGGTCTCGCGCTTACTTGGCGCCAGTCAGCGCGTTATAGCTGGTCAACAGGTTGCGATAGTCCGGGATGAATCAGTGATGCATCTGGCCGAACTGGCCGGACTGGAAGTCGGCAAAGGCCTGGTGAATCTCTTGCTCGGTGTTCATCACGAACGGGCCGTGGCCGACGATGGGCTCGTCGATGGGTTCACCGCTGAGCAACAGGAATACCGCGTCGTTGTTGGACTCGAGCGCGAGTTGATCGCCATCGCGTTCGAACAACGCCAGTTGCCCTTCGCGCACCAATTCCTGGCCATTAACTTGCACCGTGCCTTTGAGCACCACCAGCGCGGTGTTGCGCCCGGCGTGCAGGTCGAGGGTCACGGCCTTACCGGCATTGAGGCGCACATCCCACACGTCGACCGGCGTGAAGGTGCGGGCCGGGCCTTTTGCACCGGCAAACTTGCCGGCAATCAGGCGCAGGCTGCCGGCGTTGTCGGCCAGGGGCAGCGCCGGGATATCGCCGTCGAGGATGGTCTGGTAGCCGGCATCGGTCATTTTGTCCTTGGCCGGCAGGTTGACCCACAACTGCACCATTTCCAGCGCGCCGCCCTTTTGGGCAAACGCCTCGGAGTGGAACTCCTCATGCAGGATGCCTTTGGCCGCGGTCATCCATTGCACATCGCCTGGGCCGATGGTGCCGCCGGCGCCGGTGGAATCGCGGTGCTCGACTTCGCCCTTGTAGACGATGGTCACGGTCTCGAAGCCGCGATGCGGGTGCTGGCCGACGCCACGACGGGTTTGAGTCGGGGTGAAATCAGCCGGACCGGCGTGGTCCAGCAACAGGAACGGGCTGATGTGTTTGCCCATGGTGTCGTAGGAAAACAGCGTGCGAACCGGAAAGCCGTCGCCTACCCAATGGCTGCGTGGGCTGGTGTAGATACCGATGATGTTTTTCATGGTGTGTCTCCAAAGGCGTGAAAGCAGTGCATGTACACAGCTTAAATCCGCTACCTTTACCGCGCTAGACGGCAAAAACAACCCTTAGCGTTCTATTTGGAGAACGATAGTGGAAGACCTCAACACCCTCTATTACTTCACCCAAGTGGTCGAGCACCGTGGTTTTGCCGCCGCGGGCCGCGCGCTGGACATGCCCAAGTCGAAGCTCAGCCGGCGCATCAGCGAGCTCGAAGAGCGCCTGGGTGTGCGCCTGATCAACCGTACCAGCCGGCATTGCTCGCTCACCGAAATCGGCCAGGTCTATTACCAGCGCTGCCTGGCCATGCGGGTGGAGGCCGAAGCCGCTGCCGAAGTGATCGAGCGCAACCGTTCCGAGCCCCAGGGCATTGTGCGTTTGAGCTGCCCCACCGCCCTGCTCAACTCCTGGGTCGGGCCGATGCTGACCCGCTACATGCTCAAGTACCCGCTGGTGGAGTTGCACCTGGAGAGCACCAACCGGCGCGTGGATGTGATTCACGAAGGCTTCGACATTGCCCTGCGCATTCGCTTTCCGCCGTTGGAAGACACGGACCTGGTGATGAAGGTGCTCGGCAACAGCACCCAGTGCCTGGTGGGCAGCCCGGCGTTTGTGTCGCGGCTGTCCAGCCCGCCATTGCCGGGGGATTTGAATGGCTTGCCGAGCGTGTATTGGGGCTCGGCGCAGCGCGAATATCAGTGGGAATTGTTTGGTGAGAACGGTGCCAGCGCGGTGATCCGGCATTTCCCGCGAATGATCACCGATGACCTGTTGGCGTTGCGCCACGCGGTGTGCGCCGGGGTGGGGATTGCGCACCTGCCCAGTGTGGTGGTGCGCGAAGACATTGCTGCCGGACGCCTGGTCAATTTGATTCCGGATTGGTCACCAAGGACCGGGATCGTGCACGCGATTTTCCCTTCGCGCCGTGGGCTGTTGCCGTCGGTGCGTACGTTGATTGATTTTCTCGGCGAGGAATTCGCGCACAGCGACATGGCCTGACCGCTGATCGTTCCCACGCTCCGCGTGGGAATGCATCCGGTGACGCTCTGCGTCACGACTGCCAGAGCGGGACGCGGAGCGTCCGGGGCGGCATTCCCACGCGGAGCGTGGGAACGATCAGGCCGCGGCCAGCAGCGCCCGGCGCTGGCGCAACAGCTGGAACGCCACAAACGCCGACACCGCAAAGCTTGCCTGGATCATGATCATCGGCGTGGCACTGCCATCACGCAGATGGCTCAGCAACAGCCCACTGCACGTTGCGCCAAACATCTGCGAAAAGCCCATCAACCCTGCGGCCAAACCCGCGCGATGTGCGTTGGGCATCACGCCGCCCGTCACCGAGCCCGGCAACACCAGGCCGCCGCCGAGGGTGACCAATGCCACCGGAATATCCAGGCCCAGCGCCGACAGGCCGAACAGCTCGTAAATCACCACCGCCAAAATCCCGCCGATGGCCACCAGCGTCACGCCCATTGACACAATGCGTTGCGGCCCCAGGCGCAGGATATTGCGCCGGGTGTAGGTAGAACCCACGATCAGCATCGACACGATCAGGCCAAAATTAAGCCCGTACTCCAGGCTGCTGAACCCCAGCAAGTTGATAAACACCGCCGATGAACCCGCGATCACCGCGAACATCGCGCCGTAGGTGCAGGCCAACGCCACCGCGTACGCCCGATACTGGCGGCCCTTGAGCAGATCCAGGTATTGCCCGCCGAGGGTGCGCCAATGCCCGGCCTTGGGGTCCAGAAAGTGATTGCTCTCGCGAAAGAACAGCAGCGCCAACACCAGCACTACGCTGCCGATCACCAGCGCCAGCATGATCGGCGCCTGCCAGCCCAGCAGCTTGATCAGCAACCCGCCAATCATCGGCGCCACAACGATGGCGTAGAGCATGCCGATCATGGTCAACGCCAGCGCCGGCCCCGCTTCAGCCTTCCACACATCTCGCACCACCGTGCGCGCCAACACCAACGCGGCGCAGGCGCCCAGGCCTTGCAGCACGCGGGCGGCAATGAACTGTTGAATGTCGCTGACCAGCAGCATCGACAGGGTTGCCAGCACATACAGCGCCAGGCCGCCAAGCAGCACGGGGCGACGGCCGATGCGGTCCGACAGCGGCCCGAACAGCAACTGCCCAAGGCCAAAGGCGGCGACAAATGCCGACAACGCCAGCAACGCCGAACCCGCTGGCGCCGCCAGTGCCTGCTCGATAGCGCCCAGGCCGGGGATCAGCAATTGGGTCGAGACTTCACCGAGTGCGGTGAGCGCCACCAGTAAAAACAACAGGCTTCGCGACGGGGCCGGGGCGTTCGACATAAGGAATATCCGGGGGCTGGATTAATTTATATTTCGACCATAATATGAGCAAAAAATTATGTCCATAATTTTTTATCCATTGGCCACCCCTGGAGCCCGTCATGCACCCTCTTCCCCTGCGTCTTCTCACGCCCCTGGGCCTGTTGATTGTCCTCAGCGGCTGCAACAGCAAGGCCGACACCGCCGCCGAAGTGCCCCTGCCGCGTCCCGTTCTGGCCGCCAAGGTAGAAGCCGCCGGCACCCAGCAAAGCGCCTACACCGGCGTGGTCGCGGCGCGCACCGAAAGCGATTTGGGCTTCCGGGTCAGCGGCAAAGTCATCGAACGCAAGGTCGACCCCGGCCAGCACGTCGCCCGTGGTGATACCTTATTGGTACTGGACATCGGCGACTTCGAACTGGCCCTGCGCTCGGCCAAAAACCGCGTCAACGCGGCACAGGCCCAATTGCGCCAGCGCCGTGATGACGAAAACCGCTACCAGCGCCTGGCCAGTACCGGCGCTGTGTCGCGGCAGATCTTCGACCAGTCGGCGACCAACCTTCGCGTGGCCGAAGCCGAACTGGCCGCGGCGCAATCGGATGCCAGCCAGATCGAAAACCGCCGCACTTACTCGGTGCTCAAGGCTGACGGCGACGGCATCATCACCGATGTGCGCGTGGATCGCGGCCAAGTGGTCGCCGAAGGCCAGATCGTGGCGCGCCTGGCCCATGACGGCGCCCGCGAAGCCATCGTCAACCTGCCGGAAAACCAGCGTGACCAGGCCGCGCAAAAAGCCCTGGCCTTCCCGTTCGGCGCACAGGACCAGGCCGTGACAGCCACCCTGCGCGAGCTGTCGGCCAGCGCCGACCCCACCACCCGCACCTACCGCGCACGCTACGTGCTGCATGGCGCTGTCGACCGTTTTGCGCTCGGCTCGACCATCACCGTGCGCCTGCAAGGCAACGGCCAGGCCCAGCAAACCCGCGTGCCCATCGGCGCGTTGCAGGATGCGGGGCAAGGCACCGGCGTGTGGGTGATTGGCGCGGACGACAAGGTCAGCTTCGCCCCCGTCAACGTGGCCAGCCTCGGCCAGGAAGACGCGCTGCTCGACAGTGGCGTAACGCCCGGCCAGATCGTCGTCGCCCTTGGCGCGCACTTGCTGCACAGCGGCGACACGGTGCGCCTGCTGCCGGCCCAGACACTGGCCCTCAACCGTAAACAGGACCACTGAGCATGCGCGGCATCAACCTCTCCGAACTGGCGGTAAAGCACCGCGCCGTCACGCTGTTTCTGATCATTGCGATCCTCGCCGCCGGAATCTTCTCGTTCGGCAAGCTGGGGCGCGCCGAAGACCCATCGTTTACCGTCAAGGTCATGACCATCACCGCCGCCTGGCCGGGCGCCACCGCCCAGGAGATGCAGGAACAGGTCGCCGACCGCCTGGAAAAACGCCTGCAGGAACTGGACTACTACGACCGTGTAGAGACCATCGCCCAGCCGGGTTTTGTGTCGATGCGCATGACCTACAAGGAATCCACGCGCCCCAGCGAGATCCAGGACCTGTTCTACCAGACCCGCAAAAAGCTCAGCGACGAAGCGGCGAAACTGCCCAAAGGCGTGATCGGGCCGTTCTTCAATGACGAATATTCCGATGTGTATTTCGCCCTGTATGCGCTGGAAGCCGAACACCTGCCCCATCGCCAGCAAGTGCAGATGGCCGAGGACTTGCGCCAGGGCTTACTTAACCTGCCGGGCGTGAAGAAGGTCAATATCCTCGGCGAGCAGGCGCAGCGAATCTTCGTCGAGTTCTCCTATGAGCGCCTGGCCACGCTGGGCCTCAAGCCAGACCAGATCTTCGCCGCCCTCGCCGCGCAAAATGCGGTGGCGCCGTCGGGCTTTGTCGAAACCGCCGGCGCGCGTGCCTATATCCGCATCGACGGCGCCTTCGACAGCCTGGCGCTGATCGAAAACGTACCGCTGGAAGTCAACGGCCGCGTGTTGCGCATTGCCGATGTGGCGACCGTGAGCCGTGGTTATGAAGACCCGCCCAGCTACCGCATCCGCCATCAGGGCGACCCGGCGCTGATGCTTGGCGTGATCATGGAGAAACACTGGAACGGCCTGGAACTGGACAAAAGCCTCAAGGCCCAGGAAGCCAGAATCCAGGCAGACCTGCCGCTGGGGGTGAACTTCGCCAAGGTCTCCGACCAGGCGAAAAACATCAGCCTGGCGGTGAATGAATTCATGCTCAAGTTCTTCGTCGCCCTGGCCGTGGTGATGGTGATCAGCCTGTTGGCCCTGGGCTTTCGCGTCGGGCTGGTGGTGGCTGCCGCGGTGCCGCTGACCTTGTCAGTGGTGTTTGTGATCATGCTGCTCACCGGGCGTGAATTTGACCGCATTACCTTGGGCGCACTGATTATTTCCCTGGGTTTGCTGGTGGACGACGCGATCATCGCCATCGAGATGATGGTGGTAAAACTCGAAGAAGGGTTTGACCGGATTCACGCCGCCACGTTTGCCTGGAGCTCCACTGCGGCGCCGATGCTCACCGGCACCTTGGTGACCATCATCGGCTTTCTGCCGGTAGGTTTTGCGCGCTCAGGCGCTGGGGAATATGCCGGCAATATCTTCTGGATCGTCGGTTTTGCGCTGATCTCGTCCTGGCTGGTGGCCGTGGTATTCACGCCGTACCTGGGCGTGAAGTTGCTGCCGCAGATCAAACCGGTGCCAGGCGGGCATGACGCGATTTACGCCGGCCGTTATTACCAGAAACTGCGCAGCCTGGTCGAAGCCTGCGTGCGCCAGCGCTGGCTGGTCACTGGCCTGGTGGTCGGCGCCTTTGTGCTGTGCGTGCTGGGCATGGGCGTGGTGAAAAAGCAGTTTTTCCCCAACTCCGACCGTTCCGAGCTGATCCTTGAGGTGTACATGCCGCCTGGCAGCGCCTTCAAAAGCACCGAAGCGGTGGCGGCGCAGCTGGAAAAAGCCTTGCTGCAAGAGCCGCAAACCAGCCTGGTCGACACCTATGTGGGCGGCGGTGCGCCACGCTTTTTCCTGTCGCTGAACCCCGAACTGCCCGACCCGGCATTTGCCAAACTGATTGTGCAAACCCCGGACTCCCATGCCCGTGACGCATTGAAAGTGCGCATGCGTGAACGCATTGCCGCCGGTGAATTCCCGGCAGCGCGGGTGCGCGTCACGCAATTGCTGTTTGGCCCGCCGGTGCCGTTCCCGGTGGTGTTTCGTGTGTCCGGGCCGAACCTGGATGTGCTGCGCGGGGTGTCCGAAGACGTGCGCCGCGTCGTGGCGGCCAACACGCTGACCAAGGACGCTTTCCTCGACTGGGGCGAGCGCACCAGCGGCTATCGGCTGGTGCTGGACCAGGACCGCCTGCGCCTGCTGGGCTTCACGCCCAACGAGGTCAAATCCCAGCTCAACGCCCTGCTCAGCGGCAACCCGATCACCGAAGTGCGCGAAGGCAACCGCACCGTCTCGGTGGTCGCGCGCGCCCAGGGCAACCAGCGCGAAAACCTCGGCAACCTCAACAACATGACCCTCACCAACAACGCCGGCACCTCGGTGCCGCTGGCCCAGGTCGGGCACTTCCAGGCGGTGATGGAAGAGCCGATCCTCAAACGTCGCAACCGTGCAAGCACCGTGGAAGTGCGCGCCGACATCATCGACGGCGTGCAACCGCCCGACGTGGAAATGGCCGTGTACAAAGACCTGCAACCCTTGATCGCCAAGCTGCCCGCCGGTTACCAGATCGAGATCGGCGGCCCGGTGGAAGAAAGCGCCAAGGCCAACGTGGCGCTGGCGGCACTGTTCCCGATCATGATTTTGCTGACCCTCACGGTGATCATGTTCCAGGTGCGCTCGTTCGGCGTGATGTTCATGGTCTTTGCCACGGCGCCGCTGGGCTTGATTGGCGCGGTGCCGACCTTGCTGCTGTTCAACCAGCCGTTCGGGTTTAACGCGATTCTGGGCCTGATCGGCATCGGCGGCATTCTGATGCGCAACACGCTGATCTTTACCGACCAGATCCGCCAGAACCAGGACCATGGCATGGCGGTGCGCGAGGCGATTATCGAAGCCACCGTGCGCCGGGCGCGGCCGGTGATCCTGACCGCATTGGCGGCGGCGCTGGCGTTTATTCCGTTGACGCTGTCGGTGTTCTGGTCGTCCCTGGCCTACGTGCTGATTGGCGGGGTGCTGGTAGGCACCGTGTTGACGCTGTTGTTCCTGCCGGCGCTGTGCAGCCTGGTGATTGGGCGGGAGCGCACAAAGGCCGTTGAAACTTCCCACATAACCACCGGATAAGCTCTACAGAGTTGTCCTGAAAACATCTGCAAAGTCCTTCGCCTGATCACACAGTGCGAGGGATTGCAGATGGTTTTTCCGACTTACAAGGTTGTCTTTTGATCGCCGCCACCGGCCAGACTATTGGCCTGTTGGTGCTGGCGGCCATGGATTCGAAGACGCGGGACGTCGAGTCCGTGCTTGGCGATTTCAGGCGCTGCCTCAATACCTACGATGCCTGGGCAGAAAGCTTTTTCAGCTTTTCAGCGCTGGACGTCGAACAAGTGTTCAAGGTCGGTGACGAAGTGGCGCTGGTGGCGCCGATTGACCGTTCGATCATTCCCAGCACTACCGTCGCCACCTGCCAGACCAACGGCACGTTGACCCTGGTGCACATGTTCCAAAGCGCGCGCTTTGTGCCCATCGGCAATACGCCGGTGGTGCTGCAACGCGTCGATCCCGACGGTGGCCCATTGGGCGATCCGATCCACAAGACCATCGGCCCTGGTGGCATTCTCGAAATCACCGAGTGTGATCGCAACCAGCAGTACCGGGTCAATTTTTACCCCAACGTTTCCAGCGAACACTTCAAAGCGCTGTATGCCTCGTATCAGTCGGTGATCGCGCCGCTGGAAGGTTGGCTGCGCAGCGAATGGAGCGGCACATTTGCACCACTGTGGCAGGACTACTCCGAGGCCAATGTCCTCAAGCGTTATCTGTTGCTGGACCAGGCGTATGCCAAGGGGTTTGGCCAGGCGCTGTACTCACTCTGGGACAGCCTCAAGCAGCTGTTTGAGTGGCTTGCACACCCGCTGGACAACGCTGAAAAGCTGCTGAGCTATCTGTCCCAGGCCGAGTTTGAACAGCTGCTGAATGTGAGCGCCGAGGCGCTTGCGAAAGGTCTGCTGGTGCTCAGCGACGAGCCGCTGTTGTTCATCTACCTGTCGGCCATGGTCAGTTGGATGCGGTTGTTGCCGCCCGCGTACATGAACGCGTTGCTGGGTGAGATCAGCGCCGACGTGCTGATCAACCTGGTGCTGGCCCTGGCCACGGGCGGTATGGGGATTGCGATACGCATGAGCGCCCAGGTGCTGGGCGGCATCAAGTCTCGGCGTGCGCGCCAGTGGTTGGAGCAACTGGCCGGACAATTCGGTAAATCTCGCCTGGGTGAGCATGTCGAGGCGGCCAAGCCGATCTTGCTGGGCAGTGCCGCGACGCCGATCAAGACCGTGCCGGTTGCGCCGCTGAAGGCTGGGGATCAGTTGGTTGCCAACCCGGTGCCGGCGGTGCGCGGCAAGACGCAGCAGACCGCGTTGGTGCGCCAGGAACCTGTGGATGATGTGCCGGCTTCGGGCAAGAACCTCAATGGCGATGCGGCGGCTGCGGCGAACAAAACCGTTACCAATGGTTGCCCGGTGTCGATGGTCACCGGCGAGGAATTGCTGACCCTCACCGATGGCACGCTGGACGGGATTTTGCCGTTTGAGTGGACGCGGTTGTATCGCACCAGTGCGGTGGAAGTGGATTGCGGGTTGGGGTTTGGCTGGAGTCATTCGCTGGCGCAGCGGTTGGTGGTTTCGGGTGATTCGGTGGTGTGGACGGATCATGAGAACCGCCGTACTGAGTTTGTGCTGCCCTCCGCTGCTCGACCGGCGATTACCAACAGCTTGGCTGAAGCGNGGTGATTCGGTGGTGTGGACGGATCATGAGAACCGCCGTACTGAGTTTGTGCTGCCCTCCGCTGCTCGACCGGCGATTACCAACAGCTTGGCTGAAGCGGCGATTTATTTGGGTGAATTGCCCGATGAGTTGGTGCTGGCTCAGGCGTCGCGTTTTTATCACTTTCGCGATGGCGTGCTGGTTGCCATCAGCGATGCGTATGACAACCGACTGCGGGTTTTCCGTGATCGTTCGGGGCGGGTTGAGCGGCTGGACAATGGTGTAGGCCGCTCGCTGCTGTTGCGGTATGAATTGGGCCGCATTGTGGCGGTGGACTATCAGGTTCATCGGGCCAAAGGGCATGAGCCGTTTGAATGGGTCACCGAGCAGAAAGTTGTTTCCTACACCTATGACGAACTTGGCCGACTGGTCTCTGCGACCAATGCTGTGGGTGAAAGCGAGGTTTACCGGTACGACGAGCAGCACGTCATTCTTGAGCGTGGGTTGGCCGGTGGGGCGAGCTTCTTTTGGGAATGGGAACGGGCGGGTAAGGCGGCGCGGTGTGTTCGGCACTGGGCCAGCTTTTCGCAGATGGATACGCGGNTGGCCGGTGGGGCGAGCTTCTTTTGGGAATGGGAACGGGCGGGTAAGGCGGCGCGGTGTGTTCGGCACTGGGCCAGCTTTTCGCAGATGGATACGCGGTATGCCTGGGGCGATGACGGCCGTGTCACGGTGCATAACGCTGATGGCAGCCGGGAAGTGTATGTCCACGATGACCGCGCACGCTTGGTGCAGCGCATTGATCCGGACGGYGCTGAACACTTCAAGTCTTATGA
>NZ_LMKI01000027.1:0-12273 GCF_001421425.1 Pseudomonas sp. Leaf15
GAAAAACCCCGAAGGCCTCACCGACGACGAACGCCGCATCGTCATGCGCAACCTCGGCTTCTTCTCCACCGCCGACTCCCTGGTTGCCAACAACCTGGTACTGGCCGTTTACCGCCTGATCACCAACCCGGAGTGCCGCCAGTACATCCTGCGCCAGGCCTTCGAAGAAGCGATCCACACCCACGCCTACCAGTACTGCATCGAATCCCTGGCCATGGATGAAGGCGAGATCTTCAACATGTACCACGAGATCCCATCGGTCGCCAAAAAGGCAGCCTGGGGCCTCAAATACACCCGTTCAATCTCCGATCCGAAATTCGAAACCGGCACCGTCGAAACCGACAAAGAGCTGCTGCGCAATCTGGTCGCCTACTACTGCGTCCTTGAAGGCATCTTCTTCTACTGCGGCTTCACCCAGATCCTGTCCATGGGCCGTCGCAACAAAATGACCGGCGTGGCGGAACAGTTCCAGTACATCCTGCGCGATGAGTCGATGCACCTGAACTTCGGTATCGATGTGATCAACCAGATCAAAATCGAAAACCCGCACTTGTGGGATGCTGAAATGAAGGAAGAAGCGACCCAGATGATTTTGCAGGGCACGCAGCTGGAGATCGAGTACGCGCGTGACACTATGCCTCGCGGCGTATTGGGCATGAATGCGGCGATGATGGAGGATTACCTCAAGTTCATCGCGAATCGTCGTTTGTCGCAGATTGGTTTGAAAGAAGAATACCCAGGGACGACAAACCCGTTCCCGTGGATGAGCGAGATCATGGACTTGAAGAAGGAGAAAAACTTCTTCGAAACCCGCGTGATCGAGTACCAGACCGGCGGCGCGCTGAGCTGGGATTAAAAATGTGGGAGCGGGCTTGCCCGCGATGGCGGTGTATCAGTCACAGATGTATCCACTGATCCACTGCTATCACGGGCAAGCCCGCTCCCACATGGGTCTTCGGTGTTTCATAGAATTTTGCAAAAAAGCCTTTTATGCCCAACCAAACCATCAAAACACCCTGCGTCGGCCTGTGCTCCACCGTTTACGGCGACCTGGTCTGCCGGGGCTGCAAGCGCTATCACCATGAAGTCATTCAATGGAATGGCTACAACGCCGAGGAAAAACAGGCGGTGTGGCTGCGCCTGGAACAGTTGTTAGTGCAGGTGATGGCCAGCAAGCTTGAGGTGTTTGACCCGCAGCTTTTGCGCCAGCAACTTGAAACCCGCAAGATTCGCTTTATGCCGCACCAGTCGCCGTACTGCTGGGCGTACCAGTTGATTGCCCGGGGTGCGCGGGTGATTTCCAAACTGGACGCGTATGGGCTGGTGCTGCTGCCGGAGTTTCGCGAACGCCACCTGGCGGATTTGCGTGATGCGATAGACCGCGAGTTTTTCCTGCTGTCCGAGGCGCATTACGAGCGCTATATCGCACCGGGCTTTTTGCGTGAGTCTTTTGGCGCTCCGTTGATCGCAAGTATTTAAGCGGCAGCACAAAACCAATGTGGCAGCGGGCTTGCTCGCGAAAGCGAACTGTCAGTTAGCACATCTGTAACTGATCACCTCCGGGCTTTTTTCCAGTTTATGTCGGTGACTGTGTTTAAAATGCCGCCCGCTCAACGACTGACGCTCAACGATGAACCCAGACGCACTCGCTACCCTGCACGCCCATTTGCTCACCGCCCTGGCCAGCCCACCGAGTGAAACCCGGCGCCTGTTCCACGGCCGTGGCCGCTGCTGGCCGGGCCTGGAGCAACTGACGGTGGACTGGTTGCAGGGCGTGCTGCTGGTCTCGTTGTTCAAGGAACCCGAGCCTGCGCAGCTCGAAGCCCTTAAACAACTGCTGCAATCGCAGTTCAGCGCTTACACCGTCGCGTTGCAACACCGCTACCTGCCGCAAAGCACCACCGAATGGCTCGCGGGCGAGGCCGTTGACGAGCTGACCATTACCGAAGGCGGCCTGCGTTACCTGATCGACCTGGGTAAAAAACAGAACAGCGGGCTGTTCCTCGACATGCGCTACGGCCGCAACTGGGTGCGCGAACAGGCCAAGGGCCAGCGCGTGCTCAACCTGTTCGCCTACACCTGTGGTTTCTCGGTGGCCGCCATCGAAGGCGGTGCCGATCATGTGGTGAACCTGGACATGGCCCGTGGCGCCTTGAGTCGCGGGCGCGACAACCATCGCCTCAATGGTCATGACCTGAGCCGCGTCAGCTTCCTGGGCCACGACCTGTTCAAGTCGTGGGCCAAGGTGACCAACAGCGGCCCTTACGATCTGGTGATCATCGACCCGCCGTCGTTCCAGAAAGGCAGCTTCCTGCTGACCAAAGACTACCAACGCGTGCTGCGCCGCCTGCCGGATTTGCTCACGGCCCAAGGCACCGTATTGGCCTGCATGAACGACCCGGCCTTCGGTGAGGACTTCCTGATTGACGGCGTAACCCGCGAGGCACCGGGCCTGCGCTTTGTACAGCGGCTGGAAAACCCGCCGGAATTTCCCGATGTCGACCCGCAGAGCGGTTTGAAGGCATTGGTGTTCCGTCAGGGTTGATGCCGAAACGTCTGACCCTTGCTACGCTAAGTGATACGCCGGGGCGGTGAACCTTATACCTCCCTTCCCGGTCGATACCTGCATTCCCCGGCCAGACTCGACGGCGTTACGTCGTCGGCTGCCCTGTTTCATCTTTTGGAGAGCCGCCCGTGATATCGACCCTGCATGTAGCCAGACTCAAAGCCTGGGGCGCCCACGGCTTTACCGCCACCGGCGTGGTGCTGGCGTTCCTGGCCACCCTGGCCTTGCTGGAAAACTCACCCAAGGCCTGCCTGCTATGGCTGGGCCTGGCGCTGGTGGTCGATGGCGTCGATGGCTCACTGGCGCGACGGGTCAATGTCAGCACGGTACTGCCAAGCTTTGATGGCTCGGTGCTGGACCTGGTGATTGACTACCTGACGTATGTGTTTATTCCGGCGCTGTTTATCTACCGCTATATCGACCTGCCGGACTTCACCCACCTGTTTACCGTGTCGGTGATCCTGGTGTCGTCGCTGTTCTGCTTCTGCAATGTGAACATGAAGAGCAAGGACAACTATTTTGTCGGCTTTCCTGCGGCGTGGAATGTGGTGGCCTTGTGCGTTTACATCATCCAGCCGGACGCCTGGGTAACCCTGGCCACGGTGATTGGCCTGGCGCTGCTGACCGTGACACCGATGAAGTTTCTGCACCCGTTCCGGGTCAAGCGCTTTATGCCGATCAACATCGCCGTGACCACCATCTGGTTGCTGTGCAGCTTTTTGATGGTGGTGGACTACCCCAATACCAACCCGTGGACGTTCGGGTTGTGGTCGGTGATGTCCGCGTATTTTCTGGGGATTTGTGTGTGGCGCACGGCGTTGGAGTGGCTGGACAAACGGCACAGCTGAAGATCCAGAGCAGACGCAGAGCGTCCCAAGCGGCATTCCCACGCAGAGCGTGGGAACGATCATAGCCAGGCAGGCACGGTTTAAAGGTGGGAGCTGGCTTGCCTGCGATGGCGTCGGGTCAGTTACAGCAGTTGGGCCTGCCCTACCGCTATCGCAGGCAAGCCAGCTACCACATTTGGATCTGGCTGCATCCGGCAGGTAAGATGGCGATCTTTGGCGCAGCCCTTTTCTGCGCCCTGCCAATAATAAGCCCTGCCCATGCCCTTCGAACTCAGCGTTGACCTGACCACCCTCGCCATTCTTGCCTGCGTGGCCTTTATTGCCGGCTTTATCGACGCCATCGCCGGCGGCGGCGGGCTGCTTACCACGCCGGCCCTGCTCACCGCCGGCATGCCACCGCACCTGGTGCTGGGCACCAACAAGCTCAGCTCGACCTTCGGCTCCGCCACCGCCAGTTTTACCTTCTACCGGCGCAAGCTGTTTCACCCGCGCCAATGGGTGCACGCTATCGTCGGCACACTGGTCGGCGCTTTGGCGGGTGCCGTGGTCGCCCACTACCTGCCCGCCGAAACCCTGAACAAAATGCTCCCGGTGATCGTGTTCGCCTGTGGTGTGTATTTGCTGTTCGGCGGCACGCCCAAGGCGCCGCTGGATGCCGATGCACCGATCAAGAAGAAATGGCAGTCCACCCAAGGCTTCGGCCTGGGTTTCTACGACGGCGTGGCCGGCCCCGGCACCGGCGCGTTCTGGACAGTCAGCACGATGCTGCTGCACCCCATCGACCTGGTTAAAGCCAGCGGCGTGGCGCGCAGCATGAACTTCGTCAGCAACGCAGCGGCGCTGTCGGTGTTTATCTTCAATGGCTCGGTGGACTGGATCGTCGGCCTGGCGATGGGCTTCTCGGTAATGTGTGGCGCGTTCTTTGGCGCACGCAGCGCAATCAGCGGCGGCGCCAAATTCATTCGCCCGGTGTTTATCACCGTGGTCCTCGGCCTGACGGTGCGCCTAGCCTGGCAACACTGGTTCAGCGTGGCCTAAACGGCGCGCCAGGTAGAGGTCGATCAGGTAACGCGCAATCGAACGTGACGCCGGCAACGGCGGCAAGTCGTGGATGTTGAACCACTGCGCGTCCTCGATCTCGTCGGCCTGGGGCACGATGTCCCCCCCGGCGTACTCGGCATGGAAGCCCAGCATCATCGAGTGCGGGAACGGCCAGCACTGGCTGCCCATGTACTGGATGTTCTTGACCTCCACCTGCACTTCTTCGCGCACTTCACGAATCAGGCAATCTTCGGCCGACTCACCCGGCTCGGCGAACCCCGCCAGCGTGCTGTACACGCCCGTGACAAAACGCGGCGAACGCGCCAGCAAAATCTCGTCGCCACGGGTCACCAGCACAATCATGCTCGGCGAAATCCGTGGGTAGCTGCGCAGGTCGCAGGCCTGGCAATACATCGCCCGCTCGCGTGGCACCTGCACCATCGCCTGGCCGCAACTGCCACAGAACCGATGCTCCCGCGCCCAGGTGCCGATCTGCGCGGCGTAGCCCAGCACTTTGTACAGGGTGTGGTCGCCCTGCAACATAAAGCCGCGCAAGCCCTGCCAACTGCAGCCCGGCACCTCGGCCGCCGCGTTCAGTTCCAGCAAATACACCGGCTCACCGTCAAGGTGGCCAATGCCGTGCTCGGCAAACACCAACAGATCCTGGCGCTTGAGCCATTCACGCGGAAACAGCGGACCATTGGTGTCATGCAAAAAGCCCTCGCGGCTGCGGGCGACGGCCCAGCCGCCAGGGGCGTCATTGTCCAGCAGCGTTGTGGTAATCCAGCCTGGTGTCATATCAGTCAATCCACGAATTCGGGTTTCTGCTTACTCATATGGGCCGCGATGGCCACGCGCAGGTCGTTGGATTGCAACATAGCCGAGTTCCAGGTGGCAACGTATTCCAGACCATCATTGACCGTATGGTCACGCATATAGCTGATCATGGCCTTGGTGCCGGCCACTGCAATCGGTGATTTGCTCGCGATTTCATGGGCGATTTCCATGACCCCGGCCAGCAGGCTGTCCTGATCGGGATACACACGATTGACCAGGCCGATGCTGCGCGCTTCTTCGGCGCCGAACGGGCGACCGGTGTAAGCCAGTTCACGCAACATGCCGTCGCCAATGATGCGTGGCAGCCGTTGCAGGGTGCCGACGTCGGCGGCCATGCCGATATCGATTTCCTTGATCGAGAACTGCGCGCCTTCGGCGGCGTAGCGCATGTCACAGGCGCTGATCAGGTCGATGGCGCCGCCGATGCAGTAACCCTGGATCGCCGCCAGCACCGGCTTGCGGCAGGTGTCGACGGCATTGAACGAGGCTTGCAGCTCGAGGATCTTGCGCCGCAGCAGGCGTGCGTTGCGGCCCACGTCCTTGCCAAAGCTATTGGCTACCGAGGCCATCATCATCAAGTCGATACCGGAAGAGAAATGCTTGCCGGCGCCGCTGAGCACCACCGCGCGCACGGCGTCGGTGTCTTCGACCCATTGGAAGATGTCGATGATTTCGGTCCAGAACGCCGCGTTCATCGCGTTGATTTTTTCCGGGCGGTTGATCTGCACATGGGCAACGTTGCCGGTGAGTTCGACGACGAAAGCTTGGTATTCGGACATGGCAGTGATCCCTGACTGGCGAGTAATAAGGCTCGAACTATAACAAGGGAGCGTGACGGCGCATCGGCCAAAAACGGGACTGGCAAAAGTAATGAAATGTTGTGGCCGCCGGGTTTATGGACTGCCGATACATTTCACCCAGGCACCGCACTTTATCGGCTATACACTCAGGGCCACTGCCTGGAGCCCGCTATGCCGTCCACCTTTCGTTCATCATTGATTCTGGCCCTGGTGGTCGTGCTGACCGGCATTGGTGCCGGGCTGGGCGGGATGTTGCTGGCGTTGCTGCTGCACGGCATCCAGCACCTGGCCTACGGTTACAGCCTCGACAGCCTGGTCAGCCACGAAACCTTTTTGTGGGGCGTCACCGCTGCCGCGCCGCAGCGGCGTCTGCTGGTGCTGGTGGTGTGCGGCCTGGTCGCCGGGTTGGGCTGGTGGATGATTTATCGCTACGGCCGCCCGCTGGTGAGCATCAAACAGGCCGTGTCTGAAAAGATGCCGATCATGCCACCCAAAACCACCCTCGCCCACGCCGTGCTGCAGATCATCACCGTGGCCCTCGGGTCGCCATTGGGCCGTGAAGTGGCGCCGCGCGAAGTCGGCGCGCTGGCCGCGACCTGGCTGTCACAACGGGCGCGCCTGGAACCTGACATGCACCGTTTGATCGTGGCCTGCGGCGCCGGCGCGGGGCTGGCGGCGGTGTACAACGTGCCCTTGGGCGGCGCGGTATTCGTGCTGGAAGTGCTGGTGGGCGCCTTCAGTTGGCCGGCGGCGGTGATTGCGCTGGCAACTTCGGCGATTGGTGCGTCGGTGGCGTGGATCGGGCTGGGTGCGGAATCGCAATATGCCGTGCCGCATTTTGTGTTGAGCCCGGCGCTGATCGCCTGGGCCGTGGTGTGCGGGCCGGTGTTTGGCGTGGCCGCTTATGGGTTCAGCCGTTTTACCGGCGCCGCCAGGGCCAACGCCGCGCGCGGTTGGCGCCTGCCAGTCATGTCGCTGATCAACTTCAGCATTATCGGCGGGCTGGCGATGCTGCTGCCGCAGATCCTCGGCAATGGCAAAGGCCCGGCGCAACTGGGCTTCGACAATGAGCTGACGATTGGCCTGGCCGCCACCCTGCTGCTGGTCAAGGTGTTGATCACCGCCAGCAGCCTGCGCGCCGGCGCCGAAGGCGGCCTGCTGACGCCGGGCCTGGCCAACGGTGCGCTGCTGGCGATTCTGCTCGGCGGTGCCTGGAGCCTGGTGTGGCCCGGGGTGCCGCTGGGCGCGTTTGCGATTATCGGCGCGGCGGCGTTTTTGGCGTCCAGCATGAGCATGCCCCTGACTGCGATTGTGCTGGTGGCGGAATTTACGCGTATTGAGCATGACTTTCTGGTGCCGATCATTCTGGCAGTGGTGGGTTCGATGTGCGTGAGCAAGCTGTGTCAGCGCTGGGAAATAAGTGGAAAAAAGCCCGCCCAAGCGCCATCCTCTGCGCTTTAAGCCGCCCACTGCGCGGCGCTCGACGTTTAAAGGACATGCCCATGCTCGCCCAACCCCTCACCCCTGCCGATTTCGACTTCATCGACGAAACGCTGTTGAAATACGGCGACGATCATTCGGTGCTGAACCTGGCTGAACTCGACGGCTACTTCACCGCGCTGGTCTCCAGCCCGGCACAAGTGGACGTCGGTGAGTGGTTCCCGGCGATCTGGGGTGGGCAGAACCCGGCCTGGGAAAACGTGGAAGAGGCCCAGCGTTTCCTTGAGCTGTGCGTGCGTCATATGAATACGCTGGCGGCGCAATTGGCCACCGACGCGCAAAGCTTCAAGGCGCGCTTTGATGACACCGAACACCAAGGCCAAACCGTAACGCTCGCCGAGGAATGGTGCTTTGGCTATATCCGTGGTGCGGCGATTGGCAACTGGCCAGAACTGCCGGCCGAACAGGCGGCGCTGCTGGAGAAGATTTCCTGGTGCGCCGAGCAGGACAACTTCGAACTGCCGGCCGACCTGGATGTAAACGCCCACCAACAGCGGGCTCGAGCGATCGAACCCGCTGCGCGGGCGCTGCATGACTACTGGTTGGCCCAGCGTTAACAGCGCTTATTTGAAGTCCAGGTCAAACGCCTGGTAGAACGCGTTGCCGGTGTTGGCCACGATCCACATCAACACCACCACATGCCGGCCTTTCTTGCCCTTGGGCAGCGTGACCTGGTGTTCGACCTTGGCTTTCATTTCATCGGCGTGCTGGTAGTACGGCACTTGGGTGTAGAAGTCTTCGAAAAACGGCTGGGCCTCGAGTTGCGCGCGGCTGATGCGTTGCTTGGGGTCCCAGCCATCCTTGGTGATCAGCCAGCGATAACCACGGGTGACGTGGGCGGCGGTGTACTCCCACTGCACCTTGAACACCTGGCCAGCCTCGACATTCAGCAATGGCCAGGTAAACGGCGTGTTGAGCTTTTTGCTCATCTCCTCGTCGGTGAAGTTGAGGCAATCGCGGTCGTCGGTTTTGCCGCCGCTCAAGATATGCCCGTCGGCCGGCGGCGTGACGCTTTGATCATCGGTTTCATAGGGTGCCGGGAACGGCCCGGCGGTGAGCGATGGGAAGTTTTTACCGCCTTCCATCTCGTTGACCTGCCAGTTGCCGAGCAGGCCACGCTCCACTGCCACCGAACCACGGCTGGGCGGGGTCACGACGCGACCGTGACGAAGTTGGGTCTGGGGTTTGTTCATTTCATTCACTCCTTGATTGAATGTGCCCCGTCATGGGGCACGCTTCGAACTTACCTTGGCGGGCGTTATTGTCCAGCCGCTGCTTCTCTCGGAAAATTCGCACGCTGCCCGCGTATCGCTGAGTAAAGGGCGTTGTCCTGCATCGGATTTGCTACTTGTCCTACGCCCACAGAAGTAGTTCGACTACAGGAGCAGTCCGTTCCCCGGACAAGTCGGCGACCGCCTCGAAATACGCGCCCTGCCACGATCCCTGCTCGACAAGGGTGGCGTGTTTGGCTGATTATTCGGGTCCGCCCGTCGGCCACTCCACACCGCCTTGCCTTGATCAGGAGCCTTGTACCTTGAGTTCGCAGAAAACCGTGACCGTTACACCGCCCAATTTCGCCCTGAACGGCAAGGTCGCGCCCCCCGGCTCCAAATCCATTACCAACCGCGCCCTGTTGCTGGCCGCGCTGGCCAAGGGCACCAGCCGCCTGAGCGGCGCGTTGAAAAGCGATGACACCCGCCACATGTCGGTGGCCTTGCGCCAGATGGGCGTGAGCATCGATGAACCGGACGACACCACCTTCGTGGTCACAGGCTCCGGCAAACTGCAATTGCCCTCGCAGCCGCTGTTTCTCGGCAATGCCGGCACCGCGATGCGTTTTCTCACCGCCGCCGTGGCGACCGTCGAAGGCACCGTGGTGCTCGACGGCGACGACTACATGCAAAAGCGCCCGATCGGCCCGCTGCTGGCCACCCTCGGCCAGAACGGCATCCGCGTCGACAGCCCGACCGGCTGCCCACCGGTGACCGTGCACGGCGTGGGCAAGGTGCAGGCCAAGCGTTTCGAGATTGATGGCGGCTTGTCCAGCCAGTACGTGTCGGCGCTGCTGATGCTCGCGGCCTGTGGCCAGGCGCCGATTGAAGTGGCGTTGACCGGCAAGGACATCGGCGCCCGTGGTTATGTTGACCTGACCCTGGACTGCATGCGTGCGTTCGGTGCGCAGGTCGAGGTGGTCGACGACACCACCTGGCGCGTGGCCCCTACCGGTTACAGCGCCCATGACTACCTGATCGAACCCGACGCCTCCGCCGCCACTTACCTGTGGGCTGCCGAAGTGTTGACCGGCGGGCGCATCGACATCGGCGTGGCCGCGCAGGACTTCACCCAGCCGGACGCCAAGGCCCAGGCCGTGATCGCACAGTTCCCGAACATGCAAGGCACCGTGGTCGGCTCGCAGATGCAGGACGCGATCCCGACTCTGGCGGTGCTGGCCGCGTTCAACAATACCCCGGTGCGCTTCACGGAACTGGCCAACCTGCGCGTCAAGGAATGTGACCGTGTGCAGGCGCTGCACGACGGCCTCAACGCGATTCGCCCAGGTTTGGCGACCATCGAGGGCGACGACCTGCTGGTGGCCAGCGACCCGGCACTCGCCGGCACCTCTTGCAATGCGCTGATCGACACCCACGCCGACCATCGCATCGCCATGTGCTTTGCCCTGGCCGGGCTGAAGGTGGCGGGTATTCGCATCCAGGACCCGGACTGCGTGGCCAAGACCTACCCTGAATACTGGAAGGCCTTGGGCAGCCTTGGGGTTGCGCTCAGCTACTGAGCCAGCACGTCGGCATGGGGAGGGAATGCACATGACCATCCGCCAACCCTGCCCACCCGGCGTGTGTGCCTGTGACCGCGAACAGCTGTTGCAGGCGCCCGGCGCCGACCTGCGTATCCTCAGCCTGACGCGTCAGGAAGAGAAGAAGCTGGTCGAGCGCCTGGAAAACCTCCAGAGCCTGCAAGACCTGGAACACATGCAACAGAAGATGTTCGAGCTATTGGGCATCCGCGTGCAGGTGGCGCCAGGGCACACCGAGGTCAAGAGCATGCGCGGCATTCAGATCAACATCGACGAGCAGCCCGGCCTGTGCCGCAAAACCCGCCAGGCGATTCCGGCGGCGATTCGCCGTGGCCTGGAGAAGCGCCCGGAAATCGCCTACCGCCTGCTGGATGCCCATGATCTGTTTCGCGAAGGCTGACTACCCGGCCACCGTTTCCGCTTCAAACACGCGCTGCCCGATGGCTTTTGCCGTGTGCAAATGCGCCTGCGCAGCGCCGCTTTCCGTTTCCAGCAGCAGCGTTGACGTCACCACCTGCGCCCCACAGTAATCAAAAATCCCGTAGTCGATCTGCGTGCGCATGGCCTTGGCATAACCGTGCCGATCGAACGCGCTTTCATCTGCCGCACCCAGCGCCAGCAGGTGCACCTGCAAGTGCCGCAGTTTTTTCACCACCGGCGTATCCGGGCCGTAATCGATCGCCCAGCCGTTGACGAACACACGGTCGATCCAACCTTTGAGCAGGCCCGGCAGCGACCACCAATAAATGGGGAATGTCAGCACCAGCGCATCGGCGCGGTCGATGCGCGCCTGCTCGGCGAGCACATCGACGGGCGGCTCAGCGCGAGCGCGGTGTACGAGGTGGTCGCCGGCGGTATAGCGCGGGTCGAAGCCTTCGGCGGCGAGGTCGGCAACCTCATAAGTGTGGCCGGCCGCCGTGAGCCCGGCCGCCACCTGTGCGGCGACGCTATGGGTGAGGGATTGCGGGTCGTGATGGGCTACAACGATCAGTGCGTGCATGACATTCACTCCATTTCGGGCTAGGCTGGGGGCTAGCTACTTTTAGTAGGTTAAGGATCTTAAGTTACTTTTGGTATATAAGCATGTCAAGCACTGAATCCCCTGCCCCACGCCGCCGCCTGTCCCGCGAGGATCGCCTGCGCCAATTGCTCGACATGGCCTGGCAACTGGTGCGCGAAGAAGGCACCGAAGCCCTGACCCTGGGCCGCCTGGCCGAGCTGGCAGGCGTTACCAAGCCGGTGGTCTACGACCATTTCGTCACCCGTGCCGGCTTGCTGGCCGCACTGTATGAAGACTTCGATAGCCGCCAGAACCAGGTGTTTGCCGAGGCGCTGGACTCCAGCGCCGCCACCCTGCACGAGCAAGCCTGGGTCATCGCGTCGTGTTACGTCGATTGCGTGTTGTTGCAAGGGCGGGAAATTCCGGGGGTGATTGCCGCCTTGAGCAGCTCGCCGGAACTGGAAACGCTGAAGCGCAAATACGAGGCGATCTTTCTGCAAAAGTGCCGCGATGCACTGGCGCCGTTCGCGCCCAACGGCACTGTTTCCCAAGCGGGCTTGCGCGCCATGCTGGGCGCCGCCGAGGCCTTGTCCCAGGCGGCCGCCAGTGGTGAGATCAGCCGTGAGGAGGCGCAGCAGGAGTTGTTGGAGACGATTCTGGCGATGGTCAATCGCGGCACGGTGAAATGATTCTTCACGTGGGAGCAGGCTTGTCGAATTATCGTACCGCTGCGATGGCATCAACTTGATGTACCTGCGATACCGAGGTGCCTGCATCGCAGGCAAGCCAGCTCCCACAGAAAAGCAGCTCTTCAGTGCATGCAAATCCGCAGCCGACCTCATATTCAAAACTACATGCGGTCAACTGTG
>NZ_LMKI01000028.1:0-10256 GCF_001421425.1 Pseudomonas sp. Leaf15
CTTTGTCGTGGTTAAAGGTGAGGCGGTTGTTGTCCGGCAGGCGCAGGTTTTTAAGTTGGCCGCAGGCATCGTAGCCATAGCGCAAAGTGCCCCAGCCCTGGTGTTCGGCGGTGAGGCGGTTTTGTGGGTCGTATTCGTAGGCCAGCGCCCAATGGCCGTCTTCGACGCTGAGGAGATTGCCTTGGCGGTCGTAGGCATAGTCGACAATATTGCCGTCTGGCAGGGTTTTTCTTACGAGGCGCCCGGCGTGGTCTCGCTTGTAGCGGGTAACGAGCTGACTGCCGTCGTCGCCGTGCTCGGTTTTTTCCGCCAGGTTGCCGTTGAGGTCATACACATAGGCCGTGCGCTGGCCGTCAAAGCCGATTTCCTGCTGGATCAGGCCGTTGGGGTGGTAATCGAGCCGGTAGGTTTCGCCTGCCTCGTTTTCGATCGAGGTCAGCAGCAGGCGCGGATTGTCGTAGCGGTACTTAACATGGCTGCCATCGGCATTGATTCTGCGGCTGATCAGGTGCAGGCCGTCGGCGTATTCGTAGCGGGTGACGTGGCCGAGTTCGTCGTGTTCGGCGGTGATTTTTCCGTAGGCGTTGTAGCTGTATTCGCGCGTTGCACCGCCTGGCTGGGTCAGTTTTCGCAAGCGCCCGGCAGCGTCCCATTGGTACTGTGTGAGCTTGCCGAGTTCATCTTCACGGGTGATTTGGCGACCAAGGTCGTCATAGCGATAACGCTTGATACCCCCATTGGGCAGCAGCTCCTCAAGCAGCTGCCCCCGCTCATTCCAGATCAGCCGATGGCAACTGTTATCGGGAAACCAAACCCCCGTCAGTTGCCCGTATTTGTTGTAGCTGTAGTCCGCGATATTGCCGTCAGGATCGGTCTTGCGAATGACGTCGCCCTGATCGTTACGCTCATATTTCCAAACAGCCTCACCACAGCGCACAACCCGTACGAAACCGTTGTCATGCTCGTAGGACGTCGGCTCATCGTCCCCCGGAAACAGCGTCACCAAGCGTCCGGCGTCGTCGTACTGGTACGCCGTCACCGCCCCAAGCGGGTCCTGCTCGACCGTCAGCCGGCCCTTGTCGTCATAAGACTTGAAGTGTTCAGCGCCGTCCGGATCAATGCGCTGCACCAAGCGTGCGCGGTCATCGTGCCGTCAGCCGGCCCTTGTCGTCATAAGACTTGAAGTGTTCAGCGCCGTCCGGATCAATGCGCTGCACCAAGCGTGCGCGGTCATCGTGGACATACACTTCCTGACTGCCATCAGCGTTATGCACCGTGACACGACCGTCATCGCCCCAGGCATACCGCGTATCCATCTGCGAAAAGCTGGCCCAATGCCGAACACACCGGGAAGCCTTACCAGCCCGATCCCATTCCCAAAAGAAGCTCGCCCCACCGGCCAACCCACGCTCAAGAATGACGTGCTGCTCGTCGTACCGATAAACCTCGCTTTCGCCTACGGCATTGGTCGCAGAAACCAGACGGCCAAGGTCGTCATAGGCGTAGGAAACAATGCTCTGCTCGGTCACCCATTCAAACGGCTCATGCCCTTTGGCGCGATGAACCTGATAGTCCACCGCCACAATGCGGCCAAATTCATAACGCAGAAACAGCGAGCGGCCTACGCCATTGTCCAGCCGTTCAACCCGCCCCGAACGATCACGGAAAACCCGCAGTCGGTTGTCATACGCATCGCTGATGGCAACCAGCACGCCATCGCGAAAGTGATAAAACCGCGACGCCTGAGCCAGCACTAATTCATCGGGCAATTCACCCAAATAAATCGCCGCTTCAGCCAAGCTGTTGGTAATCGCCGGTCGAGCAGCGGAGGGCAGCACAAACTCAGTACGGCGGTTCTCATGATCCGTCCACACCACCGAATCACCNCGCTTCAGCCAAGCTGTTGGTAATCGCCGGTCGAGCAGCGGAGGGCAGCACAAACTCAGTACGGCGGTTCTCATGATCCGTCCACACCACCGAATCACCGGAAACCACCAACCGCTGCGAGAGCGAATGGCTCCAGCCAAACCCCAACCCTCCATCCACTTCCACCGCACTGGTGCGATACACCCGCGCCCACTCAAACGGCAAAATCCCGTCCAGCGTGCCGTCGGTGAGTGTCAGTAATTCCTCGCCGGTAACCATCGACACCGGGCAACCATTGGTAACGGTGTTGTTCGCCGCAGCCGCCGCATCGCCATTCAGGTTCTTGCCCGAAGCCGGCACATCATCCACAGGTTCCTGGCGCACCAAACGCGGTCTGCTGCGTCTTGCCGCGCACCGCCGGCACCGGGTTGGCAACCAACTGATCCCCAGCCTTCAGCGGCGCAACCGGCACGGTCTTGATCGGCGTCGGGGCACTGCTCAGCAACAAGGGTTTAACCGCCGCTACATGTGGCTCCAACGTCGGCCCCACATGCTGTTTTGCCAGCAACTCGAGCAAACTCCGCGCCCGTCCGGACTTGATGTGCCCGAGGACTTGAGTGCCCAGGCGTACCGCCACGCCCATGCCCGCCGTCGCCCGAATCAACAGCAAGTTGATCAACACCTCGCCGGTGATTTCGCCCATCAGCTCATGCATGTCTTGCGGCGGCAGCAGGCGCATCCAGCTGACCATCGCCGACACGTAAATGAACAACAGCGGCTCATCGCTGAGTACCAGCAGGCCGCTGGCGATCGCGTCGTTGCTGAGTGTCAGCAGCTCATCAAGCTCGGCTTGGGAGATGTACTTGAGCAACTTTTCGCTGTTGGGCTTGATGTCCGCCAACAGTTCATACAGCTGCGTCAAGTTGTCCCAAAGGGTGTAAAGCGCCGTGCCCATGCCATTGAGAACCGCCTTCTCCAGCATCCTGCGTTGGTCGAGCGGTTTGGCGTCGGCATAAATTGCCCACTGCGCTTGGAAGGTGTCGTTCCACGCTTCACGCAGGCGCTCTTCCAACCCCGCAATCACTGACTGATAAGACGCGTACAGTGCCTTGACGTGATCTTTGGAAACATCGGGGTAAAAACTGATTCGGTACGATTGATTACGATCACACTCGGTGATTTCGAGAATGCCGCTGGGGCCGATGGTGTGGTGGATCGGCTCGCCCAATGGGCCGCCGTCGGGATCGACGCGTTGCAGCACCACCGGCGTATTGCCAATGGGCACAAAACGCGTGCTTTGGAACATATGCACCAGGGTCAACGTGCCATTGGCCTGGCACGTGGCGACGGTGCTGCTGGGAATGATGGAGCGGTTGATCGGGGCGACCAGCGCCACCTCATCCCCGACCTTGAACACCTGCTCGACATCCAGCGCCGAGAAGCTCCAGAAGCTCGACGCCCAGTCGTCAAAGGTATTCAGGCATTCGCGAAAATCGCGGAAGACGCTTTCAACGTCGACCGTCTTCACGTCCATTGGGGTCAGGGCCAGCCTGCCAATGGCCGGGTTCAAGCGGTAGCCCCTTTGGCCCGGGCTCTAACAAACAAAACCATCTGCAATCCCTCGCACTGTGTGATCAGGCGAAGGACTTTGCAGCGGTTTTAAGACGCGCGCAGCAGTGCTTATCCGGCGGATTGGTAGGATGTTTCCGTAGTTTTTGTCGTCTGTTCGGGCGGGTGTGGTGATGTGATTGTCGTACAGCAGGCAGTCACGTTTGGTCGTAACTGACAAATGCAGCAGGTCGGCGAACCCCGGTTAGACTTACCTGTCGATATCCGCACAACTCGGCCCGTCGTTATTCAAGGAAGCCCCATGTATTCAAGCCGCCTGATTCTGTGCCTCACCACTTTACTGGTGCTGGCCGGTTGCTCCACCCCACGCGGCCCGCAGCAGCCTGAACGCAGCGAGGCCGAGGTGAAGGCACAGATTGTGCGGCTGTTACCGGTCACGGTGGCGGACCGCAACGGCTGGGCCACAGACATCTACACCGCCTTCGACACCCAGAAAATCTACCCCAGCAGCGAAAATATCTGCGCCGTACTGGCGGTCACCGAGCAAGAGTCCACTTACCAGGTAGACCCGCCGGTGCCGAACATGGGCAAGATCGCCCAGGATGAAATCCTGCGCCGCGCCGGCAAGGTCCATGTGCCGGCCTTTGTGGTGCGCACCACGCTGCAATTGCGTTCGCCCACCGGCAAGACCTACGCCGAGCGCCTCAGTGCGGCACGCACAGAGAAGGACTTGAGCGGCATTTTTGACGACTTCATCAGCATGGTGCCCCTGGGTAATAGCTTGTTCGGCGGCTTCAACCCGGTGCACACCGCCGGCCCCATGCAGGTCAGTATCGACTTTGCGCAGCAACACGCCCGCGATTATCCCTACACCGTGGATGGCACGATTCGTCGTGAAGTCTTCACCCGTCGTGGCGGCATGTACTTCGGCATTACGCATTTGCTCGGTTACCCGGTGAGCTACGATCAGCCGTTGCACCGCTTTGCCGATTTCAACGCAGGGTGGTATGCCAGCCGCAATGCTGCGTTCCAGGCCGCTGTCAGCCGAGTCAGCGGCACCGAGCTGGCGCTGGATGGGGATCTGATTCGTTATGGCTCACTGCTGCCCGGCACCACCGAGTTGGCGGTGCGTTCACTGGGTGCAAAGCTGGATATGCGCAACCCCAGCATCCGCAGCCAGCTGGAAAAAGGTGAGCAGTTCGATTTCGAGGAAACCACCCTCTACAAACGCGTCTTTGCCCTGGCCGACAAGGCCGCCGGCAAGCCGGTGCCGCGCGCGATCTTGCCGGGCATCGTGCTCAAAAGCCCGAAGATCACCCGCAACCTCACCACTGCGTGGTTTGCCAAGCGCGTGGATGAGCGCTATCAGCGTTGCATGAAGCGCTAGCTGATTGTTGATCATTGCTTTGACTGATGTTGATGGCGGGCTTGGGGAGGCTGGGTTACACCTCGTGTTTTGGCCAAGGAAGAACTCGCCATGATCACTCACGCCGTGCCCGAAGGCTTTGTCTCGCTGCCACGCAGCAGCCCGTTGCTCGACTTGTTAGGTCCGGCGTATTGCCGGGGTGAAGGGTTGCAACTGGAAATCGGCCTGCGTGCCGACAACCGCCACGCCAATGGCCGCGGCACGGTGCACGGTGGGGTGTTGGCGACCCTGGCGGATGTTGGCATGGGTTATGCGATGGCGTTTTCCAGCGAACCGCCGTTACCGTTGATAACCGCTAGCATGACGTTGGACTACCTGGGGGCCGTGCAGGTGGGGGAGTGGATTGTGGTGCGCCTGGAGCACCACAAGCGTGGTCGGCAGATGGCGTTTGCCACCGTGAGCCTGCAAGTGGGGGACAAGGTGGTGGCACGGGCGAATGCGGTGTTTGCGGTACCTCATTCTCACTAACTTACAATGAAGGTCAACTGTGGGAGCTGGCTTGCCTGCGATAGCGGTGTATCAGGTAATAATTGCTTGGCTGACACACTGCTATCGCAGGCAAGCCAGCTCCCACATGAGAATTGTGTTTTTTCAGGAAAGCCAGACAAAGAAAAGGCCCGATTTTTCGTGTAATCGAGCCTTTTCTCGTGTTGCTCTTGTTGACTGGGGCTGCTGCGCAGCCCAACGGGAGCAAGCTCCCTCGCCACAGTTAGCCTGTTGCTCTTTAGATCAACTGCGCTCGAGCGCCAGGGCTACGCCTTGGCCGCCGCCGATGCACAAGGTGGCCAGGCCTTTCTTGGCGTCGCGCTTGATCATTTCATGCAGCAGGGTCACCAGCACGCGGCAGCCTGAGGCGCCGATCGGGTGGCCGATGGCGATGGCGCCGCCGTTGACGTTGACCTTGTTTGCATCCCATTCCAGCTCTTTGCCCACCGCCAAAGATTGCGCGGCGAAAGCTTCGTTGGCTTCGATCAGGTCCAGGTCGCCCAGGCTCCAACCGGCTTTGTCCAGGCAGCGGCGGGTCGCCGAGACCGGGCCGATGCCCATGATCGCAGGGTCGACACCGGCGTTGGCGTAGCTGGCGATACGCGCCAGCACCGGCAAGCCGAGAGCCTTGGCTTTGTCAGCGCTCATCAGCAGCACAGCGGCGGCGCCATCGTTGAGGCTGGAGGCGTTGCCGGCGGTGACGCTGCCGTCTTTCTTGAACGCGGGCTTGAGCTTGGCCAATGACTCGGCCGTGGTGCCGGCGCGCGGTTGTTCATCCACGGCGAAGGCCACCGGGTCGCCTTTGCGCTGCGGGATCAGGACCGGGGTGATCTCATCGACAAACCGGCCGGCTTCGATAGCGGCGGTGGCTTTCTGTTGGGAGGCTGCGGCGAACGCGTCCTGGGCTTCACGGCTGATGCCGTACTTGTCCACCAGGTTCTCGGCGGTGATGCCCATGTGGTAGTCGTTGAACGCATCCCACAGACCGTCGGTGATCATGCTGTCGAGCATCTTGGCGTGGCCCATGCGCAAGCCCGTGCGCGCAGCGGGCAAGACGTACGGCGCCAGGCTCATGTTCTCCATGCCGCCGGCGATGATCACATCAGCGTCGCCACAACGGATGGCTTGGGCGCCCAGGTGCAGGGCTTTGAGGCCCGAGCCGCAGACCTTGTTCAGGGTCAAAGCCGGCACGGCGTGGGGCAGGCCCGCCAGAATAGAGGCCTGGCGCGCCGGGTTCTGGCCGCTGCCTGCGGTCAGTACCTGGCCGAGGATCACTTCATCGACCTGAGCCGGGTCCAGACCGGTTTGCTCCAGCAGGCGACGGATCACGGCCGCGCCCAACTCCGGCGCCGGAATGCTGGCCAGCGCTCCTTGAAAGCTGCCCACGGCGGTGCGGGTGGCAGCAACAATCACGACGTCTTGCATGGAATCTGTCCTCACTGGAAGTGCATTTCTGGAACGTGGTCCGGGACGATCAGTTTACCGGCGGTCTTGCTCACAATCTCTTCAACGCTGACGCCAGGTGCGCGTTCCTTGAGGACAAAAGCGCCATTTTCGATTTCCAGGTACGCAAGGTCTGTCAGCACGCGCTTGATGCACTTGGCGCCGGTCAGCGGCAGGCTGCACTGGCTAAGCAGTTTGGACTCCCCGTCCTTGGACGCGTGGGTCATGATCACGATGATGTTTTCCGCACCGGCCACCAGGTCCATGGCGCCGCCCATGCCCTTGACCAGCTTGCCGGGAATCATCCACGACGCGATGTTGCCCTGCACGTCCACTTCAAATGCGCCGAGCACGGTGAGGTCGACATGCCCGCCGCGAATCATTGCGAAGGATTCCGCAGAGGAGAAGATCGAGGCGCCGATGCGCGCCGTCACGGTTTGTTTGCCGGCGTTGATCATGTCGGCATCGATGGTATCTTCGGTCGGAAACGGGCCCATGCCAAGCAGGCCGTTTTCCGATTGCAGCATCACTTCCATGCCTTCGGGAATGTAGTTGGCCACCAGGGTGGGGATGCCGATGCCGAGGTTGACGTAGAAACCGTCCTGCATTTCGCGGGCGACGCGTTGAGCCATTTGTTCGCGGGTAAGAGCCATGTGTTGTCTCCTTGTTATTTGGGCTGGCGGATTATTTGCGGACGGTGCGCTGTTCGATGCGCTTCTCGAAGGTGCCGCAAATGACTCGATCGACGTAGATGCCTGGGGTGTGGATCTGCGCCGGGTCCAGCTCGCCCGGTTCGACGATTTCTTCAACTTCGACCACGGTGATCTTGCCCGCAGTAGCCGCCAGCGGGTTGAAGTTCTGCGCGGTATGGCGATAGATGACGTTGCCGAAGTGGTCGGCTTTCCAGCCTTTGACAATGGCGAAGTCGCCGGTGATGGACAATTCCATCAGGTACGGGCGACCGTTGAACTCGCGGGTTTCCTTGCCTTCGGCCACTGGAGTGCCGACGCCGGTGGCGGTGAAGAAGGCCGGAATGCCGGCGCCGCCCGCGCGCATTTTTTCCGCCAGGGTGCCTTGGGGCGTAAGCACCACTTCGATTTCGCCGCTGAGCAGTTGCTTCTCGAACAGGGCGTTTTCACCGACGTAGGAGGCGATTACCTTGCTGATCTGCTTTTCTTCCAGCAGTACGCCCAGGCCAAACCCGTCGACGCCGCAGTTGTTGGAAACCACGGTCAGGTCACGGGTGCCTTTGCGCTTGATCTCGGCGATGAGGTTTTCTGGAATGCCGCACAGGCCAAAACCACCGGAGAGCACGGTCATGCCGTCTTCCAGGCCTGCCAGTGCTTCTTCATAGGACGCCACGCGTTTATCGAAACCTGCCATATGCACCTCTTTTATTGTTTGTGGGCCAGCCAATGAACTGAGTGTTGCGCCGACGGATTGATTTGTTAAGTTGTTTTTTAAGGTTGATTGATTTAGAAAACAGCATAGTCCAATCGCCGCCCGGAGCAGCCTCATGACCGTCAAACAGATGCGTGCCTTTCTCGCCGTGGCCCAAAGCCTGAGTTTTGCCGCTGCCTGCGAGCGTCTGCACCTTTCCCAGTCGGCGCTGAGCCTGACCATCAAGGGCCTGGAAGAGGGCCTGGGTGGCCGCCTGTTCAGCCGTAATACCCGCAATGTTGCGCTGACGCCCGAGGGTGAATCGCTGCTGCCGCTGGCACGTCGGTTGATTGCCGATTGGGACAATGCCGAAGATGAATTGCGCCAGCGTTTCACCCTGCAACGGGGTCGCGTCACCGTGGCGGCGATGCCTTCGTTTGCGGGCAACCTGCTGCCACCGATCCTGAAGATATTCCGCGCGCGTTACCCGCAGGTGAATGTGACGGTGCACGACCTGATCAATGAACAGGTGCTGGAGATGGTCCGCGATCGCCAAGTGGAACTGGGCGTGGCGTTCGAGCCATCTGAAGGCTCGTCCCTGGCATTCACGCCTTTATACCTGGACCGGTTTATTGCGGTGGTGCCCGGTGATTCGCCCCTGGCGCAATGTACCGAAGTCGACTGGAAAACCCTGTTGGAACACCCCTTCATCACGCTGCAACGGCCTTCGACGGTGCGAGTGATGCTGGAGGAGCACTTGGGGGCCTTGCGGATGAAATTGCCCGTGGCCCTGGAAAGTCATCAATTGGCTACGGTGGGCAAGATGGTTGCCAGTGGCCTGGGTGTCAGCGCCGTGCCTGCCTTGTGCGCACGTCAGATGGAGGAGGCGGGCGCCCATTGCATCACCTTGAGCGATCCGGTGATCGAGCGGCCGATTGGCGTGCTGACCAAACCTGGGCATGAGTTGTCGGCGGCGGCGCAGGTGTTGTTTGATATTTTTCGCGATGAAGCGGCGAAGGGACGTTTCCCGACTTTTTGAGGGTGCCACAAAACAAATATGGGAGCTGGCTTGCCTGCGATAGCCAGTTAACATTCAACAAAAGTGTTGGCAGTTAAACCGTTATCGCCGGCAAGTCAGCTCCCACAATGGGCAAGTTGTACTTAGTAGTAGCGGTCGATCACTTTAACTTGCGAGTTGTCTTTGAAAGACGCCCAGGCACTGTTAAGTGTGTCGAATACTTGCTCGATAAAATTGCGATCGGCTGCCGCTTTCTTGCCAACATAACCCTGGCCGCGGCGGTACATCTTCAGGCGCGCCGCCAGTTCGCGGTGGTTGCGGTCGAACTCGGCTTCTTCGGTATGGGGCGCCAGGCAGTCAATTTTGACTTCGCCCGATTTACCAACCCAAAGGATATGGTCGTCGAGTTTGTCTTTCTGCGCTGCGAACATCTCAGCCAATTCATCGATAGTTGGTTGGTTGTTCAGATTCATAATGTAAGCCCCTTGACCAGTTGGCGATCTATCAGTTGATTCCGTTAAAACTGCTTAGTTGTCTCCGGTTGCGAAAACCGGGCGTCAGTGACGGTCTGCCAAATACGGGCAGGGTCTTGAACCTGATGCATGTAGTCTTGCTGATGAACGGCTACGCAATGGTTTCATCACGAAGACAAGCAGCGTTTGAGCTCCTTGTACCAACCCTTGCGGGCCGGTCAGCTTCATCAATCTGCCTTGTGGGCAGTGCACATCCGGAAAAAACAGCTCGGCGGTCAGACGAGCTTGCTCAAAACGCGTGTTACCAACGCTCCCGATCCGGAAGACGTCTCGATAATGCAAGGACAAAAAGGTTACGTCAACGGTTATGTAGTGATTATTTTCAGTCACTACATAAATTGCTGTGGGGACGGGAGAATGCGGGAAAACGTGACTTGGGCGTCATTTTTTGTGCGGTGGGTCGTGGTGGGCGTAATGGCCAAATCAGCACAGAACCCCTGTGGGAGCAACTGTCTTAACCTACCGTCCGTCAGCGCCATTCTGTACCGTCTCGCAGCATGGCATTTAGTCTGATCAGTAGTATCCGCATGCAGGC
>NZ_LMKI01000029.1:0-2703 GCF_001421425.1 Pseudomonas sp. Leaf15
CTGACCAACCCGGCGCAAACCCCGGTGACTGTCACCTTGAGCAATGGCTCGGTGATTACCATCAAGGCTGGGGAGTCGGTGGGTACTGTTGTGGTCGATACGCCGGCTAACGACGTTTACAACAATGGTTCGACCGTCAGCACCACTATTATCGGCGCGACCGGCGGCAACTTTGAGAACCTGGTGCCGAGCACTACGCCTGCGGTTACTACGATCACTGATTCGATCGACACCACCACCGTTACCCTGACAGCAGGCAACACTGTCACCGAAGGCGGTCAGATCACTTACACCGCTACCCTGACCAACCCGGCGCAAACCCCGGTGACTGTCACCTTGAGCAATGGCTCGGTGATTNAGGCAACACTGTCACCGAAGGCGGTCAGATCACTTACACCGCTACCCTGACCAACCCGGCGCAAACCCCGGTGACTGTCACCTTGAGCAATGGCTCGGTGATTTCGATCAAGGCTGGGGAGTCGGTTGGTACTGTTGTGGTCGATACGCCGGCTAACGACGTTTACAACAATGGTTCGACCGTCAGCACTACTATTACGGGCGCGACCGGCGGCAACTTTGAGAGTCTGGTACCGAGCACTACGCCTGCGGTTACTACGATCACCGATTCGATCGACACCACCACCGTTACGCTGACGGCAGGCAACACCGTGACCGAAGGCGGTCAGATTACCTATACCGCTACCCTGACCAACCCGGCGCAAACCCCGGTGACCGTCACCTTGAGCAATGGCTCGGTGATTACCATCAAGGCTGGGGAGTCGGTTGGCACTGTTGTGGTCGATACGCCGGCTAACGACGTTTACAACAATGGTTCGACTGTCAGCACCACTATTACCGGTGCGACCGGCGGTAATTTTGAGAATCTGGTACCGAGCACTACGCCTGCTGTCACCTCGATCACCGATTCGATCGACACCACCACCGTTTCGCTGACGGCTACCAATACCGTGACCGAAGGTGGCCAGATCACCTACACCGCCACCCTGACCAACCCGGCGCAAACCCCGGTGACCGTCACCTTGAGCGATGGCTCGGTGATCACTATCAAAGCGGGCGAATCTGTCGGCAGCGTGGTGGTCGACACTCCACCGAACGACGTCTACGTCAATGGCAGCACGGTGAGCACCACCATCACTGGCGCGACCGGCGGCAACTTCGAAAACCTGGTGCCGAACACTGCACCTGCGGTCACCACGATTACCGACTCGATTGACACCACCACCGTCACCTTGACAGCCCCGTCCGAGGCGAACGAGGGTGGTCAGATTACGTACACCGCTACGCTCTCCAATAAAGCCGGCACTGACGTAACGCTGAAGTTGGATAACGGCTCGACCATCACCATCAAAGCGGGCGACACCGTCGGCACCGTGACCGTCCCTGCGCCTAGCGATGACGTGTTCATCGATAAGAGCACTCAGACGGTCAAGATCACTGACACCACTGGCGGCAACTTCGAGAAGCTGGAAGTCGCTGGTGATGGTGCAACTACGACTATCAACGACACCATCGACAAGGTAGGCGGCAACATCGTTTACACCGCGTCGCTGGTCGACAAGTCAGGCAATCCGGTGACTAACATCACCAACCCGCTGACCGTGACTTTGGACAATGGCCAGACCATTACCATCGGCGTTAATCAGTCGAATGGCAGCGTGACCGTTGTAGCTCCGGATGATGTGTACAAAGGCGATCAAACCGTCACTACCGCGATCACTAATGTGGCAGGCGGCGAACACTTCGAAAATCTGGTGCCAGGTACTACACCTGTTAGCACTACCGTCACGGATACTCCGGGTACCGATAACACCACTACTGTCACGTTGACCGCACCAAGTGCCGTCAACGAAGGTGGTCAAATCACCTACACCGCGACCTTGAGCAACAAGGCCGCCGATAACACCACTACTGTCACGTTGACCGCACCAAGTGCCGTCAACGAAGGTGGTCAAATCACCTACACCGCGACCTTGAGCAACAAGGCCGGTACTGACGTCACGTTGAAGTTGGACAATGGTTCGAGCATCACCATCAAAGCTGGCGATACCGTCGGCTCTGTGACTGTTGCGGCACCTGGAGATGACGTGTTCATCGACAAGAGCACTCAGACCGTCAAGATCACTGACACCACTGGCGGTAACTTCGAGAAGCTGGAAGTGGCTGGCGATGGTGCAACTACGACCATCAACGACACCATCGACAAAGTGGATGTGGTCCTGACCGCCACCACTACCGTTGGCGAAGGTGGCAACATCGTCTACACCGCCAGCCTTGTGGATAAAAACGGCGCGGCAGTGACCAACATCACCAATCCGCTGACCGTGACCCTGGATAACGGCCAGACCATCACCATCGGTGTGAACCAGTCCAGCGGCAACGTCACAGTTGTAGCTCCGGATGATGTCTACAAAGGCGATCAAACCGTCACTACCGCTATCACTAATGTGACCGGCGGTGAGCACTTCGAAAATCTGGTGCCAGGTACTACGCCGGTCAACACCACCGTCACCGACACTCCGGGCACCGACAACACCACCACCGTGACACTGACGGCTCCGTCTGCAGTGAACGAGGGTGGTCAGATCACCTACACCGCGACCTTGAGCAACAAGGCCGGTACTGACGTCACCTTGAAGTTGGACAATGGTTCGAGCATCACCATCAAAGCTGGCGATACCGTCG
>NZ_LMKI01000031.1:0-2202 GCF_001421425.1 Pseudomonas sp. Leaf15
GAACGAAGGCGGTCAGATCACKTACACCGCTACGCTCTCTAATAAAGCGGGCACCGATGTAACCCTGAAACTCGATAACGGTTCGAGCATCACCATCAAAGCTGGCGATACCGTTGGCACCGTGACCGTCCCTGCGCCAAGCGATGACGTGTTCATCGATAAGAGCACTCAGACSGTCAAGATCACTGACACTGCTGGCGGTAACTTCGAGAAGTTGGAAGTTGCAGGTAATGGCGCAACCACGACTATCAACGACACCATCGACAAGGTCGATGTGGTTCTGACCGCCACNACTGCTGGCGGTAACTTCGAGAAGTTGGAAGTTGCAGGTAATGGCGCAACCACGACTATCAACGACACCATCGACAAGGTCGATGTGGTTCTGACCGCCACCACTACCGTGGGTGAAGGCGGCAACATCGTTTACACCGCCAGCCTTGTGGATAAAAACGGCGCGGCAGTGACCAACATCACCAACCCGTTGACCGTGACCCTGGATAATGGCCAGACCATTACCATCGGCGTTAACCAGTCGAACGGCAGCGTCACCGTTGTAGCTCCAGATGACGTGTACAAGGGCGACCAGACCGTCACCACTGCTATTACTAATGTGGCTGGCGGCGAACACTTCGAAAATCTGGTGCCAGGTACTACGCCGGTGAGCACCACCGTCACCGATACTCCGGGTACCGATAACACCACTACTGTCACGTTGACCGCACCAAGTGCCGTCAACGAAGGTGGTCAAATCACCTACACCGCGACCTTGAGCAACAAGGCCACCGATAACACCACTACTGTCACGTTGACCGCACCAAGTGCCGTCAACGAAGGTGGTCAAATCACCTACACCGCGACCTTGAGCAACAAGGCCGGTACTGACGTAACCCTGAAACTCGATAACGGTTCGAGCATCACCATCAAGGCTGGTGACACCGTCGGCTCCGTGACTGTTGCGGCACCTGGCGATGACGTGTTCATCGATAAGAGCACTCAGACCGTCAAGATCACTGACACCACTGGCGGTAACTTCGAGAAGCTGGAAGTSGCTGGTGATGGTGCAACTACGACYATCAACGACACCATCGACAAGGTCGATGTGGTTCTGACYGCAACCACCACAATCGGCGAAGGCGGCAACATCGTTTACACCGCCAGCCTTGTGGATAAAAACGGCGCGGCAGTGACCAACATCACCAACCCGTTGACAGTGACCAACATCACCAACCCGTTGACCGTCACTCTCGATAACGGCCAGACCATCACCATCGGTGTGAACCAGTCGAACGGCAGCGTSACCGTTGTMGCTCCAGATGAYGTGTACAAGGGCGACCAAACCGTCACTACCGCTATCACTAATGTGACCGGCGGCGCGCACTTCGAAAATCTGGTCCCAGGTACCACGCCGGTGAGCACCACCGTCACCGATACTCCGGGTACTGATAACACCACCACCGTGACACTGACAGCTCCGTCTGCAGTGAACGAAGGCGGTCAGATCACCTACACCGCGACCTTGAGCAACAAGGCCGGTACTGACGTCACGTTGAAGTTGGACAATGGCTCGAGCATTACCATCAAAGCCGGTGAAACCGTCGGCACCGTGACCGTCCCTGCGCCAAGCGATGACGTGTTCATCGACAAGAGCACCCAAACGGTCAAGATCACTGACACCACTGGCGGCAACTTCGAGAAGCTGGAAGTCGCTGGTGATGGTGCAACTACGACATGTGGTTCTGACCGCAACCACCACCGTCGGTGAAGGCGGCAACATCGTCTACACCGCCAGCCTTGTGGATAAAAACGGCGCGGCAGTGACTAACATCACCAATCCGCTGACCGTCACTCTCGATAACGGCCAAACCATTACCATCGGCGTTAATCAGTCGAATGGCAGCGTGACCGTTGTAGCTCCAGATGACGTGTACAAGGGCGACCAGACCGTCACCACTGCTATTACTAATGTGGCTGGCGGCGAACACTTCGAGAATTTGGTTCCAGGTACAACGCCTGTAAGCACTACCGTCACGGATACTCCGGGTACCGATAACACCACCACCGTGACACTGACAGCCCCGTCTGCAGTGAACGAAGGCGGTCAGATCACCTACACCGCGACCTTGAGCAACAAGGCCGGTACTGACGTCACCTTGAAGTTGGACAATGGTTCGAGCATCACCATCAAAGCTGGCGATACCGTCG
>NZ_LMKI01000032.1:0-2500 GCF_001421425.1 Pseudomonas sp. Leaf15
TCAAATTGCTTGGGTGTTATATGGTCAAGCCTCACGGGCAATTAGTATTGGTTAGCTCAACGCCTCACAGCGCTTACACACCCAACCTATCAACGTCGTAGTCTTCGACGGCCCTTCAGGGGACTCAAGGTCCCAGTGAGATCTCATCTTGAGGCTAGTTTCCCGCTTAGATGCTTTCAGCGGTTATCTATTCCGAACATAGCTACCCGGCAATGCCACTGGCGTGACAACCGGAACACCAGAGGTTCGTCCACTCCGGTCCTCTCGTACTAGGAGCAGCCCCTCTCAAATCTCAAACGTCCACGGCAGATAGGGACCGAACTGTCTCACGACGTTCTAAACCCAGCTCGCGTACCACTTTAAATGGCGAACAGCCATACCCTTGGGACCGGCTTCAGCCCCAGGATGTGATGAGCCGACATCGAGGTGCCAAACACCGCCGTCGATATGAACTCTTGGGCGGTATCAGCCTGTTATCCCCGGAGTACCTTTTATCCGTTGAGCGATGGCCCTTCCATACAGAACCACCGGATCACTAAGACCTACTTTCGTACCTGCTCGACGTGTCTGTCTCGCAGTCAAGCGCGCTTTTGCCTTTATACTCTACGACCGATTTCCGACCGGTCTGAGCGCACCTTCGTACTCCTCCGTTACTCTTTAGGAGGAGACCGCCCCAGTCAAACTACCCACCATACACTGTCCTCGATCCGGATAACGGACCTGAGTTAGAACCTCAAAGTTGCCAGGGTGGTATTTCAAGGTTGGCTCCACGCAGACTGGCGTCCACGCTTCAAAGCCTCCCACCTATCCTACACAAGCAAATTCAAAGTCCAGTGCAAAGCTATAGTAAAGGTTCACGGGGTCTTTCCGTCTAGCCGCGGATACACTGCATCTTCACAGCGATTTCAATCCATTCGTGCAGGTCGGAACTTACCCGACAAGGAATTTCGCTACCTTAGGACCGTTATAGTTACGGCCGCCGTTTACCGGGGCTTCGATCAAGAGCTTCGCGTTAGCTAACCCCATCAATTAACCTTCCGGCACCGGGCAGGCGTCACACCCTATACGTCCACTTTCGTGTTTGCAGAGTGCTGTGTTTTTAATAAACAGTCGCAGCGGCCTGGTATCTTCGACCGGCATGAGCTTACGGAGCAAGTCCTTCACCCTCACCGGCGCACCTTCTCCCGAAGTTACGGTGCCATTTTGCCTAGTTCCTTCACCCGAGTTCTCTCAAGCGCCTTGGTATTCTCTACCCAACCACCTGTGTCGGTTTGGGGTACGGTTCCTGGTTACCTGAAGCTTAGAAGCTTTTCTTGGAAGCATGGCATCAACCACTTCGCTAACTAAAAGTTAGCTCGTCATCAGCTCTCGGCCTTAGAATCCCGGATTTACCTAAGATTCCAGCCTACCACCTTAAACTTGGACAACCAACGCCAAGCTGGCCTAGCCTTCTCCGTCCCTCCATCGCAATAACCAGAAGTACAGGAATATTAACCTGTTTTCCATCGACTACGCTTTTCAGCCTCGCCTTAGGGACCGACTAACCCTGCGTCGATTAACGTTGCGCAGGAAACCTTGGTCTTTCGGCGTGGGTGTTTTTCACACCCATTGTCGTTACTCATGTCAGCATTCGCACTTCTGATACCTCCAGCAAGCTTCTCAACTCACCTTCACAGGCTTACAGAACGCTCCTCTACCGCATCACTTACGTGATACCCGTAGCTTCGGTGTATGGTTTGAGCCCCGTTACATCTTCCGCGCAGGCCGACTCGACTAGTGAGCTATTACGCTTTCTTTAAAGGGTGGCTGCTTCTAAGCCAACCTCCTAGCTGTCTAAGCCTTCCCACATCGTTTCCCACTTAACCATAACTTTGGGACCTTAGCTGACGGTCTGGGTTGTTTCCCTTTTCACGACGGACGTTAGCACCCGCCGTGTGTCTCCCATGCTCGGCACTTGTAGGTATTCGGAGTTTGCATCGGTTTGGTAAGTCGGGATGACCCCCTAGCCGAAACAGTGCTCTACCCCCTACAGTGATACATGAGGCGCTACCTAAATAGCTTTCGAGGAGAACCAGCTATCTCCGAGCTTGATTAGCCTTTCACTCCGATCCACAGGTCATCCGCTAACTTTTCAACGGTAGTCGGTTCGGTCCTCCAGTTAGTGTTACCCAACCTTCAACCTGCCCATGGATAGATCGCCCGGTTTCGGGTCTATTCCCAGCGACTAGACGCCCTATTAAGACTCGCTTTCGCTACGCCTCCCCTATTCGGTTAAGCTCGCCACTGAAAATAAGTCGCTGACCCATTATACAAAAGGTACGCAGTCACCCAACAAAGTGGGCTCCCACTGCTTGTACGCATACGGTTTCAGGATCTATTTCACTCCCCTCTCCGGGGTTCTTTTCGCCTTTCCCTCACGGTACTAGTTCACTATCGGTCAGTCAGTAGTATTTAGCCTTGGAGGATGGTCCCCCCATATTCAGACAAAGTTTCTCGTGCT
>NZ_LMKI01000032.1:7500-464647 GCF_001421425.1 Pseudomonas sp. Leaf15
TCGAATGGACGCACGATGGCATCACCGTCACGCGGGGCAATCTGGATCGCGCCGGCCAGGCCGTAGTTACGGATGTCGATCACATTCTTGCTGCCCTTCAACCCGTGCAGCGCATTCTCAAAGTGCGGGGCGACTTCGGCTACGCTCTGCACCAGGTTTTCCTTCTGCAACAGGTCCAATGCCGCCAAGCCAGCTGCGCAAGCCACCGGGTGCGCCGAGTAGGTGTAGCCGTGGGGGAATTCCACCGCGTATTCCGGCGTCGCCTGGTTCATGAAGGTCTGATAGACCTCGCTGCTGGCAATCACCGCGCCCATCGGGATCGCGCCGTTGGTGACTTGCTTGGCGATGCACATGAGGTCCGGGGTCACACCAAAGCTGTCGGCGCCGAACATCGAGCCGGTACGGCCGAAACCGGTGATCACTTCATCGAACACCAGCAGGATGTTGTGTTGGTCGCAGATCTCACGCAGACGCTTGAGATAACCCTGTGGAGGCACCAGCACGCCCGCGGAACCGGCCATCGGTTCAACAAACACCGCTGCGATGTTCGACGCGTCGTGCAACTCGATCAGCTTGAGCAGCTCATCGGCCAAGGCGATACCGCCCTGCTCCGGCATGCCACGGGAGAACGCATTGCTCGCCAGCAACGTGTGCGGCAGATGGTCAACGTCCATCAGGCCCTGGCCAAAGAGCTTACGGTTGCCGTTCACGCCACCCAGGCTGGTCCCGGCAATGTTCACACCGTGATAGCCACGTGCGCGGCCGATCATCTTGGTCTTGGTGGCCTGGCCTTTAAGGCGCCAGTAGGCACGCACCATCTTCACCGCGGTATCAGCGCACTCAGAACCGGAGTCGGTGAAGAACACGTGGTTCAGGTTGCCTGGGGTCAGGTCGGTGATCTTTTCCGCCAGTTGGAAGGACAACGGATGACCGTATTGAAAGCCCGGGGAGTAGTCCAGGGTGCCCAATTGCTTGGAGACGGCTTCTTGAATCTCCTTACGGGTGTGCCCGGCGCCACAGGTCCACAGGCCCGACAACGAGTCGTACACCCGACGGCCCTTGTCATCAATCAACCAGCTGCCTTCAGCGCCGACAATCAGGCGCGGGTCGCGCTGGAAGTTGCGGTTGGCCGTGTAAGGCATCCAGTGCGCATCCAACTTCAGTTGGCTGGCCAGGGACGATGGGGCGTTTTCGGGCATGTTCATCAGCAAAACCTCGCGGGGCAAAAGGCAGCGTCGGGATTGAAAAGCGTTGTTGCAGCTAAATTGCCACGGCGATAAAGTCGGTGAAATCCAACTCTTCTAACCTTCAGTCAGGCCTTCACTAAACTATGAGCAGCCGTCGACCCGATCCCCTGGCCCAAGTCAGCGACTTCGATATCCGCCTTCTGCGTATCTTTCGCAGCGTGGTGGAATGCGGTGGTTTCTCGGCGGCAGAAACCGTGCTCGGCATCGGCCGCTCGGCCATCAGCCAGCAAATGAGCGACCTCGAGCAACGTCTGGGGTTAAGACTGTGCCAACGCGGGCGCGCTGGATTCTCCCTGACCGAAGAAGGCCGCGAGGTCTACCAATCGGCCTTGCAGCTATTAAGTGCGCTGGAAAGCTTTCGCACCGAGGTCAACGGCCTGCACCAGCATTTGCGCGGCGAACTGATCATCGGCCTCACCGACAACCTGGTCACCCTGCCCCACATGCGCATCACCCACGCCCTGGCGCAGTTGAAGGAGCGCGGCCCGGACGTGCAGATCCAGATCCGCATGATCGCCCCGAATGAAGTGGAACAAGGCGTACTCGATGGCCGCCTGCATGTCGGCGTAGTGCCCCAGGCGAGTGCCTTGTCGGGCCTGGAATACCAACCCCTGTACAGCGAACGCTCGTTGCTCTACTGCGCGGTCGGCCACCCGTTGTTTTACGCGGAAGACAAGCAGCTGGACGACCCACGTATCGACAGCCAGGACGCCATCGCCCCGACCTTCCGCTTGCCCGCCGAAATCCAGGCCCATTACCAGGCACTCAATTGCACGGCCAGCGCTTCGGACCGTGAAGGCATGGCGTTCCTGATCCTCACCGGGCGCTATATCGGCTACCTGCCCGACCACTACGCCAGCCTGTGGGTACAACAAGGCCGACTGCGCGCGCTGAAACCGGCTACACGTTTTTACGATTTGAGCCTCGCATCGGTCACGCGCAAGGGCCGCCGCCCTCATTTGGTGCTGGAAAGCTTTCTGGAGAGCCTGGCGGCAACGCGCTAACTCGGGCCTCTCGTTAAAAGCTGAGCAACTGGACAGCTTTTTGCAAGGGAACCAGGACCTTGAACCGTCCGCCCTGAGTTTGCCCGCCATGCCACCAGAAACCTTGAGCCCCAACGACCTGATCTACGGCCTGAACGACCGCCCGAAACCACTGCCCGCGCTACTGGCAGCCTTGCAACATGTGCTGGCCGCCTTCGTCGGCATCATCACCCCGCCACTGATCATCGGTTCTACGTTGGGGCTCACCGCCCACCTGCCCTACCTGATCAGCATGGCGTTGATGGTGTCCGGCGTGGGCACTTTCATTCAGGCACGCAGGCCATTTGGTATCGGCGCCGGGATGATCTGCCTGCAAGGCACCAGCTTTGCGTTTCTCGGTGCGGTGTTGTCAGCAGGCTTTCTGGTGAAACAACGCGGCGGCAGCCCGGAAGACATCATGGCGATGGTCTTCGGCGTGTGCTTTTTCGGCGCGGCGGTGCAGATCGTGTTGAGCCGTTTCATCGGGCAATTGCGCCGTGTGATCACGCCCCTGGTCACCGGTATCGTCATCACCTTGATCGGCATCAGCCTGATCAAAGTCGGCATCACCGACCTGGGCGGCGGTTTCAATGCGCCTGACTTCGGCGCACCGACCAACCTGGCCTTGGGGCTGTTCGTCGTATTGACGATCATCTTGCTCAACCGCTCGAACACGCCGTGGGTGCGCCTCTCGGCAATCATCATCGGCCTGGCCCTCGGCAGCCTGGCCGCGTGGTTCAGCGGCAAGCTGGTGCCCCAAGCCTTGCCCGACTTGCCATTGATCAGCGTGCCGATGCCGTTTCGCTTTGGTTTCAACTTCGACTGGAGCGCCTTCCTGCCCATCGCGCTGATTTATCTGATCAGCAGTATCGAAACCGTTGGCGACCTCACCGCCAACTGCATGATCGCCCGCCAGCCCATCAGCGGCCCTTCCTATATAAGCCGACTCAAGGGCGGCGTATTGGGTGATGGCGTCAGTTGCATGATCGCCGCCACCTTCAGCGCATTCCCCAATACCACGTTTGCGCAGAACAACGGCGTGATCCAACTCACCGGCGTGGCCAGCCGTTACGTCGGCTTATACATTGGCGTGCTGCTGTTCTGTCTCGGCTTGTTTCCATTGATCGGCGCGGTGCTGCAGCAAATCCCCAAACCGGTATTGGGCGGCGCCACCCTGGTGATGTTCGGCAGCGTGGCCGCCGCTGGCGTGCGCATTCTTGCCCAGGCGCCACTGGACCGACGCAGCATGTTGATCATCGCCACCTCCTTTGGTGTTGGCCTGGGCATCGCCGCCCAACCTGAGTTGCTGCACTTGATGCCGCCTCTGGTGCAAAACCTGTTCGACTCGGCCATCACCAGCGGCGGCCTGACGGCCATCGTGTTGTGCCTGTTATTGCCCGAGGCCAAAGCGGCTGCGGTTGGCGCAAACCACGCGCCGGAAAGCGACACACTGGAACCGCTTTGACGGTTTTATTGCATCGGGACTTGTCTGAGGCTTGAGGGTGGGTTATCTGTGCACACGTCGTCTCTATCGATCAGCACGGAAACCTCCATGAGCCTCGAAGTTCCTGCCCACAGCAACCACGCCGGTAAACCTGCCAGCCGTATTCGGCAAAAGAATGAACAAGCGATTCTCCAGGCGGCTGAAGACGAATTCGCGCGCCATGGCTACAAAGGCACCAGCATGAACACCATTGCCTCGAGTGCCGGGCTGCCCAAGGCCAACCTGCATTATTACTTCACCAACAAGCTCGGCCTGTACATTGCGGTACTGAGCAATATCCTCGAACTGTGGGACAGCACCTTCAACGCGCTGACCGCCGAGGACGACCCTGCCGTGGCGCTGACACGCTACATCCGCACCAAAATGGAGTTCTCCCGACGCCACCCGCAAGCCTCACGGATCTTCGCCATGGAGATCATCAGCGGCGGTGAATGCCTGACCGAATATTTCAGCCAGGACTACCGCGCCTGGTTCAGTGGCCGCGCAGCGGTGTTCCAGGCCTGGATCGAAGCCGGCAAGATGGACCCCATCGACCCCGTGCACCTGATTTTCCTGCTGTGGGGCAGTACCCAGCATTACGCCGACTTCGCCACCCAGATCTGTCGCGTCACCGGTCGCACCAAGCTGACCAAGCAGGACATGGAAGACGCCGGCACCAACCTGATCCATATCATCCTCAAAGGCTGCGGCATCAAGCCGACCCTATAAACGAAGCGACTTATGCCTTTCACGCTGACCGGCTTTTGCGAATTTCGTGAAGAAATACGCAAAAGCCGCTTTATCACCTTGGCCGCGCCGATCACCAGCGCGCAAGACGCCCAGGCGTTTTTCGAGCAGCACAGCGACCTCAACGCCACGCACAACTGCTGGGCCTGGAAGCTCGCCGACCAGTACCGCAGCAATGACGATGGCGAACCCGGCGGAACGGCCGGGCGGCCGATCCTGGCCGCCATTGAAGCCCAAGGCTTTGATCAGGTCGCCGTATTGGTGATTCGCTGGTACGGCGGCATCCAGCTGGGCACCGGCGGGCTGGCCCGCGCCTACGGCGGCGGCGCCAACAAATGCCTGCAGAATGCCGAACGCATCGAGTTGATCAGCCGTGTACCGCTCAGTTGTGCCTGCAGTTTCTCGGAATTGAACCTGGTGAAACTGCGCGTGGCCGAACTGGGCGGGCTGGTGGTGGAAGAAACCTTCACCGCCAATGGCGTCGAGCTACAGCTCGCACTCGGCGAGGCGCACATCGACACGCTGCAAACCCAGCTCGCCGACCTCAGCCGTGGGCGCATTCTGCTCGAACGCTGAAACTGCCCACATCTACTGTGCACCTGCCTGTGGATAACCTGAGTACACCCGCCTGTAACCCTTCTTTCACAAGGGCTTACGGGCGCCGATCATTTTTTGATCAGTATTCACCGGTAATATCTGCGCAACGCCCCACAACACTTCCAGCAGCAGAATTATCCACAGCACCGACGTGGCGCCCTGCATCAGCGCGTACAGCTGCCAGGTCGCAAACAGCCCACGGCCGGCCGCGTCATACCGCCCGAATTGGCGCTGAGGGTCGCGAATACGCAGCACTGCCCACACGCACACAATCGAACCGAGCAGGTTGGCCATCAGCACGTGCGCAGGCAGAAACGGCGGTAGCTCGCCCGGCAGGTTCAAGCCCTGCAACAGGCCGTGCACTAATGCAAAACTCCACGGCGTGACAAACGCCGCGGTGATGATCAAGTCATACCAGGCGCTGGCCCGCACCAGTGTTCGGTAGTGTTTTTGTGTCCACATAGCAGCAAGCTCCTTCAATTCAAGAAGCCAGCAGGCTAAAGCCTGGAGTATGCTCCAGGGTCAAGCCCTCTCGAGCCCGTCTCATGCGTATCGGCGAATTAGCCCAGGCCAGCCAGGTCAGCCGCGACACCTTGCGCTTCTATGAGCAGCGCGGGTTGATCGCCGCGCAACGCAGCGCCAACGGTTACCGCGACTACCCGCCGGACATGGTGCAACTGGTGCTCTATATCAAGACTGCCCAGCGCCTGGGTTTCAGCCTCGGCGAGATCGGCACCAGCGTCGCCGCCTTATGGCAGGCACCCGACCCCGACGCTGCCGTCACACAATTGCTGCACGACAAGCTCAACCTGATCGAAACCCGCATCACTGAACTCGGCCATCTGCGCCAGGAGTTGCAGCAAAGGCTCGGGCAACGTTGTCCATTAAATCCGTGAACCTCCATTTCAAAGGAAGCCTTTCATGTCTACGCCAAAAACCGCACTGATCATCGGCGCCTCGCGCGGGCTGGGCCTTGGCCTGGTCAAGCAATTGCTGCAGGACGGCTGGGAGGTGACCGCCACCGTGCGTGACCCGAACAAGGCCGATGCGCTCAAAGCCGTGGGCCAGGTGCAGATCGAGAAGCTGGACATGGACGATCAGCAGGCGGTGATCGCTTTGGCCCAACGCCTGAAAGAGCGCACCTTCGACCTGCTGTTCGTCAACGCCGGGGTCAAAGGCCCTGCCAACCAGGAGCCGGGCCACGCCACCCTGGCGGAAGTCGGCCAGCTGTTTTTCACCAACGCCGTGGCGCCGATCAACCTGGCCCAGCGCTTTGTCGGGCAGATCCGCAAAGACACCGGCGTGCTGGCGTTCATGAGTTCGGTGCTGGGCAGCGTGACGATTCCCGATGGCTCCGACCTGGCGCTGTACAAGGCCAGCAAGGCTGCACTCAACTCCATGACCAACAGCTTCATCACGCAACTGAGTGACCCTAAACTCACGGTGCTGTCGCTGCATCCGGGCTGGGTGAAGACCGACATGGGCGGCGAAAACGCGCACATTGATGTCGACACCAGCGTGCGCGGCCTGGTGGAGCAGGTGAATGCCTACACCGGCAAAGGCGGCCATCACTTCGTGGACTACAAGGGCGACACCATCGCCTGGTAACAGCTCGGTCCAACCTGTGGGAGCGGGCTTGCCCGCGATGGTCTCAAGAGCACCTCGCTCCTACAGATAGACCTGATCATGGACTACACGTAAACTCTGCTCCTCGCCCTCACCGGCGACCCTGGATCAGCAGACAGGGCAACACTGAGCTGGCAAACCTGAACCCATCATTCAGAGGAGCCGGCCAATGCCTGCGACCCGTATCTGGTTAAAAACCCCCCTCGCGATTTTCACCGCCAATGGCCTCGACGCCCGTGGTGGCCTGGTGCTGCAAGACGGTGTGATCACCGAAGTGCTGGGCTGGGGAAAAGAGCCCGCCGTGCCCTGTGCACAAGTGTTCGATGCACGCGAGCATGTGGTGCTTCCCGGCCTGATCAACACCCACCATCACTTCTACCAAACCCTGACCCGCGCCTGGGCGCCGGTGGTGAACCAGCCGCTCTTCCCGTGGCTGAAAACCCTGTACCCGGTCTGGGCACGCCTGACCCCGGAAAAACTCGCGCTGGCGTCCAAAGTCGCCCTCGCAGAATTGCTGCTGTCTGGCTGCACCACGGCGGCCGACCACCATTACCTGTTCCCTGACGGCCTGGAAAATGCCATCGATGTACAAGTAGAAAGCGTGCGCGAACTGGGCATGCGCGCCATGCTCACTCGCGGCTCCATGAGCCTGGGCGAAGCCGATGGTGGCCTGCCGCCGCAGCAAACCGTGCAACAAGGCCAGGTGATCCTCGATGACAGCCAGCGCCTGATCCGCGAATACCACCAGCGCGGCGACGGCGCGCAAATCCAGATCGCCCTGGCGCCCTGCTCGCCGTTTTCGGTCACCCCGCAAATCATGCAAGCCAGCGCCGAACTGGCCAACAGCCTCGACGTGCGCCTGCACACGCACCTGGCCGAAACCCTCGACGAAGAAGACTTCTGCCTGCAGCGTTTTGGCCTGCGCACGGTGGACTACCTCGACAGCGTCGGCTGGCTTGGCCCGCGCACCTGGCTGGCCCACGGCATTCACTTCAACCCGGACGAGATCGCCCGCTTGGGCGCGGCCGGCACCGGCATCTGCCATTGTCCAAGTTCGAATATGCGCCTGGCTTCCGGCATCTGCCCGACCCTGGACCTGCTCGCCGCCGGCGCGCCGATTGGCCTGGGCGTCGACGGTTCGGCCTCCAACGATGCCTCGAACATGATCCTCGAAGCGCGCCAGGCCCTGTACATCCAGCGCCTGCGTTACGGCGCGGAAAAGATCACCCCGGAAGGCGTGCTGGGCTGGGCCACCAAAGGCTCGGCACAGTTGCTGGGGCGCACGGATATCGGTGAGTTGGCCGTGGGCAAACAGGCAGACCTGGCGCTGTTCAAGCTCGATGAGCTGCGTTTTTCCGGCAGCCATGACCCGATTTCGGCGCTGCTGCTGTGCGGCGCCGACCGCGCGGACCGGGTGATGATCGGCGGCAAGTGGCGGGTGATCGATGGGCAGGTTGAAGGGCTGGACCTTAAAGGCTTGATTGCCGATCACAGCCAGGCGGCGAAACAGCTGATCGCCGGCACCTGAGCCCTGCACAAAGCCAACTGTGGGAGCTGGCTTGCCTGCGATGCAGACACCTCGGTCTATAGCCATACCGAGTGGATGCCATCGCGGGCAAGCCCGGCTCCCACATGGGTTTTAAGGTGTACTTGAAGGCCGGTTACACCCCAAGCAACGACAACATGATAAAGGTCGCAAACAACACAAAGTGCGTCATCCCTTCGATGGCATTGGTTTCGCCATCGTTGAGGTTGATCGCACTCACCACCAGCGTGATCAACACCATCACGGTTTGCACCGGCGTCATCGCCATCTGGAACGGCTGGCCGGTATAAAGCGCCATGGCTTCCATCACCGGCACGGTCAGGATCACCGTCGACAACGACGCACCCAGTGCGATGTTCACCACCGATTGCATGCGGTTAGCCAGGGCTGCACGCAACGCCGTGAGAATTTCCGGCGCGGCCGAAATCGCCGCCACCACAATCGCGGTAATCACCGGCGGTGCGCCCGTGCCTTCCAGGCCCAGGTCCAGGGTCTTGGACATCACCTCGGCCAATGCGCCAATCACAATCACGCCAAACACCAGAGTACCGATGGAAAACGCCAGGTTGATCGGCGGCTCCTGCTGTTCTTCCGGCTGTTTTTTGCGACGCTTTTCCGGGTAGCTGTAGCTGAAGAAATAACTGTGCGGCCCCACCTGCATGCGCAGGAACAGGGTGTAAAGCAACACCATCGCGCCGATGGTGAAGGCCGAGTAAATTTTCCAGTCGGCTTCGGGGATAAATTCCGGCACCACCATCGACACGCCCATGGCGGTGAGGATCATCACGCTGTAACTGCGCGCCGAATCATCGTTGTAGGACTGTTCGCCATGCTTGATGCCGCCCATCAGCGCGGCCAGGCCGAGGATGCCGTTGATATCGAGCATCACTGCCGAATAAATCGTGTCGCGCACCAACGTCGGCGACGGCTCGTTGCTCATCATGATCGCCAGGATCACCACTTCCACCAGCACGGCGGCAAGGGTGAGGATCATGGTGCCGTAGGGGTCACCGACCTTTTCCGCCAGTTGCTCGGCGTGGTGGGCGACGCGCATCGACGCCATGACAATAAAAGCGATGAGCGCCAAGCCGCCCAGCAGGGCGATCATCTGCCCGCTGTGCAGCATCCAGTGCTCCAACGGGTAGGCGGCGATGGCGGCGATCAACGCCAGCCACATGAATTTTTCTTGCTTGAGGGATGTGAGCATTCCGGGCCTTTTTGTGCAGCAAATCAGTCATTGATGGGGTACAGACTGCACCACGTCGCTAACGTTTCGTTACACCTTAGTTCAGATGGCCCTTGCGCGAATAAAACCAATACTCTCCTGCTGGTCAGGTTTTGCCGACTATTTCAGCCATGGCCTGTAGAATGCCGCCATTGCACCTGATGAGAATTTAGAACATGTACGATTGGCTCAACGCCCTGCCCAAGGCTGAATTGCACCTGCACCTGGAAGGCTCGCTGGAGCCTGAGTTGCTGTTCGCCCTGGCCGAACGCAACAAGATTGCACTGCCGTGGAATGACGTCGAAACCCTACGCAAGGCCTACGCCTTCAACAACCTGCAAGAGTTTCTCGACCTGTATTACAAGGGCGCCGATGTGCTGCGCACTTCCCAGGATTTCTACGACCTGACCTGGGCCTACCTGCTGCGCTGCAAAGCACAGAACGTGATCCACACCGAACCGTTCTTCGACCCGCAGACCCACACCGACCGTGGCGTGCCGTTCGAAGTGGTGCTTAACGGCATCGCCGCTGCGCTTAAAGATGGCGAGCAGCAACTGGGCATCACCAGCGGTTTGATCCTGAGCTTCCTGCGCCACTTGAGCGAAGCCGAAGCCGAGAAAACCCTCGACCAGGCGCTGCCGTTCCGTGACGCGTTTGTGGCCGTGGGCCTGGACAGCTCGGAAATGGGCCACCCGCCGAGCAAGTTCCAGCGCGTGTTCGACCGCGCCCGCCATGAAGGCTTCCTGACCGTGGCCCACGCCGGTGAGGAAGGCCCGCCCGAGTACATCTGGGAGGCCATCGACCTGCTGAAAATCCAGCGTATCGACCATGGCGTGCGCGCCATCGAAGACGAACGCCTGATGCAGCGCATCATCGACGAGCAGATTCCGCTGACCGTGTGCCCGCTGTCCAACACCAAGCTCTGTGTGTTCGACGACATGGCCCAGCACAACATCCTCGACATGCTTGAGCGTGGCGTGAAGGTGACGGTGAACTCGGATGACCCGGCGTACTTCGGCGGCTATGTCACCGAGAACTTCCACGCGCTGTACACCTCCCTGGGCATGACCCAGGACCAGGCCAAACGCCTGGCGCAGAACAGCCTGGATGCGCGGCTCGTGAAGCCATAACTGCATAAACGCAGTTCAAAAAATGTGGGAGCTGGCTTGCCTGCGATAGCGGTTCATCAGCCAGCCATTCGCTGCCTGAGCCACCGCTATCGCGGGCAAGCCCGGCTCCCACATTGATTGTGTATTGACCTCTAGATTTCGGTCAGTTCTTCCAGGGTCTTGCCCTTGGTCTCCATCCCAAACACCCACACCACCAGCGCCGCCACCGCAAAACACAGCGCGCCCAAGGCAAACACCCCGCCCTGCCCGGTTATCGGAAACACCAGCCCGGTAACCAACGGCCCCAGCAATGACCCTACCCGGCCAATAGCCGAGGCAAACCCGGAACCGGTTGCCCGCGCAGAAGTGGGATACAGCTCAGGCGTGTAGGTGTACAGCACCGCCCACATGCCAAACAGAAAGAACTGCATCAACAGCCCCGAGGTAATCAGCAGCCCCACGTTGCCGCCAAACACCGCGCTTTGCCCATACAGAAACGCCATCACCCCGCCGCCCAGCAGCGTCACTAAACACACCGGTTTACGGCCCCAACGCTCCACCAGCCAGGCCGCCATCAAGAACCCTGGTATCCCGCCCAGGGAAATAATCACCGTGTAATACACCGATTGCGTCACGGCAAAACCCGACTGCTGCAACAGCGCACTCAGCCAGGAAGTCAGCCCGTAAAAACCCAGCAAGGCAAAAAACCACACGCTCCAGATCATCATCGTGCGCTGGCGATACTGCGCCGACCACAGCTGCTGGAACGCCGAGAAAAACGTGCCTGGCACGCTCTCGACCCGAGGCAAGGCGATCGGCTCCGGCAAGTCCGCACGCCCCAACGAGTCGCGTACTTTCTGCTCAATACCGAGCAGCACCTTGTCCGCCGCCTCATGCCGCCCGGCCTGTTCCAGCCAGCGTGGCGACTCCGGGATAAAAAAACGAATCGCCAGCACAAACACCGCCGGCACCGCCAACACCAGGAAGATGTCGCGCCAGCCAATCACCGGCAGCAAAAAGTAGGACAGCACACCCGCCGCCACAAACCCCAGCGGCCAGAAGCCATCCATCAAGGCGATGTAACGCCCACGGCCCTTGGCGGGAATCAGCTCCGAGAGCATCGACTGCGCAATCGGGAATTCCATGCCCATGCCGATCCCCAGCAGGATGCGAAACAGCGTCAGCGTTTCCACCGTCTGCGCCGTGGAGCACAGGTAACTGGCGACGCCCCACAACACGATGCTCCACTGAAACACCGGCTTGCGCCCGAAGCGGTCGGCCAACATGCCGGACAACGACGCGCCGACCACCATGCCGAAAAAACTCGAACTGGCGAGTAACCCGGCCTGGGCCGTGCTCAGGCCGAACTCGGTTTTGATCGAGCCCAACAGGAAGGTCATCATCGCCAGGTCCATGGAGTCGAAAAAAAACGCCAGGGCGATGATGATGAAAATGATTCGGTGGTAACCGCTGATGGGCAACCGTTCCAGCCGCTCTGCCGCGCTATAGCCTTGCATACCCATGCCGCACCCCCTGTGTGAAAATCCCCAAGGCGAGTGTGCGGCATCGTTTTACCCGGTTATTGCTGGATACGACCTGACTGCAACTCTGAACGACGCACCCGCCTACGCCGTGGCCAGACGGTTGATTTCCGCAAGCCCCAGGTCCGTCACCAGCAAGGCACGCGACTCGTTGACCGCGTTGATCCAGCCGCACTGCAAAAACAACTGCAACAACCCGGCGCCCAATGCGCCCCCCAGGTGCGGTTGCTGCTGGCTCCAGTCAAAACAGTCGCAGGCCAGCGGCGCAGACAGCGCCTGGGTAAAAATGCCCAGGGTCGCGAAGTGCTGCGCGCCGGTGACGGTCACGTCGGTACGCTGTTCGTAGCGGTCGATCCAGCCGGCTTCCAGCATGCGCTGATAAAGCCCCGCCGCCAGCTCACCGCCCAGATGCCCCTGGCATAAACGCGCGCGCCGCAATGGCGGCGGTGCCAGGGATACACGCGGGCAAACCTGCGGCGCACTGCGTGCGGCACAGGCCAGGGTGGTACAAGCCAATGCGTCGACGGCAGCACAGACATCGGCGGCGGCCACGCGAAACCAGCGCTTGCCACGCTTGGCCTCGCTGCGCAGCAGACCGCTGCCGATAAGGCGCGCCAGATGCGCATTGGCCGAGGCGGCGGACAGGCCGGCGAGCATCGCCAGTTCGTCTGCGGTTTTTGCCGAACCGTCCATCAGTGACCAGAGCATGGCGGTGCGTTTGGGCTCAGCGAGCAAGCTGGCGATCTGACTGATGCAAGGTGCTTCTTCCATGTATTCACTCCTTGTAAATCATTTGTCTGCTGCGGTTGGAACCAAAGTATAGGGGCGCAAACCGCCCATTCCGCGGCGTCCGACAGCGCGAATGGGGACAGGCTCTGAGTGAAATTTCCGGCTTTGGTGGAGGCTATTGCCTAACGCTCTATCGCCCCGGCCTTTGGGCGGTCAAAGCCGCACAACGGGACACGAGCATTTCCCGCAGCAAGTTAATGGGTTTACTCAACTGAGCACGGTGGGCGCACAGCAGGTTGAGCGGCGTGCGCTCGCCGCGCAGCTCCGGCAACACCAGGCGCAAACGCCCTGCCAGCACGTCGGTACTCACATCCAGCCACGATTTGTAGGCAATGCCGACACCCGCCACCGCCCAGCGGCGCACCACATCGGCGTCGTCACTGAAGCGGTCACCGCTGACCGTCAGGCCGACCTCGCGCTTGCCGTCGTAAAAGCCCCAGTGGTCATGGACGCGGCTGCCCAGCATGTACAGCAGGCAATTGTGTTGCGCCAGTTGCTCAAGATGCCGGGGCTCGCCATGCCGCGCCAGGTAACTGGGCGCGGCGCACAGCACGCGAATATTGTCCGGGGCAATGGGCAGCGCGACCAGGCTGGAATCTTCAGGCTCGCCGTAGCGCAAAGCGATATCCACCGGCTGACGGAACAGGTCGGCGATGCGGTCGCCCAGCAGCAGGCGAATGTTCAATTGCGGGTACTCCAGCTGAAACTCATCGAGCCACGGCAACAGTTGGTTGCGCCCGAAATCCGACGGCGCCGAGAGTTGCAGCACACCGCTGACATGGTCCTGGCCGCTGGCCAACAGGCGCCGTCCTTCGTCCAGCGAACTCAGCGCGGCGCGAGCATATTCCAAAAACCCCTCGCCTTCGGCGGTCAGGCGCAAACTGCGAGTGGAACGCGCCAGCAAGCGCGTGCCCAGTTGCTGTTCGATACGCTTGAGCGCCGCGCTGGCCACGGCAGGCGAGAGGTCCATGATGCGTGCAGCGGCCGACAAACTGCCGAGGTCCGCCGCCCGCACAAACAACTGCAAATCATCAAAACGCAGCATTTACCCTCGCCCATTATCAAAATTTCATTGAAACAGACTGCTGTTTTAGCCGCTTTTATCGGCGCTGGAAATAGCTAATCATCTGCCCATCCCGTTCATCACGTGTCTGGAGTTGAATATGTCCGCTGCCTTTAACGTCATCGCCACGCTGATCGCCAAACCCGGCCAGCAGGCCAAGTTGGAAACCCTGCTGCGCGGCCTGTTGGAACCGACTCGCCTGGAAGCCGGTTGCGAGCAGTACGACCTGCATCAGGACCTGCAACACCCGGAAACCTTCTACATGCTCGAGCGCTGGAGCGACGACGCGGCGCTGGCCGACCACGACCAGAGCGCGCATATCCAAAGCTTCCGCGCCAAGGCTGCGGATGTGCTCGAACACTTCGAACTCAAGCGCCTGAAATTTCTTGCCTGATCACCACCCTTTTCCCGGAGCCATCATGAAAGCCATTGCCTACTACGCCTCACTGCCGATCAGCGACGAAGAATCCCTGCAAGACATCCAACTGCCGGAGCCGGTCGCCGGCCCACGTGACCTGCTGGTGGAAGTCAAAGCCATCTCCGTCAACCCGGTGGACACCAAAGTGCGCCAGAACGTCGCCCCGGAAAACGGCGCCGCCAAGGTGCTGGGCTGGGACGTGGCTGGCGTGGTCAAGGCGGTCGGCAGCGAAGTGACGCTGTTCAAGGCCGGCGACAAGGTGTTCTACGCCGGCTCCCTGGTGCGCCCAGGCGGCAACAGCGAACTGCACACCGTGGACGAGCGCATCGTCGGCCATATGCCCAAGAGCCTGGGTTTTGCCGAAGCCGCCGCACTGCCACTCACCGCCATCACCGCCTGGGAGCTGCTGTTCGAGCGCCTGCAAGTGCGTGAAGGTAAGGAAGATGAAGGCCAGAGCCTGCTGATCGTCGGCGCCGCCGGTGGTGTGGGTTCGATCCTGACCCAGCTGGCCAAGCAACTCACCGCGCTGAACGTTATCGGCACCGCCTCACGCCCGGAAACCCAGGAATGGGCCAAGGCGCTCGGCGCCGATGTGGTGATCGATCACAGCCAGCCGCTGAGCGTAGCCCTGAAAAACGCCGGCCAGCCCCAAGTGACCCACGTTGCCAGCCTGACCCAGACCGACCATCACCTGGACGAACTGGTCGAAGCCCTGCTGCCGCAAGGCAAGCTGGCGTTGATCGACGACCCCAAGGTGCTGGATGTGAGCAAACTCAAGCGCAAGAGCCTGTCGTTGCACTGGGAGTTCATGTACACACGCTCGATGTTCGAGACGCCGGACATGATCGAACAGCACAACCTGCTCAACCGCGTGGCCGAGCTGATCGACGCCGGCACCCTGAAAACCACGGTGGGCGAGCACTTCGGCGTGATCAACGCGGCAAATCTGCGCCGCGCCCATGCGCTGCTGGAAAGCGGCAAGGCCAAGGGCAAGATCGTATTGGAAGGGTTCTAACAAGTAGCTGTCAGAGTCGTCCATTATTCATGTGAGTAATGGACGACACCGCTAGTCAGAGAGTTGATCTTTGTCATATTTGCGAACGCATTCGGGTTTATATTGGCCGCCTTTGCCACGATTCTTTTACGTGAGGAAGTCAGCAATGAAGATCCTGATAAGAGCGTTAGCAAAATCCCCAGGCAACAAATGGCAGGTCAGCCTCGACGGCGACGCCTTCACCTTCCGCAGTGAGGCCGAGGCTCGCGCCTTTGCCGACACCCTGCAAGCGCGCATCCAGGCGCCCCACCGCATTCCCCTCAGCCAGCAACGTTCCGCCGCCGGCTGATCCGCACCTCAGACTTGCGCCTGCGCGGCCCTCGCCCGTTGCAGGCGCTGGGTCGACACTGCAATCGTCACCGCCAATACACCGCACAGGCTGATGACCATCGCCATCGGCATCGCCGTGCCGTCGTGCAATACGCCGACCAACGACGCCGCACCCGCCGCCACACCAAACTGAATGCAACCAAGCAACGCCGAGGCGCTGCCGGCCCGTGCGCCCTGCCCGGCCATGGCACACGCCGAGGTGTTGGGCAAAATGCAGCCCAGGCTGGCGATACAGATAAACAGCGGCACCAGTAATGGCCACAACGCTTCGGTGCGCAGGGCGGCAATGCCCAACAGCGTCAACGCCGCCGCCACGTAGACCCACACGGTGCGCGACAGCAAAAACGCCGGGCCACGCTTGGCCAGCAACCGCGCATTGAGTTGCGCAACCAGGATGAAGCCGGCGGCGTTGGAGCCAAATACCCAGCCGTAATGCTCGGCGGGCACGCCATAGAGTTTGATAAAGACGAACGGTGAACCGGCGATGTAGGCAAACATGCCGGCAATCGAGATACCGCCGGTGAGGGCATAACCCAGATAAACCCGGTCCGACAACAGGCTGACATAGCGGCTCAGCGAGCCGGACAGCGGTTGACGCGGCTTGTCGGCCGGCAAGGTTTCGGGCAACCCGACTGCAACAGCGATGGCGGCCATCACGCTGAAGATCGACAGCGCGAGGAAAATCGACTGCCAGCCCCACAGCCCGACCATCACCCCACCTGCCAACGGCGCGAGGATCGGCGCCAGACCGGTCACCAGCATCAACTGCGAATAAACCTTGGCCGAGCCCACGGCATCACATTTGTCGCTGACCACCGCCCGCGAAATCACCATGCCCGCGCAGCCGCCAAGGGCCTGCACAAAACGTGCGCCGATCAACCAATCCAGGGACGGCGCGTAGGCACAGGCGAACGAAGCCAGGGTAAACAGGGTCACGCCGCTGAGCAGCGGCACACGCCGACCAAAACGATCCGCCAGTGGCCCATAGATCAATTGGCCGATAGCCAGCCCGCCGAAGTACACGGCGAGGGTCAGTTGGATGTGTTTTTCGTCGGTGGCAAAGGCGGTGGCCATCGCCGGAAAGCCCGGCAGGTAAAAATCGATCGCCAACGGCGCGAAGGCGCTCAAGGCGCCCAGAATCAGGATTATGCGGAGGTTCATCAGACACCCAAGTGAGTCGGCAGCCCGACAGTCTAGCTGCGCTTGGGTGTGATGAACATTACGATAGCTCGCTAACTATCGGAAAATTCAAGCGAGCTTGGCGCTGTAGCCTTCTTCGGTGATCAGCGCTATAACCTGCTCGGCGGACAGTCGGCTTTCAACCCCGACTTCCTTGGCGGCCAGGTTGACGTTGACGCTCGCCGCCGGGTCCTGGCTCTGTACCGCTTGAGTGACCGCTCTAACACAATGGCCGCAGGTCATTCCTTCAACACTGAATACTTGCATGACATGACTCCTTTGATGAGGTTGGGGCCAGTCTCGACCTTGCCACGATGGCAAGGTCAAGCGCTCAAAATTGCGGCCGGGCTGGTATTCCGGCGTTGCCTCGGCCAAGCTTCACGCATCTTGGATTTGAACCACGGAGCATTCGCCATGCGCTGGTCGTTTTTTAGCCTTATCGGCCTGTTGAGCTTGTCCGCCGCTGCGCCCATGGCCTGTGCGGATCAAGACTATGCGGTGTTGATCATTTCCCGCGAGCGCCTGGAAGTGCCGACCAATTGCGAAATCGGCCTGTATATCCAGGACCAATTGGCCGGGCGTCTGTTCCAGGAACAGGCCACGTCGTTCAACCTGCCGGCGGGCAATGTATCGCTGCGCCTCAAGCTGCTGCCGGGCCAATCGCCAGGTTGCCTGCCGGGCATGCTCGCGCCGCCTGCGCAGAACATTACGCTGAAGGCCGGAGACATACGCAAACTGCGTATCGCCCAAGGCCCGGACGGTATGTACCTTAAACCCGCCGCACTGGAGTATTAAAGGCGCTTGACCTTCCCCACAGGTCAAGGTTGATGCTGGGGGCAACTTCTCTGGAGGACTGCCCCATGAATGGATCCACCACCTTTGACCTGCCCATCAGCGGCATGACCTGCGCCAGCTGTGCCGGGCGTGTCGAGCGCGCGCTGGGCAAGGTGCCGGGGGTGCAAAGCGTCAGCGTCAACCTGGCCAACGAACGGGCCCACATCGAAGTGCTGGGCCAGATGGACCCCGCCGTGCTGATCGCCGCCGTCGACAAGGCCGGCTACACCGCCACCCTGCCGCAAAGCGAGACCGTCACCGACGCTAAACAGGCCCAGCGTCTGCACCACGAGCGCTGGTCGTTGTTGTTGGCCATCGCGTTGGCGCTGCCATTGGTGCTGCCGATGCTGGTGGAGCCGTTCGGCCTGCACTGGATGCTCCCGGCCTGGGTGCAATTCGCGTTGGCCACTCCGGTGCAATTCATTTTTGGCGCGCGCTTCTATAGAGCGGCCTGGAAAGCCGTGCGCGCCGGCGCCGGCAATATGGACCTGCTGGTGGCCATCGGCACCAGCGCCGGTTATGGCCTGAGCATTTATGAATGGCTCACCGCGCCCGTGGGCACTATGCCGCATCTGTATTTCGAAGCCTCAGCCGTGGTGATCGCCCTGGTGTTGCTGGGCAAATACCTCGAAAGCCGCGCCAAGCGCCAGACCGCAAGCGCCATCCGCGCCCTCGAAGCCCTGCGTCCGGAACGCGCGATTCGCGTGTTTGAAGGCCGTGAAGAAGACGTCGCTATCACCGCGCTGAAGCTCGACGACTTGGTGCTGGTCAAACCCGGCGAGCGCTTCCCGGTGGACGGCGAAGTGGTAGACGGCCAAAGCCATGCCGACGAGGCCTTGATCAGCGGCGAAAGCCTGCCGGTACCGAAACAGCCGGGCGACAAAGTCACCGGCGGCGCCATCAATGGCGAAGGCCGTTTGCTGGTCCGCACCCAGGCGCTGGGCGCAGAGAGCGTGTTGGCGCGGATCATCCGCCTGGTGGAAGACGCCCAGGCCGCCAAAGCACCGATTCAGAAACTGGTGGATAAGGTCAGCCAGGTCTTTGTGCCAGCCGTGTTGGTGCTGGCCTTGGTTACGCTGGTGGGCTGGTGGTTGTACGGCGCCTCGCTGGAAACGGCGATCATCAATGCCGTCGCGGTCCTGGTAATCGCTTGCCCATGCGCCCTGGGCCTGGCCACGCCGACCGCAATCATGGCCGGCACCGGCGTTGCCGCACGCTACGGCATTCTGGTCAAGGACGCCGAAGCACTGGAGCGCGCCCATGCCGTCAGCGCGGTGGTGTTCGACAAGACCGGCACGCTGACCTCCGGCGCGCCAAAAATTGCGCACCTGGCGGCGGTGGATGGCAATGAAGATCTGTTGCTGCAACAGGCCGGCGCCTTGCAACGCGGCAGCGAGCATCCGTTGGCCAAGGCCGTGCTGGAGGCGTGTGGTGAAAAAGGGCTGAATGTGGCGGACGTGAGTGCCAGTCAGTCCCTGACCGGCCGTGGCATTGCCGGTACGCTGGACGGCCGGCAACTGGCCTTGGGCAACCGCCGCATGCTCGAAGAGAACGGCTTGAGCGCAGGTGATCTGGCCGAGTCTGCCAAAACCTGGGAAGCCGAAGGCCGCACCTTGTCGTGGTTGATTGAACAAGGCGCACACCCACGTGTGTTGGGGCTGTTTGCGTTTGGCGACACCCTCAAGCCCGGCGCATTGGACGCCGTGGAACAACTCAAGGCTCAACACATCAGCAGCCATTTGCTCACTGGCGACAATCGCGGCAGTGCCCGCGTGGTAGCCCAGGCGCTGGGCATCGATGATGTACACGCCGAAGTGCTGCCGGCCGACAAGGCCGCCACCGTGGCCGAGTTGAAAAAGACCGGTGTCGTCGCCATGGTCGGCGATGGCATCAACGACGCTCCGGCCCTCGCCGCCGCCGATATCGGCATCGCCATGGGCGGCGGCACCGATGTGGCCATGCACGCCGCCGGTATCACGTTGATGCGCGGCGACCCGCGCCTGGTGCCGGCCGCGCTGGAGATCAGCCGCAAGACCTACGCAAAAATCCGCCAGAACCTGTTCTGGGCCTTTGTGTATAACTTGATCGGCATTCCGCTGGCGGCCTTTGGCCTGCTCAACCCGGTGCTCGCAGGTGCGGCCATGGCCTTGTCCAGCGTCAGCGTGGTGAGTAATGCGTTACTGTTAAAAACCTGGAAACCCAAGGACTACGAGGATCAACGCCCATGAACATCGGCCAGGCCGCCCGCCAGAGCGGGCTGAGCGCCAAGATGATTCGCTACTACGAATCCATCGGCCTGCTCAAAGCCGCGCATCGTACCGACAGCGGCTACCGCGTGTATGGCAGCGATGACTTGCACACGTTGGCGTTTATCAAACGCTCGCGGGATCTGGGGTTTTCACTGGAAGAAGTCGGCAAGCTGCTGACCTTGTGGCAAGACCGCCAGCGGGCCAGCGCCGATGTAAAAGCCCTGGCGCGCCAGCATATCGAGGAGTTGAACCAGAAGATTCTGGAGCTGGGGCAATTGCGCGATACCTTGCAGGACCTGGTGGAACACTGCCAGGGTGACCATCGGCCGGATTGCCCGATTCTCAAGGAGTTGGCGTCGGGCAGCTGTTGCGCCTGATCAATACTTAGCAGGCATACTCAGAACTAAATGTGGGAGCGGACTTGCTCGCGAATGCGTTGTATCAGCCAGTGAATCTGTTGACTGATACTCCGCATTCGCGAGCAAGCCCGCTCCCACATTAGATCTTCATCAAGCCGAAGGATCGTTGTTAGATCACTGCATCCAAGGCGGCGGCGGTTCTTCCGCGGTCTTGCTCGGTGGCGCGTCATCCGCCGCCCGAACCGCTTGCTTGCGCTCTTCATCCAGCCGCGCCGCTTCGATTTCGCGGATCACACCGCCCACGTCCGCCAGCTCTTCCGGCTCGTCAAACTCGCCGGTCAACACGCTGGCCGGGTGCAAGGTGCCGGCTTCGTACAGCGCCCACATTTCCTTGGCGTACTTGGTCTTCTTCAACTCCGGGGCAAAACGCCCGAAGTAGGAAGCCATGTTGCCCACATCCCGCTCCAGCATGCTGAACGCGTGGTTGTTGCCCGCCGCATCCACTGCCTGGGGCAGGTCGATGATCACCGGGCCGGTTGGCGTGAGCAGTACGTTGAACTCGGACAGGTCACCGTGCACCAGGCCGGTACACAGCATCAGCACGATCTGGGAAATCAGGAAGGCGTGGTATTCGCGCGCCTGGTCCGGCTCCAGCGTGACGTCGTTAAGACGCGGCGCTGCATCGCCATACTCGTCGGCCACCAGTTCCATCAGCAGCACGCCTTCCAGGAAGTCGAACGGCTGAGGCACGCGAACGCCCGCGCCGGCGAGGCGGAACAACGCCGCCACTTCGGCGTTTTGCCAAGCGTCTTCGGTTTCTTTCTTGCCGAACTTGGAGCCTTTGGCCATGGCCCGGGCCTGACGGCTGTTGCGGACCTTACGGCCTTCCTGGTATTCGGATGCCTGACGAAAACTTCGTTTATTCGCCTCCTTGTAAACCTTGGCGCAACGCAATTCATTGCCGCAGCGCACCACATAAACAGCTGCTTCTTTACCGCTCATGAGAGGGCGCAGCACTTCGTCGACCAGACCGTCTTCGATCAGGGGTTCAATGCGTTTAGGAGTCTTCATCAGCTTTTATTGTGGGTCCTTTATTACCAAATACGCGTATGGCACTCGTTATACGGCAATCGGCGCGCCGGTGGGAGGGGCTACCGACCTCTGACCACTGAAGAATGCACTCAATATGCCAATTTAGTCGGCAATCAGCGTTCAATGATCGCCGTCACACCCTGACCACCGGCGGCGCAGATCGAAATCAGCCCTCGGCCCTTGCCCGCCGCGTCCAACAGTTTGGCCAGGTTGGCGACGATGCGCCCGCCCGTGGCGGCAAACGGGTGCCCGGCCGCCAATGAACTGCCTTTGACGTTGAGCCGGCTGCGGTCAATGGCGCCCAACGGCGCATCCAGCCCCAGGCGGGTCTTGCAATATTCCGGGTCTTCCCAGGCCTTGAGCGTGCACAACACTTGGGCAGCAAAGGCTTCGTGAATCTCGTAGTAGTCAAAATCCTGGAGGGTCAGGCCATTTCTCGCCAGCAAGCGTGGCACCGCGTACACCGGCGCCATCAGCAGGCCTTCGGCGCCGTTGACGAAATCCACAGCCGCCGCTTCGCCATCGCGCAAGTAAGCCAGAATCGGCAAGCCGCGCTCCTTGGCCCAGGCTTCACTGCCCAGCAGCACCAAGGAGGCGCCGTCGGTGAGTGGCGTGGAGTTACCGGCAGTGAGCGTGCCCTTTTCACTGCGCTCGAACGCGGGTTTAAGGCTGGCGAGTTTTTCCAGGGTGAGGTCGGGGCGCAGGTTGTTGTCGCGGGTGAGGCCCAGAAACGGCGTGAGCAAATCGTTGTGCCAGCCTTCGGCGTAGGACGCGGCCATTTTATGATGGCTTTCCAATGCCAACTGATCCTGCTCGGCGCGCGGGATCTGCCAGGTCTGCGCCATCAGCTCGCAATGCTGGCCCATGGACAGGCCGGTGCGCGGCTCGCCATTGCGCGGCAGCTCCGGCTTAAGGTGATGGGGACGAAGTTGTAACAGGACTTTTAATTTATCCGCCATGGATTTGCTGCGGTTGGCTTGCAGCAAAATTTTGCGCAGGCCCTCATTCACACCAATCGGCGCATCGGAGGTGGTGTCGACGCCACCGGCAATCCCACACTCGATCTGGCCCAGGGCAATCTTGTTGGCCACCAGCAACGCCGCTTCCAGCCCCGTGCCGCACGCCTGCTGAATGTCATAGGCCGGGGTTTGCGGCGACAGGCGCGAGCCCAGCACGCATTCGCGGGTGAGGTTGAAGTCGCGCGAGTGCTTGAGCACCGCCCCGGCCGCCACCTCGCCGATGCGCAGGCCGTGCAGGTTGTAGCGCTCGATCAGGCCTTCGAGGGCAGCGGTGAGCATCGCCTGGTTACTCGCCGTGGCATATGGGCCATTGGAACGGGCGAAGGGGATGCGGTTACCGCCAATGATCGCTACACGGCGCAATTGAGTCATGGAAAGCTCCCTGAAGGTTGTGGGTCGAGTCTTTGAGACTAGCCTAGGCTCAATCGAACGACTTTCACCTATTGATGGTCCACCGTTTGAACCCCAGCACTCGGAGAGCGTTCCATGTCTGACCGTTATATCGACTTCGCCAACTCAAGCCTCGGCCATCGCCTGGTCGCCGCCATTGGCCTGCCGTCACCGGTACGCCTGGAACGCTGGCAGGCCGGACGCCTGCGCCCGGTAGAGGGTGCACTGCTGCTGGGCGGCGGCGCGCTGGCCGCCAAAGTGCAGGTGTTTGCGCACAAATTGACCGACGCGATTTACACCTACGGCGCCGAGTCGTCGACCTGGATCCCGGGCCACGGTCCCAAGCTCAAGGCCGTGGTGTTTGACGCCAGCGACTTGCAGCACACCGACCAGCTCAAGCAACTGCGCGAATTCTTTCAGCCCTTGCTGAAAAATCTCGATCACAGCGCGCATCTGGTGATTCTGGGACGCGCGCCGGAAAGCCTCAGCGATCCGTTTGCCGCCAGTGCTCAGCGGGCCCTCGAAGGGTTCAGCCGCTCACTGGCCAAGGAACTGCGCAGCGGCGGCGTGCTGCAACTGTTGTATGTGGGCGACGGTGCCGAGGATCAGCTGGAAGGTGCGCTGCGTTTCTTCCTGTCGCCGAAAAGTGCGTATATCTCCGGCCAGGTTATTCGCTTGCAAGCCTGCGCCACCCCGGTTGAAGACTGGACGCGCCCGCTGGCTGGGCGCAAGGCGTTGGTAACGGGTGCTGCGCGTGGTATCGGCGCGTCCATTGCCGAAACCCTGGCGCGCGACGGTGCCGAGGTGATAGTGCTGGATGTGCCCCAGGCCAAGGCCGACCTCGAAGCCCTCGCCGCTCGCCTCGGCGCGCGCACCGTGGTGCTGGATATCTGCGCCGAAGACGCCGCCACACAGTTGATCGAACACCTGCCGGACGGCATCGACATCGTGGTGCATAACGCCGGCATCACCCGCGATAAAACCCTGGCCAACATGACGCCGGAATATTGGGACGCCGTACTCGCGGTCAATCTCAATGCGCCGCAAGTATTGACCAAGGCTCTGCTCGACAGCGGCACCCTGCACGACAACGGCCGCGTGGTGCTGCTGGCGTCCATCAGCGGGATTGCCGGTAATCGCGGGCAAACCAACTACGCCGCGAGCAAGGCCGGGCTGATTGGCCTGGCCCAGGCCTGGGCGCCGCTGCTGGGCGAGCGTGGCATCAGCATCAACGCGGTCGCGCCGGGTTTTATCGAAACCCAGATGACCGCGCACATTCCCTTCGCCCTGCGTGAAGCCGGGCGGCGCATGAGTTCATTGGGCCAGGGTGGTTTGCCGCAAGACGTGGCCGAAGCCGTCGCCTGGCTCGGGCAGCCGGGCTCCGGGGCCGTCAGCGGCCAGGCGCTGCGGGTGTGCGGGCAAAGCCTGCTGGGAGCGTGACTATGCAGTGGCAGACATTGGACAGCCCCCCGTTTCTGTTGCCGCTGTATTGGCGCGCGGCGCTCAAGCGCAAGATCAGCGGCAGCACCTTGCCTGATGGCGGATTGCGCTGCCATGTACGCGTGAACCCTGAGCACGTCGCGGCCTATCGCAAGGTCTGCGGGTTTGCCGACAGCCCGGTGCTGCCGGGTACTTATCCGCATATCCTGGCGTTCGGTTTGCAGATGCAATTGCTCACCGACAAACATTTTCCCTTTCCGCTGTTGGGGCTGATTCACCTGAGCAATCGACTCCGCATCCACCGGCCATTGGGCGGCGTGAACAATCTGATAGTCGGCGTATACGCACACAACCTGCAGCCCCACGCCAAGGGTGCGACCTTTGACATTGTGACCACGGTGGAGGACGCGCTGGGGCTGTTGTGGGAAGCCGACAGCCGCATGTTGTGTCGAGGCGTGAAGCTGGACGGCGAAGCGCAAGAGGCGCCTTTATCCATCTGCGGCACTGTCAGCGAAGTCGCGCGCTGGAAGGCGCCCGCCGATATCGGTCGCCACTATGCGCGGGTATCCGGCGACTACAACCCGATCCACCTGAGCGCGCTGACGGCCAAGCTGTTCGGCTTTCCCCAGGCTATCGCCCATGGGCTGTGGAATACCGCGCGCACATTGGCCGCGCTGAATGAGCATTTGCCTGCCGCCAATGTAGAAATAGAAGTCGAGTTCAAAAAACCGGTACGCCTGCCCAGTGAAGTGATATTGCTCAGCAGTGCCGCAGGCTCGAGCGGAGAGTTGCAGTTGAAAGGCACTGGCGATATTCAACATATGCTCGGCAAGTGGCGGCCCATCGCCTGAAAAATGCACATTAATTGTATATATACACCCTAAGTTATAGCGGACGCCTCGGCGTCCGTTTTTTATTCAAACCCATGAATTATAAAATATAAACATCTTGATACATCTCTCGATTACACCCTTGGTATTAGTCATTAAGCCGACCAAGGCCTGGTGTATATAAATCGTTAATACCAAGTTGAGCGTTGCGCGAAAGAGTGCCCGGGTCTGTGATGACAACACGGACAAACGTATCGCTATCCCAAGAAATAGCGAGCGTTTGAAAACAACCAAGGTTGTACAGGTGCAAGGGAACTCAATCATGAAAACTCAAACTCAAGTAGTGCTTTGGAAAGCAAGTACCGCGCTGGCCCTGGTCATGGCGATGAGCCTCGGTGGCTGCAGCAGCGGTGGTGGCGGGCATCACAGTAGCGTGGCAGCCTCTTCGCCTGATGCAGGTGCAGGCGGTGGTACTGGTGGCGGCACAGATGGCGGAACCGGCGGTGGTACTGGCGGCGGCACAGGTGGCGGAACCGGTGGTGGCACTGGCGGCGGTACAGATGGCGGAACCGGTGGTGGCACTGGCGGCGGTACAGATGGCGGAACCGGCGGTGGCACAGGTGGCGGCACTGGCGGCGGAACCGGTGGTGGCACAGGCGGCGGCACTGGCGGTGGCACTGGCGGCGGCACTGGCGGCGGCACTGGCGGTGGCACAGGTGGCGGAACCGGCGGTGGCACAGGTTCGACCACTACACCTCTGGTTACCGGCCAGATTGCCGGCACCCTGGGCGGCACTGTCGGTAACGTAGGCGCAGCAGTCGGTGACCTGGGTTCGACCTTGAACAATGTGCCTGTTGTCGGCACAACGGCAGGCGGCCTGGTCACGGCCACCGGCACTGCGGTCACCAGCATCGGCACTGGCGTCACCAGCGGCCTTGGTTCGCTGGGCACTAACAGCAACTCCCTGGGCATCACTGTCGCAGGTGTCGGTAATGGCGTCGCCGACCTGGGCACTGGTCTGTCGACCACCGGGAAATCGCTGTCGACCACCCTTGGCGGCGTGCCCGTGGTGGGCGGCTTGACCGGTGGCGTAGGCGGCACGGTAGGAGGTGTCGTGGATAAAGTCGGCGAGGCCGTCACCATGCTCGGCAATACCGTCAGCACGGCCAGCACCACTGGCCCATTGGGTTCGTTGACTAACACAGTGGGCGGCAAAGTACTGGTGCCTGTGGTGTCGCTGGTGGAAAACACCACCGGCAACCTCGGCAAGGCCACCGGCCTGGGCACCCCTGTGAATGGGCTGCTGGATAAAGTCGGCAGCACCGTCACTGGCCTGGGCACTCAAGTTGCCGGTGCTGGCGGTACTGGCAACCCTGTTACCACCATCGTCGGCAGCGCGCTGACGGGCGTAGGTGGCACACTGGATAAATCCGGCGGCTATGTGGCTCCAGCCAGCGGCGCCGCAGCGCCCGGTATACCGGAGTTGGTCGGCGGCCTGGTGGCCAACGTGGGTAACGGCCTGAATGCCGGCAACACCAACGGCACTGTGAGTGCTGCCGGTGTTACCGGTGGCGCAGTGGGCAACACAGTCGCCTCGCTCGGCACCGTTATCGGCGGCACTGGCGTCGCCAACACCGCCGCCACGGCGCCGGTCGCAGGCTTGGCCACTAACGTCGGCGCGGCGCTCAACCCAGTAACGTCCGGTGTGGCCACCCTGACCCAAAACGTCGGCACCACCACAGGCGTCGGCGCGCCAGTCAACGGCCTGGTAACCCAAGTCGGCGGTGCGGTGAGCAGTCTCGGCACTAACCTGACCGCCGCCAATGCCAACCCAGTCACCAACGCGGTAGGCACCACCGTCACCACAGTCGGCAACACCGTAGGCTCGGTAGGTGGTTTGGTCACCGGTGGCACCAGTGGCAGTAGCGGTGGTTTGCTCGGCGGCCTCACCGGCGGCACCGGCGCCAGCACATCGGGCAGTGGCACCACAACCACGGGCACAAGCGGCGGTCTGGGCGGTTTGCTGAACGGCCTGACCGGCAAAAAATAAATTGCACCTGGCCGATTAGACGGCCTCCCCTACAGCGCCTACGCTTGGTTGAGACGAGAGACCCTTATAAGTCTCTCGTCTTTTTTATGGGCTGGCCCTGATCAAAAAAACCTCGCCCTCCCGAACCGCGTCCCAGAACCCGGCGGGCCCGAAACGCTGCTGCAGTTTGACCATGGAGTGTCCTATGCGCGTGTTGACGCCGTTGTTATTGCTCACCCTCAGTGCCTACGTTCAGGCCGAGACCCTTCCCAGCTTCCTCAACAGCAACGACACCATCCGCAACCTGCCGGTGCCCAACCTGCCCGCCGATGCTTATCGGCCGAACACACCCCAGACCCAGTTGCCGCAAGCGCCCGCCACCCAGAAACAGCCGTTGCTGATGGACACCAAAGTCACCATCCGCAAGCTGCAGATCGAGGGTGGTACGATCTACCCGCTGGACGAAACGGCCAAGGCCTACGCGACGTTGATTGGCCGTGAGACCAACCTTGCGCAACTGATCGAAGCCACCCGCACGATCACGCGTCGCTACCAGCAGGATGGCTACCTGTTGTCCTACGCGTTCCTGCCGCAACAGACCTTTGAAAACGGCCTGGTGCGCGTGGTATTGGTGGAGGGTTACATCAAGGATTACGAGCAAAGCGGCGACATCGGCTCAGTCTCGGCCTACGTCGACAAGCTGGCTAACAAACTGCTGGCCGAGCGCCCGCTCACGCGCAAAACGTTCGAGCGCTATACCACGCTGATGGGGCGTATTCCCGGCGTGACCCTGCAGGCGCAAGTGCCGCCGCCGGGCACCACCGATGGCGCCACGCACATGAAGATCGAAGCCTCGCGCAAACCGTTTACCACCAGCATGAGCCTGGTCGATAACAACCGTAACGGCACCCAAGCATTGCTCACCGCCACCAGCAATTCCCAGACGTCCATGGGCGAGCAGCTTTACGTCAGCGGCCTGTTCCCGCCGGGTGACGACAAAGAACATTACTACCGCGTGGGCTACAGCCAGTTCATCAATGCCGAGGGCAGCCAGTTGATACTGGGCGCCGAGCGTTATCGCGCCGACCCCAGCAGCAATATCCAGCTGGACGGTGGCTTCGAACTCAAGCCACACCAGTCAATCGACCGCTACACCATCGGCCTCAGCCACCCGCTGATTGCCTCACCCAATGAATCGCTGACCCTGGCCACACGCCTGTATGCCGTGGACCAGACCACGCGCTATCAACTGGTGGGCTACCCCAACCGTTTCGACATCGAAAGCGACCTGCGCGCCCTTGCGTTCGAGGGTGACTGGCGCAAGTCCGATACCCGTCAATTGCGCATCGTCAGCGCCGGCCTGTACCAAGGCATCAACGGCCTGGGGGCCAGAGCTCACAGCGACCTGGGCACGGCGAAACCTGATCTGGACTTCTTCCGCCTGCGCCTCTCCGGGGTGCAGAGCGACAAGTTCTTCGACAACTGGCAAGGCGTGCTTTCGGGTGCGTTCTACTGGAGCGACGCCACATTGCCCGACAGCGAGCGCGCCACCTTCGGCGGGCAGAACTTCGGCCGCGGCTACCCCGATGATCAAGCATCGGGCGACAAGGGCTGGGGCGTGGCGTACGAGGTCAACTACAGCTTCAACCGCGCGGGCGACTGGGTGAAGATCCTGCAACCCTATGTGGTGCTTGACCGCGCCAAGACCTGGTTCAACGAGCTGCCGGTCAAAGGCAACGACATGTCCTCGGCGGCCGTGGGCCTGCGCTTTGGCGATAACAAGTACTACAACATCGCCCTGGAAGCGGCCAAGCCGATGTCGGACATCGCCCTGGACAGCTTTAACCGGCGGCCGCGGTATACCTTGAGTTTCAGTTATCAGTTGTGAGTCTGCGCAATCAAAAAGTGGGAGCTGGCTTGCCTGCGATGGCATCAACCCGGTGCACCTGACGTACCGAGTTGATGCCATCGCAGGCAAGCCAGCTCCCACACAATTGTATTCACCCAACTCCCTGCTACGGGGCTACGGGGCTACGGGGCTACGGGCGAGATTTCTGCAGAGGAAAAAGACTGTTAAGCGTATCAATCAAGCGCACCAGATAAATGGGCTTGCGAAACAGATCCAGCACCTGCAAGCGGAGCATGTCGCTCACATCATCCATCTCGGCATGGCCGGACATCACGATCACCGGCAGGTGTTGGCGATCGGTGTGTTCGCGCAGGCGCTTGATCAGGGAGATGCCACTTTCCTCTGGCATGCGCAGGTCAGTGATGACCAGGGCAATGTCAGGATGCAGGGTCAGCTCCTGCAAAGCGAAAGTCACGGAGTTCGCGGTAAAACAAACGAAGCCCTCGTTCTCCAGCGACTCCGCCAGTTCTACGAGGGCATCTTCTTCGTCGTCCACCAACAGGATCTGCTGGCGATGAGGTTTAGCGGCAGCGTTCATGGGTACGACCTGGCGTTGCCAATCAGTGACGTCTGTACTCACAGCATACTGCCTGAAACTCAACCACCTGTAGCGGCCGGGGAAATCGCGGCCCCAATCCTGGTAAAGAAGGCGGTGATCTGCGGCCCGAGAGTAGTCCCGGCTGCCAATATCACCAACGCAACAATCGCCACGAGAATGAGGTACTCAATCGCGGTCGCACCGTCCTTGCGGTGAAAAAGCGACTGAAGTTGAACGTGAACTTTCATCAACAGATCAAGGATCATAATACGTCTCCTATGGCGGCTGGGCGCCCTAGCTCGGTGCTGCACAGTAATTGCCATGTGCCACCTGAGCATTGTCAACAAACCCCACCCTCACAACTGTAAGAACTGATTAATCACAAAGTAGTGGTCATTTTGCTGGCGCCTGAATCCCTTGTTTTCAAGGCTATCGAGGCTCGCCGCGAAGAAATCTTTCTGTCAGTAATGGCATTTTGTCCTAGCTGAACTACCTTCAAATAGCGAAATAGTTAGTCACTGTTCATAGCAGCCAGGTTGCGGAATTAGCCTGTTCGGATCGACGGGTTTTAGTCCAACAGGAAAAGGAGAGCCGTCATGAACACGCGTCTGAGCATGGTACTGGCCGGTGTGCTTTTGGTCGGTGCGCTGTTTGCAGGTTACTGGGGGTTGGTGCTCAGCCGCGAACCTGCCCCGGCACCGCCACCGCCGCCAACCGCACCCGTCGAAAAAGCCGTCGCCGTGGTAGAGGACCAGACCCGCCAATCGGTGGTGGTACTGGCCCACGATGTCCCGCCCTTTATTGCCTTGACCGCCGCCGACCTGAGCATCGAAAAACTGCGCACGGCGCCAGCTGGCAGCATGACCAGCGTGGACCAGGCCATCGGCCGCACACCGTGGCGCGCCCTGCAGGCCGGCACCTGGCTCAACGACGAAAGTTTCAGCCCCGGTGGCCCACTGGCGCGGATGATCCGCCCCGATGAACGCGCGCTGGCGGTTGCCGTCGATGAAGTGATTGGCGCTGCCGGCCAGTTGAGCCCTGGCGACTATGTGGACGTGCTGCTGTACCTGCGCCAGGACGTCGCCAACGTCGAACAATCCGCCCAAGTGGTGATCCCCGCCATGCGCCTGCTCAGCGTCGGCGATCAAATGGGCCTGACCAACGACGGCGTCCCCGCTTCACCGCCGGCAATGACCGCCGAAGAAAAAGCCCAACGCCATGCGCCCTCTCGCACCGTGGTGCTGGCGGTGCCCGAACAATTGCTGAGCCAACTGATGCTGGCGACCCAGGCCGGCACCTTGCGCCTGGCCGTGCGCAGCGCCGATGAGCGCTTGCTGAGCCACTACTGGGCCGGTGAAAGCGATGCGCCGGGCAAGTTGCAAAGCGCCAACCGCGACCTCTACCAATTCACCCAACTGGCCTTCGTCCAGGCGCCCAAAAAAGTCGCCCAGGGTGGCCCCGCGCGCCGCACCGGTGTCGAGGTGATACGCGGCAATCAAGCCACCCAACAAACACCCGACTGAACAAGGATGCTGTGCATGAACCGACGTTTCGCACCGGTGTTCACGCTGAAAATCGCCTGTGCCCTGATGCTGTCGAACTTGTGTGCGGGGCTCGTTGCAGCCGCGCCGGGCAACTGCGGCAGCCTGGGCCAATTACCCGCAGCGCTCTCCGTGGGCGAGGGCCTGCAACAGGAACTGCAATCCCCCGTCGCTATCACGCGCCTGGCCATTGGCGACCCGAAAATCGCCGACGTACATTTAAACGGTGATCGCGGCTTCCTGCTCACCGGCATCGCCTCCGGCACCACCAGCCTGATGGTCTGGACCGCCTGCTCGAACACGCCGCGCCAGAGCATGGTGTTCGTCATAGGCAAGGCCACCTCGGCATTGACCAGCCTGTCGCTGTCGCCGTCGGACGACCCGACGCTGCCCAGCCAGGTGCAGACCGATATCCGCTTCGTCGAAGTCAGCCGCTCCAAACTCAAGGAAGCCAGCACCAAGATCCTCGGCATCGGCAGCAACTTTTTCCTCGGCAGCCCTAAACTGGTATCCCCGACTGCCGGCACCTTTCGACTGCCGGTGAGCGACAGTAACTTCAATATCGGCTTCGGTGGCGGGCGTGTCTCCGCCATGATCAACGCACTGGAAAGCAGTGGTTTTGCCTACACCCTGGCCCGCCCAAGCCTGGTGGCCTTGAGCGGGCAAAGCGCGACGTTCCTGGCCGGCGGCGAAGTGCCGATCCCGGTACCCAGCAGCGCCAGCAACAACATCTCGATCGAGTACAAGGAATTCGGTATTCGCCTGACACTCACGCCGACAGTGGTCGACCGTAACCGTATTTCTCTCAAGGTGGCGCCGGAAGTCAGCGAACTGGACTACACCAACGCCGTGACCATCCAAGGCATCCAGGTACCGGCGCTGACCATCCGCCGCACCGACACCAGCGTGTCGCTGGCTGACGGTGAAAGTTTCGTGATCAGCGGCCTGATCAGCAGCACCAACACCACCACTATCAGCAAGTTTCCGGGCTTGGGCGATATCCCGATTCTCGGCGCGTTCTTTCGCGATTCCTCGGTCAACCGCCAGGACAAAGAGCTGCTGATGATCGTCACCCCGCACCTGGTGCAGCCGCTGGCCGCCAATGCCCAACTGCCATCGTTGCCCGGCGAGAAGCTGCGCAACTACGACCCGAACTGGTACCGCTTGTACTTCCTGGAAAACGGCAATTTCGACCGACTCAATGGGTTGTCTCAATGAGCGATAGTCTGAGCCAGACGTTTCTGGCAATCACCCGCAACACCACCGACCTGGAATGGCTGCAGGGCGCGCTGGCACCGCTTGGCCAAGTGGTCAGCGCCGGCAGCGGCACCCTCGACGAGTTGCTCGCGCTGGTGGATGTGACCTTCGCCAATCTGGTGTTTATCGGCCTCGACCGCGAACACGTGGTGGCCCAAAGCGCGCTGATCGAAGGCGCGCTGGAGGCCAAACCGATGCTCGCCATCGTCGCCCTCGGCGATGGCATGGACAACCAGTTGGTGCTCAACGCCATGCGCGCCGGCGCCCGCGATTTTGTCGCCTATGGCTCACGCTCCAGCGAAGTCGCCGGGCTGGTGCGCCGTTTGAGCAAACGCCTGCCGCCGGTGGCCACCAACACTCAACTGGGTGGCCTCACCGTGCTCTACGGCACCCAAAGCAACGCCGACGGCGCGCTGCTGACCAGCCACTTGGCGCTGGTGGTGCAAAAGAGCGGCCAGCAAACCCTGTTGCTCGACCTGGGCCTGCCGCGCGGTGACAGCCTGGCGTTGCTGGGGCTGGAAAGCTCGTTCAATTTCGGCGACGCCTTGCGCCACCTCAGGCGCCTGGACACCACCTTGATCAACAGCGCGTTTACCTGCGCTGAAGACGGCCTGCGTATTCTCGCCTACGCCCCCAATGACGAGCCTCTGGAACAGACCAGCGCGGCCGAGCTGTACATGCTGCTCAGTGCCTTGCGCCAACACTTCCAGCATATCGTGGTGAACCTCGCCGGCCAGCCGGACAGCGAAGCGCTGCGCACCTTTGTCAGCCACTGCGACAAGCTGCTGTGGTGCACCGACCAGAGCGTGCTGGACTGCCGTCGCAACCTCGGCGTGCTCAACCAGTGGCGCGAAAAAGGCATGAAGCTGGAACACGCCAAGCTGCTGGTCGACCGCTACATCAAAGGCTGCGCGCCCGACGCAGACGCCCTGAGCAAAAGCTATGGCCTGGAGGTGATCGCGGTGCTGCCGCTGAGCCCGGAGGTGCGCCTGAATGCCAAGAACCAAGGGCAAACCCTGTTCGCCCTGGCCCCACGCGAAACCCTGACCCACAACCTCAAAACCTTGGGCGAGCGCCTGGCAAAGCGCTCCGAAGGCATGAAGCAACCCTCGCACACCTGGTTTGAACGCCTGCTGAGGGCTGGAAAATGAACGGTGAAAAACTCTTCGGCGCCCCCGCCCGCGGCCTGGGTGGCAACACTGACCACGACGGGCTCAAGCTGGTACTGCATCGCTACATCATCGATGCCATCGAAGAGTCGGGGAAAAATTTGCTGGAGGGTTCACGCCCGCTGTTGGCGCAGTTTGTCATCGACAAAGTGGCCGAATACATCAACCGCATGCACCTCGCGATTTCCCGCTATGAGATGGAACGCCTGGCCGAAGAGATCGTCGATGAGCTGACCGGTTTTGGCCCGCTGGAAGTGTTGCTGCGCGATCCGTCCGTAACCGAAATCCTGGTCAACGGCCCGCACCGGGTGTTTATCGAACGTGACGGCTTGCTGCATCAAAGCGACCTGCGCTTTATCGACTCACACCACGTTGAACGCGTGATGCAACGCATCCTCGCACCGTTGGGGCGGCGCCTGGATGAGTCGTCGCCGATGGTCGATGCACGCCTGCCGGATGGCAGCCGGGTCAACGCGATCATCCCGCCGATTGCCCTGGACGGGCCGTGCCTGTCGATTCGTAAGTTCCGCAAGGACATGCTCAAAAGCAGCGACCTGGTGGCAATGCAGACCATCGACCAGAACATCTTTGACTTCTTCCAGGAAGCCGTGGGCAAGCGCTGCAATATCCTGATCAGCGGTGGTACCGGCACCGGTAAAACCACGCTGCTGAACATTCTCAGCCAACTGATCAACCCCCATGAACGCCTGGTCACCATCGAAGACGTGGCCGAGCTGCAACTGGGCCACCCCCACGTGGTGCGCCTGGAAACCCGCCCGCCGAATGCCGAGGGCCACGGCGAGGTCAAGGCCAGCGACCTGATCCGCAACGCCCTGCGGATGCGCCCCGATCGCATCATCCTTGGCGAGATCCGTGGCGTGGAAGTGCTTGATGTACTCACCGCCATGAACACCGGCCACGACGGTTCCATGAGTACCGTGCACGCCAACAACGCCGCCGACGCGCTGCTGCGCCTGGAAACCCTGGTGGGTTTGACCGGCCGCGTGGTGGCGGAGAAAACCCTGCGGCAAATGATCTGCGCGGCGCTCGATGTGGTGATCCAGTTGACGCGCTTGCCGGACGGGCGTCGTTGCGTCAGCGAAGTGGTCGAGGTGGTGGGTATCCGCGAAGACGTGTACGTGACCAATACCCTGTTCCGCCATGACCGGCGCACCGGCTTCGGTTTCTTGCGCGAAGCGGTCAACCCCGCCGGCGATAAACTGCGCCGCGAACCGGCTTAGCCTTGAAAGGGACATGACCATGACCGGGGCCATTCTGCTACTCATCTGCCTGATCCTGATCGGCCTGTCGGTCCGCTCCTTTCAGAACGGCCTGCGCCGTGCCCAGACCGAACGGGTACTGAGCCGGCTCGCCGAGGGCCAGCCGCAGTCCGGCGAAGAAGCCAACCAGTGGAGTGGCGTGGAACGGATGTTCCTGCGCGCAGGCCTGGGCAAACCCACGGACAGCCTGGGCCTGTGGCTGGCGATCTGGGCCCTGGGCGTGGCGTTGGGGCTGCTGGTGGCCGGTTGGCTCGGGCTGCTGGTGATGCTGGTGCTGCCGCCGTTGCTGCTGCGCCTGTACATTGCCTGGCGCTACCAACGACGCATCAAGCGCATGATTGAACAGCTGCCGCAATTGCTCGACCACACCGTGCGCAGCCTCAAGGCCGGGCGCACCCTGGCCGACTCGGTGCTCGGCGGTATCGAGATCACCGAAGACCCGCTGAAACAGGCCATGGGCCGCATCCAGCGCAACGTGCAGTTGGGCGTCAGCCTGCCGGAGTCGACCCACGACTTTGCCGAGTTCTACGAGCGTGATGAGTTTCGTCTGTTTGCGCTGGGCTTGAAGATCAACCATCGCTATGGCGGCAACGCCAGCGAACTGCTGGAAAACCTGATCAAGATGATCCGCGAGCGCGAGCAGGCCGCCCGCCAGTTACGCGCCCTGACCGGCGAAACCCGCGTGACCGCCTACGTGCTCGGCGCCCTGCCGATTTCGATGATCGGCTACTTCCTGGCGGTGAACCCGGCTTATCTGATGACCATGTGGAATGACGGCACCGGGCGCATGCTGTTGTTCGTGGCACTCGGCATGCAACTGCTGGGCTGTTTCGCCTTGTGGCGCATGCTGCGGAGCGTATGAGATGGCTATCCCACTGCTGATCAGCGCCGTATTGCTCCTGGCCGCCCTGGCGCTGGTGCTGGCCAACCTGCTCAAACACCGGCGCGGCCAGCGCCTGGTCGCCCAGCGCTTGCAGGGCCAGATGGGCCGTGAACGCACGCTCAATACGTTGATGCGCCAATTGGGCAACAGCCCTATCGCGCAACGATCAGTCAGCCTGGACAATGAAACCCAGCTGCTGCTCAGCCGCGTCGGTTGGCGCCAGGCCAGCCAACGCTCGATGTTCGCCGCCCTGCAGGTCGGCACGCCGTTGTTGGCGCTGGGCATGGTGCTGGTGGGCCAGCAGCTGCTGTTTCCCCACACGGCCTCGCCGTGGCTGGCGCCCGCAATCGGTTTGGGCATCGGCTATCTGTTGCCCAAACGCATCCTGGCCAGGGCCGCCAAGGCCCGTCAGCAACGCATTTCCCGTGAGGTCTCGACCTTCATTCCGTTGCTGCGCATCCTCTTCGAGTCCGGCATGGCGGTGGAACAAGCGCTGCGCGTGCTGAGCATTGAAGCGCAGCGCCTGCTGCCGGACCTGACTTATGAACTGCGCCTGATCCTGACGCGTGTCGACTCCGGCCTGGAGCTGAGCGAAGAGCTGGGCAAGACCGCGCGAATGCTGGCCGTGGATGAATTCACTGACACCTGCACCATCCTCCAGCAACTGGTCCAGCAAGGCGGCGGCGCGATGAAATCGCTGCTGGCGCTCAAGCAATTGCTCGACGACCGCCGCCTCACACGCATTCAGGAATTCGTGTCGAAGATGTCGGCAAAGATGTCGGTGGTGATGATGGTGTTTCTGTTTCCCGCCCTGCTGATCGTGCTCGGGGGGCCGGCGTTCATCGGCATCTCCCGGGCCTTGAGCCACTTATGAGGACCGCCCGATGAAAGCCTTGATAGCCGGTTTGAGCCTGTTGCTGCTCGGGGGTTGCGCCACCAACGGCCAAACGCCGTGGGCGGCCCTGACGGCGGGCGGCAGTTGCCTCAAACCCGGGTCGGACCAGGAACTGGCGCTGAACCTGGCCGATGAAATGGCCGGCGACGGCAAGCTGCACGCCAGCCTGGCCAACCTGCAAAACCTGCCGGCCAACCTGCCCCAGGTACGCTTGCGCCAGGCCAAGGCGTATCGCCTGCTCGGACGCGCCGAAGCGCAGGGGCTTTATCAAAGCCTGATCGGCACCTGCATGGCGGCCGAAGGCGAGCACGGCCTGGGCCAATTGGCTTCGGCCAAGGGCGACAACAGCCAAGCCATGGCGCACCTGCAACGTGCGGCGCGGCTGGCGCCGACCGATGAAAAAATCCGCAATGACCTGGGCGTGGTGTATCTCAACCAACTGCGCCTGGAAGACGCGCGCTTCGAATTCATGACCGCTATGGAGCTCAAGCAGAGCGACCCGCTGGCGGCGATCAACCTGGTCACCCTGCTGATCTATCAGGACAATTGGAAGCAGGCCGCACAAGTGGCCAGCCAAATGAACCTGAGCCCCGAACAAGTCACCGACGCCCAGGCCCGCGCCGAGAAACTCAAGGGCGCCAGCCTTCCCGTCACCAAGGCCAAAGACCCAGTGGCGACCGTGAGTGATGCCGCCAGCACCCCGAGGAATTGATCATGAAAATGCCCTATCTCGCCAGCCTCGCCGTGCTGGCCTTGCCCCTCACGGTCATGGCCATTGAGCCCGGCCCGTCATCGCCGCAGCAGGCGGTGACCGAAAGCTGGCTGACCTTGCAATCCAGCGGGAAAGCCGCATCAAACACCCAGCAAAAAGCCTCCGCCGCCGAACGAGACCTGGCGACGCAACGCTTGCTGGAAAGCTACAAGCACCCGATTCCGGAGTACTTCGATCAGAAGGCAGGCGGGACAGTGAAGAGCGGTAACTGATAGGACCAGATAGCTGAAGTCGAACTCGGTCAACTGTGGGAGCGGGCTTGCCCGCGAATGCGGTGGGTCAGTGACAGATAAATTGACTGATCCACCGCTTTCGCGGGCAAGCCCACTCCCACAAGTGATCAGTGGGCAGTGACTCGCTGGCGCAGCGCCGAGTTACTGGGCGACAACGCCAGCGCCAACTGCGTGCGGTTATGCATGTGCGTCAGGCGCAGTACCTGGGACACATACAGCTTCACGGTGTTCTCGGTAATCCCCAACTCGCAGGCGATCTGGTAGTTGGTCTGCCCCTTGCCCACCAGTCGCGCAACATCCAGCTGACGCGGCGACAGCTGGTTGAAGATCGCCGGAATCTCCAGCGGCCCGGCCTCCTCGGCCGACACCTCGTCACCCTCATGCCCTGGCGGGCTGCGGCGTGCTTTGTCGAGGTCCTGGTACAGGTCGTTGATCGACTCGGAAAGAAATTGCAGCTTCTGGTTCAAGTGCCCCAGTTGCAGCTCTTTCTTACGCTCCTCCAACGCCGCTTCCTGACGCTGCAAGCCTTCGAGCAGTTCATCGAGATTGATCGGCTTCTGGTAGTAATCCGCGATGCCTGCGCGCAGCGCCTTGATCACATCCTGCTTGTCCGCGCGACCGGTCAACATGATCGCCTCAAAGGCGCGCTGCTTGCCCGCAACCTTCTGCAGGGCCTGGACCAACTCGATGCCGTCCATATCCGGCATATGCAGATCGCACAACACCAGGCCAATCTCGGCGTCTTCGGTAAAACGCTTCAAGGCCTGCTGGCTGGATTCACACGGGACGCAGCGGAAACCGCTGCTTTCAAGAAATTCACAGAGCTCTTCCACGATCAGCGGTTGATCGTCGACCACGAGCACTTTTACTGCAGAGGTAAGCTTGTTCACGCGCTACTCCATGCATAGCAAGCCAAAAGTTTGACTAATCCTTCACCACGAATTTTCCTGTACAGCCACGTATTAAACGTAGACGTACTTTCCAACTATGTACATAGCGTTAATACCCTCAGACGATTAATGGATCCAAAATTGGGTGGCGGCAAAACCCACCAGTAAAAACGGCGCAAACGGCAGTTTTCTTGACGGATCCGGCGCCAGATAACCCAGATGGTTTTTAACCCCTTGACCCATAAGCGGCCAAAGCCTTGGCGCGGCCAAAAGCCACAGCAGATTGGCGACGGCGGCGCCCACAAATGAACCCAGCAGGTAATCGGCATTGGAGGCCAGCGCCAGGGCCGCGAGCAGCTTTACATCACCGGCGCCCAGGCGGCCCAGGGCGTAACCGGGCAAGGTCAGCAGCAGCGCCAGAAAAAACGCCCACAGCCCCTGCCCGACACAAGCGCCAAGCCAGGTGTGGCCCGTCCACACGAGGTAGATCAGCGCCAGCAACGCCGCGCCCAGCGTCAGGCGATTGGCGAGCAAGCGCTGGCGAACGTCCTGCACGGCACACAGCCCCAACCACAACAGCACCACTGCGCTATGGATCACGTAAAAAACATCCCTTTTCGCCGATTGATTCTATGCTGATATCAAGTAGTAGCCGTCAGGGTAGACGCGGTGATGAAAACAAGCCTCCCCGAGAAGCAAAAAGGCACGGCAGCCATCGAGTTCATTGCCGTGTTCGTGATTTTTTTTGCCGTGTTCTACGGCACGGTCAGCTATAGCCTGCCGCTGCTGCTGATGCAGTCGTTCAACCAGGCCACCGCCGAAGCCGTGCGCTTGAGCGTTGGGCTGGACCCCAATATGCAAGGCTACCCCGCCGCCGTACAGGCCACTGCCAAAACGGCGGTCGCCAACCGTTTGGGGTGGATTCCCAACGCCTACAAATTCGACGCTTCCACCCAAGTCACCACCACCTTCACCAGCGGGCTGTTGAAGGTGCAGATCAACTACCCGTCGGCCAACCTCCAGGCGGTGCTGCCCTTTATTGTCCTGCCGGGCATCGGCACCGTGCCGCAACTGCCGACGACATTGCAGGCCCAGTCGAGCCTGCAGTTTTGACCTCGGGGGACACGTTGTTCGGGCGCCTGCTCGGTCGCAATGGCGCGCTGGAAATCGACCCGCCCGCGCCGCCGTCTGCCGGGCTGCACGTGCAGCTGGACAGCCAGGGCCGCGTGCTCGACCTCAGCGGCACGCTGCGCCCACAGTTGCCGCCACTGGTTAACTCGCCGCACTTGCAAGCGCTGCTGAGTGCCCATAGCGCCGTAACGGTCGAAGGCGTGCCCGCCGATTGGCAGCGCCACAGCCTCGACCTGGATTTCCACGGGATCGCCGGGCAAATCCTGCACACCCGCGGCACACTTCAACCCCACGACAATGGCTGGCTGCTGCACGCCGTAGACATTGGCGACTTGCTCGGCAGCCGGCAATTGGCCGAGCAGCGCGAACAGAACCACCAATTGACCAGCCGCGTCAGTGAGCAACTGCGCGTGTGCAGCCTCAGCCGCTTGCCCGAGGTGTTCAACGAACAGTTATGCAGTGTGGCGCAGCGCTGGCGCATCCCCTGCGTGGCCCTGGCCCTGCTCGATCAGGAAGACCAGGGCTGGGTGATTTACAGCCAGTACGCCAATCATGACGCGCCGCTGTTCTGGCACACCGGCCAGCGCCTGGGCACCTGCCTGGACAGCCTCAACGGCACCACGCCGCTGAGCCTGCAAGCCCCTTATGGGCGCGGCGAGCACCCGCGTTTGCACAGCATTTTCGGCAATGCCGATGGCTTCCTCGTGCCCTATCGCGACGGCCAAGGTGTCGCCGCTTGGCTGCTGTGCGGCGCCTACAGCGGCCAGCCACACAGCAACGACCGCGACTGGCTGAACCTCGCCGCCGCCCTCGCCGCGCCCTTGCTCAGCCGCTTGCGCGAACACCGCCACCATCAACAACTCGAACGCCAGGAAGCGTTGCAAGGCCTGTTGGGCACGGGCTGGTTTGAGTTGTTGCCCGCCAGCGACGAAATCCAGCTTGCCGCCCAATTGATGCGCAACCTCGACCCGGAAGACGGCCCGACCCGGCAACCCCTCGAGGCGTGGCTGAACCACATCCACCCGGCCGACCGCCAGGAGCTGCACAGCCGCCTGCGCGACCTGCAAACCCTCGGCAAACCCTTGCTCGCCAGCGTGCGCCTGAACCGTAGCGACGGCGCCACGCCGACCTGGTATCGCGTGCAGGGCCAGGTGCTGGGCGCCGGTGAACAGCGGCGCTGGGTCGGGTTTATGCTCGACATCAGCGACATCCAGAACCAGCAACTGCAAGCCGACGCCGCCCGCGCCCGCCTGGACAACCTGATCGCCAGCTCACCGGCGGTGATCTATGTGCAGCGCTATATGAATGGCGCGCTGCAGCCGGTGTTTTTCAGTCACAGTCTGCTGCCCCTGCTCGGTCGCACCCTCGCCGATTGCACCCATGACAGTCTGGTGCAATGGGTACACCCGGACGACCGCGACCTGTACTTCCAGCGCACCCGCCAACTGCTGCGTGAAGGCAGCGTGCGCAGCCGTTACCGCGTGCAAGACACCCACGGGGATTACCACTGGCTGCTCGACGAAGCCAAGCTGCTGCGCGACGACCTGGGCGTGCCGGTGGAAGCCGTCGGCCTGTGGCTGGATGTGACCGAGGCGACCCTGGCCGCCCAGCAGGTCAAGGACAGTGAGGAGCGCTACCGCATCCTCGTCGAAGACTCCCCGGCGATGATCTGCCGCTATCGCCCGGACCTGACCCTGACCTTCGGCAACACGCCGCTGGCCAATTACCTGGAGTGCCCGCCTGCGCAGTTGCGCGGGGTGAACCTGGGTGAATGGCTGTCGACCGAACAGCGCGAAGCGTTTGTGCAGCGCATCCAGCAGTTGACGCCGGAGTTCCCGGTGAGCACGGCGGAAATCAGCCTGCAATTGCCCGGCCGCGAACATGCCTGGTGGGTGTGGTCGGACCGAGGCGTCTTCGATGAGCACGGCGCCCTGGTCGAAGTGCAGGCCGTGGGCCGCGACAACACCGAAGTGCGGCGCTCCCAGCAGCAACTCACGCAAAGCGCAAAAATGGCCACCCTCGGCGAAATGGCCACCGGCCTGGCCCATGAGATCAACCAGCCGCTGAACGTGATGCGCATGGCCATCGTCAATGTGCTCAAGCGCCTGAGCAATGGCGATGTGCAGATCGACTACCTGACCGAAAAACTCCAGCGCATCGACGCCCAGGTGCAGCGTGCGGCGCGGGTGGTCGACCATATGCGCGTGTTCGGCCGCCGCTCGGAGGTCGAGCAGCAACCTTTCGACCCGGCGCAGGCGCTGGAGGGCACCTTGTCGTTGCTCAGTGAAGGCCTGCGTGGCAAAGGTGTCGAAGTGCGCCTGACCCAGGCGGATATCCCGGTGCAGGTCAAAGGCTACGTCGACCAGCTGGAGCAAGTGCTGATCAACCTGATGGTCAACGCCCGCGATGCGCTGTTGAGCCAACGCGAGAAGAACCCCGAACTGCGCCCCTGGATCGCCCTGCACACCGAACACGACAGCCGCCACGTGCGCATCTGGGTCGAAGACAACGGCGGCGGCATCGACCCGCGCTTGCTGGAGCGCATCTTCGAGCCGTTTTTTACCACCAAGCCCATTGGCGTGGGCACCGGGTTGGGCTTGTCGGTGAGTTACGGCATCGTCGAGAACATGGGCGGGCGCCTGAGCGTCAGCAACGGCGAACACGGCGCACGTTTCTGTGTGGAGCTGCCCAGGGCCATCGACGTTTAAATCACCAGGTAGGCCTCGCCGGTCTGGCCACAGGTGAGGTTGGCGCCGACGTTCACATTCACCAGGCTGATGCCCAGCATGCTCAGCAGGTTGTTGAGGATCGGGTTGAGCAGCGGGCCGAGCAGGCCATCCACCACCGGCGTGACAATGGCGCTGACACCACCGAGCAACGCTGTGACCGTAGGCGCCAGAATGCCCAACGGGCTTGCTCCGGACGGTTGGTAGGCCGTGATGCCCACGCCATTGAGCGTGCTTGAAAGGCTGCTCACCACATTGGTGGCGGGCGTCGCGGCCTTGTAGGTCGGTGTAAGCCCCACATTCGGTGGTGTGGCAAATGGCGTGGTACTGGAGAACACCAGGGTTTGATTGCTCTGCGCAATCGGACTCACCACCTTGATCGCGATGCCCCCACCGGCAAACGGCACGCGCGGGTCACAGCTGCCGATGCCAAGAATCTTGTGGCAGGTCTTGGTGCCAATATCGATCAGGGGTAACGGCGCTACCGTCATCGGTAAGGTGGTGGAAAACGCATTGGTGATACTGCCCACGTTCAACGACGCCAGCGAGGTGGTGGTGTACGCCGTCAGGCTCTTGGTGCCCGCGTTGCCGGTGGGGCAGCTGTAGGCGGTGACGTAACTGCTCGCGGCGCCGGCGTCCAGCACGACGTTAATCGGCAGGTTGCCGGGCAACACCAGCAAATCCGCCTGCTGGCAACCGGCGCCCAGCAAACACAAGGCCGAGTTGATCGTGCTCACCAGGTTCAGGTGCAGCAGGCTGCCGAGCACCGGCGTCAGTGGCCCCAACAAGTCGTTGACCGCGGTGTTCAACCCCGACAATGCACTTAATACCGGCAAGCTCACGGTCACTTCAGTACGCACTTGGGCGGTACGCACGTAAATTTGATTAGGCCCTGTAGGGTTGGCCGCCGCCAGCACCGGGTTGCCGATCGCCGATAACTGCGGCGGTTCGATCACTTTGACCTGGGTGGTGATATTGGCCAGCCCCAGCAGGCTCACGGGCAACGTCGCCGCCACCGCGCTTTTGCTGTTGGACAGTTGCACCACGCCCTGGATCAATTGAAACACCTGCAAATTGGCATTCAGCGCTGCAGCAGTGGTGCCCGTCTGCAATTGCAGGATCTGCCCGACGGTCAACGGCGTCTGGTTGATCGCGGCGACCTGCAAGCTGCCCAGGGCGGTGATCACATCCGCCGTGGCACCGTTGGCGGTCAGCACGGTGACCGCAGCCTGGATCAACTGCGCGGCGGTGACGTTGGTATTGAGCAGCTGGGTGTAGTTACCGGCGGCCACGTTGAGGTTGATCGCCAGTTGGTTGAGGTAGCTGAGCAGGTTGATATCGGTAGTAAGCAAACCATTCCACCCGGCGAGCGTCAGGTTGACGTTACCGCCGAGCAAGCCACTGAACAGCGGGTTCAAAAGGCTCGCACTCGCCGAGTTGACGCTGGCCAGGTTGCTGTTGAGGGTCAGTTGGGCCGAAGGCGGCGTGGGCACCGCTGCCACGGCGCTCGCGGTCAATACGGTATTGAGGCTCACCGGGTTGCCGGAGAACAACGCCCACACCCCGGCGGCCACGCTGGTGGTCACGGTTTTGCTCACCACCACTTGAATCGCCGATGACACCGCAGGGTTGGCACTGAATATGCGCCGGCCCGACGCGGCGGTGGTCACGTTGCCACATTGGGTCACCAGGGTATTGCCGCTGCCCACCACAAAATGATTGCGCGCCACGCTCTGCCCGGCAAACGCCGCCGCGCTCAAACCGCTCAGGCACGTGCCGCTGCGACTCACCGCCTCCAGCGCCGCCGTGTCCGCCACGCCTTGCAGCTTGCGCTTCTCCAGGTACAGGCGGCCGCTGTCGATCATCAGCAATGTAAAGGCCAGCACCACCGCCAACACGCCGGCGGCCATCAGGCCGATTGCGCCACGTTGCCTGGAACCAAGTCGGGGAGACATCGAGCACTCCTGTGCCGGCGAGTTGCCGAGCGCTTACTCTCCTGGGATGCAATTGAGTGTAGACAAGGGCTGAAGGTGGTGAAGATCAAAAATGTGGGAGCGGGCTTGCCCGCGATGTCCATCGATATCTACACAACCGGTTAGTGGCAAGTGGGCTGTTGTGGCGAGCAGGCTTGCCCTGCGTTGGGTCGCGAAGCGGCCCCGGTAAAGGCACTGCAGTTTTCCTGAAAGAACTCAGCGTCCGGGTTTGGGGCTGCTTCGCAGCCCAACGCAGGACAAGCCTGCTCGCCACAGGAGAAATTGGCTGCCTTCAAACGTTGTGTAGATACCTGTGCCGCGATGAGGGCGTGTCAGCCACCCTATTCACCACTGACCCACCGCAATCGCGGGCAAGCCCGCTCCCACAGGGTTTTGCGCTGGTCTTTAGTGCGGTGGGTAGTTGGAGAGGATCCTGGTCACCGTGCTGCGAATCGCATCACTGCGATCCTGCGGGTTCGGCGTGCTGGCCATCATCTGCTCGTCGCTGCCACGCCACACCAGTTTGCCGTCCTTGCCGTCGAGCAGGTCGATCTGGATGGTCGCCACTTTGTAGGTGATGTTGCGCGTTTCGTTGTACATCGGCCCGCCCCAGTAGCCATTCCACGGGCCGCCCCAGGCGCCGCCGTAGTTGGTGGTGACTTGTTGCTGGCGGTCTTCGACGATCAGGTAGGCCTGCACATTCAGGTCGGCCCTGGTGCCTGCGGCGGCGGGGCGCAGGCCGCGCTGGTCGAGTTGCTCACCCACGGCCTGGCGGATGCGTTGCTCGGTGAGGTCGCTCTTGATCCGTGGATCATCCGGGCGGTATTGCAGCGCCGGGTCTTTCCAGGCCCAGTTGCGGTAGGCGCCAAAATCGCGGCTGGCATCAAAGTCGTGGTTGACCTGGCTGGTCTGGCAGCCACTCAACAAAACCACCACAGCAAGAGCAGCAAGGCGACGAAACATGGGGGTTCTCCAAAAGACGGAATAAGCCTGAGATGAGAATAGCGGCTAACTGGGTGGATAAGCGCTCATCGCCTTCTGCATCGCTTCGCGCAATGCATCAGCGCGTTCGCTCAGGCTGCCCTGGCTGGTGGTTTCGGCGCTGGTGCTCCATACCGGCTGACGCGTGCGGGCATCGAACAGGCTCACGCGCGCCACTGCCACCGTCACCTCATAGGTGCGTACCACCGGCACCGAGTTGTACATGCCGTAGCCATTGCCATAGCGGTTATAGCCGCCGTAGCCGTAGCCATAGTCGCCCTGCACCTGGCGCAGGCGTTTTTCCAGGCGCACATCGGCGGTCACCAGCAGGTCGGGAGCGCGGTTGTCATGCAAGGGGCGCAAGCCGCGCTGGTCGAGGGCCCCGCTGACCGCTTCGGCGATTTGCGCCGAATCGGCCCAGGCCGTGCCCGCGGGCAGTTGGCCGTTGAGCCAGCCCCAACTGCGGTAGGCACCATAGTCGCGCACCGGCGCCGGGTAGGCGCTGGCATCAAAGGTATTCGCCGCCTGGGCCGGAGCCGGCGGCATTGGGGCCGAGGCGGCCACGTAGGGGTTGGGCGTGGAGCAAGCGCTCAAGCCCAGCGATAACAGGAGTAAACAGAGACGACGCATTTCGACCTCCGCAGACTGGGCCGCTTAAACCGGACGGCAGACCCAGTGCAAATAACGCCCAAGCCCGGCGAAGCTTGGGTGACGACGGTGAGCGAGTTCCATCTCCAACAAATCCTGCAGATCGGCGCGGGCCTGGAATTCCACCGGCATGTAGTCGTGGAACACCCGCACGCCACTGTGGCTTTCGACCTGCCAAAGCCCTTCGAGTTGCGCCGCCAGTTCCCGTGGGTCGAGCGGTTGTTGCGGGGTAAGGCTTTGCTTCTCGCCGGCCATGTCGTTCTTGCGCATTTTGCGGAAATGGCCTTTGAGCAGGTTGCGGTAAATCAGCGCATCACGGTTGTAGAACGCCAGCGACAGCCAGCCGCCGGGCACCGTGAGCTGGTGCAGCACCGGCAGAATCGCGTGAGGTTCGGCCAGCCATTCGAGCACGGCGTGGCACAACACCAGGTCGTAGGGTTCAGTGAGCTGGCCGAGCAATTCCTGCCAGGGCGCGTGGATAAAGGTCGCGGTCTGCCCCGCCTCGGCAAAGCGTTGACGGGCGCCTTCAAGCATCGGTTCGGCGGGTTCGGCCAGGGTCACGTGATGACCCCGCTCGGCCAGCCACAGCGACATATGCCCCAGGCCGGCGCCGATATCCAGCACGCGCAGCGGGCGCTCGGGCAAGGCTTCAGTCAGGTCGGACTGCAACACCGCCAGGCGAATCGCGCCTTTGGCGCCACCGTAGATCTTCTCGGCAAAGCGCGTGGCCAACTGGTCAAAGTGACGGTCACTCATGGGCAAACCGCCGTTCACTGTCGGCCAGTTTGGCGCGTACCACTTCGTTCATGTCCAGGCCCAGCTCACTGCACAGCAACAGCAGGTACAGCACGATATCGCCGACTTCCTGCCCGGCGTGGGCGAGTGTGTCGGCCGGCAGTTGGCGCGACTGGTCTTCGGTCAGCCACTGGAAGATTTCCACCAGCTCGGACATTTCCACACTGGCGGCCATGGCCAGGTTTTTTGGGCTGTGGAAGCGCTTCCAGTCGTTGGTATCGCGAATACGGTGCAAGCGTTCGGTGAGGTGTTCGAGGTTCATGCGGGGGCTCCTGAAGGTGTATAGCTTCGGGCGGATGCCGGGCGAAGGCAAGTGAATCCCTGTAACGCATCAACCTCTATGCTAAAAGGGAACTCGCTTGGTGTAATAACGACCAAAGGCTCAGCGACGCCCCTCTCTTCATCAGGACACACACATGCAGGTAGAAAGCTTTTTCGAATGGTTGGGCCAGGCACTGGGTTCCGTCATCCGCTTTATCGTCGACGGGCTCAGCGGGTTGTTCGGCGCCTTGACCCATGCAGGCGGCAACTTTATTGAAGGCCTGTCGCGCACATTGGGCATGGACACCTCGATCATCAGCATCGCCGCCCTGATCATCGGGTTGATGTTGCTGTACTCGGCGGTGCGTGCGTTTATGCGGGCGTCGATCATTATGGGGATTATCTGGTTGATGCTGGGGCTGTGGTTGCTCAGTTGGGTTGTGCATTAATACTTGAAAACACTCACCCTGCTGACTGATTGGCGCGACCGCCCCACCCATCGCCGCGTCTGGGCATTGGCAGCGCCGATGATTTTGTCGAACATCTCGGTGCCGCTGGTGGCCCTGGTGGACAGCATGGTCATCGGCCACCTGCCCCACGCCCATCAACTCGGCGCTGTGGCCGTGGGCGCCAGCCTGTATACCTTCCTGGCCTGGGCCATGGGCTTTCTGCGCATGGGTTCTACCGGGTTTGCCGCACAAGCCGCCGGGCGCGGGGATGGCGCGGCGCTCAGGCAAATCCTGCTGCAAGGTTTGCTGCTGGCGCTGGGGCTGGCGATGCTGCTGGGCACGGTGGGCATTCCGCTGAGCCATCTGGCCCTGGAGTGGATGCAGCCCTCGCCCGAGCTGAACCAGCTGACTCGCGATTTTTTCCACACGCGTTTGTTCGGCCTGCCCGCCGCGCTGGCCAGCTACGCCTTGGTGGGCTGGTTCCTCGGCACGCAAAATGCCCGCGCACCACTGGCTATCCTGCTGACCACCAACCTGGTCAACATCGCCTTGAACCTGTGGTTTGTACTCGGCCTGGATTGGGGTGTGGTCGGCTCCGCACGCGCCTCCATTATCGCCGAATGGACCGGCGCCCTGCTTGGCCTGGCCCTCACGCAAAAAGCCCTGCGTGCGTATCCCGGGCATATCGCCTGGGCGGCATTAAAGCAGTGGCAAAGCTGGCGCCCACTGCTGGCGGTGAACCGCGATATCTTTATCCGCAGCCTGGCGCTGCAATCGGTGTTTTTCATGATAACGGTGCAAGGTGCCCGACTGGGCGATGCCACCGTGGCGGCCAATGCGCTGTTGCTCAACGGCCTGCTGTTGACCGCCCACGCCCTCGACGGTTTGGCCCACGCAGTGGAAGCGCTGTGCGGGCACGCCATCGGTGCGCATGACCGCCAGGCGTTGCGCCGCTCGCTGGTGGTTGCCTGTGGCTGGTCATTGATTGCCAGTGTGGGGTTCGCGCTGCTGTTCACCTTCGCCGGGCACCTGTTTATCGCCATGCAAACCGACATCCCGAGCGTGCGTGAAACCGCCGATACTTACCTGCCCTACCTGGCGGTGCTGCCGTTGATTGCGGTGTGGAGCTACCTGCTGGACGGCCTGTTCATCGGCGCCACTCGTGCCCGGGAGATGCGCAATGGCATGCTGTTGACGGTGGTGATATTGCTGCCGTTCGCGTGGTTGTTACAGGGCTACGGCAACCACGGGCTATGGATAACCTTCCTGCTGTTCATGGCCCTGCGCAGCCTGACACTGTGGGCCATTGCCTGGCGCCTGAACAAACAGGACCGCTGGCTCGGCGCCCGACCGTGAAGAGCGGCCGGGTTACGGCGTAAGAAAAACTCACAACTCCTCACGGAGCCTTTCCAAGGGCTGCAACCACCCAAGGCCGCCTGGCGCATCCTCGCGTGCCAGATGGAAACAGGAGCTTCCGTGAACACACAACCTTCCCGCATTCCCCTCGGCGCATCCGACGCTCCGACATTGGCACCCCAGCCTGAAGCCCCCAGCCCGCCGGCACCCACGCCTGACCTTGGCCAACAGACACACACCTTGTTCAACGACGCCAATGTACTGATCAAGCGTGAAGTGGAAACCTGGCAAGACAGCGCCGGCAACTACCACTCAGCCAGCATGACCCACATCGTCACCGGCGATCAGGCAGACCGCGTAAAGATAACAGTCCATGACAGCAGGACATTGAAGGCAACCATCAATGGGAAAACCTACCCCTTCCCAATGCCCGAAAACACAGACCTGCACATGATTAATATTGAAACTCAGGGCGGAAATGACACGGTGGTCATTGGTCCTGGCGTCAAGACGGCTGTTCGGATCATGACGGGCGACGGCAAAGACCGGGTCAAAACCGGCGCCGGCTATGCACGGGTCGATGGCGGCAGTGGCAACGATTCCATTCGTTTAGGCAGCGGCGGCGGCATCGCCCTGGGTGGCGACGGCAATGATCGGATGCACGCAGGCGCAGGCAATGCCGTGCTGAGCGGCGGCAAAGGCAATGATGTGCTGCGCGCAGGCAATAGCGCCAACCGCCGGCTGGTTTATTTGAACGGCGACCAGGGCAATGACCAGTTGCACGCAGGGGGAGGCATCAACGTTCTAAATGGAGGCCGCGGTGACGATAGGCTGAAGGGCGCGGCTAACACCACGTTTTACGCCGGAGCGGGCCATGACGTGATTCAGTCCATGAGCAAAAAAGATCGAATTTACGCCAAAGCGTCCGACGAGATTCATCACACTGGACTTTCAAAAGTCACCCATATGGAGGTCAGGGACGTCGGTAGAAAAGGGCTGGAGATAGCAGGCACACCCGAGTTCATCGACGCTGTGCAAGACGTTCTCGACCAGCTTCGGGGTTCGCCTGTCGGCCAGCGGGTGCTTGAGCAGATGGACGATTTCGTAGACGCCATAAGGTCTCCCGTCACCCTGCGCGAATCTGCCGACATGAGCGGCAGTTACTACTACTTCCGCAACGCCTATAGCGACCGGCCTTCCAGTGGGCAATCTTCAGGGTTTCAAGATAAACCCGAATTGGGCTACATCAAAAATGAGGTCGCCGGCTCAGTCGCCACTCACGCCGAAATAGAGCTTCAAACGTTTCACTTCGGCCAACAGCTGTCGACCACGCCGCTGCTTGCACTCCAGCATGAGTTGGCCCATGCCTTCAATGGCGCCACCGGCACCTACCAACCCGGAAACCAACAGGCTTTTGGCCCCGATGGAAACCCCATTGAGCGCTACGGTCAGCCGGTTTTCGTCAATAACGTCGAGTACCAAGCGCTCGGCCTCGCCATTGAGGATGGGGAACTGTTCGATTACGACAACAATCCGCTCACCCGGCCAACCACCCTCAACCCGTTGCCCTTCACCGAAAATGCGCTACGCCAGGAAATGGGCGTTCCGTTGCGTGATCGCTACCTGGGGGATGAGGCGCCCCGCGCAGTTTGATGAAAACTGTCAGTTCTCACAGGTTACAACCCTGATTTTCCGGCGTTGAATGGAGATCGCCCCTGAAGAGCCTTCAGCTTCAGGACGCGACCACCTTTCAACTCAAGGAAGAACCCCCATGAGCAACAACACCTATTGGATTATCGGCGCGTTGATAGTGGTCGTATTGATAGCTGTCGCGGTCCTTCGTAAGCCCAGGAAGAAAAAGGCCAACCCCCCAACCGAAACCATCGCCGAACCGCCTGTTCAGGTTCCGCCAGTCACTGCGGACACGGGCGAATGGACGCTCAAACTGGATAACGATCCGTCAGCACTCCCCACGCAGCCCGTCATCCCGGCAGGCGTGGAGATTGTGAATCAAACGAACTTTCACATCGTCGTGACACGACTAGGCATAACAACGACGGTCCCCCCACAGGGTCGAACACTGATGGAGAATGACGATGGCTGGACAGTCAGCCCTTCAGCGCAAAACACGCTGCAGTCAGTCGCGCTGGAGAAAAACAGCCCCGAAAGCTCGGCCAAGTGCACCCTGATAGTCCGGTAAAGCCAGCCTCACTGGCCTGCAGTGGAGCGGATAAACGCCGTGACCTGATCCAGCACTGGCGCCAGCCAGCGCAATGGCTTGGCAATGGACGCCACCAATGTCGCGTGGCTGGTTCTGGTGAAGTAGAACGCCTCGACCGGCACACCCGCTTCGAGCAGTTTCTTCGCCAGCCCGCCCGTGTTGCGCTTGGGGTTGACCAGCGTGTCGCTCACCGAGGCAATCAACAGGCTCGGCGGTGCGCCATGGCTGACGTGGTTGATGGGCTGGGAGTCGGGCGGTGAGTCCGGAAAGAAAAACACCGGGCGCACATCGCGGTTTTCAATCGGCAGGAAGTCATAGGGCCCGGCCAGGCCGATCCAGCCCTTGAGCATCGAGGGTGACAGCTTGACCTCATTCAGCCAACGCGCATCCAGTGCCAGCATCGAGGCGTTATAGGCGCCGGAGCTATGGCCCATCAGGTAGAGCTGCTTGGGGTCGGCGCCGTACTCGGCGATGTGTTGGTGAGTCCAGGCCACCGCTTGGGCGCCGTCCTGGAGAAAAGCGGGGTAACGCACTTGCGGGTAGAGCCGGTAGTCCGCGATCACTACCACAATGCCGCGTGAAGCCAGGGCTTCGCCGACAAAACCGTAATCATCCTTGGAGCCGCTGTTCCAGCTGCCGCCGTAGAAAAACACCACCACCGGGGCGTTGGGCAAGGCGGTGACGGGGCGATAGATATCGAGCTGCTGACGCGGGTCAGGGCCGTAGGCAATGGATGAGGTTTTGGTGAACGTGCTGGAGGGGGTGAGTGCGTTGAGCACTTTGATCGGGGAGCAGGCAGACAGAAAAGCGGCGACTGCCAGGGTTAACGCTTGCAGCCATTTGCTCGACATCGTTCAGACCTCACACAGAAGGTACGACCAAACGAAAATCCAAATGTGGGAGCTGGCTTGCCTGCGATAGCGGTGTATCAGCCCTGAATGTGCTGACTGATACACCGCTATCGCGAGCAAGCCCGCTCCCACACTGGATCTCTGTCACTTTGAGATCTTTGTCAGCCTGGGAGCAGTGTACTTACGAGGACAGGTAGGACGAACGCGTCAGGCCAAGACGCAACGCATCCAGGAACTGCGTACGCTCGCTGGCACTGATCTTCGCGCTGGCGCACTTGTCACGGTAGTGCGTCATCAACTCCTCCGGCGACAAGTGCACATAGCGCAGCATGTCTTCGATGGTGTCGTGGGTCTCGATCCCGGCGCTGTACACCGAACCGTCTTCACGCTGGTAGATGTTCACCGAGTCGGTGTCACCGAACAGGTTGTGCATGTCACCGAGAATTTCTTGATACGCGCCGACCAGGAAGATGCCCAGCAAATAATCTTCGCCTTCGTTCAAACCGTGCACCGGCAGGCTGGTCTCGATGCTCTGCTCGTCGACGTATTGCTTGATCTTGCCGTCGGAGTCGCAGGTCAGGTCTTGCAGCACGGCGCGGCGCAGCGGCTCTTCGTCGAGACGGTGCAGCGGCAGAATCGGCAGCACCTGGCCGATCGCCCAGGTGTCCGGCAGGCTCTGGAACACCGAGAAGTTGCAGATGTACTTGTCGGCCAGCTTGTCGTTGAGCTCATCCAGCACTTGGCGATGCGAGCGCTGGCGGGCTTTGAGCGAGTTGTGCAGGCGGCGGCACACAGCGAAGTAGCACTGTTCGGCCAGGGCTTTTTCCGCCAGGGTCAGCTTGCCGTCGGCGTACTGGGTGGCCACATCGCTCATGTAGTGAGTGGCGCGCCAGTATGTCTCGGTGACCATTTCGATGTCGGTCGGGCCCAGCAGGTCGACCAGCCACTGCACGGTTTCCGGCAGGCTTTCCTTGTTCTCGATCTGCGGGATTTCGTCGTTGTGTTTTTCAACGTCGGTGACTTGCACCACCAGCATGGCGTGGTGGGCGGTCAGGGAACGGCCGCTTTCGGAGAAGATGTGCGGGTGCGGCAGGCTCTGCGCGTCGCAGAATTCCTTGAGCATGCCCACGACCACACCGGCGTAATCGTCCATGTCGTAGTTGATCGAACTGGCGTTACGCGAGTGCGTGCCGTCGTAGTCCACGCCCAGGCCACCGCCCACGTCGATGTGGTCGACCGGCAGGCCGAGGTTGCGCAGTTCGCCGTAGTAACGAATGGCTTCCTTGAAACCGTGCTGGTAGTCGGCCAGGTTGGCGATCTGCGAACCCATATGAAAGTGCAGCAGGCGGATGCCCTGGTCCAGGCCGGCAGCGCGGAAGCGCTCGACCACCGACAGCAATTGCGCCGCCGACAAACCGAACTTGGACTTCTCGCCACCGGTGTCCGCCCATTTGCTCGACGCCAGCGACGACAAACGCACACGCAGGCCAACCTGCGGCTTGACCTTGAGGCTCGCAGCCTCTTCGATCACCAGGCCGACTTCGGATTCTTTCTCGATCACGATAAATACATTGTGGCCGAGCTTCTGGCCCATCAGCGCGAGGCGGATGAACTCACGGTCCTTGTAACCGTTGCAGACGATGGTGCCGCCCTTCGGCGCCAGGGCCAGCACGGCCAACAGCTCAGGCTTGGAGCCGGCTTCCAGGCCGATCGACACGTTCTGGGTGGCGATGATGTTCTCGATCACCGCTTCCTGCTGGTTCACCTTGATCGGGTACAGCGCGGTGTACTTGCTCTGGTATTCCAGGCGCTCGATGTTGGAATCGAACGCGCCGGTCAGTTGGCGTACACGGTCTTGCAGGATGTCGGGGAAACGCACCAGCAGCGGCAAGGACAGGCCGCTTTTGCGCAGCTCGTCGACTTGCTCGTACAGATCAACCGGTGTGCTGTTCGGGCCGTTCGGACGGACTTCAACGCGACCGGCATCATTGATCGCGAAATACCCGGCCCCCCAATGGCGAATCCCATAAACACTGCGGCTGTCCGCAACTGTCCATTGGCTGCCATCGTCTTTGCGTGTGCGTCGTACGGACATCGAAGTCCCCTATATAAAGTCGAAGATCACCACACCCTTCTTGCAAGGCTGGCGAAGTCTAAAGAATGAAAATGACGATTTGCCTGTAAGGAAGGTAGACCCCACTCGCAGGGCAGAGTTTAGACACCGGTCAGGAACAGGCTCTGTGAAAACCATGGAGACGACCGTTCGCGTTCAGCAAAGCGGTCATCGGGGTGGGTTTCACAGAGGCGGCTAGCCGCCGGATTTCTTCGCCTTGTAACCCAGCTTGATCAGCTCGGCCAACAGCAACTCGACGTGATCGCCCTGGATCTCGATGACGCCGTCTTTCAACGCGCCACCGGTGCCACAGCGCTTTTTCAGCGTGGTAGCGAGTTCCTTCAGGGCTTCTTCGGCCAGGGGCACGCCGGTGATGGTGGTCACCGTCTTGCCGCCACGGCCCTTGCTCTCGCGTCGTACGCGGGCAATACCGTCGCCTTCAGGGATCAGGGTCTGTTTGCAGGTACACGAATCCACGGGCTGACGACAGTCCGGGCAGTGTCGACCTGCATCGGTGGAAAATACCAGGCCACCAAGGGCGGCGAAGGATGCGGCTTTTTTGGCCACCGGCAATCCTCTTGGGAGGACAAAGACTGATCGGTATTCGCTAAGGCAACTTACCGACCGCGAAGCCCCACTCAGGCAGGGGCAGCGCTACCGAAACGCCAAGGCGGTTCGGGTGAAAAGGCGCGCAGTGTAACGGCAAAAAGCCCGATTGCTAAGGGCCAAATAGCGCCAATTTATGCAACTTTAGCGACGTGAGGCCAGATAGCGCCGCAGGCCCTCTTGAGCATCCGGGCAGTAAGGCTTCAGTTCAGCTTCCTGCAGGACCGTTTCAAGGGGCAGAAACCGCGCTTCCATGACCTCTTCGGGCTGCAGGCGCAACGGGCCGTCCCACACTGCCGAGTAAGATGTGCACCACAACCGGCTATCGCCGTCCTCAAAGTAAAAATGGTCATGCTCGACCAATTCCACACCGCCAACCCCGAGTTCTTCTTCCAGCTCACGGGCAGCCGAAACCACGTAGCTCTCGCCCGCCGCCACCATGCCACCCGCCGCCGTGTCCCAAAAACCGGGATACAGGGCTTTGCTCAGGGTGCGTCGGTGCACACACAGCTCACCGGCGGTGTTGAACAGAAAGATAAAGGTGCACCGGCCGATCAGGCCGCGCTGGCGCAGGTCGGACCTGACGAAGTGACCGAGCAGGTTGTCCTGCTCGTCGACCCAGCAGATCAGCTCAGCGTCGGAGGCCGCGCGATGCGCGGCCTCCTTTTGAGTAGCGTCCATCATCACCCCTGGTTGAGGAGCTGACGCAAATCTATAACTGCAGCGTTTGCCCGGGAAATATAGTTGGCCATGACCAACGAGTGGTTGGCGAGGACGCCAAAGCCACTGCCATTAAGAATCATAGGACTCCAAACCGGTTCCTGCGAGGCTTCCAGCTCGCGAATGATCTGACGCACGCTGACGGTGGCGTTTTTCTTGGCCAGCACGTCGGCGAAGTCGACTTCAATCGCGCGCAGCAAGTGCGACAAGGCCCACGCCTGGCCACGGGCTTCGTAGAACACGTTGTCGATCTGCATCCATGGGGTTTCCACCACTTCTTCATCGACCTGCGGCACTTCACCCGGCGCCAGGGCTTCAGTTTTCAGTGCGGTGTTCAATTTTACCCGGCCTACGCTGGCCGACAGGCGTTGCGACAACGAACCCAGGCGCGTGGCGACATCGCCCAGCCAGTTGTTCAGGTTGTCGGCGCGGGCATAGAACAGCGCGCCCCTCTGGTTCGGGTCGGACAGGCGCGCTTCGTAGCGGCTCAGGGAGTTGATGCCTTCCTGGTATTCCGACTCGCTGGACGGCAGCACCCAGCTCTTGTTGTCGAAGTTAAAGCGCGGTTCAGCCTTGGCCAAATCCGCGTCTTCAGCCGACTGCGACTGCGAACGGGCAAAGTCTTTACGCAGCGCGCGGGTCAGGTCGCGCACCTGCACCAGCACGCCGTATTCCCAGCTCGGCATGTTGTCCATCCACAGGCCTGGCGGGAAACGGTCGTTGGAAATGTAGCCACCGGGCTTGTTCAGCAAGGTGCCGACCACGGTCTTGAGGGTTTCGACGGTGGTGTAGCCAATCACCATCTGCTTGCCTTCCTTCTCGGCGGCAAGCTGGGCGTTTTGCTGGACCGGGAACAGCGCCGGCTCTTCGCTCCAGTACCAACCCAGGCCGCCGGTGACCAACAGGTACAAGGCCAGCACGCTGAGCAGCGCTTTGCTCATCAGCAGGTTGCGAAAGTAGCCGCGTTGGGTCGACTTTGGCTCAGGGGCGGGGCCTTTGGCACTGCCTGCACGGTTTTTCCAGTCCAGCATGGCGATATCCTTTCAATCACTTGAGTTCATGCACGTCAATTGTCCGGGTGCGGTCAAACACTCCGACCACAACCCTACCCCATCGTGCCCACCGGCGCGGGGCTTTTAACCGAAAGTGGCAGGTGGGAGGCGTTCGACTATAAAGGATGCACGCTTTTTACGCAGCGCGACCATTGAGTCGATAAATGAATGCCCGAGACTTGTACTTAATTGACGTATGACACTCATGCAACAGAAAAGAGGTGCTAGCATAGAGCCATCAGTCGCCCTCAGCATGCACCCTCACTAGTAGTCAGGATATGACCGAGCCAGAAGACCCCAGCCGTGAGCGTCTCAAGCACCATTTTGCCCAGCGGGTAATTCACCAGGCACGTCAAATTCTTGAGATCTGGCAACGCCTGCAACGCAGCGAATGGTCGAACACCGATTTGTCCGAACTCAGCGAAGCCAACCTGCGCCTGCTGCGCTTTGCCGAGCGTTTCGAACAGCCGGAACACGGCCATCTGGCGCGACACATTGGCGAATCGCTCAAGGCGGTGGACGAAAATCGTGGCCGCTTGAGCAGTCAGGTCATCACCGAACTCAACCGCCTGATGCAACGCCTGTCCCGCACCGGCCTGCGCCAGGGCGACCAGTTGGAACAAACCTTCCTGCCGCCGATGCGCAAGCCCATCTATGTGATGCTTGCCGATCACGACCGCGCCGAACGCCTGGCCAAGCAGCTGGAATTCTTTGGCATGAGCGCCCAGTCCCTGGACAGTGTGGCGGCGTTTCGCGCCTCCCTGGCCGAGCGCCTGCCGTCAGCGATTGTGATGGATGTGGACTTCTGCGGTGCGGGCCTGGGCCTCAAGCTGGCCGCCGAAGCCCAGGAAGGCCTCGAGCAAAAGCTGCCGCTGCTGTTTTTCAGCCTGCACGAAACCGACACGCCAACGCGCCTGGCCGCCGTGCGCGCCGGTGGCCAGGAGTTCCTCACCGGCACCCTGGAAGCGTCGAGCCTCTTGGAAAAGATCGAAGTGCTGACCTGCGTCGCGCAGTACGAACCCTATAAAGTGCTGATCATCGATGATTCGCGGGCCCAGGCGCTGCACACCGAGCGCCTGCTCAACAGCGCGGGCATCGTCACGCGCACCCTGATCGAACCGATCCAGGCCATGGCCGAACTGGCGGATTTCCAGCCGGACCTGATCATTCTCGACATGTATATGCCCGCCTGCACCGGTACCGAACTGGCCAAGGTGATCCGCCACAACGACAGGTACGTCAGTGTGCCGATCATCTACCTGTCGGCCGAAGACGACCTGGATAAACAGCTGGACGCCATGAGCGAAGGCGGCGACGACTTCCTCACCAAGCCGATCAAACCGCGCCACCTGATCACCACCGTGCGCAATCGTGCGGCGCGAGCGCGCAACCTCAAGGCGCGGATGGTGCGCGACAGCCTGACCGGGTTGTACAACCACACTCACATCCTGCAATTGCTCGAAGACTGCAGCTTCCGCGCCCGCCGCGAGAACAAGCCGCTGAGCTTTGCGATGCTCGACATCGACCACTTCAAACGCGTGAATGACAGCCACGGCCACCCCATGGGCGACCGCGTGATCAAGAGCCTGGCGCTGTTTCTCAAGCAGCGCCTGCGCAAGACCGACTACATCGGCCGCTACGGCGGCGAAGAGTTCGCCATCGTGATGCCCGACACCGACCTGGAATCGGCCTGCAAGGTGCTGGACGAAATCCGTGGGCGCTTTGCCGAAATTCACTACCCGGCCCAGCCGCAGGATTTGTGGTGCACCTTCAGCGCCGGGCTGGTGGAGCTGTGCGACGATTCCGACAGCCTGATGATGGCCGCCCAGGCCGATGAGGCGCTATACCGCGCCAAGAACGCAGGACGCAACCGCGTGCAAGCCGCTCGCGCATCAAAGCAAAGTGCCATCTTTTCACCGGAATCCACCGAATCCGTCATAACTTTGTAATGGAAACGCAATAACTTCAGGCACTTATCTTTTGCTGTCGGTTGAAACCACGCATGCGCCTGAAGCTGCTGACCAATCTCAATACCCTTCTGCTGGTGGCCGTGTGCCTGGCCCTTGGGGCCACGCTTTGGTGGTCGCAACGCGCACTGGAACGGCCGTATCTGCTGATGGAACGCTACCTGGGCCTGTCGCAGACCTTTCAGAACCAGGCCGCGCGCAACATTGACGACTATCTGGGCAGCGGCGATGCCCTGCGTTTGAGCAGCGCCAGTCAAAGCCTGGAAAGCCTGTTGCAGCATCTGGACGAGTTGCCGCAAGAACTTGCGCAGAACCTGCGCCCCAGCCTGGTGGATCTGGATACCTTCAGCAAAACCGAGCTGCTCGCCGCCGGCAAACTGGCGGGCGACCCGCAAGCCCTGTTGCTGCAAGCCGAACGTGAGCTGGGCGCGAACCTGGAGCAACTGAGCCAATACGCCACGGGCGTCAACGCACCGGACGCCGCTCGCTACCTGCCGCCCTTGCTGGCTGCGTCCCAGCACCTGGGCAAACTGTCCCTGGCCCGCGACAAGCTGGTCAGCAGCGGGCGCGCGGAGTTGGCCGATGACGTGGAACGCGAAGTCGCCAGTATCCGTACCCAGGCCGACCTGTTGGCGGCGTTGCCATTGCTGGGCGTCAAGGCCAGCAGCGAATCCGGCGCCGATGATTTTTCCGCCATGATGGGCCTGGAAAACACCACGAAAACCGAAACCCAGGACACTGGCGTCGACCTCAAGCGCGAGCTCAACAGCCTGTTGACCCGCTACCCCGCCGAACTCCAGCGTACCCGCGGGCAAATCCAGCAGCGCACCGCACTGGCCGCCGCTACCCATTTGAAAATCGCCGCCGTGCAGCAGGCCATCTCCGGCCTGGAGCCGGTAGTGCGTGCCCAACACGCCAGAATCCAGGGTGAAGTTCGCCTGCTGCAAGGCGTGATGATCGGCCTGATCCTGCTGATTGCCCTGCTGATCGACACCCTGCAACGGCGCCTGGCGCGGGTGCTGACCAACCTGGCGCCAGCCCTGTCGACCTGGGCCGAAGGTGATTTCAGCCAGCCGATTGCGTTGGGCAAGACCAACCGCGAACTGCACGATATTGAAGCCTCGCTGAACCGCCTGCGCGCGTATCTGGTGGACCTGGTGGGCACCATTCGCGGGAATGCCGAAGAAGTCGCCGGTAGCAGTCGCGCCCTGGCCGAGCTGAGCAGTGGCTTGCATGATGGCGCGCAGCGCCAAGCGGGTGATACCGCACAGATCCGCGACTCTTTGGGCGAGCTGGAAGCCACCATCCAGCAAGTGGCCGGCGACGCCAGCCAGGCTGCGGGTGCCAGCCGCAGTGCAGGCCTGGCCGTGGAACAGGGCCAACGGGTGATCGGCCTGAGCCTCACCGGCTTGCATGCGCTGGTGGGTGAAGTGCAGCAAAACGCGCAGATAATCGAAAAACTCGCGGAAGAATCCGCCACCATCGGCGGCGTGCTCACCGTGATTCGCTCGATTGCCGACCAGACCAACCTGCTGGCCCTCAACGCCGCCATTGAGGCTGCGCGCGCCGGGGAAGCCGGGCGTGGGTTTGCTGTGGTGGCTGACGAAGTGCGCACCCTGGCCCAACGCACGGCGGGCGCCACTGCTGAAATCCAGGGTTTGATCACCGGCCTGCAAAGCGCCGCCCATCAGTCGGTGCAGGGTATGCGCGCCCAGGTCGAACACGCCGAGGCCACCGCCCAGCAGGCCCAGGCGGCCGACGGCGCGCTGGATGAAATCGTCGGGGCGATCCAGACCATCTCCGACACTGCCGTGCGCATCGCCGATGTGACCGCGCAGCAGAGTGGCGCCGTCAGTGAGATTCGTGACAACAGCGAGCGGATTCACCAGCTGGGCGAGGATAATCTGCTGCGCATTGGCCAAGGACGTAGCCAGGGTGAGCATTTGCTGGAACTGGGTGGGCAACTGAACACTGCCGTGCAGGCGTTTCGCGTCTAATGCGATCGAGATCGTGCCCACGCTCTGCGTGGTCATGCATCCTGTGACGCTCCGCGTCACGACTTCAGAGCGGGACGCGGAGCGTCCGGGGCGGCATTCCCACGCGGAGCGTGGGAACGATCAATCACTGACCAAATCCAGCCTCACAGTCACAAATTTTGCGCAATCATCGCTAATCGTGCCGCCTACTGCATAGAACTGGACAGTCACAAAGGCTTTGCGGCATAGTCGCCGGGTTCTGACGCACCCACATCAATAACAAGGAACAGCCGATGGCGACCTTTCTGGTTCTTCACGGACCAAACCTGAACCTGCTTGGCACCCGCGAACCGGGCGTCTACGGGGCGGTGACCCTGGAACAGATCAACCTTGATCTGGAACGCCGGGCGCGTGAAGCCGGCCACCATTTGCTGTACCTGCAAAGCAATGCCGAGTACGAATTGATTGATCGCATCCATGCCGCGCGTGGCGAAGGCGTGGACTTTATCCTGATCAATCCCGCCGCTTTTACGCATACAAGTGTTGCATTACGTGACGCGCTGCTGGCGGTGAGCATCCCATTTATCGAAGTGCATTTGTCGAACGTGCACAAACGCGAAGCTTTCCGCCATCACTCCTACTTCTCCGACGTAGCGGTAGGTGTGATCTGCGGCCTTGGCGCCAGCGGTTACCGACTGGCCCTGGAGGCCGCCCTGGAACAACTTGAACAACCGGCCAAGCGCCCCTGACCGACCCTTGGGAGTTGATGATTCATGGATATCCGTAAAGTTAAGAAACTGATCGAACTGCTGGAAGAATCCGGTATCGACGAGCTGGAAATCAAGGAAGGCGAAGAATCCGTACGGATCAGCCGCCACAGCAAGACCCCGGCTCAACAGTTCTACGCGCCACAGATGCAAGCACCTGCTCCGGCTGCCGCACCTGCCGCCGCCCCGGCTGCTGCCGCTGCACCGGCCGCCCCAGCTGCGCCTGCGCTGAACGGCTTCGTGGTCAAGTCGCCAATGGTCGGTACCTTCTACCGCACCCCGGCACCGACCTCGCCAGCCTTCGTTGAAGTCGGCGCAACCGTGAAAGTGGGCGACACCATCTGCATCGTTGAAGCGATGAAAATGATGAACCACATCACGGCTGAAAAAGCCGGCGTCATCGAATCCATCCTGGTAGAAAACGGTCAGCCGGTTGAGTACGACCAGCCGCTGTTCACCATCGTTTGAACCGCGGAGCGCCTTCGATGTTGAAACCTGCGAAGAAACTGCAAAAAGTCCTGATCGCCAACCGCGGCGAGATCGCGCTGCGTATCCTGCGCGCCTGTAAGGAAGAGGGCATCAAGACCGTCGCTGTTTACTCGACGGCCGATACCGAATTGATGCACGTGAAACTGGCGGACGAAAGCATTTGCATCGGTCCGCCATTGGCCACGAACTCGTACCTGAAAGTCTCGAACATCATCGCGGCCGCTGAAGTGACCGGCGCTGATGGCATCCACCCAGGCTACGGCTTCCTCGCGGAAAACGCCGATTTCGCCGAACAGGTGGAAAAATCCGGGTTTGCCTTCATTGGCCCTAAAGCCGAAACCATTCGCCTGATGGGCGACAAGGTGTCGGCCAAGGACGCCATGATCGCAGCCGGCGTGCCAACCGTTCCAGGTTCCGACGGCCCACTGCCGGAAGACGAGGCAACCGCCCTGCGCATTGGTCGCGAAGTCGGTTACCCGGTGATCATCAAGGCCGCCGGTGGCGGTGGTGGTCGCGGCATGCGTGTGGTGCACAAGGAAGAAGACCTGATCGAGGCCGCCAAGCAGACCCGCTCCGAAGCGGCTGCCTGGTTCGGCAACCCGATGGTCTACCTGGAGAAGTACCTGACCAACCCACGTCACGTGGAAGTGCAGGTTCTGTCCGACGGCCAGGGCCACGCCATCCACCTGGGCGACCGCGATTGCTCGCTGCAACGTCGTCACCAGAAAGTGTTGGAAGAAGCTCCGGCACCGGGCCTGGACGAAACCGCGCGCCAGGAAGTACTGGCTCGCTGCGTCAAGGCGTGCATCGACATCAACTACCGTGGCGCCGGTACCTTTGAGTTCCTCTACGAGAACGGCCGCTTCTACTTCATCGAGATGAACACTCGTGTGCAGGTAGAGCATCCGGTTTCGGAGATGGTCACCGGTATCGACATCGTCAAGGAGATGCTGAGCATCGCCGCCGGCAACGTGCTGTCCTTCACCCAGGACGACGTGAAGCTCCACGGCCACTCCCTGGAGTGCCGGATCAACGCCGAAGACCCGAAAACCTTTATCCCAAGCCCTGGCCTGGTCAAGCATTTCCACGCGCCGGGCGGCAACGGCGTGCGTGTGGATTCGCACCTGTACAGCGGCTACAAGGTTCCGTCCAACTACGACTCGCTGATCGGCAAGCTGATCACCTGGGGCGCCACCCGCGACGAGGCCATGGCCCGTATGCGCAATGCCCTGGACGAAATCGTGGTTGACGGCATCAAGACCAACATCCCGCTGCATCGGGATCTGGTCCGCGATGAAGGCTTCTGCGAAGGTGGTGTGAACATTCACTACCTGGAACACAAGCTGGCCAACCAGTAAGTGCTTCACCCAACAAAGCCGCCTCAGGGCGGCTTTGTTGTTTGTGAAACACCTGTTGTTATGCTCGTTCCCACGCTCCGCGTGGGAATGCATCTTGTGACGCTCCGCGTCACGGACGCAGAGCGTCCTGGGCGGCATTCCCACGCGGAGCGTGGGAACGATCGTCACAGACAGACCGCGGCGCCTGCATCGCAGGCAAGCCAGCTCCCACACAAGCCAGCTCCCTCATAAGCCCGCTCGCCACACACTCGCCGCTCGCGTAAACTTGCGCGCTTTCGCGACCCAGCCGTCGCACACTCATTTTTTCAAAGGTGCCCGCCATGCCTTGGCTGCAAGTCCGTCTCGCCATCAGCCCAGAACAAGCCGAAACCTACGAAGACGCTTTCCTCGAAGTCGGCGCCGTGTCGGTGACCTTCATGGATGCCGAAGACCAACCGATCTTCGAACCGGAACTCAATACCACGCCGCTGTGGTCCCACACCCACCTGCTGGCCCTGTTCGAAGACGGCACCGATGCCGCCGCCGTGCTGGCCCATATGCAATTGCTCACTGGCAGCCCGCTGCCCGAGCATCACAGCGAAGTGATCGAAGACCAGGACTGGGAACGCAGCTGGATGGACAACTTCCAGCCGATGCGTTTCGGCCAGCGCCTGTGGATCGTGCCAAGCTGGCACGCCGCGCCTGAGCCGAATGCCGTCAACCTGCTGCTGGACCCGGGCCTGGCGTTCGGCACCGGTACTCACCCTACTACCGCACTGTGCCTGGAATGGCTGGACGGCCAGGACCTGACCGACTGCAACGTGCTGGACTTTGGCTGCGGCTCGGGGATTCTGGCAATTGCCGCGCTGCTGCTGGGCGCCAAGGAAGCCGTCGGCACCGATATCGACGTGCAAGCGCTGGAAGCCTCTCGCGATAACGCCGGGCGCAACCACATTGCTGAAGGCAAATTCCCACTCTACCTGCCACAAGATTTGCCCCAGGTGCAGGCCGACGTGCTGGTGGCCAATATCCTCGCCGGCCCGCTGGTGTCGTTGGCGCCGCAGCTGTCGAGCCTGGTCAAGCCGGGCGGCCGCCTGGCGCTGTCGGGCATCCTCGCCGAGCAAGGCGAAGACGTGGCCGCTGCCTACGCCAAGGATTTCGAGCTGGACCCGATCGCCAACCGTGATGGCTGGGTACGCATCAGTGGTCGTCGGCGCTAGAATGAGCGCTTGCCTGAATCGGATGGCCGCATGACCGACAGTTTCGTCACCCAGTGCCCACACTGCCAAGCCCGTTTTCGCGTCAGCCACGCACAGCTGAGTGTGGCCCGTGGCGTAGTGCGCTGTGGCTCGTGCCTGCAAGTGTTCAACGCCGCTCGCCAGTTGCTGGAGCAGCGCGGCCAGGTGCCCGCGCCTGAGCAGCCGACCGCCGCCGAGAAAGCCGCCGAGGCCCCACGGGCCATCAGCCAGAAGCAGTGGAATGCCGAAGAACTGGACCTGGACAACCTGGACCTGGATGAAGAACTGGCCAAGCTGGAACGTCGTCAGGCCAGTGCCGACCGTCGCCAGCCGGAAGATACCCTGAGCGCCACCCGCGGCACCGCCAAGGCCGAAGAAGAACAGTGGGCCGCCAGCCTGTTCAGTGAACCGCCCGAGGAACGCACCCCAGCGCCCGAGGACGAGCCGGAACCGGCCACTGCGACACGTCAGCGCACCGAACCCTCCATGTCGTTTCGCCTTGACGACATCGACGATGAACCGCCACTGCGCTCGGCGCCGCACGATGAAGATGACGACATCGACCCGCCGTTCACGCCGCTGACCCGGGCCCTGGACGAACCGGAACCCGACGATCGCCCGCAACCGCGTCGCAAGCGCGCGCGCCCCGAGGTGAGTGTTCACGATGACGTGCTCCAGGACCTGGAAGACGACCCGCTGCACCTTTACGCCCAGAAGCGCCCGTCCGGCTGGGGCCGTCGCCTGATCTGGATCCTGCTGGTGCTGATCGCCGCCGCCGGCCTGGCAGGCCAGTACATCGCGTACCAATTCGACGACCTGGCCCGCCAGGATGCCTACCGCCCGTGGTTCCAGCAGCTGTGCCCGTCACTGGGTTGCACGGTGCCATCGCGGGTCGATATTGCCCATATCAAGAGCAGCAACCTGGTGGTGCGCAGCAACCCGGAGTTTGCCGGGGCGCTGGTGGTGGATGCGATCATCTATAACCGGGCGACGTTCTCCCAGCCCTTCCCGTTGCTGGAACTGCGTTTTGCCGACATGAACGGCGGTCTGATCGCCAGTCGCCGCTTCAAGCCCGGCGAATACCTGAGCGGTGAATTGGCCGGCGTGAGCGAAATGCCATCGCAGACGCCGATCCACATCTCCCTGGATATCCTTGACCCAGGCAATAAAGCCGTGAATTACAGCCTGAGTTTTCACTCGCCCGAGTGAGTCGGCGCAGGTTCCGAGGTTTGACGGCAAATTATTGACTTTGCGCCGCGCAACCAAACCGGCGGCGATAAAGAAATAACTGTTCAGATTTTATCCAATTCAGCCTTTATCCAGTCATCGAGAGCGGGTATCATGCCAACCCTTTTTCGAACTCTAATGATCCGGCCCCACAACAGGGAAGTCCTATGTCGGCGGTACGCATCGGCCCATACACATTGCCAAACGGCTTGATCCTCGCCCCGATGGCGGGCGTCACCGACCAGCCCTTTCGTCAGCTGTGCAAGCGTTTGGGCGCGGGTCTAGTAGTCTCTGAAATGGTCACCAGCGACATGAGCTTGTGGAACACCCGCAAATCGCGGATGCGCATGATCCACGAAGGTGATCCCGAGCCCCGCTCGGTGCAGATCGCCGGTGGTGATGCGCAAATGCTGGCGGATGCGGCCCGAGCCAACGTGGAGTTGGGCGCGCAGATCATCGACATCAACATGGGCTGCCCGGCCAAGAAGGTCTGCAACAAGGCCGCCGGTTCCGCATTGTTGAAAGATGAGCAGTTGGTAGCCGAGATCCTGCAGGCCGTTGTCGCCGCAGTGGATGTGCCGGTCACCCTGAAGATTCGTACCGGCTGGGACCGGGACAACAAAAATGGCCTGACCGTGGCGAAGATCGCTGAACAGGCCGGGATTACAGCGCTGGCGGTGCATGGCCGCACCCGCGCCGACCTTTACACAGGTGAAGCCGAGTACGACACCATTGCCGCGATCAAGCAGGCGGTGTCGATGCCGGTCTTTGCCAATGGCGATATCGACTCAGCCGAAAAAGCCCGGCGCGTGCTGCACGCCACCGGTGCCGATGGCTTGTTGATTGGCCGGGCCGCCCAGGGGCGGCCATGGATTTTTCGTGAGATCGAACATTTTCTGCGTACCGGCGACGTCTTGCCGGCACCGGAGTTGATCGAGGTGGAACGTATTCTGCTAGAGCATCTGGCCGCCCTGCACGCCTTCTATGGAGACGTGATGGGAGTACGCATTGCTCGCAAGCATGTCGGCTGGTATCTCGCCACCTTGCCGGGCGCCAAGGAATTCCGCGCTCAGTTCAATCGTTTGGATGAAACGCAGGCACAGGTCGCCACCGTTCGTGAGTTCTTCGCCGAACGTGACAAGAGCCTGGGAACAGGGGATGGAGAGGGGGTGGCCGCATGACGATGATGACCGAGACTTTAGTGAGTGGAACAGCACCCGTGAGCGACAACGTCAATTTGAAACAGCACCTCAACACGCCGAGCGAAGAAGGTCAGACCCTTCGTGGGAGTGTCGAGAAGGCGCTGCACAATTATTTCGCCCACCTTGAGGGCGCTTCCGTCACGGATGTGTACAACCTGGTGCTCTCCGAAGTCGAGGCGCCGTTGCTCGAAAGCGTGATGAACTACGTCAAGGGCAACCAGACCAAAGCCAGTGAGCTGCTGGGCCTCAACCGTGGCACCTTGCGCAAAAAGCTCAAGCAGTACGATTTGCTGTAAGCATTCAATCAAACCAGAAAGGCGCCCGCGTAAAAACGGTCGCCTTTTTTGCTGACTCCTTTGCTTTTGATGGAAATTGAAATGACCGACCAGACCACCCGCCTGCCGATCCGCCGCGCCTTGATCAGTGTCTCCGACAAGACCGGGATCCTCGAATTTGCCCGGGAGCTGGAAGCCCTTGGCGTGGAAATCCTCTCCACAGGCGGGACCTTCAAACTGCTGCAGGACAACGGCGTGGCCGCAGTAGAAGTCGCGGACTACACCGGTTTCGCGGAAATGATGGACGGTCGGGTCAAGACCCTGCACCCGAAAATTCACGGCGGGATCCTCGGTCGTCGCGGTATCGACGACGCCATCATGAGCGAACACGGCATCAAGCCGATCGACCTGGTGGCCGTTAACCTTTACCCGTTCGAAGCCACCATCAACAAGCCAGGCTGCGACCTGCCGACCGCCATCGAGAACATCGATATCGGCGGCCCGACCATGGTTCGCTCGGCTGCCAAGAACCACAAAGACGTGGCCATCGTGGTTAACGCCAGCGACTACGCCAACGTACTGGAAAGCCTGAAAGCCGGCGGCCTGACCTACGCCCAGCGTTTCGACCTGATGCTCAAGGCGTTCGAACACACTGCTGCCTACGACGGCATGATCGCCAACTACATGGGCACCGTGAACCAGGCCGCCGAGACCCTCAGCACAGAAGGCCGCAGCCAGTTCCCGCGCACCTTCAACAGCCAGTTCATCAAGGCCCAGGAAATGCGCTACGGCGAGAACCCGCACCAAAGCGCGGCGTTCTACGTTGAGGCCAAGCCTGCCGAAGTCGGCATCGCCACGGCGACCCAGCTGCAAGGTAAAGAACTGTCCTACAACAACGTGGCCGACACCGACGCTGCGCTGGAGTGTGTGAAGAGCTTCGTCAAGCCGGCCTGCGTGATCGTCAAGCACGCCAACCCGTGCGGCGTGGCTGTGAGCCCGGACGCTGAAGGCGGGATTCGCCAGGCCTACGAACTGGCCTACGCCACCGACACTGAATCCGCGTTTGGCGGCATCATTGCCTTCAACCGTGAGCTGGACGCCGAGACCGCCAAGGCGATCGTCGAGCGCCAGTTCGTCGAAGTGATCATCGCCCCTTCCGTCAGTGAAGAGGCCCGCGCCATCGTCGCCGCCAAAGCCAACGTGCGCCTGCTGGCCTGTGGCGAGTGGTCGGCGGACCGCGCCGCGGCCTGGGACTACAAGCGCGTCAATGGCGGCTTGCTGGTACAGAGCCGCGACATCGGCATGATCGGCAGCGAAGACCTGAAGGTCGTGACCAAACGCGCCCCGACCGAGCAAGAGATCAACGACCTGATCTTCGCCTGGAAAGTGGCCAAGTACGTTAAGTCCAACGCCATTGTCTACGCCACGAACCGCCAGACCATCGGTGTCGGCGCCGGCCAGATGAGCCGCGTGAACTCGGCGCGTATCGCCGCGATCAAGGCCGAGCACGCAGGCTTGCAGGTTGCGGGTTCGGTGATGGCTTCCGACGCGTTCTTCCCGTTCCGTGATGGCCTGGACAACGCCGCGAAAGCCGGTGTGACCGCCGTGATCCAACCGGGTGGCTCGATGCGTGACGCTGAAGTGATCGCGGCCGCTGATGAAGCGGGCATCGCGATGGTCTTCACCGGCATGCGCCACTTCCGCCACTGATTGATCGTTCCCACGCTCCGCGTGGGAACGCAGCCAGGGACGCTCCGCGTCCCTCGGACGCAGAGCGTCCGTAGAGGCATTCCCACGCAGAGCGTGGGAACGATCATCCTAACGAGGTTTTTGAAATGAATGTTTTGATCATTGGCAGCGGTGGCCGTGAACACGCCCTGGCCTGGAAAGTTGCCCAGGACCCACGCGTCCAGAAGGTTTTCGTCGCCCCCGGCAACGCCGGCACCGCCATTGAAGCCAAGTGCGAAAACGTCGCTATCGACGTGCTGGCGCTTGAGCAGCTGGCCGATTTTGCTGAAAAGAATGTTTCCCTGACCATCGTCGGCCCGGAAGTACCACTGGTTGCCGGCGTTGTGGACCTGTTCCGCAGCCGTGGCCTGGACTGCTTCGGCCCTACCGCCGGTGCCGCCCAGCTGGAAGGTTCGAAAGCCTTTACCAAGGACTTCCTGGCGCGCCACAAGATCCCGACGGCCGACTACCAGAACTTCACCGAGATCGAGCCGGCCCTGGCTTACCTGCGTGAAAAAGGCGCACCGATCGTGATCAAGGCCGATGGCCTGGCCGCCGGTAAAGGCGTGATCGTCGCCATGACCTTGCAGGAAGCCGAAGACGCCGTACGCGACATGCTCGCCGGTAACGCGTTTGGCGATGCAGGCTCGCGTGTGGTGATCGAGGAGTTCCTCGACGGCGAAGAAGCCAGCTTCATCGTGATGGTCGATGGCAAGAACGTATTGCCGATGGCCACCAGCCAGGACCACAAACGGGTGGGCGATGGCGACAGCGGCCCGAACACCGGCGGCATGGGTGCCTACTCCCCTGCCCCGGTCGTCACCGCCGACGTGCACAAGCGCGTGATGGACCTGGTGATCTGGCCAACCGTGCGCGGCATGGCCGACGAAGGCAATGTGTACACCGGTTTCCTCTACGCTGGCCTGATGATCGACAAAGCCGGCAACCCGAAAGTGATCGAGTTCAACTGCCGCTTCGGCGATCCGGAAACCCAACCGGTGATGCTGCGTCTGCAATCGAGCCTGGTGCTGCTGGTGGAAGCCGCCCTGGCACAGGCACTGGACAAGGTTGAAGCACAGTGGGATCCGCGCCCGAGCGTCGGCATCGTACTGGCGGCCGGTGGTTACCCTGCCGACTACGCCAAGGGCGATGTGATTGAAGGCCTGGACGCGGCTGCTACGCTGGAAGGCAAGGTGTTCCATGCGGGCACCGCGCTCAAGGACGGCAAAGTTGTAACCGCAGGTGGCCGTGTATTGTGTGCCACCGCAATGGGTGCCAGTGTCGACGCCGCGCAACAGCAGGCGTACAAACTGGCGGCAAAAATCGACTGGAAAGGTTGCTTCTACCGCACGGACATCGGCTATCGCGCCATTGCCCGTGAACGCGGTGAGAACAACTGAACAGCTACGCTTGCGTAGCTATCCGTTCGGCTAGGTAAGGGCCTCTGGCCCTTGCCGTACCCATGTCGCCCCGCGCATAGTTAACCCGTGCATCAACCTACGAAGGGATTTCGCCGTGCGCTGGCTCAGGATCGCCATAGGTTTTACCGTCAGCTTGCTGACCCTGCTCTGCTTGTTCCCGGCCCAGGCCGCCGCACAAGGCAGTGGCTGGGCAGTATTGCTTGATGAACAGGCCGACCTGCAGCTGAGCGACATCCGCTCCGCCCGCTACACCAATCAATTCAGCCCCATCGAACTCGACCGGATTACCGCCGCGGAGCCGGACGGTGCGTTGTGGGTACGCTTCAAGCTGCAACCCGGCAAGCACGAACAAGTGCTGCGCGTATTCGCCCCGGACCTCTCGCACCTGAACCTGTATGTGCTCGACGGCGACATGCTGGTGGAGCAGCAAAGCACCGGTACGCGCCAGCCCCAGGCAGAACGCCCGCTGCCCAGCAGCGATTTCATGCTGCCGATGCCCCAGAGCCAGAAGCCCCTTGAGGTGTACCTGCGCCTGGTCTCGGAACACGAACTGCGCCCCTACATCACCCTGGAACCGGCCGTGCTCGCCGCCGCCGACCAGACCCAGACGTTGATCTACGGCCTGCTGTTCGGCTGCCTGTTGATGCTGATCCTGCACAACCTTACACGCTTCGCCTATCACCGTTCGCGCAGCAGCCTGTGGCTGGCGGCCTGCGAAGTGCTGTTGGTGCTGAGCCTGGCGCTGTTGCTCAATCTGGTGGGGCCGTGGCTGCCGAACTGGCACGCGGTACAAACCCCGGGCGCCTACCTCGCGCTGCTGCTGACTGCACCGTGCGGGCTGATGTTTGCCTACCGCTTCTTCATGCCGTTGGGCCCGCACCCGCTGAACAAGCTGTTGATGGCCGACATCCTGCTGATCGTGCTGTGTGGCCTGCTGCTGTTGTTCGTCAACACCTTGCCGCTGAACATCATCACCTACGCGCTGGTCGCCCTGGCGGGCTTGAGCATGTTGTTTGTCTCCGCCTACCACTGGCAGAAAGGCTACCGGCCGGCGCGCTTGTTTGTGGTGGCGATGGTAGTGTTCAACCTCGGCACCCTGATCATTCTGCCCGCCCTGCTGGGCCTGACGCTGGTGGCGCCGCAAGGCCTGATCGTGACCCTGCTGAGCTTTATCTGCCTGAGCGGCCTGCTGATGAGCCTGGCCCTGGGCGAACGCCAGCGCGCCATTGTCGAAGCACGCTTCAGCCTCAGCCGCGATCTGGCAGCCAGCAACGCCGAGATCGCCGCCAAGGCCGAATTCCTGGCCAAGATCAGCCACGAAATCCGCACCCCCATGAACGGCGTGCTGGGCATGACCGAGTTGCTGCTGGGCACGCCGCTGTCGGTGAAGCAGCGCGACTATGTGCAGACCATCCACAGCGCCGGCAATGAACTGCTGACGCTGATCAACGAGATCCTCGACATCTCCAAGCTCGAGTCCGGGCAGATCGAACTGGACGATGTGCAATTTGACCTCAACGCGCTGATCGATGACTGCTTGAGTATCTTCCGCGCCAAGGCCGAGCAGCAGAACGTCGAACTGATCAGCTTTATCCAGCCGCAGGTGCCCCGCGTGATCAGCGGCGACCCCACACGCCTGCGCCAGGCGCTGTTGAGCCTGCTGGAAAACGCCCTGCAAAAAACCGATGAGGGCGAAGTGCTGATCGTGGTCGCCCTCGACGAGCGCAGCACCAAGCCACGCCTGCGCATCGCCGTACAAGACAGCGGCCTGCCGATGGACGCCGCCGAACGCGACGCGCTGCTGCACAGCGAACTGCACAGCAAGAACTTCCTCTCGGCCACGCGCCTGAGCGGCCACCTGGGCCTGGTCATCGCCCGCCAGTTGATTCTGTTGATGAACGGCGAGTTCGGCATCAAGAGCGGCAGCCACCAGGGCAGCACCCTGTGGCTGACCCTGCCACTGGACCCGGAACGCCTGGAACACCCGACCTCCGACCTCGACGGGCCGCTCAAAGGCGCGCGGGTGTTGGTGGTCGATGACAATGACACGTGCCGCAAAGTGCTGGTGCAGCAATGCACCGCCTGGGGCTTGAACGTCAGCGCCGTGCCGTCCGGCAAAGAAGCCCTGGCGCTGCTGCGCACCAAAGCGCACCTGCGCGATTACTTCGACGTGGTGCTGCTGGACCAGAACATGCCCGGCATGACCGGCATGCAACTGGCGGCGAAGATCAAGGAAGACCCGAGCCTGAACCACGACATCCTGCTGATCATGCTCACCGGCATCAGCAATGCGCCGAGCAAGATCATCGCGCGCAACAGCGGGATCAAACGCATCCTCGCCAAGCCGGTGGCCGGCTACACACTCAAGACCACCCTGGCCGACGAGCTGACCCAGCGCAGCAAAGGCGCCATTGCCCCGCGCCCTATGCTCAGCGCGCCGGCAGCGGTGACCGTGCCGAGTGATTTCAAGATCCTGGTGGCTGAAGACAACAGCATCTCCACCAAAGTGATTCGCGGCATGCTCGGCAAGCTCAACCTCAACCCCGATACCGCCAGCAACGGCGAAGAAGCGCTGGAGGCAATGAAGGCCCAGCGTTATGACCTGGTGTTGATGGACTGCGAAATGCCGATCCTCGATGGCTTCTCTGCCACCCAGCAATTGCGCGCGTGGGAAGTCAGCCACCAGCGCATTCGCACGCCCGTGGTGGCGCTCACGGCGCACATCCTGACGGAACATAAAGAACGCGCACGCCAGGCCGGCATGGATGGGCATATGGCCAAGCCGGTGGAATTGTCGCAGTTGCGTGAGCTGGTGGAGTTTTGGGTGGCGCAGCGTCAGCAGCGGCCGGAACACGCCCCGTCTTGAACCTGAAATGCAGCCTCCTGTGGGAGCTGGCTTGCCTGCGATGGCGGCGTGTCAGTCACCCACCCTTTGTCTGACCCACCGCTATCGCAGGCAAGCCAGCTCCCACATTTGCCCGGTTGCGCCTGATAGACTCCGCAAACCTCTCCTCTCGCGAGCCGCGCCCATGCTCCACGTGTTATTCAGCGTCTACCTGAAAATGCTGGTGCTCTACAGCCCGTTCTTTGTGCTGTCCTGCTTTATCAGCCTGACCCGTGGCTACTCCAGCAAAGAGCGGCGGCGCCTGGCCTGGAAGGTTGCGTTGGCCACGCTGGTGTCGAGCGTGTTGCTCTACCTGTTCGGCCGGGTGATTTTCAGTGTGTTCGGCATCACCGTGGATGCCTTTCGCATCGGCGCCGGCAGCGTGCTGTTTATCTCGGCGCTGGGCATGGCCCAGGGCAAGTCGGCGGTGCAGACCGACAATGTGCAGCAGGACGTGACCATCGTACCGCTGACCATCCCGCTCACAGTCGGCCCCGGCACCATCGGTGCGCTGTTGGTGATGGGCGTGAGCCAGCCCCACTGGGATGACAAGTTCATGGCGATCGTCAGCATTGCCCTGGCCAGCTTCACGGTCGGTGTGGTGCTGTATTTGTCCAACCGTATCGAACGCATACTGGGTGACCAGGGCTTGCAGATTGTCAGTCGGTTGATGGGGTTGTTCGTGTGTGCGTTGGCCGCGCAGATCATCTTTACCGGTGTGCGCGGTTACCTGGTGCCTTAAATCCGGTACTTCGCGATCGCCAGCTGTACCTTGTCGCCGGCACTCTCGCGCATCAGCTGGATGGTTTTTTCGTTGACTACTGAGGTATTGAGCACCAGGCAAGTCTGGCCGCTGAAAGCCTCGACCGAAGAGCTGTCCCACTCCAGAAACGGCAGGCCCAGCTGCTTGCTCACACCGTGGGTGCTGTAAGTCGCCAGCACCATCATCACCTCTCCCCCCGTTTCAGCACAGGACGCCAGGCCGAAATCGCCGCCCTGGTGCACCGTGCTGTTGCGCTTGAACAGCTCAAACGACGCAGGTTGTTGCTTCAAGGCCTGCAACGCATCCGCCGCCAGTTTCGGCAGCGCCGCCAGCAATGGCCCTGCCAGTGAGGCCGCCGCCAGCGCGGCGATAATATTCAGCGCCGCCACTTGCACCGTCAGGCCTTTTCCGGAGCTTGAGACCCGCTCAAAAGCGCTGCGCACCGGCAACCAGCCCAGGCTGACCATCACCTTGATAAATTCGTCATACCACGCCTCGCTGCCTCGTTGAACCTTCAACACATCACTCACATAACTGCTGGCCAGCAGGTAGCTTTTACGGATGTATTCACGGTTCAGCGCCGACATGCCCTCGATAAACGAGATCACGCCGTTGTTCACCACGGCGGCATTGCTGTCATCTTCCGCGTCCAGCGGCGCCGGGCGCTTGGCTCCCGGCGCCCCTGGCAGCTTGTAGGCGGCAATCAACTTGCGCCTTTTAGCACTGATGATCCTTTTGTGATGTCGCTCCATTTTTCAGTTCTCCACAAGCACCCCACATGGGGCTTGTCTTCACACTAGTCCAGCCGCTGGCGCGCTTGCCAGACCACAAACATCGCTTGTCGCACGCGTCGAAAAAACGTCACCCAGCAATAACGCGGCATACCGGTAGACCTTCCTTTTTTCATCGACAAAAAAAGAAAAAGCCCCGAACAACAGCAGGTTTTCACCCAGCGTTACTCGGAGCTTTCTTACCTGTCGCGCGCTGTTTTCAGGACGCGGGTTTCTCGCCATACCAGCGCGGCGTGTACACCCATTCGCCGCCACCGGCGCGGGGGAATACGCAGGTGGTGGACGAGCCGATCAGCACCATGGTGCGCATATCCACTTGTTCAGGCGTCAACTGTCCCAACGTAGTGACACGCAGGGTCTGGCCTGGGCGGCCGATGTCGCGACCCAGCACCACCGGTGTTTCGGGCGTGCGGTGCAACGCGACGATTTCCAGGGCGCGCCCCAATTGCCACGGCCGCGAACGCGAGATCGGGTTGTAGAACGCCAGCGCCAGGTCGGCCTGGGACGCGAGGTCCAGGCGTTTTTCGATGATCGACCAGGGCTTGAGGTTGTCCGACAGCGACATCACACAGAAGTCATGCCCCAATGGCGCACCCGCTTGCGCGGCCGTGGCCAGCGAGGCTGAGACGCCCGGCAGGATCTCCAGTTCGACCTGATGCCAGGCCGGGTCGCCGGATTCGTGCAACGCCTCCAGCACCGCCGCCGCCATGGCAAATACGCCAGGGTCGCCGGACGACACCACCACCACCGAACGGCCTTGAGCGGCCAATTCGAAGGCATGGCGAGCGCGTTGCATTTCTTCGCGGTTGTCGGTGCAGTGTTGCACCTGATCGTCGCGGAACGGCCCGGCCATGCGCACATAGGTTTCGTAACCCAGCACATCGGTGCACCGCGCCAGCTCGGCCTTCACCGCCGGCACCATCAACTCGGCCGCGCCAGGGCCCAGGCCGATCACGGCAAGGCGGCCACGGGCACGGCCGACGTGCGACAGGTCCAGCGGTTGCTCGGCCACGGTGATCACGATGTCCGCGTCTTGCGCCACCTGTGCAAAACGCAACGGCACGCCCAGCGCCAATGCGGCTTGCTGCAACGAGGCGTCGGCCATCTGTGTATCGTTGGCCAGCAGGCAGGCCAGGGATTGCACGGCGATGCCCGCGCGATGTAAAGCGGCTCGCACCCGCTCAGCCAAATCCACCCCTGGCTTACAGGTGACACACACCGTCTGCGGATAAATCAGCAATTCATTGGCTGCCGGCACGCGCTCGGCACTGCCCACGTGAATCGCCAGACGTGCTTGCTGATCCTGCGGCAAATTCGCCTGGTCCAGCCACGGCGCCACACCTTTGATGCGCACGCTTTCGCCGGCCAGCAGGTCCGAGACAAACCGCTTGCCCAGTTCCAGGTCCGCCAACGCATAACCCGCAGGCGGGTTGAGCAGGCAAGTGCCAAAACGCAGCTCGCCGCTGGTGGTGATCGCCGCAGCGACGCCGAGTGCCGCGCCAATCTCTCGCGCCATCACATTCACGCCGCCCAGGCCGCCGAGCAACGGCACCACGGCGCTGCCATCTTCAGCCACGGCCAGCACAGCCGGCTCTTCGCCTTTTTCCAGCAGCAGCGGCGCCAGCGTGCGAATCAAGATACCGGCAGCACACAGGGCAATCAGGGGCGTGCCTTGTTGGTAAAGCTGACGCAGGGTCGCGCCGAACTCACTGTAAGTCTGGTCCGCCCCTTCAACTCGCCCGGCCAGGCCGTGGATCAGCGCGCCGGGATACACCTGCGCGATCCTGCGCGCCGTCGCCAGGCTGCCCTGGCCGAGAATCACAATCGCCGGGCGCATCAACCTTGCCACCTTTCACCCGGCACGATGATCAGCGAAAAGTACGGCGAAGACGCCGGGTCGACCTGATCCAGCGGCACGATTTTCTGGTTGGCCATGGTCGCGCGCTCTACATACAGCGCACGCTCGGCCAGACCGAGTTCTTGCAGCACCTGGCGCACCTTGGGGAAGTTGCGGCCCAGCTTCATGATCACGGCGGCATCGGCGTCCGCCAGCCGGCGCTTGAGGTCTTCATGGGGCAACACGCCGGAGAGCACCGACAGGCTCTGGTTGCGATACACCAACGGCGCGCCAAGCACCGAAGCGCCGCCGAGCATTGAGCAGACGCCGGGGATAACCTCGGCTTCATAACGCTCGGCCAAACGGTCGTGCAGGTACATATAGGAGCCGTAGAAGAACGGATCGCCTTCGCAGATCACCGCCACATCGCGGCCAGCGTCCAGGTGCGCGGCCACATCGAGGCTGGCGTTGTCGTAGAAGTCGCTGATGATCTGCTCGTAAGACATCGGCGCCGGCAGCACTTCGGTGGTCACCGGGTACACCAGCGGCATCAGCGTTTGCTGCGCGACCAAGTGGTCTTCGATGATGCCAAAAGCGTTGCCCTTTTTGCCTTTGGCCACGAAATACGCGACCACCGGCGACTCGCGCAGCAGGCGCAGCGCCTTGAGGGTGATCAACTCGGGGTCGCCGGGGCCAACGCCCAGGCCAATCAAACGTCCGCGTGCCGGCATTATTCGACCTCCGTGGCCAAGGCGTTGACCGCTGCGGCGGCCATCGCACTGCCGCCCAGGCGGCCTTGCATGATCACAAACGGTACGCCACGGCTGTCGGCCGCCAGCATTGCCTTGGATTCTGCAGCGCCGACAAAACCCACCGGGAAGCCGAGGATCAACGCCGGTTTCGGCGCGCCGGCGTCGAGCATTTCCAGCAGGTAAAACAGCGCCGTCGGGGCGTTGCCGATCACCACCACGCTGCCTTCCAGGTGCGGACGCCACAGTTCCAGCGCGGCAGCTGAACGGGTGTTGCCCAGCTCCCGCGCCAGCTCCGGCACGCTGTCGTCGCGCAAGGTGCAGATCACCTGGTTATTGGCCGGCAGGCGCGCACGGGTCACGCCTTCGGAGACCATGCGCGCATCACACAAAATCGGCGCGCCGGCCGCCAGCGCATCGCGCCCGGCCTTGCCTGCGCCTTCGGAGAACTGCAGGCCGTCAATGGCATCGACCATGCCGCAGGCATGAATCACCCGCACCGCGAGTTTTTCCAGGTCGGCAGGAATGCGCTCTAACTTGGCTTCCGCGCGAATAATGGCGAAGGAGTTGCGATAGATCTCCTGACCGTCGCGGATGTAATCAATCATCGGTGTTGCTCCGTGTGCGGCCGCGTAACAGGGCGCCCGCCGCTTCAATGGAAAGAGTGCGTGCGTGCAGCCGGCCGAAACCGGGGTGGGCTGCCTCGCGAAAATAGACGTCGTAGTGGCCGGGGCTTACCGCCAGCAAGGTGACCGGCGCAATGTGTGCGGCGGCGCAGGAGCGTGGGCAGCCGGACAGGTGTACGTCGTGGCCGGGGTGCAGCGCAGCCAGTTGCAGGGCATCGGCCTTGGTGTCGGCCAGGCCTTTGCCACAGCCGCGTGAGCCGGTGCAGGCGATCATGCGTGCCAGCGGCTGGTCGACTGAACAGAGAAAGCCCAATTGCTCCAGGACTTCAGTCACGGCGCAGTGGTTTTCAAGGTTGGGCAGCAGTACGCCCTGCCACGGCGTGAAACGCAACGTGCCGTCGCCATACTCACTGGCCAACTGCGCGGCGCCTTTGAGCATGCTCGAATCCAGACGCCCCAGCGGCGCAACGGCGGCGACGTAGAACAGGTTTTTTTGCCGTTGTGGATAAGTGCCCAGGTGCGACAAAGCCCCGCTGGCCGGACGCTTGAACCCATCCACCGGCAGTAACGGCAGGCTCAGATGAGCCAGTAAGTTATCCACAGCCAGATGACGCATGCGGGTTTGCGTCGGGGTTGCCAGGTCGAGAAACGCTTCCAGCACGGCCACGACCAGGGCATGGCCTTGCTCCAGCGGCACAGCGGCCAAGGGTGCATCCAAGCCTGGGCAACCGGCAAGGCCGAAGGCCAAAAGTGTCTCGCCCGCCTGCTCAAACGCCGACAGCCACAGATCATGATGATGCTCGAGCATCGCCAGGGCTTCACCGCCATCGAGTTGCACGGCGAATTTGGCCGACAATTCATGGAAACGTGGATGATTTTGCAGGGTGGCGAGGAGCTGATCCGCCAGCGGCCGGGTGTCGAACAGCATCTGCGGGTCGATGCCGGCGCTGGGGCTGAGCATCAGGTTGCGCACGTCGTCACCGGCGGCGTTGCTGGGGCCAAGCCCGGCGGCCAGCAGCAGGGCGATCAATGCATCCTGCTCGGCGCCAATCCCGCGAATCTGCAGGTTGGCGCGGTTGGTGGCTTCGATCACCCCGCCCGCATAGGTCTGCGCCGCGTCTGCCACGGCAAACGCCTGGGTGGCGGTGATGGAACCGCCGGCCAGTTTGATCCGGCAAATTCCGCCATCCAGGGCCTGGACGATACGCAGCAACCCCGGACAAGCCGAGGGGCGCAAGGTATTCAGAGCAGGCGTTGGGTTCACGGGGCTACCGGTTGACGGGTAAAGGCGCGGTATTATGCCTGCTTTGTCCGGCGGCATGAAAAGCCTGCCCGTCGGATGTCGTTCAAGGAATTCTTATGTCGCCCTGGCTGACGGTTGTAGGCATCGGTGAAGACGGCTTCAAGGGCCTGGGCAGAAACGCCCGGCACGCCCTGTTGCGCGCCACCCGGATTATAGGCGGCCAGCGCCAGTTGGACCTGCTGCCCGTGTGTATTGGTGGCGACCGCCAGCTATGGCCAAGCCCTTTTTCCCTGGAGCTGGTGCTGGCCAGTCGCGGCGAGCCGGTGTGCGTACTGGCCAGCGGCGACCCGATGTTCTATGGCGTAGGTGCCAGTCTGGCGCGGCAGGTGGCGGCTGAAGAACTGCTGATTTTACCGGCGCCGTCCTCCGTATCATTGGCGGCGGCGCGTTTGGGCTGGCCATTGCAGGAGGTGGTGACGTTATCCGTGGTGGCGCGGCCATTGGCGGCGATTAATGCGCACCTGGCCAGTGGCGTGCGGTTGCTGGTGCTGAGTAATGATGGGCGCAGCCCTGCGGCGATTGCCGCGCTGTTAGCCGAGTCCGGATTCGGGCGCAGCCGGTTGAGCGTGTTTGAACACTTGGGCGGCGCAACCGAACAGCGCATCGACGGGTTGGCTGCTCATTGGCAACACGCCTCGGTTGCGGATTTGAATCTCGTCGCCATCGACTGCGTGGCCGACGCCCACACCCCGCGCCTGTCACGCCTCGCCGGGCTGCCGGATTCGGCCTTCAAACATGACGGCCAACTGACCAAGCGCGATGTACGCGCCATGACCCTCGCCCGCCTCGCGCCAATGCCGGGCGAATTGCTCTGGGACGTGGGCGCGGGCAGCGGCTCCATCGGCATCGAGTGGATGCGCGCGCACCCGAGTTGTCGCGCACTGGCGATTGAAGCCGATACGGGGCGCCAAAGCCTGATCGAACATAACCGCGATGCCCTCGGTGTGCCCGGCCTGCAACTGGTTCGGGGCAAGGCGCCGGACGCGTTGCTCGGCCTGGAAGCACCGGACGCGATCTTTATCGGCGGCGGCGTCACCCGCGACGGCGTGCTCGACACCTGCTGGCAACACCTGCGTCCCGGTGGTCGTCTGGTCGCCAATGCCGTGACCCTGCAAAGTGAAATGACCTTGATGGCGTGGCGCGCTGAACACGGCGGCGAACTGACCCGCATTCATGTGGCCCAGGCCCAACCGCTGGGTGAGTTCGACACCTGGCGTCAGGCGCTGCCGATCACCTTGCTGGACGTGGTCAAGCCGCTATGAAACGCATCCTGCTGTTGGGCGGCGTCACCGAAGCGCTGGCCATCGCCCGCACGCTGGGGCCGGAGCATATCTATAGCCTGGCTGGGGTTGGGCGCGTGCCGACTGACCTCACCTGCCAAGTGCGCGTCGGCGGCTACGGCGGGCATGCAGGCTTGGCGCACTTTGTTCGCGATGAGCAGATCAGTCTGATCCTCGATGCGACCCACCCGTACGCGGCGCAGATCAGCCAGAACGCGGCCACGGCGGCAACAGTGTGCGGCATTCCCTGCTGGGCGTTGCGGCGCCCGGCATGGCAGCCGCAGGCGGGTGATGACTGGCGCGAGGTGGGGGATTGGGCTGAGCTGATCGAAGCCTTGAAGCCCTTCAAACGTCCGTTGTTCACTTTGGGGCGCGAGCCCTTGCAGCATCTGGATGAGATCCCCGCCGATCAGTTCTGGACGCTGCGCGCACTGGATGTGTATCCGGGCAATGAGCGCTGTGAAGTCATCGCCGCGCGTGGGCCGTTTCTGATTGAGGACGAGCGCGCGTTGTTTGAACGGCGTGGGATTGATGTGTTGATCAGCAAGAACAGCGGCAGTGCGGCAACCGAGCCGAAGCTGGAAGTGGCACGCGAGCGCGGCGTGCCGGTGTTGGTGTTGAAGCGGCCGGTGTTGGCGGGGGTGGATAGAGAGTTCACCGACGTGGCTGCGGTGCTACAGGCAGTCAGCACTCTCTAAACACCACCTATCCAATGTGGGAGCGGGCTTGCTCGCGAAGGCGGTGTGTCAGTCGCCGGATGAATTGACTGACACTGCGCTTTCGCGAGCAAGCCCGCTCCCACACTTGGAACGTATTATCAGGCTGGTGCCGTCGACTGCCCGATGCCCTTATGCACGCGTTCAGCCAGCAACTGCGCCAGCTCAATCAACTGCGCAACGCCCAGCAATTCCTCTCGCTTCGGGCCATCCAGGTCAAACGCCAGGTCGCAACTCAGCGCATTGGCCGAGGCGAGTGTTTCGCTGAGGTTGACCAGCAGGTCTTCGGTGCTGATTCCATCGGCTACGGTGAATAGGCAAATGGGGGGATTGGGGGTGGGTTTAATCATTGTGAAGCTCCGGAGAAGTAAAAGGGAGCTGCCACTGATCGCCGCGACGCGATGGGGGTGGCAGCTGTACGCAGGTTCGCGGACCGATTCTCCAGAACAACCGGCATACCCGAAGGTATCCCGCGCACAGCCGCCATAGCGCCGCACAGTAGACGATAAAAAAGCGCCAACTGAAAGGAGACGATGACGCTTTTGCGTCTGGAGAAATCCGGGCCGCGACGCCCGACCGCTGAGTTTGCAGCGGTGTACGCAGACTAGAGATCTACCTTCCTAGGGACAACCTTAAATCCCTGTCGGACGTTTCCGTGAACGGCCTCCACATTTAGGTTGTGCAGAGGCTCAACAAGAAGCGGCCTACATAAGCACCGGAAGCAGCTGACTACCGGGAAACGTACTCCCCTGGCGATGATCCTCAACATTTCGTCCAACGACGTTAAGCATGAGGCTGATCACATGGCTAAAAACTCCCGCGCCCGACGCTCGACTCGACCTGTTGAACTCACGATTGTCGAGCGCATCAGCGCCAACCCCGAGTTGGCGCACGCACTAGGCCTGGAAGCCAACGCCATGGACTCAGTCGCGCCTGAAGTGGCTGACCTGCTCAACCAAACGCTGAAAAAAGCCCAGCCCCCCTGCGACCATACGGCGACGCTCAGCCCTTTCAACATCGTCGACCATCTTCATACACAAGAGGATATGGAAGTTTATCTGCAAGCCTGTATTGAAGAAGACCCTGGCGATGGTTCTTTGATACGCAGAGCGCAGCAGGACATTGCTCATGCAACCCGCAAGCTCAACACCAAGCCATAGCCCACACACACCTAACTGTGGGAGCTGGCTTGCCTGCGATAGCATCACCTCGGTACGGCTGGAAAACCGAGTTGTCCGCATCGCAGGCAAGCCAGCTCCCACCGGGTTCCGCATCACGCTGGAGATCGCGACCCGTCGGTAAAATTGGCAATCCGTGGTTCCCGGCTATGATGAAGGCAACCACTGCGACACCAAACCACACCGCCACTTTTTACTTATGCCCCCCGATCAGGCTAAATACCCACCTGATCGCTTAACCCTACGGATTGTCCGCCATGGCCCGTCAACGCTTTGCAATTGTGTGGATCGCCTGCTTTGCAGTGCTGTTCAACGCCTTTGCCATGCCGATGGCCAGCGCGATGCAACAGTCGCAGGACCCCGTGCAGCAATTGCTGTGGGGCAGTTTCTGTTCTTCCAATGGCGCCAGTCTCAAGACTATTGCCTTGGGCACGTTGGAAATCCCAACGCCGCCCCAGGAAGATCATTCCGCCATGCAGCATTGCTGGTGCTGCTCGGGCTCGCCGCCGTTGGTGGCGTTGCCGGGGCATGTGCCGCAGCTGTATGTCACGCGTTTTGATGCGGTGCCGGGCCTTTCACCGCCCGCACGGCAAGCCCCGACCCCGCGCCAGCAATGGCCGAGCCTCAACCCCCGCGCCTCTCCAACGGTCTGATTTCTTCGCAAGTGAACTGCGTTTAGAACCGTTCTGGAGAACTGCCATGCTTAAATCTTCCCTGCTGCTGGCCGCCTTGTTGCTGCCGGTGTTCAGTGCTGCCAATGCCGATGACTACAAGGCCGGCGACCTGCTGGTCAGCGATCCCTGGTCCCAGGAATTGCCGCCGAATGCGCCGACTGTCGCTGCCTATTTTGTGATTCATAACCAGGGTGACAGCGCGGATCGCTTGCTTAGCGTCGACACGCCTGTGGCGGCCAAAGCCGAGCTGCATGAGCATGTGATGCAGGGCGACCTGATGAAGATGCAACAAGTGCCCAGCGTCGCCGTACCGGCCAAGGGTGATCTGACCTTCGCACCGATGGCCTACCACGTGATGCTGCTGGGCCTGAAAGACCGCAGCCAACTGCGCGACGGCCAGCACTTCCCACTCACCCTGAACTTCGAAAAAGCCGGCCCGGTGCAGGTTGAAGTCTCGGTACAAAAAGCACCGCCCATGGCGACACACGAGCACAAGCACGCCCAATAGGCCAACGTAAATGGGCGCCCCTCGCGCCAGGTTGTCGCCACACCGCCGCAGGCCCATGAGCCTGGCGCGCGGCAGTTGGATCAGCCTGTTCGCCATGCTGATGATCTTTATCGGTCCGCTGATTTCCCAAGCGATGCCGATGGATCATCACGCCGGTATGCCGATGGAAATGTCCATGGACATGCCGTCGAGCAGCCATGGCGAACACCAGCAAGCCCCCAGCGAACACCACGCCCTTTGGGCAAAGTGCGGGTATTGCGACCTGCTGTTCAGTTGCCCGGCCCTGCCCGGCAGCGTCTCCCATGTCAGCCTCGGCACCCCGCCACCGGCGAATGCCCTGACGCCCGCCACCCGCCTGGGCCATGCCCGGCAAAGCATCTTCCCCGGCGCCCGCAGCCGCGCCCCGCCCATCGCTTCGTAAGCACTTCACAGCATCACTTCACACCGGCCGACTTCAGACAGACAGCCGCAGGCTGCTGGCCGTGTTGTTTACGATTGATTGATGGAATTTGTCATGTCCAGGTTTTCTGCTGACTCCCGTTTGGGATGTACCCCCGTTCTCGCCGTTCTGTGTGGCGCGCTGTTGGCACCACACGCCCAGGCTGAGGATCACGAGTTGAGCCCCACGGTGATCACCGCGATCGCCCCCAGCTCGCCGCTGACCGTTGTCACCAACCCCAAAGACCCACGCCAACCGGTGCCCGCCAGCGACGGCGGCGACTACCTCAAGACCATCCCCGGCTTCGCGCTGGTGCGCAACGGCGGCACCAATGGCGACCCGGTGCTGCGCGGCATGTTCGGTTCGCGCCTGAATATCCTCACCAATGGCGGCATGATGCTCGGCGCCTGCCCAGGGCGGATGGATGCGCCCACCTCGTATATCTCACCGGAAACCTACGACAAGCTCACCGTGATCAAAGGCCCGCAAACCGTGCTCTGGGGGCCGGGCGCGTCCGCCGGCACCATCCTGTTCGAGCGCGAGCCCGAGCACTTCGGCGAGCTGGGCACGCGGGTCAACGCCAGTGTGCTGGCCGGCTCCAACGGGCGCTTCGACAAGGTGGTCGATGCCGCCGCCGGAGGGCCTTTGGGCTATGTGCGGGTGATCGGCAATCAGGCCCACGCCGATGACTACAAGGACGGCAACAACGACACCGTCGCTTCGCGCTACGACAAGTGGAATGGCGATGTCGCCGTCGGTTTCACCCCCGACGCCGACACCCTGCTGGAACTCACCGCCGGCCGTGGCGATGGCGAAGCGCGCTACGCCGGGCGCGGCATGGACGGCTCGCAGTTTCTGCGCGAAAGCCTGGGGCTGCGCTTTGAAAAATCCAATATCGGTGAGGTACTGGATAAGGTCGAAGCGCAGGTGTACTACAACTACGCCGACCATGTGATGGACAACTACAGCCTGCGTACGCCGTCGGGCACCGGCATGATGGCCGGGCCGATGGCTTCCAACGTCGACCGCCGCACCCTCGGTGCACGCATCAAGGCGACCTGGCGCTGGGCCGATGTGCAACTGATCAGCGGCGTGGACGCGCAAACCAACGAACATCGCCAGCGCAGCAGCATGGGCATCGACACCTACAAGGATCTGCCACGGGTCAAGGACGCCAACTTCCACAACTACGGGGTGTTCAGCGAACTGACCTGGTACGCCGCCGAGCGTGATCGGCTGATCACCGGCGCCCGCCTGGACCGCGCCTCGGCCAAGGATTTCCGCCAGCGCACGGGCTCAGGAATGATGTCGCGCCCCAACCCGACCGCCAACGACACCCGCACCGACACGTTGCCCTCGGGCTTTGTACGTTATGAGCATGACCTGGCCGATACACCCACCACCGTCTACGCAGGGCTCGGCCATTCGGAGCGTTTCCCGGATTACTGGGAGCTGTTTTCGCCCAACACCGGCGCGGTGGGTTCGGTGAATGCCTTTGACGGCGTGAAACCGGAGAAAACCACCCAACTCGACTTCGGCGCGCAGTACAAAACCGCCGACCTGGAAGCCTGGGCCTCGGGTTATATCGGCCGGGTGCAGGACTTTATCCTGTTCGACTACACGCCCGGCATGATGGGTACCACCTCCCAGGCGCGCAACGTTGACGCGCGCATCATGGGCGGTGAATTGGGCGCGGCGTACAAGCTGACCCAGCAATGGAAGGCCGATGCCAGCCTCGCCTACGCCTGGGGCAAGAACAGCAGCGACGGCAAGGCGCTGCCGCAAATGCCGCCGCTGGACGCGCGTTTGGGCCTCACCTACAGCCAGGACGACTGGAGCGCGGGCGCCTTGTGGCGTGTGGTCGCGGCGCAAAATCGCATCGACCAGAACAAGGGCAACGTGGTCGGCAAGGACTTCGACAAAAGCAGCGGTTTTGGCGTGTTCTCGCTGAACGCGGCGTACCGCATCAATAAAAACTTCAAGGTCAGCACCGGCGTCGACAACCTGTTCGGCAAAGCCTATGCCGAGCATTTGAACCTGGCCGGTAACGCAGGCTTCGGCTACCCGGCCAACGACCCGCAAGCCATCAAGGAGCCGGGGCGTACGCTCTGGACCAAAGTCGACATGAGCTTCTAAAAAGCATCGCAGGCAAGCCAGCTCCCACACTTGGAATGCATGCACTCCCCTGTGGGAGCTGGCTTGCCTGCGATAGCGGTGTAACCAACACAAAAAATTGAAAGCCTTGCGGAGCCTAATGATGACCACCCCAAAAATTTCCTTCTACAACCTGGCCTGGCGCTGGCACTTCTACGCCGGCCTCTTCGTCGCCCCTTTCATGGTGTTGTTGGCCCTCACCGGCATCATCTATCTGTTCAAACCCCAGCTCGACCCGCTGATGTACGGCAACCTGCTCAACGTGCAAAGCGCCGAGCACGCCCTGAGCGCCGACGAACAACTGCAACGCGCCCAGGCAGCCTTTCCCCAAGGCAAAATCAGCAAATACCTGCCACCCGCCGACGCCACCAGCAGCGCGCAATTCGTGATGCACAACGATGGCCGCGAAGTGACGGTATTCGTCGACCCGTATCGCGGCACCGTCCTCGGTGAACAGGATGCCCAATACAACCTGCAAGCCATCGCCCGCGCACTGCATGGCGAGCTGATGATCGGCACCGTGGGTGATCGCCTGGTGGAACTCGCCGCCGGTTGGGGGGTGATGCTGGTGGTGTCCGGCGTGTACCTGTGGTGGCCACGCGGCAAGTCTTCGGCCGGTGTGTTGTGGCCACGGCTCAACAGCCGTGGCCGAGTGTTCTGGCGCGATATGCATGCGGTCGCCGGTTTCTGGGGCGCGGCTTTTTTGCTGGTGATGCTGCTTAGCGGCATGACCTGGACCGGCTTCTGGGGCAAGCAATACGCCGAGCTGTGGAACAAGTTTCCGGCGGCAATGTGGAACACCGTGCCGCAGTCCGACCAGCAAGCACGCAGCCTCAATACGGCCAGCCAGCAGACCGTGCCGTGGGCCATGGAAAACACGCCAATGCCGATGTCCGGCGACCACGCCGAACATATGAATCACGGCGCCATGCATTCAGGGCCTGCCGCGCCGACTGTGCGCCTGCAACAAGTGGTCGACCTGGCCAACGCACGCAAGGTCGAACCCGGCTACAGCATCACGTTCCCCACCACCGCCGAAGGCGTGTTCACCGTCGCGGTGTTCGCCAACGACCCACGCAATGACGCGACCCTGCATGTGGACCAGTACACCGGCAAAGTGCTGGCCGATGTACGTTGGGAACACTACAACCTCGTCGCACGCGCCACCGAAACCGGCGTGATGCTGCATGAGGGCAAGATGTTCGGCTGGGTCAATCAGCTGATCGTGCTGGTGATCTGCTTGATGATTCTGCTCAGTGCGGTGAGTGGCGTGGTGATCTGGTGGAAGCGTCGCCCACAAGGAGCGCTGGGGGTGCCGCCGTTGCGCCATGACCTGCCCAAGTGGAAAACCGCGATGGTGATCATGCTTGCGCTGGCGATTATTTTTCCGCTGGTGGGCGCTTCGTTGATCGTGGTGTGGGCCTTGGATCGCCTGGTGCTGGCGCGTTTTTTCGGCCAACGTGAATCGGCCTCAGGTTCTGCATGAAGCAGGTGAGATGCCCACGCCAGAGGCCTTCTGTAGCCTTGCGCGACTTTAGTCGCGCAGCTAATAAGTGTTAACTTATAACACTTTCTGCGTTATCGTTGCTCGCCGCGCCCTGCGGCGGGCACACCCTTTCAAGAAGCGATTGATCGACCGATGAACAAGTACCTTGCGTGCGGCGTATGCCTGCTCGCCCTGCACAACAATGCCCAGGCGCTGACCCTGCCCGCCAGCCCCGTGACCGCGCCCGCCGTGGATGACGAACGTGTCGACCTGAACACGCCGACCACTGCCGGTTCGCGCCTGAACCTCACGGCCTTGCAAACGCCAGGCAGCGTTGAGAGCCAGACCGGCGAGAAGATCCGCGAACGCGGCGACGCCAGTGTGCAGGACGCCATCTCCCGCGCCACCGGCATCAGCCGCACCGGCTCGCCGGGCGACGGCGGCACGTCGTTGCAGGCCCGTGGTTTTACCGGGCAGAGTTCGGTGCTGCAGTTGTACGACGGGCAGCGCATGTTCGACGGCGCAGGCACGTCCACCTTCCCGGTGGACACCTGGTCGGTTGAGCGCGTGGATGTGCTGCGCGGCCCGGCCTCGGTGATGTACGGCCAGGGCGCGACCGGCGCGGTGATCAATACGATTGCGAAAAAGCCGTTCAGCGGCGAAATCGAAAATCATATCCGCCTGGGCTACGGCTCCGATGACCGCCAGCAGCAAGCCCTGGACAGTGGCGGCTCGCTGACCGACACCCTGAGCTACCGCCTGAACGTCAACCGCCTGCGCAGCAACGGTTTTATCGCACGCGGCGACTCTGCCAGCGATTTCGTCAGCGCCGCGCTGCGCTGGCAGCCGGCCGATAACCTGAGCTTCACCCTGGCCCACGACTACGGCGACCAGAGCCCGCAGAACTACTACGGCACGCCGTTGATCAACGGCCAGTTGCACAAAGGCCTGCGCGACAAGAACTACAACGTCAGCGACGACAAACAGCACTACAACGACCAGTGGACGCGCCTGGCCAGCGAGTGGCAGATCAACGATAACGTCACCGCCACCAACGAGCTGTCGTACCTGAAAAACCAGCGCCGCTGGCATAACGCCGAGAGCTATAACTTTGTGAATGGCGGCCTGGTACGTCAGGACTACCTGGGCATCAAGCACGACCAGGAACAGGTCGGTGACCGCCAGACCTTCACCTTCAAACACACGCTGTTGGGCCTCGACAGCCAGACGGTGACGGGCGTCGAATACAACCGCATTCGCTTCCGCCTGGCCAGCAACGCGCCGTTTAACGACGTGCCGGGCGGCGGCCAACCCGTGGATATTCAGCACCCGGTGCCGCAGCCGTTTGTGAGCGACAGCCCGTTTGTTGCGCAGTCGGTCAGCACCACCAAACAGCTCGCTGCCTTCGCCGAAAACCGCCTGCAATTGACCGACAAACTCTCGCTGATCACTGGCGCGCGCCGCGACTACCTGCACATCGACAGCCATGACCTGACAACCGCGAACCAGGACGCCGACAGGACCCTGACCGGCAACAACTGGAAAGCCGGTCTGGTCTACGCAATCACCCCAAGAACCTCGGTTTACGGCCAGTACGCCACCAGCACCGACGGTGTCGGCAGCCTGATCAGCCTGAGCCCGAGCCAGCAGCAGTTTGGGTTGTCCACCGCCAAACAGGCCGAAATCGGCTTCAAGCAGGCGTTCTGGGACGCGCGTGGCGAATGGACCCTGGCGGCCTATCACATCGTCAAAAAGAAACTGCTGGTGAGCATTCCCGGCACCACGCTCAAGGAACAAGTCGGCCAGCAATCCTCCAACGGCCTGGAAGCCAGCCTCGACCTGCAACTACCCCACGCCTGGCAGCTGCAAGCCAACGCGGCCATTGTGCGGGCGCAGTACGATGACTTTTCCGAAGTGGTCAACGGCCAGGCGGTTTCCCGTGACGGCAATCGCCCGGTTGACGTGCCCAACCGCACCGCCAACCTGTGGTTGAGCAAGGCGGTGAGCGATGACATTCGCGCCGGTGCCGGTGTGCGTTACGTCAGCACCCGTTATGCCGACACCGCCAACAGCAGCGAAGTGCCGAGCTACACCGTGGCCGACGCCAGCGTATCGTGGAAGGCGATGCGCAATACCACCCTGGGCCTTGAGCTGAACAACCTGTTTAACCGCACCTACGCCGTCAGCCAGTACAACAATGGCCAACAGTGGATACTGGGTGAGCCGCGTTCGTTCTTCGTCACGGCGGACTACACCTTCTAACCGAAACACAACACCGCTCCCCTGTGGGAGCTGGCTTGCCTGCTATAGCGGTCTGCCTGATCCACCGCTATCGCAGGCAAGCCAGCTCCCACCATTAACCGTGTTGAACTTGAGAATATTGATGGCCTCACTCACCCTCACCGACCTTGGCTGGACCCCACCGGGTCACGACCACTGCAACCACCGCTTCCAGTTGCGGGATGCCGGGCTGCAGGTCGGCGCGGGCGAGTTTGTCGGGCTGATCGGCCCCAACGGCAGCGGCAAGACCAGCCTGTTGCGCTGCGCTTATCGCTTCAGCAAACCCGAACGCGGTGACGTGCTGCTCGAACACCAGAATGTCTGGAAGCAAAGCGCCAAATGGTGCGCGCAACGCATCGCCGTGGTGCTGCAAGAGTTCCCCGACACCTTCGGTCTGCGCGTGGACGAAGTGGTCGCCATGGGCCGCACGCCCCACAAGGGGTTGTTCGACGGCGACACACTGCACGACCAGCATCTCATCCGGCAGGCGCTGGAATCGGTCGGCATGCACGGCTTCGAAGACCACGCGTTCGCCACGCTCTCGGGCGGTGAAAAACAGCGTGTGATCCTCGCCCGCGCCCTGGCGCAGCAGCCGCAATTGTTGATCCTCGATGAGCCGACCAACCACCTCGACCCGCGCTATCAGCTGGAGTTACTCAGGCTGGTCAAACGCTTGAACATCGGCACCCTGGCCAGCATTCACGACCTGAACCTGGCCGCGGCTTACTGTGATCGTTTGTACGTGATCCACCACGGGCGCATTGTCGCCAGCGGCACACCCCATCAAGTGCTGACCGCCGAGTTGCTGCGTGATGTCTTCGGCGTCGAAGCCTTGATCGACACCCACCCTTTGGCCAGCTACCCCCGAATCACCTGGATAACCCAACCATGATCCTGCGCTCCCTGTTGTCTCTCGTGTTGTTGTTCGGCACGGCCCAAGCGTTTGCCGAAGCCACCCATTACCCGGTGACCGTCAAAAGCTGCAACCGCGACGTGACCTTTCAGGAAGCGCCGAAACACGCGGTCAGCCATGACATCAACATGACCCAGATGATGCTCGCCCTGGGCCTCAAGGATCACATGGCCGGCTACAGCGGCGTCACCGGCTGGAAGTCGGTGACGCCGCAAATGGCCGAGATGCTCGACGGCCTGCCGGAACTGGCGAGCAAGTACCCGTCGGTGGAAACCCTGCTCAACGCCAATGTGGATTTCTTCTTCGCCGGCTGGGATTACGGCATGCGCGTGGGTGGCGATCTCACGCCGCAAACCTTGCAGCCGCTGGGCATCAACGTCTACGAGTTGACCGAGTCCTGCGCCTTTGTAATGAAGCGCCCGGCGGCGACCCTGGATGACACCTATAACGACCTGCGCAACCTGGGCAAGATCTTCGATGTGCAGGACCGTGCCACGGCCTTGATCGAGCAGATGCAGGCGCAAGTGGCCGAGGTGCAACAGCACCTGCCCGCCGACAAGCCTCGGGTGTTCCTCTACGACAGCGGCGAAGACCGCGCCATGACCTCCGGCCGCCTGGGCATGCCGCAAGCACTGATCACCGCTGCCGGCGGGCGCAATATCCTCGATGACATCGACGCCAGCTGGACCCGTGTCAATTGGGAAACGGTGGTGGAGCGCAACCCGCAGGTGATCGTGATCGTCGATTACAGCGAAATCACCGCCGCGCAGAAAGAACAATTCCTGTTGGATAACCCGGCGTTGCAGTCGGTGGACGCCATCAAGAATCAGCGCTTTATCGTGATCCCGTATGTGCAGGCAACGCCAGGCATCGACAACGTGCTGGCGGTGGAAACCCTGGCCAAAGGGTTCCACGGCGAATGATCAGCCGCCGCTATGCCCTGCTGTTGAGTGCGCTCGGCGCGTTGTTGCTGGTCTCTTGCGTGATCTCGCTGGGGTTTGGCTCGGCGCGGGTGCCGGCAGACGTGGTATGGCGGATTTTGCTCAACAAGGCCTTCGGCCTCGGCGAGGTCAACTGGAGCACTGGCCAGGAACATATCGTGTGGCTGATCCGCGTGCCGCGCATGTTGCTCGGTGCGCTGGTCGGCGCCGGGTTGGCATTGATCGGCGCCGTGTTGCAGGCGGTGACGCGCAACCCGCTGGCCGACCCGCACCTGCTCGGCGTAACCTCCGGCGCCACCCTGGGCGCGGTGATCGTGGTGTTGCACGTGGGGGAAGTCGTCGGCTTGCTGACCCTGCCGATCGCGGCCTTTATCGGTGCGCTGCTGAGCATGCTGGTGGTGCTGGCCGTGGCCAGCCGTAACGGCCGCCTGGAGAGTGATCGCCTGCTGCTGTGCGGCGTGGCCGTGTCATTCGTGATGATGGCGGTGGCCAACCTGCTGCTGTTCATGGGCGACCATCGCGCCGCCTCGGCGGTGATGTTCTGGATGCTCGGCGGCCTGGGCCTGGCGCGCTGGGAACTGCTGGCAATTCCCACTGCGACCGTGCTGCTGGGGCTGTTGATACTGGTGGGCATGGCGCGGCCGCTGAACGCATTGATGGCCGGCGAGCAGACCGCCGTGACCCTGGGCATGAACGCACGTTCTGTGCGTTTGAAGGTGTTCCTGGTGGCGTCGTTGATGACCGGCGTGCTGGTGTCCATCAGCGGCTCCATCGGCTTTGTCGGGCTGATGGTGCCGCATATTGCGCGGCGCCTTGTGGGCGCCGAACACCGGCGTTTATTGCCGGTGTGCGCGCTGCTGGGCAGCCTGTTCCTGGTATGGGTCGACGTCGCGGCGCGCACCCTGATCGCCCCCGAAGACCTGCCCATTGGCGTGGCCACGGCGGCGATTGGCGGGCTGTTTTTTATCGGGTTGATGCGCAAGCGCTGAACTCAGAGTTCATCCCGTTGCCGTTCATACCAGAACGCTTCGGGTTCCGGTTCCGCCTCGCTCCACTCCTCACCCAATGGCCCTGCCACTCTCCAGAAGGCATCGGTGACCAGCACTGACAATTTGCCCAGGGTTCGCAATCGCGCGACGAACACACGGGGCACCGGTGCCATACCCGGAGCAAGCAACCGCTCTTCAGATGCCGTAAATGCCGGCACGTACTTGAGCAGCGCACCACCGCGGCAGGACAGATAACAACACTGGGCGTCAGGGGCATTCACCTTGACGACCGACACGTAGCCGTAAAGATCGTCCTTGGAAACGAAGTTACCCAAGAGTTCTTTATCTATCGGTTCAAAGCTGGACGTCGACGCAATGGCTTTATAGAACGCCTGCACAGCGGCGATTTTGTAGGTGCTCAGTGTATTTTCAGGCGGCACATCAAACCCGGCATGATCAGCCCAGAACAACAATTCCAGGGTACTGGTACTTCCCGTACCCTGATCTTCCACCGGGTCGAGCGCGACGTACCCCGGCGTTTGCCCCGGCACCAGCACAGCGCCCAGGTACTGCTTGCCCTTGAACGGCGCAACCAGGCCCTGGGCATAGCGGGCCGCATCATCGGAGTAAGCAAACAGCGGGCCGCAGAACGAATGAAAATGCGGATCGTCGGCAAATGCATACGGCGCTTTATTCGGCTGCCAATGCTCAGTGACCCTCTCTTTCTTACCCCAGACCTCACTGGTCACCCGGATGTACAACGTCCCCGCGCCCGCAAGGCGGCGCACATAATCACGTACCGTAAGGGAGCCATCGAGCAATTGTGTGCGTTCGATATGTGCCTTGCTCGTCCATGGGTACAACGGCGCCGCCTTGGGAAACGCATACGTGAGCATCGCACCGTCGCTGCACAACAGATACAACGTCGGAACACTGCCGTTACGGGCATAGGTGACAACGTTGAGTGCCTTGGCGATGTATTGGGGCGGGAAAAAACTGCGCGCCATTTCATCATTGCTACCGGCGATGGCCTCGGTCGAAGCACAGAGATACAAACCATCAAACACATAGCCCTGCGGCAATTGGCCGTCGATAAAGACCTGTTTGAAATCAGCAAAATCGTCTCTGACAAGCGCCAGGGTTGCCTTGTAGAACGGTTTGTTAGTCGACTTGAGCACGTAACCGAAGGCCACCTCGGTTTGAGGCGTCCATAGCCGTTGAGCGTAACGAACGGCATCGGCCGCCCGGGTGAAAATCGGGCTGCAGGGTGCGTCCATGAACACTGCGCGAATATCCCCAGGATGGGTTGGCGATATATTCACCAGAAAATCCCCCGCCAGCTTTCTGGGCGGGCCCCATACCCGATCGCCTTTTATCACACTCAGGTGGCCGGCTTTCACCACCTCGGTGATGAAGTCCTGCGGCGTGAGCGTGCCACTGCGCAGTTGCTGTTCAATACTGTTGTCAGCGTAATCACCCTTGACCTTGTTCAGTGGCGCCAGACGCGTCTTGAGTCGCTCCTCCTCGGCAGAGCCCGACAAGTGGTAACTGAGGATCGAGCCACTGGGGCCAAACACATACTCACGGTTAAGGTGGGCCTCACGATGCAACAGGTTTGACAATACCGCCGTCGGTATCATGGTTTGGTAGATCGCTTTTTGAGTGACGGACAGCAACAACGGCGCCTCTTGATCCATCAAAGACCGATAGCGCGCAACAATCGTACTGTTCTCAGGGTAAAGCGCTAAATCAGCAGCCCGATCCGGGTATATCCAGTGTAATGCCAACCCCTGGGGTGGTAGCGGCAGTGGTTCCGTCGAGACAAACAGACCATTTCCCAGCCTGAGTATCACCCCGGCAAAACGCCGATGGTATCCGTTGTTCACCCTGGAGGCTGCGTAGCGGGCGGCATCGTCGACATTCGCGAAGTAGGGGCTCAAACGCCGCGGCATCAGGGTTGCGTAACTGGTCCAGGCAGGGGTGACCGGGCCTTTTTTGTCCCAGAACTGGCTGGTACGTACCACATGAAGCATTCCCTTCAACGCCCACGCACCCAGGAAGCTCTGGGGTGTCTGCTCGCCGGAGTCCAATGCCTGCTGCGCCAGCGTCAACAATGTATCTGCCGGGCCGCCACTTTTGACATCGAGCAGCGGCGGCTCATACCGCAACAGCGCGCCATCGAGGGTTGAAAAGTAAACCGGCAGGTTGCTCTGGCCACTTCGAGTAGCGGCATACAGGGCAGAGAACAATACTATTGGCGTGACAAAAAACAGCGTCAACCAGGCGTTCGACGTATTTTGTCCGGTACGTGACCATTGCTGCGAGCGAAACAGCCCGTGCAATATGAACCCATCGGGCAGCTGGTAACCGCCCTCGGGCTTGAGTTCAAACAGGCTGTTGAGATTGAACAGTTTGTTCTCACTGACAACGCCCACTACCTCGCTGGCAATGTATTGCTCCTTGTCCTTGTGTTTGAGGATGAAAGCAAAACAGGCCGCCTGCGCGAAGTTACGCGCATGCACACGTCCGTGCAGGTTACCGGCCGCCTCATCGGCACTGGCAAATACGGCACCGTAGGTGGTGTAGTCGGGTGGGCCCGATCTTGGCGCGTAGGTATAGTTGGGCGTCCAGTCGTTGTAGACCACCGAACGCTGGCCCCATAACGGGTTGCCCTGGATGATCTTGAGGTCCCCCGCCTCGGCCAGCCGCCGGACCCAATCGGCAGGCCGGATCTGCCCGTTGTCGAGGCGTTTGCCGAGGCTGTTGTCGCCGGCCTGCGGGCCGATATTGGCCAGCAGCACCTGCTCCTGCGGCGAATGATTGGGGGTGTATTCCAGCAGGCAATCACTGGCCCCCGACAGGTACGCCACGCGACCGGCCGGAATGATCGAGTACATTTCATCATCGGAGAACACCTGCAGGTTGATCTGCGCCTCGTCATGCGTCCAGCCGCGCCGCGCCACCCAGGCCGGGCTGACCATCGACAGAGCCGTGTGGGAACCGTAGCGGGCATGCAACACATAAGGTTCCGGCGGGATCAACGGCCCTTTACCGTCGCGTGGAAAAAACAGCGTGAAGGCAAAGGGGTTGGCCGCACTTGACACGGGTTCAGTGATAACAAAACGGCCGTCTTCGCCCTTGAGTATATAACCGCCGTAATGGCCGCTACGCCAGTTGCCGATTTGCTCATGGGCATACACCGCGGCATCGCGCGCCGAGAGAAACGAACGGCTCAACGTTGCCGTGTAGTACGACACCAACAGGTGGTTATCCACTGTGCCCACCTGCCGCCACAAGCCGCCCGCCTGAACCACCGACAGATCGGTCGCGGTAATGACCCGACGTACATACGCGCGTGGGCTTAACGTGCCATCGAGCAGGCCGGCTTGCGCACCGTTATCGTGCAGCTCGCCGGCACTGGATTCCTGCACCAGCTCGGAGGTGGCCGTGGCCTCTGGCACTTTGAATGCCAGCAACGCTGAATCCGAGGCCTGCATGTACAGGGTCAAGCCACGGGACGGGTTCTGGATCGCCAGGGTCGCCCGGGCCTGGCGGGTAGCGGCCACCACCTGCGACGGAGTAAAGAAGGCGCTGGCCAGCCAGGTTTCCCGGGCCGCAATTTCGTGGGTCTCATACCAACTGCTGAAGTAGATAGCCTCCAACCGGAATTGGGAAGGCAGTCGCAACCCGCCATCACGGCGTTTGGGGAATAGATCAACAGGCGAAAACAGCGGTTCACTCTTGGGTACCGCCAGCGTCGCTGCGTAGATATCTTCACGCGTATGCTTGAGTACAAATCCAAATTTTGCGCCCGTATCGCCGGGGCCAGCGAGTGAAAGCGCACGCATCACGGCATGCTCGGGTTTTGAGTAGGCCCCGGTGAAAAAGGGTTGCTGCGGCTGCGCCGTCGCGGGAGTCCTGATGCGCCAGCCTTTGAAGATACGTCCGCGAACACCGCCCCAAACCGGGTGTGGCACCACGACCGAAAGCTCGCCGGCCTCGGCCAGTTTCCAGATGACCTTGGACTCAAAATCACTGGAGGTCTTGTCCTCCACGCCACGCAGCTCCTGGTCATACGCTCTTTCAAGCGCCGAGCCATTGCTGACATATTTGAGCAGCACATCATCCGGCCCTGAAAGATAGTGAGCCTTGGCGAAAGCTCGGTTACGGAAGCTGAAGCGCAGGTCCGGCCTTGAATAGAAGTTGGCACGTAGCAGCAACTGATCATCGCTGTTGTCGGGGTAGTTGATTTTGGCTTGCGCGATATTAGTCGTGGGGTGGGAGTGATAAAACGCCTCGGCGCTGTAATCATCAGGGGCGATGAATTTGCCATCACTGTCCCTGGCCAAGAGGAGACCATGTTCGAACACCGCTCGGCGGTCCGGTATGGGATGAGTGGCATAGTAGCGATGACCCCGCTTGAGAATCACACCGCCATATTCGACGTCGCGTCGTTCGCCGATCACCTCATGTGCCCAACAGGCAGCGTCATCGGCAGTGATAAAGGCCGGGCTTAATTGCGGCTCGGGAATCTTGGAAAAAGGCCGCCACATTTTGTCCACTGCACCTTTCTTGTCCCACATATCGCTGGTGCGCTCCACACTCAATTGGCCCGCCTCGGCCACCTGTTTTACGAACGCCTGGGGTAGCAGCGTTCCCGCCTGCAGCAGCGCCTGCGTGCCGTTATCCGTCACGCTACCGTCTGCTGCCTGAGCGAAAAGTTGAGACTCGGCGTCAGAGCCGGAAAACCCATAGCGTAAAACGGCTGCGTCACTTGTGCGGATGTACAGCGAACCGGCAGAGGCAACAGGTAGCGCCTTGGCAAACCGGCGGTAGGCGACAATGTGCGTGGCCAAATCCAACGGGTTCATAAATCGCTGGTACAGCCAGGCTTGGATAAGCGGGTAAGGCTCGGGTACAGGACTTGAGTCAACGTACATGCCGTGCAGCGCCCATCCGGGCGGCAGTGGCGGCAACGTATCCCCGGCCAGCCACCCCCGCATCTGCGCAGGCTCCGGCTGAGAAACCGCATACTCAGCCCGGCCTTCGCCTTGCGCCTTGATCACGATGCCGATTTGGCGTGCGGGCGCAGCAACGGGCTCACAAACGTTAATCGCAGCCTGAACTTCGGTGAATACACCGGTAAACAAAGGCTGAGGAGTTGGCGCACCGCTGCTGAAGGGTTGGAACACTACCCAATCGGCAGGCACGTCGCCTGCCGAGCCGCCCCACAGTGCCGTGGGCACAATCAGGCTCAAGGTCCCTAGCGTCGAGAGTTTTTTGACGAATGTGCTGAACGGCCCAAACAGGGCAACTTTGTTATTGCGGGGCCTTCCTGCTTTTATCCACAGAGCAAAGCTGCGTTCTTCATTGGAGCCACTCGAAGCGTATCGGATCAGCGAGCCGTCGGGGCCGGACAAATAAGCGGCCGGGAAAAAGTCCCGGTTATTCACCCCATGCCAAAAGTCGCTATCGGAAAAAAAACTCAAAAAAGCTTTGACCGTTTTACGATCAAAGTCCGGGTTTGCCTTCTGAGTCAGCTCATGGTCCGCAGGATGCGAATGGTAGGAGGCCACGCAGGTGTAACCCTTGGGTTGCTCAAATAGACCGTCGGCGCCGACCGCCAGTACCTCGCGTAAATCAAACTGCATCCCCTTGCCGGGCACGGGCTCGGTTGCGTGATACCTGCCCGTATACTTGCGCAAAATAACCCCGCCGTACTCCTTGTCTCTGCGTGTACCTATTTTCTTGTGCGCCCAATACGCGGCATCGGCTTCGTTAATGAACCCTGGGCTGACGGCGGGTAAACTCGCAGCTCCTCGGTTTGAACTGGCTGCGCGCTCCTCGCGCGACAAATCGATCGTCATGGCAACGTCCCTGAATAGTGAGAACCACCTCGGTGCCCAAGGACTCTTGGGCACCGGGTTCTGAGGTCATTCTCAACAGGTCACCCACCCCCCAAGTGGTGAATAGTTAGCCATGGACCTGAGCGTAACTCACGCAACACACATTGGTTGAGCGTTCATCCCGGAACATCCCTGCACAGCGTTTGCGCTGCCTATCTATCTCTGCGCCCTGTTTTAGCGCCACACCTGCACCTGACGGCAATTGCAGCGCCAAGCTGGTGCACCCCCGTGCCAATGTCCGTAACAACCACTCACAGACACCGGTGTTTGCCGCCGCAGGCACAGCCTTTGCAAAGCCCTGTGTATCTGCCCCACAACACTATCGGTTTACGGAGATCGCACCATGAAGCGTCGTAGCTTGATCAAGGCTTTCACTTTGTCGGCATCCATTGCCGCCATGGGTTTGACCTGGACCGTCCAGGCCGCCGAGACCATCAAGGTCGGCATCCTGCACTCGCTGTCCGGGACCATGGCGATCTCCGAAACCTCGCTTAAAGACATGGCGCTGATGACCATCGACGAGATCAACGCCAAGGGCGGTGTGAACGGCAAGATGCTGGAACCGGTGGTGGTGGACCCCGCGTCGAACTGGCCGCTGTTCGCTGAAAAAGGCCGGCAGTTGCTGACCCAGGACAAGGTTGCCGTGGTGTTCGGCTGCTGGACCTCGGTGTCGCGCAAATCGGTATTGCCGGTGTTCGAAGAACTCAACGGCCTGCTGTTCTACCCGGTGCAGTACGAAGGTGAAGAGATGTCGCCGAACGTGTTCTATACCGGTGCGGCGCCGAACCAGCAGGCGATCCCGGCCGTGGAATACCTGATGAGCGAAGAAGGTGGCGGCGCCAAGCGCTTCTTCCTGCTCGGCACCGACTATGTGTACCCGCGCACCACCAACAAGATTCTGCGCTCGTTCCTGCACTCCAAAGGCGTAGCCGATAAGGATATCGAAGAGGTCTACACCCCGTTCGGCCACAGCGACTACCAGACCATCGTCGCCAACATCAAGAAGTTCTCGGCCGGTGGCAAAACCGCTGTGATCTCCACCGTCAACGGCGACTCCAACGTGCCGTTCTACAAAGAGCTGGCCAACCAGGGCCTGAAGGCCACCGACGTGCCGGTGGTGGCGTTCTCCGTGGGTGAAGAAGAACTGCGTGGCATCGACACCAAGCCGCTGGTGGGCAACCTCGCGGCCTGGAACTACTTCCAGTCCGTGGAGAACCCGGTGAACAAGAAATTCGTCGCCGACTGGAAGGCCTACGCCAAGGCGCACAACCTGCCAGGCGCGGACAAAGCCGTGACCAACGACCCGATGGAAGCCACTTACGTAGGCATCCATATGTGGGCACAGGCGGTTGAGAAAGCCAAATCCACCGATGTCGACAAAGTCCGTGAAGCCATGGCCGGCCAGACCTTCGCCGCGCCGTCGGGCTTCACCCTGACCATGGACAAGACCAACCACCACCTGCACAAGCCGGTGATGATCGGCGAGATCCAGGCCGACGGGCAGTTCTCGGTGGTGTGGCAGACCGAGAAGCCGATCCGCGCCCAGCCGTGGAGCCCGTTCATTCCGGGTAACGACAAGAAGCCGGACTATGCCGTGAAGAGCAACTGATCCGCTGATCGTTCCCACGCTCCGCGTGGGAATGCATCCCGTGACGCTCTGCGTCACAACGCGGACGCAGAGCGTCCAAGGCGGCATTCCCACGCAGAGCGTGGGAACGATCTAAAGGAAACCTTTATGCCCACTGCCCTTTACCGCTTCATCCTCGCCGCCCTGCTGTTGCTGCCCTTCGCCGCACACGCCAGCGACGCCGAAGACTTCATCAACGCCAACCCGATGCAACAAGCCAAGCTGCTCCAGGACTGGGCCGCCCAGCCCGACCCGGCGCGCATCGAGCTGGTGGACGCGCTGCAACAAGGCCAACTGAACGTCAACGGTGAAACCAAAACCGTACGCCTGAACAACCGCCTGCGCGGTTTGATCGACAACGTGCAAGCCAGCCAGCAACTGCTCGCCGCCGACCCGAAGGTGCGCCTCGCTGCTGCGCAAACCCTGCAAAAAAGCGCACAACCTGCGCAGCTCAAATTCCTCGACCAGCAAGTCGCCGCCGAGACCAACGAGGCCGTGCACACCGCGTTGAGCCTGGCGCTGGCCAACCTGCAACTGGTCGACCCCGACCCGGTCATTCGCCTCGCCGCCGTGCGCCTGCTGGGCGGCACCGGCGACCCGCTGGCACGCACGCGCCTTGAGGCGCTGCTGGCGCCCGGTGTCGAAACCGACGCCGCCGTGCACACGGCCGCCGAGACCAGCCTGGCTCAGGTCAAGCGCAAATTGATGTTCGGCGAGATCCTCGGCCAGGCCTTCAGCGGCATGTCTTTGGGTTCGATCCTGCTGCTCGCGGCCCTGGGCCTGGCGATCACCTTCGGCCTGCTGGGCGTGATCAACATGGCCCACGGCGAAATGCTGATGCTCGGCGCTTATTCCACCTACGTCGTGCAACTGATGATGCAGCGCTATGTGCCGGCGGCCATCGAGTTCTACCCGTTGATTGCACTGCCGGTGGCGTTTTTTGTCACGGCGGCCATCGGCATGGCGCTGGAGCGCACGGTGATTCGCCACCTCTACGGGCGACCACTGGAAACCCTGCTGGCCACCTGGGGCATCAGCCTGATGCTGATCCAGCTGGTGCGCCTGGTGTTCGGTGCGCAGAACGTCGAAGTCGCCAACCCGCAATGGCTGTCCGGCGGCATTCAAGTGCTGCCCAACCTGGTGCTGCCGTACAACCGCATCGTGATCATCGCCTTCGCGCTGTGCGTGGTGGTGCTGACCTGGCTGTTGCTGAACAAGACGCGCCTGGGCCTCAACGTGCGCGCCGTCACCCAGAACCGCAACATGGCCGCGTGCTGCGGCGTGCCCACCGGGCGTGTGGACATGCTCGCCTTTGGCCTTGGCTCCGGCATCGCCGGGTTGGGCGGCGTAGCGCTGAGCCAGATCGGCAACGTCGGCCCGGACCTGGGCCAGAGCTACATCATCGACTCGTTCCTGGTGGTGGTACTCGGCGGCGTCGGCCAGTTGGCCGGTAGCGTGATGGCCGCCTTCGGGCTGGGCATCGCCAACAAGATTCTTGAACCGCAGATCGGCGCCGTGCTCGGCAAGATCCTGATCCTCGCGCTGATCATTCTGTTTATCCAGAAACGCCCGCAAGGACTCTTTGCACTGAAAGGACGGGTGATCGACTGATGAACCAGCCATTGATGCTTACCGCCGCGCAAAAGGCCGGCCCCAAGGTCACGATAGCGGTGGGCGCGGTCATTTTGATCCTGCTGCTGGCGCTGCCGTTGTGCTCGCTGCTGGCGCCGGAAAATCCGTTTCACGTCTCGGCCTACACCCTGACGCTGGTGGGCAAGATCCTCTGCTACGCCATCGTCGCCCTCGCGCTGGACCTGGTGTGGGGCTACGCGGGGATGTTGTCCTTGGGCCACGGTTTGTTCTTTGCCCTCGGCGGTTATGCGATGGGCATGTACCTGATGCGCCAGGCGTCCGGCGATGAGTTGCCGGCGTTCATGACCTTTCTGTCGTGGACCGAATTGCCGTGGTACTGGGTCGGCACCGAGCACTTCCTGTGGGCCATGTGCCTTGTGGTGTTGGCGCCCGGTTTGCTGGCCTTGGTGTTCGGGTTCTTCGCCTTTCGTTCGCGGATCAAGGGCGTGTATTTTTCGATCATGACCCAGGCGCTGACCTTTGCCGGGATGCTGCTGTTTTTTCGCAATGAAACCGGGTTTGGCGGCAATAACGGCTTCACAAACTTTCGCAGCATCCTGGGCTTTGGCATCACCGAGCCGGGCACGCGGGCGGTGCTGTTTGTGGCCACCGTATTGTTGCTGGTCGCCAGCTTGTACACAGGCTGGCGCCTGGCGCAGAGCAAGTTCGGCCGCGTGCTCACGGCATTGCGTGACGCCGAAAACCGCCTGATGTTCTGCGGCTACGACCCGCGCGGTTTCAAGCTGTTTGTGTGGGTGTTGAGTGCAGTGCTGTGTGGGTTGGCCGGCGCGTTGTATGTGCCGCAAGTGGGCATCATCAACCCCAGCGAAATGTCGCCGACCAACTCCATCGAAGCCGCCGTGTGGGTGGCCCTGGGCGGGCGCGGTACGCTGATCGGCCCATTGCTCGGCGCCGGTGTGGTCAATGGCATGAAGAGCTGGTTCACCGTGGCCTTCCCGGAATACTGGCTGTTCTTCCTTGGGGCGCTGTTCATCATCGTCACCCTGTACCTGCCCAAGGGCATCATCGGCCTGCTGAAGAAATGAGGAACGTCATGCTTGAACCTATTTTCGACGCAGGCAGCGGCCGCGATGCCATCGGCATTGGCCAGGCCGCCGGCAAGGGCCTGAACACACGCCACGGCACCATCCTGACCCTGGAAGACATCAGCGTCAGCTTCGATGGTTTCAAGGCGCTCAATGACTTGAACCTGTACATCGGCGTCGGCGAATTGCGCTGCATCATCGGCCCCAACGGCGCGGGCAAGACCACACTGATGGACGTGATCACCGGCAAAACCCGCCCCAGCCATGGCAAGGCCTGGTTTGGTGAAACCCTGGACCTGACCAGCATGAGCGAAGTGCAGATCGCCCAGGCCGGCATCGGCCGCAAGTTCCAGAAGCCCACGGTATTCGAAGCCCTGAGCGTGTTTGAAAACCTCGAGCTGGCGCAGAAAACCGACAAGTCCGTGTGGGCCAGCCTGCGCGCGCGTCTGAGCGGTGAGCAGAAAGACCGCATCGAAGAAGTGCTCGATACCATCCGCCTGACCACCTCGGCACAACGCGCGGCGGGGTTGTTGTCCCACGGGCAGAAGCAGTTCCTGGAAATCGGCATGTTGCTGATGCAAGACCCGCAATTGTTGCTGCTGGACGAACCGGTGGCGGGCATGACCGACGCCGAAACCGAGTTCACCGCCGAGCTGTTCAAGCGCCTGGCGGGCAAGCATTCGCTGATGGTAGTGGAGCACGACATGGGCTTCGTCGGTTCGATTGCCGACCACGTGACCGTGTTGCACCAGGGCAGCGTGCTGGCCGAAGGGTCGCTTGCACAGGTGCAGGAAAACGAGCGCGTCATCGAGGTTTACCTCGGTCGCTAACGCTGGCGCGAACTGATCGTTCCCACGCTCCGCGTGGGAATGCATTCCGTGACGCTCCGCGTCACACAGCGGACGCAGAGCGTCCAGTGCAGCATTCCCACGCAGAGCGTGGGAACGATCAATTGAGGAGGTTTTGAACATGCTGCAAGTCGACAAGCTGCACCAGTACTACGGCGGTAGCCACATCCTGCGCGGACTCTCATTCGACGTGAAGATCGGCGAAGTCACCTGCCTGCTCGGCCGTAACGGCGTGGGCAAGACCACCTTGCTCAAATGCCTGATGGGTTTGCTGCCGGCCAAAGACGGCGCGGTGAATTGGGAAGGCAAGGCCATCACCGGGTTCAAACCGCACCAGCGCGTGCACGCGGGTATCGCCTACGTGCCCCAGGGCCGCGAGATTTTCGGGCGGCTGACGGTGGAAGAAAACCTGTTGATGGGCCTGTCGCGTTTCCCAGGCTCCGAAGCCAGGGAAGTCCCGGCGTTTATCTACGAACTGTTCCCGGTACTGCTGCAGATGAAACATCGGCGCGGTGGCGACCTGTCCGGCGGTCAACAGCAGCAGTTGGCAATTGGCCGCGCACTGGCCAGCCGTCCACGCCTGTTGATTCTCGACGAGCCTACCGAGGGCATCCAGCCGTCAGTCATCAAGGAGATCGGTGCGGTGATCAAAAAGCTCGCGGCACGCGGTGATATGGCGATCCTTTTGGTGGAGCAGTTCTACGACTTCGCCGCCGAACTGGCCGACCACTACCTGGTGATGTCACGCGGTGAAATCGTGCAGCAGGGCCGCGGTGAAAATATGGAAAGCGAGGGTGTACGCGGGCTGGTTACGATTTAATCTGTAGCGTCCTGACGATAAGCCCGAAAATATGAACCTGCCCGTTACTCCTGCCTTGTTCACCCCCAGCTGGCATGCCGAGCTGGAACTCGGCTATGCGCGTTTCGGCGACACCACGCGTCCGGTGATGCGCCGCCACCTTGGCCCGCTGCGGGTGCAAAAGCACCTGTACGCCGAAGGCCCCGAGGTGTGCCAGCACATCATCGTGCACCCGCCCGGCGGGATAGCCGGTGGCGACCGCCTGGACATCAGCGCCCATGTGGCCAATGGCGCCTGGGCGCAACTGACCAGCCCCGGCGCAGCCAAGTGGTATCGCGCCAGCGGCCCTGCGTTTCAACAGCTCGAATTGACCGTAGAGGCCGGCGCGACCCTGGAATGGCTGCCCCAGGAAACCATCGTGTTCAGCGCCGCCCAGGCCGAACTCACCACGCGCATTGATCTACACGGCGATGCCCGGCTGTTTTACTGGGACGTGGTGGCTCTCGGCCGCCCGGCCAGTGGCGAACGTTTTGACCTGGGCCACTTTCAATCGCAGCTGGATATTCGCCGCGACGGCCAGTTGCTCTGGCATGAGCGCCAGCGCATTGTAGGCGCCGACGGTTTACTCGACTCGCCCATCGGGCTGGACGGGCAGCCGGTGTTTGCGACGTTGCTGCTGACCGGCGATATAGACCCGCAATTATTGGAAACCTGCCGCGCCCTGCCCCATGCCGTGCGCGGCGATCTGACCCAACTGCCCGGCTTGCTGGTCGCCCGCTGCCTGGCCAGTGAAGCGCTGCTGGCGCGGGGTTGGCTGATTGATTTATGGAAATTGTTACGTCCGAGTGTGCTTGGGCGAGAAGCGGTTCCACCCAGAATCTGGAGCACATGAAGATCAACCTGTGGAACTGAATTTATGTGGGAGCTGGCTTGCCTGCGATGGCGGTGTGCCTGATACACCGCTATCGCAGGCAAGCCAGCTCCCACACCAGCCTGTTTCCACAGGGGATCTGCGGTGTTTTTATGAATGCTGTTTGAAGGACCTTGAACCATGGATTTGACCCCACGGGAAAAAGACAAACTGCTGATCTTCACCGCCGGCCTGGTGGCCGAGCGCCGCTTGGCGCGCGGTGTGAAGCTCAACTACCCGGAAACCATCGCCTATATCTCGGCCGCGCTGATGGAAGGCGCCCGCGATGGCCGCACCGTGGCCGAGCTGATGCACTTCGGCACCACCTTGCTCAGCCGCGAGCAAGTGATGGAAGGCATCCCGGAAATGATCCCGGATATCCAGGTGGAAGCCACCTTCCCCGATGGCACCAAGCTGGTGACCGTCCACCAGCCGATCGCGTGAGGCCCGGCCATGATTCGTGATGCTACCGAGCAAGACCTGCCGGCGATCCGCGACATCTACAACGACGCGGTGCTGAACACCACGGCGATCTGGAACGAGCAACCGGTGGACCCGGCCAACCGCCAGGCCTGGTTCGCGGCACGCCAGGCACAGCAGTACCCGATTCTGGTGGCGGTGGAAAACGATGAAGTCACCGGCTACGCCTCATTCGGCGACTGGCGCCCTTTCGAGGGCTTTCGCTACAGCGTTGAGCACTCGGTGTACGTGCGCAATGACCAACGCGGCAAAGGCCTCGGCCCGCGCCTGATGCAGGCCCTGATCGAACGCGCCGCAACCTGCGGCAAGCACGTGATGGTCGCGGCCATTGAAAGCGGCAACCAGGCGTCTATCCGCCTGCACGAGCGCCTGGGTTTCATCAGCACCGGGCATATGCCGCAAGTGGGCATCAAGTTCGGCCGCTGGCTGGACCTGACCTTTATGCAACTGACATTGAATCCGGGCGCCGAACCGCCCAAGGAGTGAGATCGATGAGCGCTACGCACCTGCGTCGAGTCAATGCTGAGAGTTTTGCCCACTACCGCCTGGGTTTGATTGAGCTGTTGCTGGACGCGGTGAAGCACGGCGCTTCTGTCGGTTTTATGGCTGACTTCGATGAAGCCCAGGCCCGCACCTATTTGAGTGGCGTGCAGGCAAGTATCGAAGACGGCAGCCTGCTGCTGTGGGTGGTGGTGCGCGACGAGCAAGTGATCGCCAGCGTGCAACTGGCGCTGTGCCTGAAAGCCAATGGCCTGAACCGCGCCGAAGTGCAAAAGCTGCTGGTACACAGCAGCGCCCGCCGCCATGGCCTGGGCCAACAGTTGATGAACACCCTGGAACTCGCCGCACGCCAGCACAAGCGCGGCCTGCTGTACCTGGACACCGAGGCCGGCTCCGGCGCCGAAGCCTTTTACCAGTCGCTGCGCTACACCAAGATCGGTGAGCTGCCCGACTACTGCCAAAGCCCGGACGGGCGCTACACCCCGACCGCCATCTACTTCAAGACCCTGGGGCAACCTGCATGATTCCTGGTGAATATCAGATCCAGCCTGGCGACATCGAACTCAACGTCGGCCGGCGCACCCTCACCCTTAGCGTGGCCAACAGCGGCGACCGGCCGATCCAGGTGGGCTCGCATTACCATTTTTTCGAGACCAACGACGCGCTGACCTTTGATCGCGCCGCCAGCCGTGGCATGCGCTTGAATATTCCGGCTGGGACGGCGGTGCGGTTCGAGCCGGGGCAAAGTCGCGAAATCGAGTTGGTGGATTTGAGCGGTGGGCGCCGGGTGTTCGGGTTTGCCGGGCGGATCATGGGCGACCTCGACTGATCGTTCCCACGCTCCGCGTGGTAACGCCGCCTGGGACGCTCCGCGTCCCGCCCTTAAGTCGTGACGCAGAGCGTCACCGGATGCAGTCCCACGCAGAGCGTGGGAACGATCAAGGAATACGCACATGAAGATTTCCAGACAAGCCTACGCCGACATGTACGGCCCCACCGTCGGTGACAAGGTCCGCCTGGCCGACACCGACCTGTTCGTCGAAGTCGAACAGGACTTCACCGTCTACGGCGAAGAGGTCAAGTTCGGCGGCGGCAAAGTCATCCGCGACGGCCAGGGCCAAAGCCAACTGCTCGCCCATGAGGTGGTCGACACCTTGATCACTAACGCGCTGATCATCGACCACTGGGGCATCGTCAAAGCCGACGTCGGCCTCAAAAACGGCCGCATTCATGCGATCGGCAAGGCCGGCAACCCGGATATCCAGCCCGGCGTGACCATGGCCATCGGCGCCAGCACCGAGGTGATTGCCGGTGAAGGCATGATCCTCACCGCCGGCGGCATCGACAGCCACGTGCACTTCATTTGCCCGCAGCAGATCGAAGAGGCGCTGACCAGCGGCGTCACCACCATGATCGGTGGTGGCACCGGCCCGGCCACCGGTACCAATGCCACCACCTGCACCTCCGGCCCGTGGCATTTGGCGCGCATGCTGCAAGCCAGCGACTCGTTCCCGATGAACATCGGTTTTACCGGCAAAGGCAATGCCAGCTTGCCGGAACCCTTGATCGAGCAGGTCAAGGCCGGGGCCATCGGTTTGAAGCTGCACGAAGACTGGGGCACCACACCCGCCAGCATCGACAACTGCCTGAGCGTTGCGGACGAGTACGACGTGCAGGTCGCGATTCACAGCGACACCCTTAACGAATCCGGCTTCGTCGAAACCACCCTGGCCGCGCTCAAGGGTCGCACCATCCACACCTACCACACCGAAGGTGCCGGTGGCGGCCACGCGCCGGACATCATCAAGGCCTGCGGCTTCGCCAACGTGCTGCCCAGCTCCACCAACCCGACGCGGCCGTTCACGCGCAACACCATCGACGAGCACCTGGACATGTTGATGGTCTGCCATCACCTGGACCCGAGCATCGCCGAAGATGTTGCCTTCGCCGAAAGCCGCATCCGCCGAGAGACCATCGCCGCCGAAGACATCCTGCACGACCTCGGCGCCTTTTCGATGATCAGCTCCGACAGCCAGGCCATGGGCCGTGTCGGCGAAGTGATCACGCGCACCTGGCAGACCGCCGACAAGATGAAAAAGCAGCGCGGCGCCCTGCCCGGCGACGGCCCCGGCAACGATAACTTCCGCGCCAAGCGCTATATCGCCAAGTACACCATCAACCCGGCGATCACTCACGGCGTCAGCCATATCGTCGGCTCGATTGAAGTGGGCAAGTGGGCTGATCTGGTGCTGTGGCGTCCGGCGTTCTTCGGCATCAAACCGACCTTGATCCTCAAGGGCGGCGCCATTGCTTCCAGCCTGATGGGTGACGCCAACGCCTCGATCCCCACGCCGCAACCGGTGCACTACCGCCCCATGTTCGCCAGCTTCGGCAGCTCGCTGCACGCCACCAGCCTGACCTTTATCAGCCAGGCCGCCCAGGACGCAGGCGTGCCCGAGGCGCTGGGGTTGAAGAAGCAGATTGCGGTGGTCAAGGGCTGTCGCGATGTGCAGAAAACCGACCTGATCCACAACGATTACCTGCCGGATATCGAGGTTGACCCACAGACTTATCAGGTCAAGGCCGACGGCCAGTTGTTGTGGTGCGAACCGGCGGATGTATTGCCCATGGCCCAGCGCTACTTTTTGTTTTAACCCAGGCACGCGTGCCGACGCCCCGGGTTATCTCGCGTTCCGGGGCGTGCGTTGCATTACCTGTCTTACGCAGGCTGCCCGCTCAGAAGTGTTCGCGGGGGTCGAAGGCGGCTTTTTCCGCCAGGGCTTGCCACAACGCCTTGACCTCATCGTCTGCCGCCTTGGGCATCACGGCTTTGAGCTGGATGAACAGAAAGCCGCGTTCACCGGCCTTGTTCAACAAACCATGGCCCTTGGCGCGCATGCGTTGGCCGTTCTGGCTGCCGGCCGGCACCTTGAGGTTGATCTTGCCGGTAAGGGTCGGCACTGCGACTTCCGTGCCCAGCGCCAGCTCCCACGGGGCCAGCGGCAGGTTGATGATCAGGTTTTCGCCATCGACTTCGAACTTGGCGTGCGGCGCAAACTTGATGATCAGGTACAGGTCGCCATTGGCACCGCCGCCAACGCCCGGTGCGCCCTGGCCCTTGAGGCGGATGCGCTCGCCATCGGCCACACCGGCCGGAATCTTCACATTCAGGCTTTTGACGGTGTTGCTGACATGCCGGCCGGAGGCGTCGTACTGCGGCACCTGGAAGCTGATCTGCTTGGATTCGGTGGACAGCGTTTCTTCAAGCGACACCGACAGCTGCATCTCCACGTCCTGGCCCTTGCGCCCGGTCGGACGGCGCTGGCCGCCACCAAAAGCATCGCCGCGCGCGCCGAAGATCGAGCTGAAGAAGTCCGAGAAATCGCCCGCGTCCTGGCCACCGCCAAAACCGCCACGGCTCTGCCAGCCCGGCGGGCCCTGGAACGGTTGGCCATGCTGGCCGTATTTGCGCAGCTCGTCGTACTCGGCGCGCTTGTCGGCGCTTTTGAGCGCTTCATAGGCTTCGGACGCATCCTTGAACTTGGCTTCGGCGTCCTTTTCCTTGCTCACGTCCGGGTGATATTTACGCGCCAGCTTGCGATAAGCGGCTTTGATCTCCTTGTCGTCGGCCGAGGGCTCGACACCAAGAATCTTGTAATAGTCTTTGAAATCCATCGGGGCTTCACCATCCTTTATCGAGATCGGCGGCGCACACGACAACCTTGATTCGCGTGCGCCCACCTGACGTATGCCTGGAAGATTGGGGCATACGTCAGGCCTTTCAAGATGGGCGCCCGGATTTACGATGACAGGCGCCTCGGCGACGCCACAAGGCTTATGGGAACTGCTTTTTGATCATGCTTTCGGTGTACTGGTAGTCCAACCGCAGCTCGACGCCCGCCGCAATGGCCTCGGTCGCAAACACCGCGGTCAAAATGAACGGCTTGCGCTTGGTGGTTGCCCCCTCTCCCACACCCAGCCACATATCCGCTTCGACATTGAATGCCACGGCTTCAACGTTGTACCCCGCTGCGGCCTGGCGTATCGGCTTGCCATTCGCGTCATAGTCAAAGTGGGTGTTGATCCTGGAGATAATGTTGTCTCCCGACATCTGGACCGCCTCCTCCTTGAGCTTGCCGTCTTCAAAGTAAGGCCGCTTGCCCACGACCATGGCGTAGGTTTGCCCACCGGGCGCGGAGAAGCCTTCGGGCAGTACCGTCCCCCCGTAGACGCCGACTATTTCGCCGCTGGCGATACGCCGATTGGCGACCACCATCGACTGCCCGACCAGCGCCTGCTCCCCAGGCACCCTCACATCATCGACAGTAAACTTGCGCAACTGCAGCTTCTGCTCATAACGCGCAGCCACTCGCTCATACCCTTCAAACTCCACGTATGGCTTGACCTGCTCCGAGGTGTATTGGGCGCCGGACTCCAGCGTGACGCGCTCGTCCATCTGGCGAATCAGCATCGGCCGGCCCTGGTAATCGCGCAGTGGGTACTTGCCATTGTTCGCGCGGTTATAACTGCCGGGGACATTTCTGAGCGTCACGAAATGCGCGTCGCGGCGCATGAAACTGAGTTCGGCAGCCGTGTAGGGCGCCACCGGCATGGACTCCTGGGCGTCTTCAAACTCATCGTCAGAGATTTCGGTTCTCATCCCGCCGGCCAGGCCTCTGCGTTTCCACACTCCGGCAATATCGGGTTTGGCGACGATCCCGCTGCGCACCAGTACCAGCGGATTATCCGGAGCCTGCACCCACAACAGGTAATGCTCGCCGTCCCCCGCATCGGGCATGCTGGCGACAAAGTAGCGTTTGCCGCTGAACGTCACCTCCTTGGCCTGGGACAGTTGCAACCCGGCCGGGCTCTCATGCGGGTAAACCAGGGCCTCATGGCTGCTGCGAGGCATCAGCGCCTCGGCGACTTCTTCGCGGGTCAGGGTCTGGATCAACTGCGCTTCTTCAATCGCGAACTGCGCTTGCAGATCGGCAACCTGAGCGTCGTAGGCCGTTTGCGATAACGCCCCCGACTCGAAGTCACGCTGCATCTGCGCCATGCGTTCCTGATGGGGCAGGTTCTGGGCTTCGAACCGCGAGCGGTATTTGTTCGCCACGAAGTCTTTCCAGAAATCCCTGGCCAGCAGCGATTCAAGCTCTTGTGCAGAGTTGTCCAGAAGGGTCACACGCCGATACGCATCATCCAGCATCGCCTGGGTGACATGCCCCAGAAAGGTGAATTTGGCCGCTTGAACCTGTCCCGGTAAATCCAGCCGGTCCTTGAGGCCTTCGCGGTACGCCAGGCGTATCTCGACCTCTTCCAGCGCCTCAAGGGCGGCGTCTTTCTGCTCGGCCGTCAGCTCTTGCCGGGCATTGATGGCCGTGCGGCGCTGCTCAATATCCGTCAGCGCGATCTTCTCCACCTCGTCCAGCCGGAACAGCGCCCTGGACAGTTTTACCAAGGCCTGGCCCTGAGTGGCGTCCAGCGCCAGTGACTTGGCCTTGTACACCAGCAAGCGCACTTCCAGGTGATTGAAGGTCAAGGCCGCCCGATCGCAACAGGCCGCACGGCCAGCCCACTCGAACATCTCCTTGCGCAACTGCTCCGACTCGGTGCTGTTTGCCGTGATGCCATCGATCACCTCCCAGACGCGGCGCTGCAGGTCTTGATGGCCCGCACCGGCATGGTCCAGGTCCCTGAGCATCTCAAAAAAACCGTCCGAATCCGGCGCCGCACGCAGCGAAGTCCACTGGCTTGACCTGAGCGCCGCCTGCTCGGCTGAAAGCCCCGAGGCCCAGCGCTGGAACGCGGCTTGAAGCTCACGTGCCGCCGGCGTGATGACCTCGCCCAAGGCACTGGAAACCAATAGGTTGGGATGCTCCGCGCTGGCTAGCCGCGCTTCGCGCAACCGGGCGCCGTAAGCCCTGACGCGTTGTTGCGTCTCGGCGCTCAGTGGGTTACCGGCCAGGTTGGTCACACGGGTGACCCGCAGGGTGTGCGCCAGTTGCTCATCCGACGGCGCGATAAGCGCATCGGGGAGTGTCGAAATCCGGTTACCTCGCAGGAAAACCGCATCCAGTTGCGGTTGTTCGCCCAGCCCGGTGGGCCACGTCTCGATGCCGGTGGACTCCAGGCCCAGGGAGCGTAAATCGGTCATTTGGCTGAAGTCCGGCGTCACGCCCAGGGGGTTGTTATTGAGCACCAGCCCTCTGAGGGTCGTTCGCGAAGACAAGCTATCGGCCGACTCGGCGGTCAGGCGGATGCGGTTGTTGTTCAGGAACAACCGCGTCAACCCGTGCATTTGCTTTAGTGCCGGCGGCAACTCGCGCAATTGGTTGTGAGACAAGTCCAGCCAGCGCACGCCTTGATGGCGGACCAGAAAACCCTCTGGCGAAGTGCCCAGGTTCATATTGCGCAACTTGAGTGAGCCGACATGGCTGAAGTCGGCATCCAGGTCGGGCAGGCTCGGCAGGTTCAGATCGCTGAGGTCCATCTCCAGGCCAATGGCGGTGCCATCGTCGGCCAGCATTTGCGGGGTTTCGCGCCGCCAACAGCTCAAAATACGTTGCTGGGCGATAAAACGGTCACGCCATCCGGCGCGCGCGGCGCGTTGTGTCGTAAGCACGTAGGGCTGGCGCTCACCGCCGCCTGAGAATACCCACCCGTCCAACTGACGTTGCAGCCTGTTAAACGCCTGTTCGCGCCGGGTCAGCTCCGCCTCGGCGCCTTCGCCCAGCGCCCACACAAACTCCCTGGCTTTTTGCGCGGTGTAACGCGGGTACATTCTTCGTACGGCGGCCACCCGCGGGTTACCACTGTCAAAGGCTTCGGGGAGGGCGTGCTGCAACAGGTCGGGGTGAGCGAGGGTCAAGTCTTGCCAGTAACGATCGAACGTTGACCAATAACCCTCGGGAAACAGATTGTGTTCAAGCAAGGTGACGTTATTGATCCGTGCAACGGTTTCAAACTGATCAGCCGGCGGGCCAAGGTTTTCTGCCGGTACCTGGCGCAGCCGGTTGTAACGCAAGTCGACCCGCTTTAGGCCTGTCTGCGTCCTGAGCCCCGAGGGCCAGCGCTCGATCCGCGTCCGATTCAGCCTCAGCTCCCTGAGCTGCGCCATGCCGCTGAAATCCGGCACCTCACCCAGCGGGTTATCCGACAGGTCAAGCACCTCAAGCGCGCTGAGTTCGCTCAGTTTTGCCGCGCTGTGTGCGGTCAACCGCAGCGTATTGGCGCGCAGGTTCAGCGAGGTGAGCTTGCTCATCTCGCCGATCACCGGGGGCAGCTCAGCCAGCCCGACTTTGATCAAACTCAAACTATTTACATGCGTGAAGTTTTCGAGGAACGCCGCACCGGCATCATCCGACCAAGTGATGCCGGACAACTCCAGCGTGGCCACATGGCTGAAATCTGCCTGTATTGGCGGCAGGTCTACCAAATGCACGTTGTCGTTGGACGACAACGTTAACGCTGCACCGGTTTCGCGGCTCCAGCACCGCATGATCTCGTTGGCGATGCGTACATAGGGGCCATCCAGCGCCATGCCAACCGGTCCTTTGCTGCGCTGCCACCGCCTCAAAGCTTTCTTCACTTGCGTGCGCTGTCGCTCCCAACCCGCCAGCCCGCGCTGAACATCCTCGCCCAGGGTTTGGATAAACGCCTTGATCTGCCCCTCGTCAAACGACGCAAACAACTTGTGCACCCGCTCCTCGGGCGAGCGCAACCTGTTGCGTGCGCTCTTCAGCATTTGCGCAACCCCTGGGGCACCGCCCATCAGGCGCACCATCGGGTCATACGCGGGCTTACGCACGGGGTTGTCCGCCAGCACCGTGCGCAATGCGTCACGGGGCAACGGCGCGCGTTGAATCGCCTGTTGCAGTTGCGCGGCGCTGTTCACGCCCATGCGTTGGCGCTCGTCCAGCGCCAGTTGCTCCCAGATCGCCGTGTAGAAATCCCCGGGCCGGGAACCCTGGAACTGGCCGCCTTCCATCACCACCAGGCTGCGTTTGGACGTGGCGTCCGGCGCGCCGATGGCATCCAGCAGCTCGCCTTGAACCGAGTACTGGCGCAGCTCCACCCGCGCGCCACGGTGCCAGCCGGGCAAGGTTTCCAGGGTACGCAGGGCCAGGCGCTGGCTGTCCAGGTGCCCCTGGGTGTCGAGGTGCAGCGCCTCATAAGCCCGCGCCACACGGGTTTCCTGCTCACACCACTTGGCCTGCGCGGCCAAACGTTCAGGCAGGCGGCCACTGCTGCGAAATACTTGCAACTCATCAACAGTGGCACCTTGCAGCAACGCCACCGCAGCCGGTGTCGGCAACGCCGGGTAAGCGTCCAGCACCCGTTGCACATCCGCCGTGGGCGTCAGGGCCTGCGCTCGGTAGCGCTCCTCCAGCAAGGGGCCTTTAAGACCATCAACCGCCTCGGCGATGTACTGGCGCAACTTGCCGGCCCTGACCTCCAGTGACTCTTCGGCGCTGCCGGGGAACTCCTTGAGCTGTGGGTCCACGCCTTGCAGGGTGTACAGCACTTCGCGAAGAAAATGACCGCCAGCCATGGCCCTCTCCGTCAGGACCACCACTCGCCGCCGCAACGCGAGCGGCTCATTCGGCGTTTCCCAGAGCGCCGCGCCCTGCGGCCCAATGACTTTCAAGGGCGCGTTCGCGGGCAACAGGCCGCGCCGCTGCAACGTGTCGAGTTGCAGCGCCGGGTCGGCCTTCATATGCACCAATGGGTCGCTGCTACGCAATTGCTCAACAAACGTACTGAGTTGTTGATGCAGCTTGAAACGCGTAATCGTGTCATCCAGCAACAGCGGCAGAGGCTCGTGATCAACCACCACGCGGCGCAGCGTGTCAGCCCCGACCCCGCTGATACGCACCGGATCGGCTTGCTCGGTAAGGCCCAGGCGCTTATGCAATGTGGCTTCATCCCAGGTCAGCGGCTCTTCAAGCTCGTGGGTCCAGACACCCTTGTGGTTGTGTTCGAGTTCGGGCGCATAGGCATCGGGCCGGCTCGGATGCTGGATGCGATACTGGCCCGTGTCGTCATCCTGTTTGACGCGGTAATGCTTGCCCTCGATCTCCACCCACTGCTGGCCATCCTCGGCGTACAGGCCTGACGCGTCAGGCGTTGCAGCCGGTGCCGGTTTGACTGGCGACTCATAGGCACCAAGATCAGGTTTCCACAGCACCTGCTTGCCCGACTCCAGGGTCACTGGTTTCAAATGATCCACCGCGCTCTGCCATTTGATAGCCGGCAAGACCTTGGCGCCGGTGGCGACAAACGCGACGTTCAGGGCCACCGAGGCGAAGTGCCCCCACATTTGTTTAAGCTCGCCGCGCTCGTAAGCCTCAATCCCCTCGTAAACCTCGTAGCACATCTGTGAGGCGCCTACCGCCAGCATGATCGGCCCCAGCCCCGGCACCACGAACGCGGCCAGATTGAACACGCTCACTGCCGCATCAAAGAAGCTCTCCAGCCGCGCCATCCGGGTTTTGCGGTCTTCGTCCTCGGTGGGCACCGCCACGGCGCGGGCATCGCTGAGGATCTTGCGGGTGTGCGCCTGAACCAGGCGTTCCCACAGGTTGCCGACAATGGCCACGTCGCTGATCGGCAGCCGCGCCAGCCCAGGCTGCAGAGGATAGTCGCCACCCTTGGCCGCGCCGTTGACGGGGCGAAACAGCTGATTGAACTGGCTGAAAAAACGGCCTTGTTCACGCTGCGGCACAAAACGACTGAAAAACCGGCGATAGGACGCGCTGTGCAAGCGCTGCCGGATGTCCACCATAAAGTCGGCGCTGGAGGCATATTCCTTGATCGGCTGTTGCGGATCGTTGGGGATGTACACCACCACGCGTTCAATGCGCTCCGAGCTTTGCCGATCAGGGCCGATCAACAATGGCCCGACCAACAAACTGCCAAAGATATTCAGCGCCGCGCAGGTCACCGGCTTGCCATCCAGGGTCAGGTTCTCGCCCTGGCCCAGCGCCAACTGTTTGAGCAACGAGTACACCTGCGCACTGATACGGCCCTGCGCCTGCAGCCAGGCGACTTCGACACTCAGTGCAAATTGTTGCTGGTGAAACGCCTGTAATTGCTGCTCCAGCGCCACGCGTTCGTCATCCCCCTCCGGCGCCACCACCGATTGGATATGCGCCTGGTACAACTTGCCCAGGTCGAGGCTGCGGCAGAGTTTGGCGAACCCAGAGGGCGTAACCGCCACGGCCTGGGCCTTGACGGCTGAAAATGTCGGCAGGATGTCGGGGTTATCGGTGTTCCAGGTGGTGATGATTTCGCAGGTGTCGCAGGCGGATGGCTGCTCTTCATCGGCCTCGAAATTGGCCAGCGCCGCTTCGAGCAGGGAAATCCCGCGGTAGCGGTGGCTCGCCGTCAGGTCGCTGGTGGTATCAAGGACGAGCGCTCCGTAGAAATCACTGCGGCCGCCGGCAGGGGCGTATTTGCGCGCAAAGAACACATTGCGCACATCCAGTTCGAGGTTGAACCGAGCCTTGATCGCGTCTTTGAGCGGCTGTTCGGCGAAGGTCAAAACATCCTCGATGTTGCCGAGGCGGTTCTCGATCGTGTTCAGTGTTTCGCGAAAGCGGTCGTGGCGCGCGGCCATGTCGGCCTTGGCCTGCGGTGCGGCGGCCAGGTACCAGGCGGGCATTTCCATTTCCAGCTTGCCGAGTTCTTCCTGGCGTTGCGTGGAGCCTTCCATGAACCAACGTGGTACACGTTCCTTAAGGAAGTCGTAATGAACGCCGCGAAGGTCGACATTGAAGGTGGCCTCGGAGGTCGAGGGGGAATCTGTAGGCATGACGGTTCATCCATGAGTGATGTAAAACCGCAGCCTAACCACCCCCATGGGTTTTAAAGGGTAGCTATGTATGGCCTTGAAACTGAACGCCGCCGAGGTTTACAGATAACCGGCCTACGCATCTGGGCGCGAGTGGCATACACTGCGCGGCCGTTTTTTAACCGGAACCTGGAAGACATGAACAACACATCCCCAGCCCGTGCCTGCGGCATCGACTTCGGCACGTCCAACTCCACCGTCGGCTGGATCCGGCCCGGCGAGGAGACGCTTATCGCGCTGGAGGACGACAAGATCACGTTGCCGTCGGTGGTGTTCTTCAACTTCGAGGAGCGCCGCCCGGTGTACGGTCGCCTGGCGCTGCACGAATACCTGGAAAACTACGAAGGCCGGCTGATGCGCTCGCTCAAGAGCCTGCTGGGTTCCAAGCTGATCAAGCACGACACCAGCGTGCTCGGCACGGCCATGCCGTTCACCGACCTGCTGGCGCTGTTTATCGGCCAGCTCAAGAGCCGCGCCGAAGCCAACGCCGGTCGCGAGTTCGAAGAAGTGGTGCTGGGCCGCCCGGTGTTCTTCGTCGATGACGACCCGATGGCCGACCAGGAAGCCGAAAACACCCTGGTGGATGTGGCACGCAAGATCGGTTTCAAGGACATCTCGTTCCAGTACGAGCCGATCGCGGCCGCGTTTGACTACGAGTCCACCATCGAGAAAGAAGAGCTGGTGCTGATCGTCGACATCGGCGGTGGTACGTCTGACTTCTCGCTGGTGCGCCTGTCGCCGGACCGTCGTCACAACGACAACCGCCAGAGCGACATTCTCGCCACCGGCGGCGTACACATCGGCGGCACCGACTTCGACAAACAACTCAGCCTGCAAGGCATGATGCCGCTGTTCGGCTACGGCAGCCGCATGAAAAGCGGCGCCTACATGCCCACCAGCCACCACATGAACCTGGCCACCTGGCACACCATCAACTCGGTGTACTCGCAAAAATCCCAGCTGGCCCTGGGCAGCATGCGCTACGACATCGAAGACACCGGCGGCATCGACCGCCTGTTCAAGCTGATCGAGCAGCGTGCCGGGCACTGGCTGGCCATGGAAGTGGAAGAAACCAAGATCCAGCTGACCCACGAAGACAACCGCCACGTGGCCCTGGACCGCATCGAAAAAGGCCTGAGCGTCGACCTCAGCCGAGCATTGTTCGAGTCGTCCATCGACGCGTTGCTGGAGCGTGTGCGCAACAGCGTCACGCAACTGCTTAACGATGCCTCGGTGAGCGTGGCCCAGGTGGACACGGTGTTCTTCACCGGCGGCTCCAGCGGCATTCCGGCACTGCGCCACAGCATCTCGGCGATGCTGCCGAATGCACGGCATGTGGAAGGCAATATCTTCGGCAGCATCGGCAGTGGCCTGGCGATTGAGGCGAGCAAGCGTTACGGCAGCTGACCTGTCCAGCCATTCAAGTGTGGGAGCGGGCTTGCCCGCGATAGCAGAGTGTCAGGCGATGTATTTATCCACTGACCCAACGCCATCGCGGGCAAGCCCGCTCCCACCTTTTGACCTGCGTACACTTGAAAGCCCGCTCGTCACAAAGGCGGTGCCACCATTACTGGCCATCCCCTTGCGGGACGGATGTGATCGGGCGCAAGCAAGTCCAGGACCCTATCAAGCACGAACAGGGCGGCTTTTCAGTCGCCCTGCCGGAAGATCCTCTAGCGGTGATAGATCGTCCACAACCCCATCAGCGTCAGGCCCCACATGACTGCGCCCAGCACGATTACCAGGTAGTTCCAGAGGTTAAAACGCGCGTTGCTCTTGCCCTCGGGATCGTCTGCCGCAAAATTGATCAGGCCCTGGGCTTGCTGGAGGATGTAGGCACACAGCGGGATCGCCAGGATCGCCAGAGGTTGATACACAGACCAACTGTCGATCCGTTTAGCCGCCACCTCGAAAACCCTGGCGCCGACCGTCACCACCACAAACACGGTCGCCCACTGTTCGAAGTCAAAGTCGAATTTTCGGCCGCTGCGAGCAACGCGATCGGCGGCGCGGCGATACAGTTGGTGCATAAAAAAAATAAAGAAAATGGCGCGGGCCAGAGGCCAGATATCCAGCTGATGGGCTTTTTTGTACAAGCTCCAGTTTTTATACGACCAGATATAGGTATAAAGCCCAAAACTGAGGAAGCTGAGCACCAGCAGCTTGGTTTTGGAAATGACGTAAAACTCTGCAGACGTCTTTACCGTCTCGGTCAGCTCCGCCGTTGGCGCAGCGTAGATGTTGTCGTTCACCGCTTGTTCCCCTCTAAGTCCCTTTAAAGTGCAGCTTACTGCGTCAAACCATGCCGGCGAGCTTCAGCTCACTCTTTAAATACGCATAATAAATCGGCCCCGCCACCACGCCCGGCAGGCCGAACGCGGCTTCAAACACCAGCATCGCCAGGAGCAATTCCCAGGATTTGGCACTGATCTGCCCGCCGACAATGCGCGCGTTGAGGAAGTACTCGACCTTGTGGATCACGATCAAATACCCCAACGCCGCCACCGCCACCCAGATCGACAGCGACAGCGCGACGATGGTGATCAGGGTGTTGGAGATCAGGTTGCCGATCACCGGCAGCAAGCCGACCAGGAAGGTCAGCACGATCAGGGTTTTGGTCAGCGGCAGGTGGATACCGCACAGCGGCAACACGACGGCGAGAAAAATCGCAGTGAAGGCCGTATTGAGCGCGGCGATCTTGATCTGGGCGAAGACGATATTGCGAAACGCCTGGACCAGCAGGTGCAGGCGGTCGAACAGCGCGGCGGCCAGGGGTTTGCGTTTGGTCAGGTCGGGCACGCGTTGCAGGGCAATGATGGCGCCGAGCACCATGCCGATCAGCAGGGTGACGAACATGTGGGCGGCGTCTTTGCCGACCAGTTGCAGCTCGCTCAGGTGTTTGCTCAGCCAATCGCCGATGGCCACGCGGAACTCGGCGGCACTGGCGGGCAGGTAGGCGTCGACGAACGGCGGCAGTTGCCCGCGCGCGCGGTCGACCACGCCCATGAATTTGTCCAGGGAAGCCCCGGGGTTTTCCGCTTCGTGGAGCAGGAAACTGATGGCGCCGGCAAAGATCAGGGTCAGCACGCTGACGATCAAGGTGCCCAGCAAGGCCACCGCCAGCCAACGCGCACGCCGGCCTTCGATCAACCGCTGCAACTGCGGGGTGAGCATGTTGACCAGTTCATAAACCAACAGGCCGGCCAGCAGGCTGGGCAGCAGCTTGAGTGGCAGCACCAGCAGGAGCCCGCCGAAAATGATGATGCAACTGACCAGCAACAACACGTGACGCTGAGAAAACGTTGGCATACAGCCTCAAAACGAACGGCGTTAAAGGATGGGCAGTCTGCCAGCCTTGAGGGAATCAAGCGAGAGGTCTGAATTGTGAACACTGTCAGTGTGGGAGCTGGCTTGCCTGCGATGGCATCACCTCAGTCTGGCTGATGTATCGCGGCGTCTGCATCGCGGGCAAGCCCGACTCCCACATGGGATCTATGTTGTTAGCTGCCTTTGAGGCAGGTGCTCATAAAGGTTTTACGCGCATCGCCTGCCAACGCCTTGGTTTTCGCCGTGGCATTGCAGTCTTTCATTTTCTGCTGCTGCGGGGTCAGGGTCTTGGCATCGTTGGCGGCCGGCGCCGACAGGCAGGTCTTCATAAAGGCCTTGCGGTCATCACCTTTGAGCGTCTTGGTGGAGGCTTCGGCATTGCAAGTGGTCATTTTATTTTGCTGGGCAGTGGCAGCGAAGCCTTGGGAACACAGCAGCAGGCCCATCATCAACAACGGAATACGCAGCATCTTCATGGAGTTTTCTCCCTGTTGCCGTACCAAAGGGGCACGGCCTACGCAGCAGTGTAGTCAAAACCTGTTACATCTTCAGCGCCCGCGAATATTCGACCGGCGGTACTGCTCCGGGGTGCAGCCGGCGTGACGCTGGAACATGGCGATAAACGCCGAGGCGGTGCTGTAGCCCAAGTCAAAGGCTACGTGTTGCACACTGCGGTCGCTGTCCAGGGCTTCGATGGCGGCGAGGTAACGCAGGCGCTGGCGCCATTCACCGAAGCTCATGCCCAGCTCGCGCACAAATTGGCGCGCCAACGTCCGCTCGCTCACATGCACTTGTTCGGCCCACTGCGCCAGCGGGCGATTGTCGCCAGGCTCGGCCTGCATGCCTTCAAGTACGCCGAGCAAGCCAGGGTGGCGCGCGTAAGGCAGGAAGCAATCATGCATAGGCGCTTGTTTGAGCTGGTCTACCAGCACCTGGGCCAGGCGTATATCGGCCTCGGTCTGCGCGATATTGACGTCACGCTGGGCAAAGTCGCTGAGGATGGCCTTGAGAATGTCACTGATCGCCAAGGTGCACGGCGCCTGCGGCAGTTGCGCGCAGAGTTCCGGGGCCAGGCCCACTGAGCGATACACAATCGCCTGGGCATTGTAGGAACTGTGCTCGGTATTGGGTGGGATCCATACCGCGTACTGCGGCGGCGACATAAAGCGGTTGCCGGCCACTTCCATGCGCATCACGCCATTGGCCGAATAGTCCAGCGAGCCCCAGCCGTGCCGATGCGGCGTGCATTCGGTGTCGGGGGCGAATTCGGAGTAGCGGAAGTAGACGGGGCTCGGCAGGCTGCGAAAATCCGCGAGGCGTACGGTGTGTCTGGCCATATTGTCTGGATACAAAGGTCGGTTGTCTGGATCGCAGTATAGGCTTCTATCCAGACAGGGGATAATCCCGGCTCATCAACACACCTGGTTTCTTTCGATGCAATACGTGTATCCCCTGCTGGCCATCTTTATCTGGGCCGGCAACACCGTGGTCAACAAACTGGCGGTGGGCTCGATCTTCCCCGCAGAAATCGGCTTTTACCGCTGGTTGCTGGCGGCGTTGCTGTTTACTCCGTTCATGCTCAAACCGGTGCTGGCCAACTGGGCGCTGATCCGCCCGAACCTGGGCAAGATCTTCATCCTCGGCGTACTGGGCATGGCGGTGTATCAAAGCCTGGCCTACTACGCCGCGACGCTGACCAGCGCCACCAATATGGGCATCATCCTGTCGCTGATGCCGTTGATGTCGCTGACGGCCGCCATCATCAGCCTCGGCCAACGCCTCACCTTCGGCGCGCTGACCGGCGCGGTGCTGTCGTTCGCAGGCGTGGTCGTGGTGGTGTCGGCCGGCAACCTCGGCGCGTTGCTGCAACACGGGCTCAACCTGGGTGACGCGATGATGCTGTTCGCCACCCTGGCCTACGCGGTCTACAGCACCCTGCTGAAAAAATGGCAGCTGCGCTTGCCGCCGCTGGTGTTGCTGTATTTGCAGATACTGGTGGCGGTGATGGTGCTGTTTCCGCTGTTCCTGTTCTCGGCCAAGGCCGGCTTGGGCTGGGCGAATATCCCACTGGTGCTGTACGCGTGCCTGCTGGCGTCGATGCTGGCGCCACTGGCGTGGATGCACTCGGTGAAACACCTGGGGCCAAGCCGCACCACACTGTTTTTCAACTTGCTGCCGTTGATTACCGCATTGATTGCGGCGGTGGTGTTGAAGGAAGAGTTGGCGCTGTATCACTTGGTCGGTGGCTTGCTGACCTTGGGCGGGGTGATTTTGTCGGAGCGTTGGATTACGCCGGTGCGCCGTGAGGTTGGGGTTGCCTGACAGCTCGCCATCGCAGGCAAGCCAGCTCCCAAATTCGACCGGGTTCCGACTTTGGAATGGGGCCAACTGTGGGAGCTGGCTTGCCTGCGATGAACGATAACCCGGTCTCCCGGTTAAACCCCCGCCGCCTTCAGCCGCCGAGCATGCTCGACAAACAACCGGATCGGCTCCGCACCTTTGCCCACCAACCCCATGGATTGGTTGACGATATCGAAGTGGTCCAGGGCGTAGTCATCGCCGATGACCGTGCCCAGGTGCGAGCTGTAGCGCCCGACCATGCCGTCACATTGGCCCTGCTCACGCACAAAGCTGCGCGCAAACAGCCGGCAACTGCGATGGGTGCCATCCAGCAGGTTGCGCCCACGGTCGGTCTTGCGTGGCTGCAAGGTGCCGGACCACGAGTAATAACGCACGCCGTTGACCACCTCGGCGCCCTGCCCGCCCCAGGTTTCGGGCAGCCCTTGGGGATACTGGCGGTTAAACATGGCCACACCCTCACGGGTCAGGGATTGGTGCGAGGCGTGCAAGTCGGCCTTGAAGCGCGGGCCGCGATAGCCGGTTTCCAGCAGGCCCATTACCCAGGCAACCAGATGAAACATTGCGCTCATCAGCCTGCCTTTCACGCTCGCCGGCGGGTAATGGGCGTGGATATGGTCCGCCAGTTCCGAGCCATGGTTGGGCCCGGCCACCGACGTCACGGACGCTACCCACTGCGGGCGCAGGGCGGCGGCATAACGCGCGGTGAGCGCGCCCTGGCTGTGGCCGATCAGGTTGACCTTGTCGGCGCCGGTCTCGCGGCGGATCTGTTCGATGCGCGCCAGCAACTGCTCGCCGCGCACCTCGCTGGAATCCAGCGGCGCCACCTGAATGGCAAATACCTGCGCCCCACCCGCCCGCAGCGCCGGGACAATACCGTACCAGTAAGGGAAAAAACCTACGCGCACAAAGCCCAGCATGCCGGGCACCAGCACCAAGGGGTAACGCGTGGCGAGGGAATCGGGCATGGGGCAGCATCCAGGTCGGAAAAGCGATAATGCCATCCTAGACCAACCGACATGACTGCCCCATGACTAAGCCGTTTGGAAGTGCCCGGTCAGACGGTGTGAAATCCGATAAAACTTTTTGCCTCAGCCAGGACTCACAACTTGGAGTGATCACGCCGACAGAGCGTGGCGCAAAACCGGATTAGCACCAGGAGATTGAGATGACCCAAGCAAACTTGACCGACGTTGCAACCCTGCGCAGCCGCGCCCGCCAGCATGTCGAAAACGGCGCCGTGACCGAAGGTTACGATGCCGACCGTGAGGAAATTATCCGTCTGCTCAACGAGTCGCTGGCCACTGAACTGGTCTGCGTGTTGCGCTACAAACGTCACTACTTCATGGCCAGCGGCCTGAAAGCCAGTGTCGCCGCCGATGAGTTCCTGGAGCACGCCACTCAGGAAGCCGAACACGCCGACAAACTGGCCGAGCGCATCGTGCAACTGGGCGGTGAGCCGGAGTTCAACCCCGACCTGCTGTCGAAGAACTCCCACGCTCAATACGTGGCCGGCAATAGCCTGAAGGAAATGGTCTACGAAGACCTGGTGGCCGAACGGATCGCGGTGGACAGCTATCGCGAAATCATCCAGTACATCGGTGATAAAGACCCGACTACCCGTCGAATCTTCGAAGACATCCTGGCCCAGGAAGAAGAACACGCCGATGACATGGCGGATATTCTGCAGGACCTGTAACCCGCTATACCGCTGAACCCCATGTGGGAGCGGACTTGCCCGCGATAGCAATCCAACAGTCAGTGTCTGTATCGACTGTTACACCGCTATCGCAGGCAAGCCAGCTCCCACATTTTTTGCGCCGGTCACTGGATGCATCCTGATCGTTCCCACGCTCCGCGTGGGAATGCATCCAGTGACGCTCTGCGTCACATCCCCTTCAGGAGCGGACGCAGAGCGTCCTGGGCGGCATTCCCACATCCAGTGACGCTCTGCGTCACATCCCCTTCAGGAGCGGACGCAGAGCGTCCTGGGCGGCATTCCCACGCAGAGCGTGGGAACGATCGTTTGAAAGCCTTATTTAACGGTTTTCGGCGCCTTGCCTTCCTTCATCTGTTGCAGCAACGGTGCGCACTGGTTGGGCTCATCGCCGCTCGGTGCGACCAGGGCCAACAGACCAGCCGCCGGGCCGGCGATCACACCGAGCGCGACCATGCCCGCACCGCGCAACATCAACGGCACCGCTTTCACACCAGCATTGGGCTTTCCTGATCGTTCCCACGCTCCGCGTGGGAATGCATCCAGTGACGCTCTGCGTCACATCCCCTTCAGGAGCGGACGCAGAGCGTCCTGGGCGGCATTCCCACATCCAGTGACGCTCTGCGTCACATCCCCTTCAGGAGCGGACGCAGAGCGTCCTGGGCGGCATTCCCACGCAGAGCGTGGGAACGATCGTTTGAAAGCCTTACTTAACGGTTTTCGGCGCCTTGCCTTCCTTCATCTGTTGCAGCAACGGGGCGCACTGGTTGGGCTCATCGCCGCTCGGCGCGACCAGGGCCAACAGACCAGCCGCCGGGCCGGCGATCACACCGAGCGCGACCATGCCGGCACCGCGCAACATCAACGGCACCGCTTTCACACCAGCATTGGGCTTGATAAATGGGCCGTTGACGTACAGTGGCGAGCGCAGGGAAAAGAGGCGGAAGCCTTTTGATTCGGGCGTGATGGTCAAGTCCAACTGCTCGGTAGCCATGTTCGCCGTGCCATCGATATAAATGATCGCGTTCTCGGTATCGAATACAAACAGCCGCGTCGTCGCCAGACCCGTCTTGATGCCAAAGTCCGCCGCCGCGCAGTTGATCTTCACTTCCTTGTCGCCGAACAGACGGCCGACCACGTAGTTGCCGACGTTGAGCCCGGCAATTTCCATCAGGCCGCGGCTGATGGCGCCGTCGTTGATCAACATTTTCAGGTCACCGTTGGAGCTGCCCAGCAGGGCCGCCACGGAGTTGCCGCGCCCGGAAATATCGGCATCGCCGTTGAGCTCACCAAAGCTGGTTTTCATCGGCTCGAACGTCGGGAAGAGCTGCTTGAGCTTGAAGTTACGCGCGGTCAGTTTGGCGCGACCTTCCATCGGCGTGATACGCCCGTTCAAGCGAATCTGCGCATCCAGCTTGCCACCCGCCACACCAAAGCGCAGGGGTTGCAGGCTCAGCTCGCCATCGTTGAGGACCAAGTGGGTGTAGAGATCGGTGAACGGCAAGTCGGCGCTGTGCACGATGCGTTTGCCGGTAAATTCCACATCGGCGTCCATGTCGCGCCAGCGCTCGGTGCGGAACTCTTCCACCGGCAGCACCTTGGTTGCCGGTTGCTTGCTCTCGCCACCACGGGCCTTTTGCTTGGCGTTGGAGTCGGCGCCGATCAACGGCGCAAGGTCAGTCATCAGCAGTTGGTTGGACACCAGCGTACCGCTGAGCTTGGGGCGTGGCTGGCTGGCGACGTAGCTGAGGTTGCCGTGGATATCACTGTTGCCGATCTTGCCGTTGAAGTTTTCATAGGTGAATGACGCGCCGCTGGCCTCATGCAGTTTGGCGATCAGATGGCCGTCGGTGGAATAGGCCGGAGAATCGGGCAGCGTTACGCCGGTCAGCGGGTAAAGATTGCCCAGGCTGCTGCCGGACAGTTTCAGCCGCAGGTCCAGGGCGCCCAGGTTCAGCGGGTCGGTCAGGGTACCGGCCAGTGCGATGCTGGTGTCGGCGATTTTCACTTGCGCTTGCAGCGGGAACGGCTTGGCCGCGTCCTGCAAGGCCAACAGCCCGCCGATCTTGCCGGTGCCGTCGAGTTTCTGGCCATGGTACTGGCCTTTGACCTTGAGACCGAATGCATAGTCCTGCGGCGCCGAGCCTTTTTCCAGGGCCTTCTTGGCGTCCGCGTCGCCGACAATTTCACCGAAGGGAATCGGCTTGCCGAGCAGGTCGATGATCACGTCCAGTTGGGTTTTGAGGGTTTGATCGTCGAGGGTGACATGGCCCTTGTCGAAGCCGATGGAACCGATGTCCACCACCCAGCTGGAAGGCTCGGCGTTGGGGTCTTTGGGGTCGAACTTGAAGGTCCAGTTGGCGCGGCCGTCGGCCAGGCGCTGCAAGTCGGCACTCGGTTCGGTGAGGTCGATACGCGGGATCACCACGCGTTGGGCCAGCAAAGCCAGGGGCGAAATACGCAATTCCACGCGCTTGAGCGTGACCATCTGCGGTTTTTTTGACCAGTCGGGATTGCCCAGGACCAGGTCTTCGGCAATCACGTGCGGCCACGGCACCCACGCCCGCCAACCGCCTTCATCGGGCTCGCGCGCCCACACCACGGCGAGGTTGCCATTAATGGCAAACGGGCGATGCAACTCTTCGGAGACCTTGGCATTGAGCGGCGGCTTGATGCGGTTCCAATCAAAAAACACCAGCACCAAGACCAGGATGGCGATTAACACCGCGAAGCTGGCGCAGCTCCAAACCACGATTTTACGAGTGCGCGTCATTGCACAGGACTCCTCAACACAGATAGCAAAACTACAGCTTATAAGGCTACGACTGGCAAACCGCCCAGGGGTTTAACCCGAACAGCGATTTAGTCGCAATAAGCCAATTTCCTGATCGATCAGACAGTTTTCATCATCAACGGCGCACCATTGTTACCCACGTTCGTGTCGAAAATACCCACTTCGGTGCAAAAGCGCGGGCTTGAGAGGCGCGTTCTAGAGCCTCTGCGGGGAACAATCAATTCTGTTGATTATTACCATTGTGTTTATGAACTTTTATATCGACTTCTCGAGAGTAACATTAGCCCTGTACCCACTTTATCGCCCTCCCAAGGAGCAACCCATCATGAAACGCCAAATACTCGCTACTGTTCTGCTGTCGGTCCTGGCTTCCAGCGCATTTGCCCTGCCAGCCGCTGAACAAGCTACCCCACAGAACAAAGCTCAAGCCGTTCAGTCGAGCCAGACCCTGGCCCGCAGCGGTTCGCAAGAAGATGAAAACCGTGACTACGCCAAAGGCGCTGTTGCTGAAAACGGTCGCAACCGCCTGGAAGAGAAAGGTCTGGTAGAAGGCGGCGCTGAACAAGCCAACAAACGCGCTTACACCGAAGGTGTTGCTGAAGGTGGCCGTGATCGCCTGGAACAGAAAGGTCTGGTAGAAGGCGGTGCTGAACAAGCCAACAAACGCGCTTACACCGAAGGCGTTGCTGAAGGCGGTGCTGACCGTCTGCAAGAACTGCATCAAGCACAGAGCTAACCCCGTGGTGGCCGAGAAAAAAGCCCGATCAGAAGATCGGGCTTTTGCTTTTATCTAGACTGCATCACACCCTGAACACCCCGCCAAGTTCGACGTAGATGAAGCTGTTTTGCTAGAGTGCAACGCTGTACTTGCCGACAAAGCCCGCCCGCCGATGCTGCCCCGCGCCGAACAAAAGCAACAGACCCGCCTCGCCTTGATGGACGCAGCCCGCCATCTGATGGAGTGTGGCCGTGGGTTCGGCAGCCTGAGCCTGCGCGAAGTGGCCAAGACCGCCGGGATCGTGCCGACCGGGTTCTATCGTCATTTTGAGGATATGGACCAGCTGGGGCTCGTGCTGGTGAGTGAAGTCGGCCAGACCTTTCGCGCCACCATTCGCCTGGTCCGTCACAACGAGTTCGTGATGGGCGGCATCATCGATGCCTCTGTGCGGATCTTTCTCGATGTGGTTTCGGCCAACCGCTCGCAATTCCTGTTCCTGGCCCGCGAGCAATACGGTGGCTGCCTGGCCGTGCGCCAAGCCATCGGCGCCCTGCGCGAAGACATCACCCGCGACCTGGCCGCCGACCTCACATTGATGCCCAAGCTCCAGCACCTGGATGCCGACGGCCTGCACGTCATGGCCGACCTGATCGTCAAGAGCGTGTTCGCCACCCTGCCCGACATCATCGACCCTCCGGCCCAGGCCCTGCCTGCCCACCTTACGCCCCAGGCGAAAATCACCCAGCAATTGCGCTTTATCTTTATCGGCCTCAAGCATTGGCAAGGGCTGGGCAGTACCGAATAAACCCGGTCAGCCCGCGGTGTGGAAGCGCTTGGCGGTGGTGTAGTGCTTTTTCCAGTAGCTGTTGCTCAATGAATCGATACGCACGTGTTTGCCGCTGCTGGGCGAGTGGATAAATTTGCCCTGGCCAATATAAAGGCCCACATGGCTGACCTGGCCGCGCCCATTGCCTTTGAAAAATACCGCGTCGCCGGGCTTGAGCGCCTCGCGCTTAACGGTCGCAGCGCTGGATCGATGCATTTCTGTGGTGGTGCGCGGCAGGCGGATATTGGCTTCGGTCTTGAACAGGTAGACCAGGAAGCTGCTGCAATCAAACCCCTGGTCAACCTTGGTACCGCCACTTTTATAGGGCGTGCCGAGCAGCTCGTGGGCACGATCGATCACGTTGTCGATGGTGGCGGAGGGTTCGAAGGACACAGGCGCTTTTAAATTGGCCGAGGCCGGTATGACCGCGCAGGACAAGCTGACAATGAGTGAAACTAAAAATACCTTGAACATGATCGGCGTCGCAGTGGATTAAACACGGCGCACATCGTAATGAAACAGCGCGTAACTTTTTGAACGGCAAATCCTGCAATCGCGTAGGAAAATTCCGAGAAGAACCCAGTGCGAAATAGATGAAAGAAGTTTCATGCGCCCGGCAACAGATCTAAACGCAAAACGCCCACATCCAGTGCTATAAATCCGATAACGCACCAAATTGAAGCGCGACAAGCATTCGCCGACGCCCTATTCGGTGGCATGTCCGTGCTTGCCTACAGGGATTTCCGGCCCTTACACACGGTTGGCAAGCCCCTTGCTCTAGCTCCTTTATCGCTCATAGCTGGAAGCCTCCTGATGCTGGTGATCCACCGCCGAATCGCCCCCCAAGCCCTCTGGGCCGCCGAACTGCTGCTGAACTTCGAAGCGCGCAGCAAAAGTCGCCTGCGCTGTTTCAGTGCCGACGGCGAAGACGTCGGCCTGTTTCTGGAGCGTGGCCAGCCGCCGCTGCATGATGGCGAATGCCTGCAAGCGGAAGACGGGCGCGTGGTACGCGTGGTCGCCCGCCCTGAACAGCTGCTGCACGTCACCTGCAGCAACGCCTTCGAACTGACCCGCGCGGCCTATCACCTCGGCAACCGCCATGTGGCCTTGCAAGTCGGCGACGGCTGGCTGCGCCTGCTCGATGACTACGTGCTCAAGGCCATGCTCGAACAGCTCGGCGCCACCACGCAAACCCTCGAGGCTCCGTTCCAGCCGGAACACGGCGCCTATGGCGGCGGCCATCACCATTCGCGCCATGGCGACGAAGACTTCAACTACCCGCCCAAACTGCACCAGTTCGGCGTGCGTCTATGAACCCAGCCTGGGCGCTGTTGCGTCTGGCCAGTCCGCAATTGCCGATTGGTGGCTACAGCTATTCCCAAGGCCTGGAGATGGCGGTGGATAACGGCCGCGTCCATGATGCCGCCAGTGCCCGGCGCTGGATCAGCGACCAGTTGCTGCTCAATCTCGCCCGTTTCGAAGCGCCGCTGTTGCTCGCCCATTGCCGCGCCGCCGCCGAACAGGATTGGCCGCGTTTGGCGCAGCTGTGCGAAGAGCACCGCGCCAGCCGCGAGACCCGCGAGTTGTATCAGGAGAGCCGGCAAATGGGCTATTCCCTGCAACAGCTGCTCAACGGTTTACCGGAGCTGGACGACGCCGCACGCCACTTTCTGGCCCAACGTGATGAGCCGCACCTGGCCCTGGGCTGGGCCTTGGCCGCCCGCGCCTGGCACATCAGCCCCGACGACGCCCTGGCCGCGTGGCTGTGGAGCTGGCTGGAAAACCAATTGGCGGTGCTGATGAAAACCCTGCCGCTGGGCCAGCAAGCCGCCCAACGCCTGACCAGCCAATTGCTGCCCCTGCTGCAACAAGCCCAGCAGGACGCCGCACACATCGACCCTATCCATTTCGGCAGCGCCGCGTTCGGCCTGTCCCTGGCGTGTATGGCCCATGAGCGCCAATACAGCCGCCTGTTCCGTTCCTAGGAGACCTATATGAACACACAACCTTTGCGTGTCGGCATCGGCGGCCCAGTGGGCTCCGGCAAGACCGCACTGACCCTGGCACTGTGCCTGGCGCTGCGCGACCGCTACAACCTGGCGGTGGTCACCAACGATATCTACACCCGCGAAGACGCGGATTTCCTGGTGCGCAACCAGGCCCTGGCGCCCGAGCGCATCATCGGCGTGGAAACCGGCGGCTGTCCGCACACGGCCATCCGTGAAGACGCCTCGATCAACCTCGAAGCGGTGGACCAACTCAACCGCCGCTTCCCCGGCCTGGACCTGATCCTGGTGGAGTCCGGTGGCGACAATTTGTCGGCCACGTTCAGCCCGGAACTCTCGGACCTGACCATCTACGTGATCGATGTGTCTGCCGGTGACAAGCTGCCGCGCAAGGGCGGGCCCGGTATTTGCAAATCCGACTTGCTGGTGATCAACAAGATCGACCTGGCGCCTTTGGTCGGCGCCTCGCTGGAACTGATGAACAGCGACACCACACGCATGCGCAACGGTAAGCCCTTTGTGTTCAGCAACCAGAAAACCGGCGTCGGCCTGGAAGAAATCGTCGCCTTTATCGAACGTCAGGGCTTGCTGACTGCGGCCTGATCCCACCCCCAAAAAGGAGCCTGTATGGGTCTCAACAAACTTTTCGCTACCGCTGCCCTGCTGCTGGCACCGGCCCTTGCCTTCGCTCACCCCGGGCATGGCGATAATGGGCTGGTGGCCGGTATCAGCCACCCATTGGGCGGTATTGATCATTTACTGGCCATGATCGCCGTCGGCCTGTGGGCCGCGCAGCAACAAGGCAAGGCGCGCTGGGCACTGCCTTGCGCGTTTGTCGGCACCATGCTGATCGGTGGCGTGCTTGGCTTTGAGGGCCTGGAACTGCCGGCGCTGGAAAGCGGGATTGCCGCCTCGGTACTGGCGCTGGGCTTGGCGGTGGCGCTGGCAGTGCGGCCGCCGCTGTTTGTGGCGGTGGCGGCGACGGCGTTGTTTGCGTTGTTCCACGGTGTGGCGCACGGCCTGGAGCTGCCGGACATGTCCAGCCCGTGGGCGTATGCCGCCGGGTTTGTCGGCGCGACGGCGGCTCTGCATGCGGCTGGGTATGCCGTGGTGCGTTTTCTGCCGGCCGCTGCGGCACCGTTGGTACGGGTTGCCGGGGCAGCTTCGGCGGCGACTGGGGTTTGGTTGCTGGCGGGCTGATTTGCGTCGCTGCCGAGGGCCCATCGCAGGCAAGCCAGCTCCCACCTTTGACTGTGTTCACAGATCCAAAGGTGGGAGCTGGCTTGCCTGCGATGGCGGTGGCACAAACACCACAGAACTCAAGCCTGCTACCATGCGCGCCTACACCTCTGCCGTGACGACGCCAGCCGATGCCCATCGCTTCCCATCCTTCCTTGAATGCCGTGCTCACGCACTTCCACACCCTGATAGTGCCGCTGTGGCAAGGCCCGGGCTGGAACGCCGACTTGGCGCTGCCCTACGAGGCGCTGGGCGCCGATCACCAGCCATTGCCCGCGCAACGCTACCGCGCCATGGCCTGCGCCCGGCAGTTGTACCTGTTCGCCAGCCTGATCGGCGAGCCCGATGCAGCGTTTGCCGAAGAGCGTGCAGCGGCGCTGTTTCGCTCACTGCAACGGCACTTCCATGATGCCGAGCACGGTGGCTGGTTCTACAGCATCGACGCCCACGGCAAACCGCTGGACAAGCGCAAAGACCTCTACACCCACGCCTTCATCATCTTCGCCTGCGCCCACTATTGGGCCAAGGTACGCGAGCCGTTGGTGGAGTCGGTGCTCGATGCGGCCCTGGCCGTAGTCGCCGAACGTTTCGCCACTGGCGACGGCCTGTACGAAGCCGTATTGGAGCGCAACTGGTCATCCCTCAAGTCCGGCCCACTGCAAAACCCACTGATGCACCTGGCCGAAGGTTTCCTCGCCACCCTGGCCGTGCGTGAAGACGCGATCACCCAGGATGCGTTGCTGGACCTCGCCACCGCCCTGCAGAAGCGCTTCATCGACCGCCAGCACGGCGTGATGATGGAAAAACCGCTGGGTGCTGTGGATAACTGGTTTGAGCCGGGGCATCAATTCGAATGGTTCTTTTTGCTCGAATCGTCAGACGTGCTGCGCGGCACCCCCTTGCATGCCTCGCTGACGCGGGCGTTTGCCTATGCAGAGCTTAAGGGTGTGGATACATCAAGTGGCGCAGTCAGCGGCATGCTCGCCCTGGACGGCAGCGTGCGCGACGGCACGCAAAGGATTTGGGCCCAGGCTGAATACCTGCGGGCGCTGACCCTGCGGCCGGGCAGTGAGGCGGTGTTGCAGCGACAATTGCTGGCGCTGCAACAGCACTTTTTGCATGAGAACGGCTGGCATGAATGCCTGGATGTCAAGGGCGCGTTAAGCAGGCGGGATATGCCGTCGACTACGCCGTATCACTTGGCGACCTGCTATCAGGGCCTGATCCAGCATCTGGGTTGACCTTCAGTGCCTCATCGCAGCATAGGTATCTACACAACCGGTTAACACGAAGTCTGTGGCCAGTGGGCTGTTGTGGCGAGCAGGCTTGTCCTGCGTTGGGCTGCGAAGCAGCCCAACGCAGACACTGAGTTCTTTCAGGATAATTGCAGTGCCTTTACTGGGGCCGCTTCGCGGCCCAACGCAGGACAAGCCTGCTCGCCACAGGAGAAATTGGCTGCCTTCAGAAGTTGTGTAGATACCTATGCTCATCGCAGGCAAGCCAGCTCCCACACTTGACTGTATTCACACATCAAAATGTGGGAGCTGGCTTGCCTGCGATAGCCTCACCTCGGTCTAACTGACTGTCACGCAATCCACTTGCGATCCCCGGTAAAACTGATCGTCAACCAGCGCGCCGCATCCGGCGTACCCAACCCTGTGGATATCTCCTCGCGCAGCTCATCAAGCGTCGCCACGTTAGCCACCGGGTAATTGGCCGGCAACACCACATGAATCTCGATAAACCGCGCCCGCCCGTGCTTTTGCACGTACGAGACGTAGTCATCGAAACCATGCCTGGCCTGGGCCGCGTCCATCACTTCACGCACCTTGTCGTCCAGGTGGTCCGGGGCAATGCCCAGCACCTCGCGCAACGCCGGGCGCAGGATCTTGAACGCCGGCGCCAGCATGCTCAGGGCCAGCAGAATCAGGATCAATGGGTCGACATACACCGCCCACTCGCCATAGCCCTGGGACTTGAGCAACAGCGCGGCAAGAAAGCTGATCAGCAAGCCCACCGACAGCATCGCGTCCACCAGCCAACTGATGTTGTCGAACTGGATCAGTGAAGATTTCAGCGTGCGATTGCGATAGCGCACGTAAAAGAAGTAGGCGAACTCGACCACGGTAAACACCGCCGCGTAGACGATCACCAGCCCCAATTCGATTTCACGTCCGCCATTGATAATGCCGAACACGCCGTTGAGAAACGCGTAGATCGCGATCAGCAACAGGAAGCTGCCTTCGATCAGCAGCACCATCGGCTCCAGGTGCCAGTAGCCGAACTGGAAGCGCTCGTTGCTTTTCTTGGCGATCAGCTTGGCCGTGATCAGCATCAACACCTTGATGGCGGTGGCGATCAGCGAGAAAAAGCCGTCGAACAGAATGGATTGGGCGCCTGATATCACACCCGTGACAATCCCGGCGATCGCGACCGCGAACATCAGAATCGTCGATTGTTTGAGCAGTGCCTGCTCACCTCGGTTACTCACATTTCCTCCCGTCAAAACCTTTAAACCGCACAGTGCGGAGGGGTTTTCAGGCGTGGAGTGTACCTTATGTCCTGTTTTGGCCGATTTGCCGCCATCGCAGGCAAGCCAGCTCCCACATTCGGCCGCATTCTCATGCAGGAACTCGGTCAAGTGTGGGAGCTGGCTTGCCTGCGAAGGACGCAACGCGTTCTTAAGTCTTACTTGGCCCCACGCTCAATCGCAAACCCAGCCCAGGTCTGGCTCACTGGCATCAGCTCCAACCGGTTGATGTTCACGTGCGCCGGGGTATTCATCACCCAGAAGATCGTGTCGGCAATGTCCTGCGGCTGGATCGGCTCGGCACCGGCATAGGTCGCGTCATAACGCGCCTGGTCACCGCCGAAGCGCACCAGCGAGAACTCGCTCTCACACAGGCCCGGTTCGATGTTGGTCACACGCACGCCGGTGCCTTGCAGGTCGCAACGCAGGTTCAGCGAGAACTGCTTCACGAACGCCTTGGAGCCGCCATACACGTGGCTGCCCGGGTACGGGTAGTTACCGGCGATGGAACCCAGGTTGATGATGCCGGCGCCGCGGCCATGGGCGATCAGGCGCGGCAACAGCAGGTTGGTGGTGGTCAGCAGGCCTTTGATGTTGGTGTCGACCATGGTTTCCCAATCGTCGAGGCTGCACTTGGGCGCAGGGTCGGTGCCCACGGCCAGGCCGGCGTTGTTGATCAGCCCGCGCAGCTTGGCGAACGACGGCGGCAGGTTGGCGATGGCCTCTTCCATACCCTTGCGGTCACGCACGTCCACCACCAGGCCATGCACTTCGGTCTGCTTGGAAAGCTCTTCGACCAAGGCATTCAAACGCTCAGCACGACGGCCGGTAAGCACCAGTTTCCAGCCGGCGTCGGCAAAACGACGGGCGCAAGCTTCGCCGAAACCTGAGGTGGCGCCAGTAATAAACAGCGTGTCGGACATGGTGTTCTCCTTGCGGGCATCGGGAAAAAAAACAGCCAGCAGAATGCCCTTACGCCGCGATTGCGGCAACCGCTAAGCGCATAACTTCATGCACGGCTGGGTGTTTTTTGATCACATGACGCAAAGCCTTATAGAACGTGGCGTGCAGCCATATGCACGCAGGTTATCCACAACTGCGCCCACAGTCTTTGGGGGCAAGTGTAAAAAGCCCCAGGCCGCTCTATACAAGGCTTACAGACGGTTTCAGAAAGTTTTTTGCTTGACCTTGGCCGGGGCGTATGTAGCCCAATGGCAAGAGGGAAAATCCGAACGATGGCTCCAGGCCAGTCATTCCGGCCTCTGCGGCGGTCTTTCCAGAGTTTAGTCACAGAGTTATCCACAGGCTGATCCGACATAAATCAGTCATATACCTGTGTCTTTAAACAGGTTGACAAAGCCCTCGGCAGGCCAGCAAAAACCGGCTGATCAATAAACAACCACCACGCTGCAAGCCACGGTTTTAAAGGCTTGCAGCCAGCTACTCCCACGTTACCCACAGCCGGTTCCACAGCGGATGGGGACAAGTCAAAACTGTGACAAAACAGGGATTTGCGGCGGCTATATGTCGCGCTTTGGAGGTGGGCTGGATTTGTTTTCCACAATTTGGCGGGAGCACTGAAAACACCCCAAAAACACCTGTGGATGATCGTTCCCACGCTCCGCGTGGGAATGCAGCAAAGGACGCTCCGCGTCCCCAAGCGTGACGCGGAGCGTCACAAGAGGCATTCCCACGCAGAGCGTGGGAACGATCAGGGGCAGGGATCAATGCCCGCCGAGGTAGGCGTTGCGCACTTCCTCATTCACCAGCAATTCCTTGCCGGTGCCTGTCAGGCGAATCTCGCCGTTGACCATCACATAGGCCCGGTCCGACAGGCGCAGCGCGTGGTTGGCGTTCTGTTCCACCAGGAAGATAGTCATGCCGGTGGCCGCCAGCTCGCGCAGTGTGGAAAAGATCTGCTTCACCACAATGGGCGCCAGGCCCAGGCTCGGTTCGTCCAGCAACAGCAGTTTGGGCCGGCTCATCAGCGCGCGGGCGATGGCGAGCATTTGCTGCTCACCACCGGACATGGTCATAGCACGCTGAGTACGCCGCTCCTTAAGGCGCGGGAACAGCTCGAACATGCGCTGCATGTCTTCCTGCGCATACTTGTCACCAATCGGGATGGTGCCCATCAGCAGGTTTTCCTCGACGGTCATGTCGGGGAACACCCGCCGCCCTTCCGGCGACTGCGCAATGCCGTTGGAGGCGATGTAGTGGGACGACTTGTGGGTAATGTCGACGCCGTTGTACAGAATCTGCCCGGACTCGGCGCGCGGCTGGCCGAAAATCGACATCAGCAGCGTGGATTTACCCGCGCCGTTGGAACCGATCAGGCTTACGGTTTCGCCTTCGTTGATGTGCAGCGAGACTTTTTTGAGGGCCTGGATCGGGCCGTAAAACACGTCCAGGTCCTTCATTTCGAGGATAGGCGCACTCATACCAGCTCCTCTTCGTCTGCGCCCAGGTAGGCGGCGATCACTTTCGGGTCGTTGCGGATTGCATCCGGGCCGCCTTCGGCGATCACGTTGCCGTGGTCGAGCACCACGATGTGGTCGGAAATACTCATCACCATGCCCATGTCGTGTTCGATCAGCACCACTGTCAGGTCGTGTTCGTCGCGCAGCAGGCGAATCATCGCGCTGAGGGCTTCGGTTTCCTGCGGGTTGAGGCCGGCTGCCGGTTCGTCCAGGCAGATGATTTGCGGCCGCGTGCACATGGCGCGGGCGATTTCCAGGCGGCGTTGCTGCCCATAGGAAAGCTCACCGGCCAGGCGGTTGGCGCAATCCACCAGGTCCACCACTTCCAGCCAATAGAAGGCGTGGTCGAGGGCATCGCTTTCGGCCTTGCGGTAGCCCTTGGTGTTGAGGATGCCCGCCAGCATGTTGCGGTTGACCCACATGTGCTGGGCCACCAGCAGGTTTTCCAGCACCGACATTTCCTTGAACAGGCGAATGTTCTGGAAGGTCCGCGCCAACCCGGCGCGGTTGACCAGGTGGGTGCCGCCGAACATCTTGTAGTACACACGGCTGAAGAAGCTTTTAGGCGACACAAAGTCGACGGCCTTGAAGCGTTCGCCGAGCAACTGGATCACATTGGTCTGCTTGCCGCGAATGTTCAGTTCGATCTTGCCGCCGCTGGCTTTGTAGAAGCCGGTAAGGCAGTTGAAGACCGTGGTCTTGCCGGCGCCGTTGGGGCCGATCAGGGCGAAGATCGAGTTGCGTTTGACCTTGAGGCTCACGTCGCTCAAGGCCTTGATGCCACCGAAGTGCATCATCAGGTGTTCCACGGAGAGCACGACTTCCTTGCTCATGGCGCTACCCCCTTGCGTGGTGTCACACCGGTACGGCTGATGCGGATCAAGCCGCGCGGTCGCCAGATCATCATCACCACCATCAACACGCCAAACAGCAGCACACGGTACTCGGAGAAGCTGCGCAGCAACTCCGGCGCAACCGTCAATACGAACGCCGCGATCACCACGCCGACTGTCGAGCCCATGCCGCCCAATACCACGATGGCCAGAATCAGCGCCGATTCGAAGAAGGTAAACGACGACGGGTTGACGAAGCCCTGGTAGCTGGCGAAGAACACCCCGGCCAGGCCCGCAGTCGAGGCTCCGATAGTGAACGCCGAGAGCTTGACCAGCACATGGTTCAGGCCCATTGAACGGCAGGCGATTTCATCTTCGCGCAAGGCTTCCCAGGCGCGGCCGACCGGCATGCGGGTCAGGCGGTGCTTGATGTACAGCACGGCCAGCACCACCAGGAACAGCACGATGTAGATGAACATGAACTTGATGTTGGGGTTGTAATCGATGCCGAAGAACTCGTGGAACGGAATCCCGCCGTCCTTGGCCTTGCGCCCGAATTCCAGGCCGAGGAAGGTCGGTGAAGGCACTGGCATACCGTTGGGGCCGCCGGTGAACGACAGCCAGTTGTTGAGCACCAGGCGGATGATTTCACCGAAGCCCAGGGTCACGATGGCGAGATAATCGCCGTGCATTCGCAGCACCGGGAACCCGAGTATGCAGCCCGCCAGCGCGGCAGCGATGGCCGCCAGAGGCAACACACTCCAGAAGCCCAGGCCCAGGTATTGATAACCGAGCGCCAGGCCGTAGGCGCCGATGGCGTAGAACGCCACGTAACCCAGGTCGAGCAAGCCGGCCAGGCCCACCACGATGTTCAGGCCAAGGCCGAGCAACACGTAGATCAGCCCGAGGATCACCACGGTCAGCAGGTACTTGTTGGCGAAGATCGGGAACACGATGGCGATCACGATCAGGGCCGGAATGATCCAGCGCAGCCGCGATTTGTAGTCCGGCGGCAACACGTGCACGCCGGAGCCACTGCTCTCGAAGCCCTGCAGGATCTTGATGCCCTTGGGGGTTTGCAGGAACAGGCTCAAGGCGAAGCGCCCGACCATCACAATGGCGACCAACGTGGCCACCCGCGCAGGTTCCAGGTTGAAGCTGTAGCCGTCGAGCACCACGCCAACAATCGGGCCGAACACGATCAACGAAATCAGCCCGGCAAGGACCGTATCGACCACACTTTTCTTGATATCGATAGATTTGGCAGCAGACATGTTTACACCTTAGCCACGAGTGGGCGACCAAGCAGGCCCTGAGGACGGAAGATCAGAATCACCACCAGCAGGGAGAAGCTGAACACGTCTTTGTAGTCAGAGTTGATCAACCCCGAGAACAACGACTCGGAGATACCCAGGATGATCCCGCCCAACATCGCCCCAGGCAGGGAGCCGATGCCGCCGAGTACCGCTGCGGTAAATGCCTTGATGCCGATGATGAAGCCGGCATAGAAGTCGAAGGTGCCGTAGTTGAGGGTGATCAGCACGCCGGCCAGGGCGGCCATGGCGGCACCGATGACGAACACGTAGGAGATCACACGGTCGGTGTTGATGCCCAGGATCGAGGCCATCTTGCGGTCTTGCTGGGTGGCGCGGCACATGCGGCCGAGCTTGGTGTATTTGATGATGTAGGTCAGCAGGCCCATGCCAAGAAACGCGGCCACCAGGATAAACACCTTGGTGTAGGTCAACTGCACGAAGCCCGTGCCGATATCGACGCGCCAGGCGCCGGCCAGCAGGGTTGGAATACCTTGTTGTTTCGCGCCCTGAGCGATCTGCGCATAGTTTTGCAGGATCAGGGAAATACCGATGGCGCTGATCAGCGGTGCCAGTCGGGTGGAGTTGCGTAGCGGTTTGTAGGCGACACGCTCAATGACCCAACCGTACACGCCGGTGACGACCACGGTGAAGATCAAGGTGCCGAGAATGAGCAGCGGGAAGGATTCGATGCCGAAGTAAGCCAGCAGTGCCAGACTGATCGCCGCGAGGTAAGCGGAAATCATATAAACCTCGCCGTGGGCGAAGTTGATCATGCCAATGATGCCATAGACCATTGTGTAGCCGATGGCGATCAGGCCGTAGACCGACCCGAGGGTCAGGCCGTTGACCAGTTGCTGCAGGAAAATACCATCCATAACGCAATCTCACGCGGTGAGCACCTGCACACGGGAGGGTGCGCGGTGCTTCTGGAGGAAAAGACAGATATCGATCACGACACAGTCCCCCTGTGGGAGCGGGCTTGCTCGCGAATGCGGTGTGTCAGAAACACATTCAACGACTGACACTCCGCCTTCGCGAGCAAGCCCGCTCCCACATTGGTTCCGTGGTGCTTGTTCTTACTTCTGTTTTTCCAGCTGGTGGTATTTGCCGTCTTTATCCCACTGGTAAACCACGTAGTCGGAGATTTTCAGGTCGCCCTTGGTATCCCAGGCCTTTTCACCCATGACGGTTTTTACCGGGTGAGCCTTGAGCCACTTGGCGGCGTCTTCGCCCTTGTTGGACTTGGCGCCATTGAAGCCGGCGGCCAGGGCCTGGATCGAGGCGTAGGCGTACAGGGTGTAGCCTTCCGGCTCGGTGCCGTTTTTACGGAACTCTTCCACCACGGTTTTGCTGTCTGGCAGCAGGCGCGGGTCGGCGCCGAAAGTCATGTACACACCGTCCACGTATTGCTTGCCGCCAGCGGTGGCAACCAGTTCGTCGGTCACGACACCATCATCGGACATGAACTTGACGTCCTTGAGGCCGGCTTCACGGATTTGGCGAACCAGTGGACCGGCTTCCGGGTGCAGGCCGCCGAAGTACACGACATCAGCCCCGGTGGAGCGGATCTTGGTGACCAGGGCGCTGAAGTCTTTCTCGCCACGGGTCAGGCCTTCTTCCAGCACCGGCTTGACGCCGCGTTTGGTCAACTGGGCAGCGGTGGCGTCAGCCAGGCCTTTGCCGTAGGTGTCCTTGTCGTTGATCACCGCGACTTTCTTGCCCTTGAGCACGTCGACAATGTAGTCGCCGGCCACGATGCCTTGCTGATCGTCACGCCCGCACATGCGGAACACGGCGCCCAGGCCACGCTCGGTCACCTGTGGGTTGGTGGAACCCGGCGTGATCATGATGATGCCCGCTTCGTCGTACACCTCAGACGCCGGGATGGTGTTGGAGGAGCAGAAGTGCCCGACCACGCCGATCACTTTGTCCTGGTCGGCCAGGCGGTTGGCCACGGCCACGGCTTGCTTGGGCTCACAGGCATCGTCACCTGCCACCAGTTTGATCTGCTCGCCGTTGATGCCACCGGCCTTGTTGATCACATCGGCTGCCGCCTGGGCACCCTTCATGTACTGCTCACCGAAAGCTGCGTTGGCGCCCGTCATCGGGCCTGCCACGCCAATCTTCACATCAGCTTGAACAAACGCAGAAACACCCAACGCCGCTGCAACGGCGAGGGCCAGAAAACCTTTCTTGTAAAACGTCTGGGACATGAGTGGTGCTCCGAGGTTTTTGTTTATTGGCACTACGAATTCGCGTCAAACTTTCACAGGAAAGCCCAGAGCAAGGCGCGTGCCATTACTTTTTTATTCTTCAAAAAGACACGGTGTCATTGTTATTGCAGGCGTTTCGACTCCCTTTGCCAGTACGTGCAACCGTCTGGCATCGAAAGGTGCAACCAATGGATCCAAAAAGTACAACCCTGGCAGGTCGCACCTGCAACCGGATGCCTAAACGACAGTTCCTACAGCTGTAACAATGTGCGTAACGGAACTGCACATTTACAGTGCGTGATTGCTACGACTTGCACCAATACAGATTAGTAGCCTGCTAAGAAAATGCAGGCTTCTGACAGGTATTTCGCTGATCAGACCACAATCCGCAGGCATTGCCCGGCGTGATACAGCGAAAATCCGGCTTCATACAGGCAACTGCGCAGGCCCACCCCGGCCAGCGGTTGCATCGGCGCAAACGGAATCGGCAGCGCCTGTGGGTTCTGGTGACACAAGTAGTCGGCAAAGGCCTTGCCCACCACACTGCCAGTGGTCACGCCGCGCCCGTTATAACCGGTGACCGCGACCAGACCGGGTGCCGGCTCGAACAGGCGCATCAGGTGGTCCGGGGTAAAGGCGATGCAGCCGGTCCAGGTGCACTCCCACTGCACCGATTTGAGGTACGGGAAGTAATGTTGCTGCACCCGATCGGCCCACGCCTTGAGGAACCACGTCGGTTTCTGGTTGCCATTGCCCAGGCTGCCGAGTAACAAGCGGCCATCAGCGTCGCGGCGGATGCTGCTTAACACCTGGCGTGTGTCCCACGAGCCCTGCCCGCCGGGGAGGATCTGTTTGGCGGCGTCGTCCGTCAGCGGTGCCGAGGCGACCTGGTAGTAATAGCCGGGGAAAAAGTTGCGCCGCAGCTCGGTCCATTCACCTTCGGTATAGGCGTTGGAGGCGATCACCACTTGCGCCGCCTGCACTGAACCCTGGGTGGTCTGCACCGACCAGACTGCACCTTGGCGTTCAAGCTGAGTGACTGGCGAATGATCGAACAGTTGCCCGCCAAGCCCCACGGCGGCATTCGCCAGACCACTGGTGTAGGCCATTGGGTTCAAGGTGCCGGCACGCCGGTCCAGCAGGGCGGCGGCGATCTTTTTGGTGCCGGTGGCCTGTTCACACGCCTGGCCCGTGAGCAGCTCGACGGGGGCGCCACGGCGCTTCCATTGCTCTTCGCGACTGCGCAAATCCGCCTCGCCACGGGCGTTATGCGCCATGTGCAAGGTGCCCTCACGGCGCAGTTGGCAATCAATCTTGTATTTGTCGATCAGGCTGAACACCAGCGACGGTGCCGCGCCCAGCATGCGGTTGAGCTGACTGCCCACCGCCTCGCCAAAACCGGCTTCGATCTCGTCCGGCGGGATCCACATACCGGCGTTGACCAGCCCGACGTTACGCCCCGAACCGCCATGGCCGGTGCGATGAGCCTCCAGCACGGCGACGCTTTTGCCTTGTTCCAGCAAATGAATCGCGGCGGACAAGCCGGTGATACCGGCACCGATCACGCACACATCAACCTTGACCTCGCCCTTGAGCGCGGCGCGGTCCGGCCGGCCTGGGGTGAGTTGTTCCCATAAACATGTTTCGCGTAGTGCCATTGCCAGACTCCGATGAGACCCAACAAACAACCAGTGTTCTGAATTGCAAATGAGACCAAATGTGGGAGCTGGCTTGCCTGCGATAGCGGTGTATCAGTCACCACCGCTATCGCAGGCAAGCCAGCTCCCACACTGACCGCACTCCGACTTGAGGATTAGTCGAAGGTGATGCCCTGCGCCAAGGGCAGCTCCAACGAGTAGTTCACGGTATTGGTCTGGCGACGCATATACCCGCGCCACGCATCCGAACCCGACTCACGGCCGCCGCCGGTCTCTTTCTCGCCACCAAACGCGCCACCAATCTCCGCGCCGCTCGGGCCGATATTGACGTTGGCGATGCCGCAGTCACTGCCCACCGCCGACATGAACTGCTCGGCTTCACGCACGTCGGTGGTGAAGATGCACGACGACAGGCCTTGCGGCACGGCGTTGTTCAGGCGCAGCGCTTCGGTGAAGTCGGTGTAGCCGACCACATACAGAATCGGCGCAAAGGTTTCGGTGCATACCACGTCGCTTTGCTCGGGCATTTCCACGATCGCCGGCGACACGTAGTAGGCATTCGGGAACTTGTCTTCCAACTGGCGGTTGCCGCCAAACACCTTGCCGCCCTCGCTCAAGGCTTGCTCCAGGGCGTCCTGCATGTTCTCGAAGCCGTGCTTGTCGATCAGCGGGCCGATCAGGTTGCCTTCCAGCGGGTGGCCGATGCGCACTTTGGAATACGCGGCTTTGAGGCGGGTGACGATTTCTTCCTTGACCGATTCATGGGCGATCAAACGGCGCAAGGTGGTGCAACGCTGGCCGGCAGTGCCGACCGCGCTGAACAGGATGGCGCGCACGGCCATGTCCAGGTCGGCGCTTGGGCCGAGGATCATCGCGTTGTTGCCGCCCAGTTCAAGGATGCTGCGGGCGAAACGGGCGGCGACTTTCGGCGCCACTTCGCGGCCCATGCGGGTGCTGCCGGTGGCGCTGATCAGCGCAACGCGCGGGTCATCCACCAAGGCGGCACCGGCGTCACGGCCGCCGATGATCACTTGGCTGAGGTAGTCGGGGGCGCCGTCGAACTTCTTCAGTACGCGCTCGAACAATGCCTGGCAGGCCAGGGCGGTCAGCGGGGTCTTTTCCGAGGGTTTCCAGATCACCGCGTTGCCGCACACCAGCGCCAGCGTGGTGTTCCACGCCCACACGGCGACCGGAAAGTTGAAGGCACTGATCACGCCGACCACGCCCAGCGGGTGCCAGGTTTCACGCATGTGGTGGCCTGGGCGTTCGGAGGCGATGGTCAAACCGTACAACTGACGGGACAGGCCCACGGCGAAGTCGCAGATGTCGATCATCTCCTGCACTTCGCCCAGGCCTTCCTGGGTGATCTTGCCAGCCTCCCACGACACCAGCTCGCCCAGGTCGGCTTTATATTCGCGCAATACATCGCCGAACTGGCGCACCAGCTCGCCGCGACGCGGCGCCGGCACCTTGCGCCAGGCCTCGAATGCATGCTCGGCGCGACTGACCTGCTGCTCCACTTCAGCGGCACCTTCCCAGTGCACAGTGCCGATACGGCTGCCATCAATCGGCGAATGCACGGGCTGTTTACCCGACTGGTACAGCGCCGGGTTCACCCCGAGACGATCAAGCAATGCGGCAACCATGGGTCACTCCTTCAAACTCAAACAGAAAATTCGCGCCGCCACAGACACGGCGATCCAGACCTTATTTGTAGCTGGACCAAGACTTGCCAACAAACGACGATTAGGCGAGATATCATTCCGTTTACTCATGCAAAGAATAAAAAGAGGCGTGCCGTGCTGAACAAAAGACATTTGCCCTCGATCACCGCCCTGCAGTGTTTCGAAGCCGCCACCCGTCACCTGAGCTTCACCCGCGCTGCCGAGGAACTGAACCTCACGCAAAGCGCGGTGAGCAAGCAGGTGGCGCAGCTGGAAGAATTGCTGCAACACCTGTTGTTTCGCCGGGTACGCCGCCGCTTGCAGATGACCCCGGCGGGGGATCTGTACCTGGTGGAAGTGCGCAAGATACTCACGCAGGTGGAGATGTCCACCCACTACCTGCGCTCCTACGGCGGCGAAACCGAAGTGCTGCGCGTGTCCACGCCCTACACGTTCGGCGCGCGCTGGCTGGTGCCGCGCCTGAAAGGTTGGCGCCTGCGCCACCCGCAGATCCACCTGGACCTGTGCAACGAGCAGGCGCCGGACGAGTTGCTGCAAGGCAAGGCCGACATGGCCTTCTACTTCGGTCAGGGTTCACGGCCGGGCACCGAGAGCCTGAAACTGTTCAGCGAAGAGCTTGTACCGGTGTGTGCACCGGAAAGCCTGCCTGCGCAGCCGTTTACCGACCCCACGCAATTGAGCAACCTGGTGCTGCTGCAAAACGCCTCGCGGCCCCAGGGCTGGCATGATTGGTTCGCCAGCCAGGGCTACCAGACCGAGCACAGTTACCACGGGCCGCGGTTTGATACCTTTTATATGTGCATACGGGCGGCGCAGGTTGGCTGTGGCGTGGCTTTGTTGCCGCGCTTTTTGGTGGAAGAGGAGCTGGCCGAGGGCAAGCTGGTAATTCCCTGGCAGCATGCGATGCCCAGCCAGGATGCGTATTACATGGCGTATCCGGAGCATTCGGCGGAGGTGCCCAAGGTGCGTGAGTTTGTGAAGTGGATGATGGAGCAGGTTTAGGTCTTTTTGGGCTGCACCACCGCTATCGCAGGCAAGCCAGCTCCCACCTTTGGAATGCATTTCAAGTGTGGCAGCTGGCTTGCCTGCAATGAGGCCAGTGGCCGCACTGAAAAAATCACTGGCAAATCCCCACAGGTCTATGCGCCACTAGCACCCTTCCTTAATTGTGCGTAAAGGCCGGCGCCCATCGCCGACCCGTCTGGAGATTCCCGTTATGAGCGAGAGTGTGTTTGCCGATCGCATCGTGCAGAACTTGCTCGACACCGACTTCTACAAGCTGACCATGATGCAGGCGGTGCTGCACAACTACCCGAACGTGGAAGTTGAATGGGAGTTTCGTTGCCGCAACAGTGAAGACCTGCGCCCGTACCTGGCGGAAATCCGCTACCAGATCGAACGCCTCGCGGAGCTGAGCCTGAGCCCGGACCAGCTGGGTTTCCTGGAACGCATCAGCTTTATGAAGCCGGACTTCCTGCGCTTTCTGGGGCTGTTTCGCTTCAACCTGCGCTACGTGCAAACCGGCATCGAAAACGGCGAGCTGTTTATCCGCCTGCGCGGGCCGTGGCTGCATGTGATCCTGTTTGAAGTGCCGATGCTGGCCATCGTCAGCGAAGTGCGTAACCGCTATCGCTACCAGACAGTCATCCTCGAACAGGCCCGCGAACAGCTGTACCGCAAGTTCGACTGGCTGTCCGCCAATGCCAGCAGCGAAGAGCTCTCGGAGCTGCAAGTCGCCGATTTCGGCACCCGCCGGCGCTTCTCGTACCGCGTGCAGGAAGAAGTGGTCAGCGTGCTCAAGCACGATTTCCCCGGGCGTTTTGTCGGCACCAGCAACGTGCACCTGGCCCGGGAGTTCGACATGAAACCCCTGGGCACCATGGCCCACGAATGGATCATGGCCCACCAGCAACTCGGCCCGCGCCTGATCGACAGCCAGATCGCCGCCCTCGATTGCTGGGTACGCGAATACCGTGGCCTGCTGGGCATCGCGCTGACCGACTGCATCACCACCGACGCGTTCCTGGGCGATTTCGACCTGTACTTCGCCAAGCTCTTCGACGGCCTGCGCCACGACTCCGGTGACCCGATTCAATGGGCCGAAAAAGCCATCGCCCACTACCACAAGCTCGGTATCGAGCCGATGAGCAAGACCCTGGTGTTCTCCGACAGCCTGACGCTGCCCAAGGCCCTGGAGATTTTCCGCGCATTGCGCGGTCGCATTAATGTCAGCTTCGGTATCGGCACCAACCTGACCTGTGACATTCCGGGTGTTGAACCGATGAGCATCGTGCTTAAAATGACTGCCTGTAATGGCCAGCCCGTTGCGAAAATTTCCGATGAAGCGGGCAAGACCCACTGCACCGATCCGAATTTTGTCGCCTATTTGCGCCACGTTTTCAAAGTACCTGCCCTTTCCAGCAAGGAGTGAATCATGCAAGCCGTACAGCGTGAGATTGCGCAGCAGCTCAAGGTCCAAGCACCGTTCAACGACCAGGCCGCCCTTGAGGCCGAAGTGGCGCGCCGCGTAGGGTTTATCCAGGGCTGCCTGCGCAATTCCGGGCTCAAGAGCTTGGTGCTGGGCATCAGCGGCGGTGTCGACTCCCTGACCGCCGGCCTGCTGGCCCAGCGTGCAATGAAAGAACTGCGCGCCAGCACAGGTGATGAAGCCTACCGTTTTATCGCGGTGCGCCTGCCTTACGAAACCCAGTTCGACGAACACGACGCCCAGGCGTCGGTGGACTTTATCGACCCGGACGAACGCCACACCGTGAACATCGGCCCCGCGGTGAAATCCCTGGCCAATGAAGTGGCGGCGTTTGAAGGCAAGGCGGCGGTTTCTCGTGATTTCGTGCTGGGCAACACCAAGGCGCGCATGCGCATGGTGGCGCAGTACACCATCGCCGGCGCGGCCGGTGGCCTGGTGATCGGTACCGACCATGCAGCGGAAGCGGTGATGGGCTTTTTCACCAAGTTCGGTGACGGTGCCTGCGACCTGGCGCCGCTGAGCGGATTGGTGAAGAACCAGGTGCGTGCGATTGCGCGGCACTTTGGTGCGCCGGAGTCGCTGGTCGAGAAGATCCCGACTGCCGACCTTGAAGACCTGTCGCCGGGCAAACCGGACGAAGCGTCACACGGCGTGACCTACGCCGAGATTGATGCGTTCCTGCACGGCGAGCCGGTGCGTGAGGAAGCGTTCAAGATTATCTGCGACACCTATCGCAAGACTGAGCACAAGCGGGTCATGCCCTTCGCGCCGTGAGGTAGCCTGTTAGTCCAGCGGTGTTTGTTAGATTGCAATCGCAGGCAAGCCAGCTCCCACACTTGACCGTTTTCCAACAAGGGAATGCGGTCGAATGTGGGAGCTGGCTTGCCTGCGATGAACGCTAACGCGGTGTTACTTAACGACCACAGTGCCTTTCATCATCGAGATGTGGCCCGGGAACGAGCAGAAGAACGCGTAATCCGTACCCGCCGCCAGTTTCGACACATCGAAGGTCACCGAATCTTTCTCGCCAGCACCGATGATCTTGGTGTGGGCAATAATGCGAGTGTCGCCGTCTTTGAGGTAGTTCTTGTCGATACTGGCAGCCATGCCGTCGCTGGCAACGCCAGGCATGTCGGCGGCGGAACTCAGTACCCAGTTATGGCCCATGACGTTTTTCGGCAAGCTGCCGGAGTGCTCAAGGTTCACGGTGAACGTCTTGCAGCTCTTGTCGATGGTGATTTCTTTGGTGTTGAAGGACATCTGGTCGGTGGAATCAACAGTGACCGCGCACTCTGCAGCAAGCAACTGGCCGCTCGCCAGTGTCAGCAGGGAAACAGCAACGATTTTGGCAAACATGTGAATCTCCAAGGCAGGGTTTAAAAAACGCGAATTGCGACTAGGGTGCCCCAAGCAGGCTGAAATTCTTATGATCTGAATCAACAGATTGTATACAACTTTAGGCTATCAGACTGATCAACACAATCTACCAGCCAAACAACAGCCACCCGCCTATGATCGCTCCATCACCCACCGGAGCGTCTGCCATGCACTTCAATCAATTCTTAAACGGCCTGTTGGCCGCGTATGCCTGCGGTAAGTGAAGGCCAATCGCGCTGCTAAGCTGCTACCATAGCGACCCAAGGCAGCTGCGCGCCGCCCACCCTCACCTTCGACCCTAGAGGATCGCCCATGGCCAAACCTAATTATTCCTTCGCCAAACGTCAGAGAGACTTGGCCAAGGAGCAGAAGAAAGAGGAAAAGCTGCAACGCAAGAAAGTCGCTGCAGATGAAGAAGCAGGCGCACTGAACCCGGATGCTGAAGGTGAAGTGGCTGCTGATGACACCGAGACACCGAAAGACCCGGCTGAATAAATTTTGTTGGGGTGAGCAGGCCCTCCCTGCTCACCACAACCCACTGTTACTCCAGCGGCATCACCGTCACCCGCACCTCCGGGTCATGGCTCCCTCCTCCCAGAATCACCCCACGCAACGGCGACACATCAGAGAAATCACGGCCCCAGGCCAGGGTGATGTGCTCGAGTGCCGGCTGCACGTTATTCGTCGGATCAAAATCCACCCAGCCCGCCACCGGGCAAAACACCGAGACCCACGCATGGGATGCATCGGCGCCGATCAGCCGTGGCTGGCCGGGCGGTGGCTGGGTCAGCAGGTAGCCGCTGATGTAACGCGCGGCCAGGCCCCGCGAGCGCAGGCACGCGAGCATCAGGTGAGCAAAGTCCTGGCACACGCCGCGTCGGCGCTCCAGCACTTCCACCAAGGGCGTGGCGACCTGAGTGGCTTCGGCATCGAAGGTGAATTCGCTGAAGATTTTCTGCATCAGGGCCTGCACGCCCAGCAGCAAGGGCACGCCTGGCGGGAAGCAGCTTTCGGAGAACTCGACGAAGGTATTTTTCAAATGCACGTAGGGCGACTCGAAGCGATAACGGCAGGCTTCAAGCATCTCAGACGACAGCACCTGGCTGCTGTAGGTCAGGCTGTCGCGGGTCTGGTCCCAGGCCGGCGACTGCTGAAAATCCAGCGTTGGCCGAGCCAGTACTTCCACGGTCAACCCGGCATTGACCAGCAATTCATCATGGGGCCGTTCGAACGCCAGCCGGGTGATCGGGTTGCCGAATACGTCCAGCTCATCACGGCGCGACGACGGCTGCGGGCTGATATCCAATTGCTGGGAACTGCAGCGCTGCCACGCGCACGGCCGCGGCCACAGGTGCGCCAACTGCTGGGCCAGGGACACCGGGCTGTCGTAGTGGTAATGGGTATCGTGAAAAATCTGGTAGCGCGCACTCATCACACCGACACCGTTTGCTGGCTGACATCATCCACATGGGCAAAGTGACGCAACGCCAGGCGATCCGACACTTGCCCGCTCTCATCGGCGACCGCTTGCAGCAGGTCCGCCAGGCCGTCCAACGCGGCGCGCACGCTGGATTCTCCGAACAGCGGGTTCTCCAGGCAGCCCAGGTCGAAACGCGACAGGCGTTCCACCAACGGCGCCAGGCCGGTTTCCCGTGGCACCCCAAAGTCATCATTGAGACGCCGCAGGGTGCGGCTGACCAGCTTCAACTGGAACAGCACCGCGTGCGGGTTCTGTTCATCGAGCAGCAACAAGTCGAGCACCGGGATCAGTTGCGGCACTGCCAGGTAACGCGAGCGATAGGTGATGCTGCTGTTGCCCAGCTCCAGCAGCCATTCCAGCCCGGCCTGATCAAACACCGCCACGCCCCGCAGGAACGCGGCGAGGCTGCTGCTCAGAAATTGCAGGCGCTCGATACGCCGGCCCATCATCAAAAAGCGCCAGCCTTCGTCGCGGGTCATGTCGTCCAGGGCGAAGCCGGACAAGGCCGCCAGGGACATCACCAGCCGGTTGAGAAAGTCCAGCAACTCGCCAAAATCCGGGGTCTCGCTTTCCAGCTCCAGGGCTTCACGCTGCAACTCCACCAGCGCTTGCCAGTTCTCGCGGGACAACTTGCCGCGCACCTGGGACGCCGCCCACTGCAAGCGTTGCAGGTTGGCGCGCAGGCTCGACGGCCAGTCATCGCCAAGCAAAGCGGCAAGCAGGCGCTCGGGCAACTCGCCCTCCTCCGGCAACAAGCGCAAGGTCTCGCCCAGCTCGACAGCGGCCTGCAAGGCTTGCGGGTCGTCGCCATCGACATAGCGCGCCAGCACAATGCGCAGCCAGCGCGCACTGTCATCACAGCGTTCGCAGTAACGGCCAAACCAGAACAGGTTTTCCACCACGCGCGACGGCAGGTAAGGGTCGCGCCGTACCAGGTCATGTACGCCAATCGCCCGTTGCGCACGCCAAAGCTCGCCGCCGACAGCGCGGTCACCCAGTACCCAAGTGTCTTTGCTCGCGCCACCGCGCTGCATCGACACCACTTCGGCATCCGCCTCGGCCGCCACGCGAGTCAGGCCGCCGGGCAGTACACGGTAGCCGTCAGCGCTGGCCACCGCGTACACACGCATGCCGATGGCGCGGTGTTGCAGATGGTCGTCTACGGTGTGCCACACCGGCGCCTGGGACAGTTGCGCCAGCTCCTGGGCCACATAGGCGTAAGGCCGCGCACGCATGCGCTCGGCCAGGGCCAGGCGTTGTTCTTCGTTCAAATCGCGGCCGAATACCGGTGCGAAACTTTGCGACGGAAAAGCCGGCTTGATCAGCAATTCCGGCAGCTTGTCCAAGGCTTCGGCCAGCACCGGCGCCTCGCCGCACCACCAGGTGGCGATGGACGGCAGGATCAGTTCCTCACCAAACAGAAACTCGTTGATCTTCGGCAGAAAGCCGAGCAAACCGGGCGACTCCAGCACGCCGCTGCCCAAGGCATTGGCCACCAGCACATTGCCCTGACGCACCGCATCCAGCAGGCCGGGCACGCCCAGGGCCGAGTCGGTGCGCAGCTCCAGCGGGTCGCAGAAATCGTCGTCCAGACGCCGCATGATCGCGTGCACCCGGCGCAGGCCGCTGAGGGTTTTGAGGAACACCGTACTGTCGCGCACCGTGAGGTCGCCGCCCTCAACCAGCGGGTAGCCAAGCTGGCGTGCGAGGTAGAGGTGTTCGAAATAGCTTTCGTTGAAACGCCCCGGTGTGAGCAGCACGATCAGCGGCGGCTGGTCATCACCGGGCGCCTGACGGGCCAGGGTTTCCTGGAGCGTGCGGAAAAAACCGGTGAGGTGCTGCACCTGCAAATCACGGTACAGGTCCGGGAATGCACGGGACACGATGGTGCGGTTTTCCAGCGCGTAACCTGCGCCCGATGGCGCCTGGGTACGGTCGGCGGTGACCCACCAGCGGCCATCCGGCGTGCGCGCCAGGTCCACGGCGTACAGGTGCAGAAACGCGCCGTCCGGCGGTTGAATGCCCTGGCACGGCCACAGGAAGTTGTTGTGCCCAAACACCAGTTCGGCCGGCAACAGGCCCTCTTTGATCAGGCGCTGCGGGCCGTACAGGTCGGCCAGCACGGCATTGAGCAAGCGCGCACGCTGGGCGATACCGGCCGACAGGTGCTGCCACTCATCGGCGGCCAGCACGTGGGGCAGTAAATCCAGCTCCCACGGGCGATCGGCGCCCTTGGGGTCGGCGTAGACGTTGTAAGTCACGCCGTTTTCCTGGATCTGCCGCGTCAGCAACGCCTGGCGCTGGGCCAGTTGCACAGGCGTACTGCGTTGCAGGTGATCGAGCAGGCGCTGCCAATGGGCGCGCACCGCGCCACTGTCGTCGAGCAGTTCGTGATAGGTGCCCGCGGTGAGCGGGTAACGGTCGAGCAAGTCGGACATGGAACGCTCGGCAGAGGCAAGGGGGCTCAGATTAACTCAAATTCAACGCGATCTTGTGTGGGAGCTGGCTTGCCTGCGATAGCGGTTTTCCTGCCACCTGATTGGCTGGCTGGTACACCGCTATCGCAGGCAAGCCAGCTCCCACATTTTAGATCTCATTTAGTCTTTTTTATTGGGGAAACGCCGCAAATCCAGGGTCATCGGCAGTTCATCGTTAATCACCAAAGGCGGCACCGGCAGCTTGCCAGGGCTATGTCCCAAGCGGAAAAACCGCGCCATGCGCCGGCTCTCGGCCTCATTGGCATTCACCGGCAAGCTGTCGTAATTGCGCCCACCCGGATGCGCGACATGGTATTGGCAGCCGCCCAGCGAGCGTTGCATCCAGGTGTCGAGCACATCGAACACCAACGGCGCATGCACCGCGATGGTCGGTTGCAAACAGTTGGCCGGTTGCCAGGCGCGATAACGCACACCGGCGACAAACTCGCCAATACGCCCGGTCGGCTGCAACGGCACCGGGATGCCGTTGCAGGTCAGCAGATAACGTTGCGGCGCCAGGCCGCTCAACTTCACCTGCAAGCGTTCCAGGGATGAATCCACGTAACGCACCGTGCCACCCACGGCGCCCTCTTCGCCCAGCACGTGCCAAGGCTCCAGGGCCTGACGCAGTTCCAGTTCGATGCCGCTGACGGCGTAGTCGCCGACCTTGGGGAAACGGAACTCCAGGTGCGCGGCAAACCATTCGGCCCGCAGCGGGTAACCGGCGGCGTTGAACTCGACGATCACATCGGCAAAATCCTGCTCGATAAAGTGCGGCAGCAAAAAGCGATCGTGCAGCTCAGTGCCCCAGCGCGCCAGTTTTGCTGGTGCATACGGCTCACGCCAGAAGCGCGCGACCAAAGCGCGCAACAACAATTGCTGGGTGAGGCTCATGCGCGCATGGGGCGGCATTTCAAACGCACGCAGTTCCAACAGGCCCAGGCGGCCGGTGGCGCCATCGGGCGAGTAGAGTTTGTCGATACAGAATTCGGCGCGGTGGGTGTTGCCGGTCACGTCGATCAGCAGGTTGCGCAACAGCCGGTCGACCAGCCACGGCGGGCATTCCTCGCCAGGCTCGGGCATTTGCGCGAAGGCGATTTCCAGCTCGTACAGCGCATCGTTACGCGCTTCATCCACCCGTGGCGCCTGGGAGGTCGGGCCAATAAACAGCCCGGAAAACAGGTACGACAAGGACGGATGGTTATGCCAGTAGCTGATCAGGCTGCGCAGCAAATCCGGGCGGCGCAGGAACGGCGAGTCTTTCGGCGTCGCGCCGCCCAGCACAAAGTGGTTACCACCGCCGGTGCCGGTGTGGCGCCCGTCGATCATGAACTTCTCGGTGGTCAGGCGGGTTTGCCGCGCCTCTTCATAGAGGAACTCGGTGCGCTCCACCAGCTCATCCCAGGTGGCGGACGGCTGCACATTGACCTCGATCACACCGGGGTCGGGCGTGACCCGGAAGTTGCTCAAGCGTGTATCGAACGGCGGTTCGTAGCCTTCCAGCAATACCGGGCAATGCAGCTCTTCGGCGGTGGCTTCGATGGCGGCCACCAACTCCAGGTAATCTTCGACGCGTTCCAGCGGCGGCATAAACAGGTACAAACGCCCTTCCCGCGCTTCGGCACACAAAGCGGTGCGGGTCAGCCAGTCGGCGGATTCGTCGACCTTGGGCACGCGCTCGTCGCTCGGCGCAGGCGTGCCATGGCTGTGCAGTTGCGCGGTGGTCGGCAGCTCCGGCTGATCCTGATTCGGGTCGGTGGGATGCACAAACGGATACTCCGCCGCCGTCACCCATGGCTGCGAGGCCAATGGCAGGCGGTAACCCAGCGGCGAGTCGCCCGGCACCAGACGGCAGTGGTTGTCACGCAGGTACCAGCGCCCGCTCTGCCAGCGGTCATTGGCTGGCGTGCGCGCCAGCGGCAGCACTTGGCCGATGACTTTATCCAGGCCCTGGCTGAACACTTTGCGCAGGCGCTCGCGCTCCAGGTCATCACTCAGGCGCGGGTCCTGGGCGGTGACGTTTTGCGGCAGCGCACCTTCGCGCCACAGGTAGTAGAAGTTGTCTTCGAAGGCCGGGAACACAAAGCGTGCCGGCAGTTTAAGGCGTTCGGCGACACTGGCGAGGAAACGCCCGGCCATCGCGCCATCGGCGCCGTAGTCCTGTTGCTCATCGGCGATCAACGCACTGTTATGCCAGATCGGCACGCCATCGCGGCGCCAGTAGCAATTGAGCGACCAGCGCGGCAGTTGCTCGCCGGGGTACCACTTGCCCTGACCGAAATGCACCAGGCCTTTGGGCGCGTAGTGCGCGCGCATGCGCTGGAACAGCTCGGCGGACAGGCGGCGCTTGTCCGGCCCAAGGGCCGCCGTGTTCCACTCGGCACCGTCGGGATCGTCGATGGACACGAAGGTCGGTTCGCCGCCCATGGTCAGGCGAACGTCATCCTTGAGCAGGTCGGCGTCGATCTGCCGGCCCAACGCCTGGATCGCCAGCCATTGCTCTTCGGTGTAGGGCTTGGTGACGCGCGGCGCTTCCCAAATGCGCTCCACCGACATTTCGTGGGTAAATTCGCACTCGCAGGGTTCCACCAGCCCGCTGATAGGCGCAGCGGACGAAGGATCAGGGCTACAGGCCAATGGGATATGCCCTTCACCGGCGAACAGCCCGGAGGTGGCGTCCAGGCCGATCCAGCCTGCGCCGGGCAAATACACCTCGCACCAGGCGTGCAGGTCGGTGAAGTCGACTTCGGTGCCGGACGGGCCATCAAGGGCTTTGACGTCGGCGGTGAGCTGGATCAAGTAGCCCGACACAAACCGCGCCGCCAGCCCCAGGTTGCGCAGCAATTGCACCAGCAGCCAGGCGGAATCACGGCAGGAGCCGGATGCGGCGCCCAAGGTGAATTCCGGCGTTTGTACGCCCGGTTCCATACGGATCAGGTAACCGATGTCCGCCGCCAGGCGCTGATTGAGCCCGACCAGAAAATCCACCGCCGGCAGCGGCGTGCGGTCGATGCCGGCCAGATAGGCGGCAAACTTTGGCGTCAGCGGCAAGGTTTCCAGGTACGGCGCCAACTCGCGCTGCTCATCGGCGGCGTAGCTGAAGGGGATTTTTTCGGCGTAGGGCTCGAGGAAAAAGTCGAACGGGTTGAATACCGCCATCTCGGCGACGAGGTCGACCTCAATGCGCAGTTCGTCGGTCTTTTCCGGGAATACCAGGCGCGCCAGGTAATTGCCCTGCGGGTCTTGCTGCCAATTGATGAAGTGCTGCTCGGGCAGCACTTTGAGTGCATAGGACAAGATCCGCGTACGGCTATGGGCAGCCGGGCGCAAGCGCACGATCTGTGGGCCGAGTTCGACAGCGCGGTCGTAGCGGTAATGCGTAACGTGGTGCAACGCGACATGAATCGACACGGCGGCCTCCTGCGAGCCAGGGCATGAGCACAAAGCGCGCAAGACTTATGCCAGAGCGGCCGTCATTGCGCTTTATCGTAAGACCCGGTGCAGTACAGCACCAAAACGGCGCCAACGGGGGTGCCGTGGTGCAAGGCTCGCACATATTTGTGGCGTGCGTGTGAGGCCGGGTGGCGAATCTACCCAGTCAGCGCGTTTTGTGGCGGGCGATCATGGCTTCGCGCAGGAGGCGGACTTCGAGCAGCTTTTGGCGCATTTCGCGGTGACGCTGGCTGTTGAGCAACAACAGCCCCAACAGCGGAAAGAGTACTGCCGAACCGTAGACCAGTTTGGGAATGGGGTACTGAATCATCGGCAGCACGAACAGCAGACAGCAGCCCAAGTAGCCCGCCACCAGGCCAGTGGCCCACGGGCGTCCGCGCGCAACCATTACGTTGCCAAAGACCAGCACCGCCACCAGCAGCAAAATTGCCAGGCCGGAGTAGTCGGATTTAAGCGACGGATCGACACCACGCAAATACGTCACGCCTGCGAGGGACACGGCAGACGCGCCGGAAAAGATCGCCATGAAGATGGTGCCCATGAACACCGGGAAATAGCGCGCGAGGAAACTGCCCATGTCGGGGAAGCCTTTCATTCGGTGAGGTCCTCATACAAGCCGATTGCAAGGGTGGTGGCGGTGCCCACACTGCCGGTGCGGTAGCTGCCCACGATGCCGAGAATGCCGCCCAACGCGTCTTTCATTTGGGTCAGGGTGGCATGCCGGATTTCCGTGGAGCTGAAGCTTTTGGTCAGCTTGCCTGCACGCTGCTGCAACTTGAGCAGCTTGGGCGTCAGGCTGGGGTCGCGCAGGCTTAGCAGCTCTTTGGTCAGCTTCTTGCGTTCCTGGCGGTTCAGGCCCTTGAGCAATTCATACCAACTTTTGCCCAGGGCCGCGGCCTTATTGGCCTTGAGCAGTTTCACCGTGGTCAGCGCGCCGGTGCCGATCCCCACCAGGGAGGCCGTATCGAGGATGGTTGAAACAGCGCCGTACCATTCGGCGTCATCCATCCGGTCGTTGGCGTCGGGGTCCAGGGCTTCATTGTAGGTACGTGCCACGCCGAACCCGCATTGCGCACTGCTGGCCAGCGCCGCCGTCACGCCAATGCCCACCACGAATGCGCTTGCGCCCGCCGTAAATGGCACGGCGACGCTGCCGCTGAACACCACAAGCCAACCGATAATCGCGGCGGTGCACGACAAGCCCATATCAAACGCCTCTTTCCTGAGGCGGCCTTCACGGGGATCCGTCTTCACCTGTTCCACAAATTGCGCGGGGGAAATGTACTTCTGCGCCTCGCGCAAAATGATGCGCTTGGGCCTGATGCTGCACAGGGGCTTGAATTCGCGCAGGGTGATCACATTGAAGTCGGCGTCGATGTACACCACACCAGCGCCGACAATGCCGGGGTCGGCATCGATGGCGGCGAACAACCGTGGCAGGTTGATCTGGCTTTCGATGCGCTGGCGCGCCATGAATTGGGAGCGGTTGGAGTCCATGCCGATGGAGAGCAGGGGGTTGCTCATGGGTGTTCTTCCTTGAAATAAATGGTGCCTGAACTGACGCCTTCGCGAGCAAGCCCGCTCCCACATTCGACCGCATTCTCATGTTGGAAATCGGACAAATGTGGGAGCGGGCTTGCTCGCGAAGGCGATTCAATGGGCGCCACCTTAACAAACAGACTCGCCACCGAACAGAAAGCAAAACGCCAGCACGAGGCTGGCGTCTTGCATATTCAGGTTGCGATCAACGCGGTACGACCGGCTTGCGCGCAGGCTTGCCGCCCTTGCCCTTCGCCGCATCACTGCGCTCTTTAGCCGCCTGCTTGTTACGCGCCTGGGCTGCCGCCTTGGCTTGCTCACGCTTGTCCCACGGGTTGCTGCCATCACTGCCGCGCGGTGGCAGGCCGGTGTGCTGGGTGAGGATCCTGGTGGTGGTTTCCTTAGCAACCTTGTGGCTGCCGGCCGGCGTCGAGTTCTTGCGACGGGCGCTCTGGTAGCTGTCGGTGGACGGCTGGTGCAGCGGAATCAACTGGTCTTTACCCGGCCCGATCAGGTCGGCGCGGCCCATGCGCGTCAGTGCTTCACGCAGCATCGGCCAGCCTTTCGGGTCGTGGTAGCGCAGGAACGCCTTGTGCAGACGGCGCTGCTCCTCGCTCTTGACGATGGTCACCGCATCGCTCTTGTAGGTGACCTTGCGCAGCGGGTTCTTGCCCGAGTGGTACATGGCGGTGGCGGTGGCCATCGGCGACGGGTAGAACGCCTGTACCTGGTCGGCGCGAAAGCCATTGCCCTTGAGCCACAGGGCCAGGTTCATCATGTCTTCATCGGTAGTGCCGGGGTGGGCGGCGATGAAGTACGGGATCAGGTACTGCTCCTTGCCCGCTTCCTTGGTGTACTTCTCGAACATGCGCTTGAACTTGTCATAGCTGCCAATGCCCGGTTTCATCATCTGGTTGAGCGGACCTTCCTCGGTGTGTTCCGGGGCGATCTTGAGGTAACCGCCGACGTGGTGGGTCACCAGCTCCTTGACGTATTCCGGCGACTCGACCGCAAGGTCGTAGCGCAGGCCGGAGGCGATCAAAATCTTCTTCACACCCGGCAACGCACGGGCGCTGCGATACAGCTGAATCAACGACGAGTGATCAGTGTTCAGGTTCGGGCAGATGCCCGGGAACACGCATGACGGCTTGCGGCACGCGGATTCGATTTCCGGGCTCTTGCAGGCAATGCGGTACATGTTCGCGGTCGGGCCGCCGAGGTCGGAGATCACGCCGGTAAAGCCTGGCACTTTGTCGCGGATCTCTTCGATTTCGCGAATGATCGACTCTTCGGAACGGTTCTGGATGATGCGGCCTTCGTGCTCGGTGATCGAGCAGAAAGTACAGCCACCGAAGCAGCCACGCATGATGTTCACCGAGAAACGGATCATGTCGTAGGCCGGGATCTTTTCCTTGCCATACACCGGATGCGGGACGCGGGCGTACGGCATGCCGAACACGTAGTCCATTTCTTCGGTGGTCATCGGAATGGGCGGCGGGTTGAACCACACGTCCACTTCACCGTGCTTCTGCACCAGGGCGCGGGCGTTGCCGGGGTTGGTTTCCAGGTGCAGCACGCGGTTGGCGTGGGCGTACAGGACCGAGTCGCCACGGACTTTTTCCATGGACGGCAGACGAATGACCGTCTTGTCACGGGTCATGCGCGGGCTGGCAAGAATTTGTACGACCTTGGCTTCTTCCGGGTCTTCAACCGGGCCTTTTTCCTGCTCGATGGCGCAGGCCTGGGTGTCCTGGGTATTCACATACGGGTTGATGATCTTGTCGATCTTGCCCGGACGGTCGATACGCGTGGAGTCCACCTCGTACCAGCCTTCAGGCGTGTCACGGCGAATGAACGCGGTGCCGCGCACGTCGGTGATGTCTTCGATCTTGTGGCCCCACGACAGGCGTTGGGCAACTTCGACGATGGCCCGCTCGGCGTTGCCGTACAGCAGAATGTCGGCGCAGGCATCGATCAGGATCGAGTTGCGCACACGGTCCTGCCAGTAGTCGTAGTGGGCGATGCGGCGCAGGGAGGCTTCGATGCCACCGAGCACGATCGGCACATTCTTGTAGGCTTCCTTGCAACGCTGGCTGTACACCAGGCTGGCGCGGTCCGGGCGTTTGCCGGCCATGCCGCCTGGGGTGTAGGCGTCGTCGGAACGGATTTTCTTGTCGGCGGTGTAGCGGTTGATCATCGAGTCCATGTTGCCGGCCGCGACGCCGAAGAACAGGTTCGGCTCGCCGAGCTTCATGAAGTCGTCTTTGGACTGCCAGTTCGGCTGCGCAATGATCCCGACGCGAAAGCCCTGGGACTCCAGCAGCCGGCCAATGATCGCCATGCCGAACGATGGGTGATCCACATACGCATCACCGGTGACGATGATGATGTCGCAGGAATCCCAGCCAAGCTGATCCATCTCCTCCCTGCTCATCGGCAGGAATGGCGCAGGACCGAAACATTCGGCCCAGTACTTGGGATAGTCAAATAACGGCTTGGCTGTTTGCATGACGGTGACCGGTGTTGAGATGAAAAATCGCGGGCGCGGAATATAGCACAAATTTTGACCAATTCCGACGGTAATGGTCGGAATTGTGGTGATGCAATCGCAGGCAAGCCAGCTCACACATTTGAACTGTGAATATCTTCAAATGTGGGAGCTGGCTTGCCTGCGATAAGGCCCTTACAGGCGCTGAAACCTACTCGTCATCGTCGAAGTTATAGCTACCCGGCGCCAGGTTTTCGAAGCGCGTGTACTTACCGATAAACGCCAGGCGGATAAAGCCGATCGGCCCGTTCCGCTGCTTGCCGATGATGATTTCGGCAATGCCTTTGTGTTCCGTCTCGGGGTGATACACCTCGTCGCGGTACACGAACATGATCACGTCGGCATCCTGCTCGATCGCTCCGGATTCCCGCAAGTCGGAGTTCACCGGGCGTTTGTTCGGCCGTTGCTCCAGGGAACGGTTGAGCTGGGACAGCGCCACCACCGGGCAGTTAAATTCCTTGGCCAGGGCTTTGAGCGACCGGGAGATTTCGGAAATCTCGTTGGTACGGTTGTCGCCGCTGGAGCCTGGGATCTGCATCAGCTGCAGGTAGTCGATCATGATCAGGGCGATGTCGCCGTGCTCACGCACCAGCCGGCGGGTACGTGCGCGCATCTCCGACGGGCTGATACCGGCGGTGTCATCGATAAACAGCTTACGGTCATTGAGCAGGTTGACCGCCGACGTCAGACGCGGCCAATCGTCGTCTTCCAGGCGGCCGGCGCGTACCTTGGTCTGGTCGATACGGCCGAGCGACGACAGCATACGCATGATCAGCGATTCGCCTGGCATCTCCAGCGAGTAAACCAGTACGGCTTTGTCGCTGCGCAACACGGCGTTTTCCACCAGGTTCATCGCAAAGGTGGTTTTACCCATGGACGGACGGCCGGCCACGATGATCAAGTCGGACGGCTGCAGGCCGCTGGTTTTCTCGTCGAGGTCGGTATAGCCGGTGGAAATACCGGTGATGGCGTTGTCGGTGTTGAACAAGGTGTCGATACGGTCGATGGCCTTGGTCAACAGGTCGTTGACGCTGACCGGGCCGCCGGTCTTCGGGCGGGCCTCGGCGATCTGGAAGATCTGGCGTTCAGCCTCGTCGAGAATCTCGGCGGCAGTACGGCCTTCAGGGTTGAAGGCGCTGTCGGCGATTTCGGTGCTGATACCGATCAATTGGCGCAGGGTGGCGCGCTCGCGAACGATCTGCGCATAGGCCTTGATGTTGGCGACGGATGGCGTGTTTTTCGCCAGCTCACCCAGGTAGCCCAGACCGCCGACCTGGGAGGTCTGGCCTTCCTTGTCCAACTGCTCGGCCAGGGTCACCACGTCGATCGGCGAGTTCTGGTCGGCCAGCTTGGCGATGGCGCGGAAAATCAGGCGGTGGTCATGGCGATAGAAATCACCGTCCGAGACTTGATCCAGCACACGTTCCCAGGCGTTGTTGTCCAGCATCAAGCCACCGAGCACGGCCTGTTCGGCCTCGATGGAATGCGGCGGCACCTTCAGGGCAGCGGTTTGCAGATCGTATTGCTCAGGAGCTGAAATATCGTTCATGGCCACTTGGAATTAGGGGTGTGTAGAAAAACAAAAGGCACGACCTGTAAACAGGATCGTGCCCGATGTTAACCGCCTGGCACGCGAGGTGCCAGTCAGTTAGGTGTTGCTTAAGCTGCTACCACTACAACGCGTACGGTGGCTTCAACTTCGGCGTGCAGGTGCACGGCTACGTCGAATTCGCCTACGTTGCGGATGGTGCCGTTCGGCAGACGAACTTCGCTCTTCTGCACTTCAACGCCGGAGGCGGTCAGTGCATCAGCGATGTCGTGGGTGCCGATCGAACCGAACAGCTTGCCTTCGTCACCGGCGGTGGCAGTGATAGTCACTTCCAGCTCAGCCAGTTGGGCAGCGCGAGTTTCGGCCGAAGCTTTTTTGTCTGCTGCGGCTTTTTCCAGCTCAGCACGACGCTCTTCAAACGCAGCCAGGTTGGCAGCGGTTGCAGCGGTGGCTTTGCCGTATGGCAGCAGGTAGTTACGACCGTAACCGGCCTTAACGTTCACTTTGTCGCCCAGGTTGCCCAGGTTGGCGACTTTTTCCAGAAGGATCAGTTGCATGTGAAAATCCTCTAACTTTTAACCTTCACCGTTCGCGTTATCGGCGTCTTTCGACGCCAGACGACCGCGAAAATCAATCAGGCCGTCGACAATGGCAAAAACCACGAGTAACGGATAGATCAGCTGCATAAACAGCAACATCGTGACGTACAACCCCACCAGCCAGAACTTGGCCAGGCGCTTTCGCGCTACCAGCCCATGCATCAGGGCCAGCCCGGCAAACACCAGCGGTACGCTGCAAATCGGCGCCAGCAAGGCCATCTGTGGGCCGAAGTTCGGCCCGACAACCATGCACGCCAGCAGCAACATCGCCGGCCCCGCTGGGATTCTGATACTGCGAAATTCGCGACCAAAACCACCCGGGTTGTACAACAACGCTTGCCAATAACGCCCAACAATCAGGCTCAGCACGCTGACGACCTGCAACAATGCCGCAATCAGGCCGGTCAGGACCGGGGCAATCAGTGACGCAAACCGCGCTCGCTCATCTACCGACAATTGCTGGTAGAGATCCCCGAGGGCCATCGGCAGGATCTTGACGATCTCTTGCGACAGCGCTTCGATTTGCGGGCGGAAAGCCGCGCCAAGCATCACTGAGTACACCAACCCCAATGCCACGCTGACCAGCAGCGTGCGGACCCAGGACTCACTTGCGCGTAAAACCAACGCAAGGCTCGATGACCCCAGCAGTACCAGAAGTACCCGTGGATCACCGAATTGAAGCCACCAGATCAAGGCCGGCAACAATCCCAGGGCAAGAACGCCAAGGGCGTCCTTCAAACCGCGCCGCAGGAGCACAAGGCAACCTGCAGCAGCACCCAACCAATAAAGCAGCGGCAATGCCGCACATCCGGCCACTACCAGAGTGGCCTGCACGCGACCGCGCATGATGAACTCAGCTAAGGCGCGCATGCATTCAATCCCTTACTACTTGTCGACTGCCCGGTCTCAGCGGCCGTGGCTGTCGGTGTAGGCCAGCAGGGCCAGGAAGCGGGCGCGCTTGATAGCGGTGGCCAGCTGACGCTGATAACGTGCTTTGGTACCGGTGATACGGCTTGGAACGATTTTGCCGGTCTCGGATACGTAGGCTTTCAGAGTGTTGAGATCTTTGTAATCGATCTCTTTCACGTCTTCAGCGGTGAAGCGGCAGAATTTACGACGACGGAAGAAACGTGCCATTTGATAGGCTCCTTAAAAGGTCCGTGGATTACTCGTCAGCGTTATCGCTGTTGTCGCTGTCATCACTATCAGCGCTTTCAGCGCCTTCGTGCTCAGGACGGTCGCGACGCTCACGGCGCTCACTGCGGTTTTCTTCAGCCTTGAGCATCTCGGATTGGCCGGTAACGGCTTCTTCGCGACGGATGACCAGGTTACGGATCACTGCATCGTTGTAGCGGAAGTTGTCTTCCAGCTCGGCCAGGGCCTTGCCAGTGCACTCAACGTTCAGCATCACGTAGTGAGCCTTGTGAACATTGTTGATTGCGTAGGCCAGTTGACGACGGCCCCAATCTTCCAGACGGTGGATTTTGCCGCCGTCTTCTTCGATCAGCTTGGTGTAACGCTCAACCATGCCGCCGACTTGCTCGCTTTGATCCGGGTGGACCAAAAAGATGATTTCGTAATGACGCATGAATGCTCCTTACGGGTTGTAGCCTGCCGCTCAAAAACGGTCAGACAAGGAGTGAATGACACTTATGGATCTTGCCGCAGGGAGGCACATAGGTGCCTGCCAGGAAGGCAAGGGGCGCAATTGTAGAGAAGGGGGAGAAATGGCGCAAGGTGATTGGTGATTATTTGAACAACGCAGAATCAAGGCAAACACAAACAAATGTGGGAGCTGGCTTGCCTGCGATGACAATGGCACAGGCAACATCTCTGCTGACTGACACACCGCCATCGCGGGCAAGCCCGGCTCCCACAGGGTCTTGCGTCGCTCTTAAGCCTTATTTCTTGGCTTTGGCCTTGACGCCACGCTGGCGCTGGGCTTCGAACAGGCACACGCCGGTGGCAACCGACACGTTGAGGCTGCTGACGCTACCGGCCATCGGCAGTTTCACCAGGTAATCGCAGTGCTCGCGGGTCAGGCGACGCATGCCTTTGCCTTCGGCACCCATGATCAGGATGGTCGGGCCGGTGAGGTCCTGGTCATAAATACTGACCTCGGCCTCGCCCGCCGTGCCCACCACCCACAGGCCGCGCTGCTGGAGTTTCTCCAGCGTGCGCGCCAGGTTGGTCACGGCCACCAGCGGAATCACTTCCGCCGCGCCGCACGCGACTTTACGCACGACCGGCGTCAGGGTTGCCGACTTGTCTTTAGGCACGATCACCGCCAGCGCACCGGCAGCATCGGCCGAACGCAGGCAAGCGCCGAGGTTGTGCGGGTCGGTCACGCCGTCCAGCACCAGCAACAGCGGTGCGCCTTCGGTACGGTCGAGCAGCTCGTCGAGCATCGCTTCGCCCCACACCTGGCTCGGGCTTACGTCCGCAACCACGCCCTGGTGAACGCCTTCTACCCACACGTCCATCTCACGGCGCTCGGCCTGGCCGATAGCAACCTTGTTTTGCGTGGCCAGCTCGACCAGCGCTTGTACACGCGGCTCGCTGCGGCCTTCGGCCAACCACACCTGCTTGACGCGTTTAGGGTGATGACGCAGCAGTGCTTCTACGGCGTGCACGCCGTAGATTTTTTCCAGACTCATGACTTGGCCTTAGGTTTGCGCGACCCGCCACTCTTCGCGGGGGCCGAGCCCGCTTTAGGCGGGCCTTTACGGTGTTTACTCGGTTTGCTCGACGGCTTTTCCGCCCCGTGGGACTTTCCCCCAGACGCCGCTTTACCACCGCTTTTGGCTTCGCTGAGCAACTGCTGCTTCAACTCACGGCTCTTGCGCACTTCGGCGTTTTTCGCCGCAGCATCGCTCGGGCGGTAGGCCTCGGGGGCCTTTTCCTTGGTGGACGAACGACGACCGGCCTTGGCTGGCGCAGGCTCGGCGGCAGCTGCTTTCGCAGGTGCGCCCTTGCCTTTGCTCGCGGGCGCAGTCGGTTCGCTGCCACGTTTTTTACGGCCATTCGGTGTTTCAGTCGGCTTGTCGGGCATGCCGAAGTCGATCTTGCGCTCGTCGAGGTCGACGCGCATGACCTGTACTTCCACGGTGTCGCCCAAGCGGAAGCTGCGACCGGTGCGCTCGCCCGCCAGGCGGTGATGCACAGGATCAAAGTGGTAGTAGTCACCCGGCAGCGCGGTGACGTGCACCAGGCCTTCGACGTAGATGTCGGTCAGCTCGACGAACAGGCCAAAACCGGTCACGGCAGTGATCACACCTGGGAACGACTCGCCCACGCGGTCTTTCATGAACTCGCACTTGAGCCAGTTCACTACGTCACGGGTGGCTTCGTCGGCGCGGCGCTCGCTCATCGAGCACTGCTCGCCCAGCTGTTCCAGGGCCGCTTCGTCGTACGGATAGATCCGTGCCTTCGGAATGGTCATGGCACCGGCGCGCTTGACGTGCGGGGTGTTCTGCTTGGAGTGGATCACACTGCGAATCGCCCGGTGCGTGAGCAGGTCCGGGTAACGACGAATCGGCGAAGTGAAGTGGGTGTACGCCTCGTAATTCAGGCCGAAGTGGCCCTGGTTATCAGCGCTGTACACCGCCTGGCTCAGGGAGCGCAGCATTACCGTCTGGATCACGTGGTAATCCGGACGGTCCTTGATGCTGGCCAGCAACGCCTGGTAATCCTTCGGCGTCGGGCCGTCCTTGCCTTTGTGCAGGGACAGGCCGAGCTCGCCGAGGAAGGCGCGCAGTTTTTCCAGGCGCTCCGGCGGCGGGCCGTCGTGCACGCGGTACAGGGCAGGAATTTCGTGCTTTTTGAGGAATTCTGCGGTGGCCACGTTGGCCGCCAGCATGCATTCCTCGATCAGCTTGTGCGCATCGTTACGCGTCGTCGGCGTAATCGCCGCGATCTTGCGCTCGGAGCCGAACACAATCCGGGTTTCCTGGGTTTCAAAGTCAATTGCGCCACGTACATGACGTGCGCCCAGCAACACCTTGTACAGCGCGTAAAGCTGCTTGAGGTGTGGCACGACGTCGGCATATTCGCCACGCAAAGCCTTGGCTTCGCTGGTCTTAGGTGCTTCCAGAATGGTGCTGGCCTTGTTGTAGGTCAGGCGCGCCTGGGAGTGGATCACCGCTTCGTAGAACTGGTAGTCGGTCATTTCGCCGGTTTTGGAGATGGTCATCTCGCACACCATGGCCAAACGGTCGACTTTCGGGTTCAGGGAGCACAGGCCGTTGGACAGCTGCTCAGGCAGCATCGGGATCACGCGCTCAGGGAAGTACACGGAGTTGCCGCGCACCTGGGCTTCGTTGTCCAGGGCCGAACCGATCTTCACGTAGCTGGACACGTCGGCAATCGCGACGAACAACTTCCAGCCGCCGGAGAACAGGCGCAGCTTGCCAGGTTTGGCTTCGCAATAGACCGCATCGTCGAAGTCGCGGGCATCTTCGCCGTCGATAGTGACGAACGGCAGATGGCGCAGGTCGATGCGTTTTTCCTTGTCTTTCTCTTCCACTTCCGGCTTGAGCTTGGCGGCTTCCTTGAGCACAGCCTCGGGCCAGACGTGAGGGATATCGTAGGTGCGCAGCGCAACGTCGATTTCCATGCCCGGCGCCATGTAGTTGCCGACCACTTCAACAATATCGCCCTGTGGCTGGAAGCGCGCCGTTGGCCAGTGGGTGATTTTCACCTCGACGAACTGGCCAACCTTGGCGGCGCCATTGCGGCCCGGGGTGATCAGCACTTCCTGCTGGACCTTCGGGTTATCCGGCACCACAAAGCCGATGCCGCCTTCTTCGAAGTAACGACCAACAATGGACTCGTGGGCACGGGACACCACTTCGACGATCACGCCTTCACGGCGACCACGACGGTCCAGACCGGAAACGCGCGCCAGGGCACGGTCGCCGTCGAATACCAGGCGCATTTGCGCCGGGCTCATGAACAGGTCGTCGCTGCCGTCATCCGGGATCAGGAAGCCGAAGCCATCCCGATGGCCGGCGATGCGGCCCAGGATCAAGTCGAGCTTATCCACAGGCGCATAGGTGCCACGACGGGTGTAGATCAATTGAGCATCGCGCTCCATGGCACGCAAACGGCGGCGCAGGGCTTCGAGCTGGTCTTCGGTGGTCAGACCGAACTCTTCAACCAGCTGCTCGCGGCTAGCAGGCGAACCACGATCGGCGAGATGCGCCAGGATCAGTTCGCGGCTAGGAATAGGGTTTTCATATTTTTCCGCTTCACGAGCGGCCTCGGGATCGAGGGACTGCCAATCGGCCATTAGAGAGTTTTCACCTTGTCTATATGCGGGTTAGTTTGGCATACGCGTATTGAAACGGGAAATTTCAGGTGTCGACAAGTGTTTAAAAGGCCTTTGCCGCCCTCGGAAAGCACCTTGCATGACCATTGGCGAAATTTTCCAGGCTTTTTTCATGGCAGGGCTTTACAGCTCAAAAGCGTCTCCGTATAGTGCGCGCCATCGACGACGGCAACGTTGTTGATGTTGCCCAGGTGGTGAAATTGGTAGACACGCCAGCTTCAGGTGCTGGTGATCGCAAGGTCGTGGAAGTTCGAGTCTTCTCCTGGGCACCAAATTCAGATCGCCAGCTTCAGGTGCTGGTGATCGCAAGGTCGTGGAAGTTCGAGTCTTCTCCTGGGCACCAAATTCAGATCAAACCCGCGAAAGCGGGTTTTTTCGTTTCAGGCCTTTGATTTTTAACAAGAATATTGATTTATATTTTTGATATCAGGGGTTTACAGATTTAAAAGCGCTCCGTATAGTTCGCTCCATCAACGGCGCAAGCGTTGTTGATAATGCCCAGGTGGTGAAATTGGTAGACACGCCAGCTTCAGGTGCTGGTGATCGCAAGGTCGTGGAAGTTCGAGTCTTCTCCTGGGCACCAAATTCAGATCNCGCCGCCCAAACGGGTCTTTAAAAGCGCTCCGTATAGTTCGCTCCATCAACGGCGCAAGCGTTGTTGATAATGCCCAGGTGGTGAAATTGGTAGACACGCCAGCTTCAGGTGCTGGTGATCGCAAGGTCGTGGAAGTTCGAGTCTTCTCCTGGGCACCAAATTCAGATCAAACCCGCGAAAGCGGGTTTTTTCGTTTCCGGGGTTTGAAAACTTCCCCAAGGATTCTCCCCTCGTGCGCACTTGAGAAGTTTTATCGTTTATCCTTGCAATGATTTGTTGCATACAAGCGAGGAACACTTCGGATGATGATCCGCGATAACCGTCTCAAGACATCCCTTCTGCGTGGCCTGACCCTCACCCTGCTCGGCTTGACCCTACTCTCGCCCACCGCCTACTCCGCCGACAAGGTTTCCCTGACCCTGTACAACGGCCAGCACAAAGAAGTCGGCGATGAACTCGCCAAGGCCTTCGAAGCCAAGACCGGCATTCACGTCAATGTGCGCAAAGGCAGCAGCAACCAGCTCGCCAGCCAGGTCGTGGAAGAAGGCGAGCGCTCCCCTGCCGATGTGATCTACACCGAAGAGTCGCCGCCGCTGAACAAACTCGGCGAGCAAGGCCTGCTGGCCAAAATTGATGCGAGCACGCTGGACGTGTTACCCAAGGATTACGTCGGCAGCAACGGTGACTGGATGGGCGTAACCGCTCGCACCCGCGTCGTGGCCTTCAACCCCAAACTGATCGCCGAAAAAGACCTGCCCAAATCGGTGCTCGATTTCGCCGGCCCCGAGTGGCAAGGCAAAGTCGGCTTTGTGCCCACCAGCGGCGCCTTCCAGGAGCAAGCGGTAGCAATCATCAAGCTGCACGGGCGCGAAGCGGCTGAAGAATGGCTGACCGGCCTGCGCGCCTTCGGCAAGGTGTACAGCAACAACATGGTCGCCCTCAAGGCCGTGGAAAACGGCGAAGTCGCCACCGTGCTGGTGAACAACTACTACTGGTTCGCCCTGAAAAAAGAAAAAACCAACCTGGATTCGCAATTGCACTACTTCACCGATGGCGACGCCGGTGGCCTGATCACCGTGTCTTCCGCTGCCGCGCTGAAATCCAGCAAACATCCCAAAGAAGCTCAGCAGTTGCTCGCCTTCATGGCCAGCGAAGAAGGCCAGCGTGTGATCACCAACACCTCGGCCGAATACCCGCTGCGCAAGGGCATGCAATCCAATCGTGGCCTCAAGCCATTCAGCGAGCTGCAGCCGCCGAAAGTCACCCCGGCCGACCTTGGCAATGCCGAAGAAGCCCTGGACCTGGAACGTGACGTTGGCTTGAACTGATGAACCCATCGCTTTCCGCCGCCGGGTTCATACCCCGGCGCAAACGCCCGTCGATCTGGCTGCTGTTGCCCGTGCTGTTTCTGGTGGGCTTGAGCCTGCTGCCGCTGGTATATGTCGGCACCAAGGCCTGGCAGGCGGGCTGGGCGGAGGCGGTGCACCTGCTGTGGCGGCCGTATGTATTCGGACTGCTGCGCAACACCCTGGCGTTGATGGTTGGGGTGACGGTGGCGTGCGGCGTAATCGGCCTGTCACTGGCGTGGCTACTGGAGCGCAGCAACCTGCCGGGGCGACGCATCTGGGGCGTGGTCCTGTGCCTGCCGTTCGCAGTGCCTGCGTTTGTCAGCAGCTTCACCTGGGTCTCGCTGAGCGCCAACTTCGAGGGCCTGGGCGGGGCAATCCTGGTGATGACCCTGTCCAAGTATCCGCTGGTGTTTCTGCCGGTGGCGGCGACATTGCGCAATCTTGATCCATCCCTTGAAGAGTCGGCCCGCACGCTGGGGCTGAATCGCTGGGGCGTATTTTTTCGAATTACACTGCCGTTGCTCTGGCCTTCGCTGCTGGCCGGAGCGCTGCTGATCGCGCTGCATATGCTGGTGGAATTCGGCGCACTGTCGATCATCGGCCTGCAAACCTTTACCACCGCGATCTACCAACAGTTCGAACTGGAATTCAGCAACGCCAATGCCGCGATGCTCTCGGCGGTGCTGCTGGTGATGTGCCTGACGCTGCTGTGGCTGGAGTTGCGGGTGCGCGGCAAGGGCCGGCATGTGCGCATCGGCCAGGGCGCGGCGCGGCACGCTGAACAGGTCAAGCTGGGCAAATGGTCGACCGTGGGTCAGCTGTATTGCCTGGCGCTGGCGGTCATCGGTAGCGGCATTCCGTTGGGCATGCTCGCTTATTGGCTGGCGGTGGGTTCATCGGCGGCATTCCCGGCGGCCGAAATTGGCGAGGCATTGATGTCTTCGCTGGCATTGTCCTTGGGCGGCGCTGCGCTTTGTCTGGTATTGGCCGTGCCGGTCGGCCTGCTGGTGGTGCGCTACAAAGGCCAGTTGGCGATCTGGGCTGAGCGCCTGCCTTATCTGCTGCATGCCCTGCCGGGGCTGGTGATTGCGCTGACGCTGGTGTACTTCGCGCTGCACTATGTGCCCGCGCTGTATCAGACCTCGGCGCTGCTACTGATTGCTTATGCGCTGTTGTTTCTGCCGCTTGCTCAAGCGCCGATTCGAACCGCACTGAACAAAGCTGCGCCGCAACTGGAAGAAGCTGCACGCACGCTGGGCGCGTCGTCATTCAGCGCGTTTTGCCGGGTGACCTTGCCGATTATTTTCCCGGCATTGGGGGCGGCGTTTGCGTTGGTGTTTCTGGATGCAATGAAGGAATTGACGGCGACCTTGCTGCTCAGCCCAACGGGGTTGAATACCCTGGCGACTGCCGTGTGGGCGCATACCTCGAATGTGGAGTTTGCGGCGGCGGCGCCGTATGCGGCGTTGTTGATTCTGGTGTCGGGGTTGCCGGTGTATCTGCTGACGACGCGGATGTATTTGAGCCGCTGAGACCGCTATCGCAGGCAAGCCAGCTCCCACATTTGACCGAGTTTCAACTTTGGAATGCAATCGAATGTGGGAGCTGGCTTGCCTGCGATGAGGCCGGTGCAGACGACGCTAAGCCCGAAACTGCCCCAAACTCGCCTTCAACTGCGCCGCCAACCCATCCAGCACCTTGCCACTGGCCGTGGTTTCCACCACCGCCTGCGCGGCCCGCTCGGCCTGGGCATGGATCACCTCGACCCGCCCACGCACCGCATGCGCGCCCTGGGCCTGGTGCTCGGCCGCACGCGTCGCCAGGCCAATCGCCGCATGCACTTGCTCCACCGAAGCCTGCACCGACTGTTGCAAGCGCACACTGTCGCGCAGCACCAACAACCCTTCATTCGCCTGACGCCCGGCCTTGCCGATGGTTTCCACCGCTTCCCGTGCGCCCTGCTGCAACGCCACGATATGCGCCTGGATATCCCCAGTGGAGCTTTGGGTTTTACTCGCCAGCGCCCTCACTTCTTCTGCCACCACCGCAAAACCTCGCCCGGTCTCACCGGCACGCGCCGCTTCAATCGCCGCATTCAGGGCCAGCAAGTTGGTCTGCTCGGCAATCCCGTGGATTACCGTCAACACCACTTCGATCTGCTCGCTTTGCTGCGCCAACCGCTCGATCACCTGGGAACCGGCCTGCACTTGCCCCGCGAGCGCCTCGATCAGGCTGCCGACCTCCGCCGAGGTCCGTGAGTTTTCATCAGTGGCCTGGCGAATATCCACCACCTGCTGCAACGCCGCCTGCATCGCATGGCTTTCGGCCTGGGCCTCGTCGGCCATTTGCGAAAGCGCGCGCAGGCTTTCGGCAACTTCGTCGCGCTGCAAACCGGCCGCCTTGTCAGCCCCGGCATTGCGCAAGGTCATGGCGCCGATTTCGACGCCGGTGCGCTGCGCTACATCGCCGGCCTCACGCACGATCGGCTGCAACTTATCCACAAAGCGATTGACCGCCGAGGCCATGTCGCCGATTTCGTCCTTGCTGTTGATCTGCACACGCTTGGTGAGGTCGCCCTCGCCCGCCGCCAGGTCGTCCATGGCGGCAATCAACAACTTCAGCCGATTGACCACACGGCGCCCCAGCACGATGGCGATCAGCAGCAATACGCCAAACCCGACAATGGCGAGCCCCATACCGATGCGCCAGCGCAGCGCTCCCGCAGCGTCCTGTACGGCGCTGCTGGTATTGGCGGTCATCTGGGTGGCGGTGGCTTGCGCCGATTGCAGGCGCGCACCCATGGCCGCTGCGCTGTCGGCGGCGGCGCCCTTGAGGCTGTCACCGACCAACTGATCACTGCTGGCGATCAAGGCAGCAAAGCGCTTGTCCAGCGCTGCCAGGTCGGCCTCTACCGCTTTGGTCGAGACGCCCATGCGGACTTTGCCGATCTCGGTGCCGTTGGGGCTGATCGAGGCTTCGACGTAGAACACCGAAGGATCGTTTTTAGCCGCATCCAGGACCTTGTCCAAGGCTCGGTCGCCCTTGCCCTTGTCCAACAGTGCCTGGTTGATCGGGTTTTCGCGGTTGAGGTAACGGGTCAGGTGCTCGCCAGCCGCGTCGTCATACACCACGAACAACACGTTGGGATTGCGCTGGGCGCGCCGGGCGAACTCCGACAGTGTCGGCACGTCGCTGTCCCACATGGCGCGGGGCGCCACCGACGCCAGCAGTTGGGCCATGTCATTGGCCGAGTCCTGCAGGTCTTTTTCCAGGGTCGCACGCAGTTGCTTCTGCTCCTCTTGCAGGCGCGTGGAAAGCCCTGCGGTCAGACGCTGGCGCGTGCTCGAAGACAAGCTGTCCAGGCTCGAGGTGACTTCCTTGCCGGCTTGCGCCAATTCGCCTGACAGTTTCTGGCTGTCGGCACCCAGGCGGTTGCTTAAATCCGCTTCCAACGCCGTCACGGTGCTTCGCGTCAGGGCAACGGCCACCAGCACTTGCACCAAAAGAGCGATACCTAGGGTAACGAACACCGGCCGCAACAGCCGGCTTTGTAACAATGAGAGAACGGCAGACACGGTAAATCCCTCCACCACGGGTGCCATTAATTTGATAGCACCGCGAAAGAAAGAACCGTAGCAAGGGTCGTGCCGATTGCCAGCCAGCCACAAAAAAGGGCTCCCGAAGGAGCCCTTTGCTTTTTACATCAACAGCTTATTAAGCGAACGGGTGACGCAGAACGATGGTCTCGTTGCGGTCCGGGCCTGTCGAAATAATGTCGATCGGCGCGCCGATCAGCTCTTCAACACGCTTGATGTAGGCACGGGCGTTGGCCGGCAGCTCTTCCAGGGTCTTGGCGCCCACGGTCGATTCGGTCCAGCCCGGCACTTCTTCGTACACAGGCTGCAGGCCGACGTAGCTGTCAGCGTCGGTCGGTGCAACGTCCTTGCCGTCTGCATCTTTGTAGCCGATGCAGATGTTGATGGCTTCCAGGCCGTCGAGAACGTCCAGCTTGGTCAGGCAGATGCCCGAGATGCTGTTCACATCGATAGCGCGGCGCAGGATAACGGCGTCGAACCAGCCGCAACGACGGGCACGGCCGGTGGTGGCACCGAACTCGTGACCTTGCTTGGCCAGGTGAGCGCCGACTGCGTCGAACAGCTCAGTCGGGAACGGGCCCGAACCCACGCGCGTGGTGTAAGCCTTGGTGATGCCCAGGATGTAGTCCAGGAACATCGGGCCAACGCCCGAACCGGTCGCAACGCCGCCAGCGGTGGTGTTGGAGCTGGTCACGTACGGGTAGGTGCCGTGGTCGATGTCGAGCAACGAACCCTGGGCGCCTTCGAACATGATGTCTTTGCCGGCGCGACGCAGGTCGTGCAGCTCGGCCGTCACGTCCAGCATCAGCGGCTTGAGCAGCTCAGCGTATTCCTTGCACTCGGCCAGAGTCTTTTCGAACTCGATGGCCGGCTCTTTGTAGTAACCCACCAGCATGAAGTTGTGGTAATCCACCAGTTCACGCAGCTTGTCTTCAAAGCGCGGCATGTTGAGCAGGTCGCCCACACGCAGGCCACGACGTGCAACCTTGTCTTCGTAGGCCGGGCCGATGCCGCGACCGGTGGTGCCGATCTTCAGCTCGCCACGCGCCTTTTCACGGGCCTGGTCCAGCGCAACGTGGAAGGACAGGATCAGCGGGCAGGACGGGCTGATACGCAGGCGCTCGCGCACCGGTACGCCTTTCTCTTCCAGCTTGGTTATCTCACGCAACAGTGCGTCAGGTGCAACCACAACACCGTTGCCGATCAGGCACTGCACGCCTTCGCGCAGCACGCCCGACGGGATCAGGTGCAAGACGGTTTTTTCGCCATCGATGACCAGGGTGTGGCCAGCGTTGTGGCCACCTTGGTAGCGCACTACGGCGGCAGCATGTTCGGTCAGCAGATCAACGATCTTGCCTTTGCCCTCATCACCCCATTGGGTGCCCAGGACTACGACATTCTTACCCATAACACTTGTCCTCATTCGCGCAAACTTGGTGCCGGCGATGGCCGGCAGGAAAACTCAAGAAGCCAGTGGCGATACTTGCCAAAGCCCGTTCTGCAGAATCAATTGCCGGTCGCAGTCCGCTTCACGGGCGGCGGCCAATGGCTGCCCAGGCAAAGCCTGGACAACACGCTGACCCTCACTGCGCAACTGGCAAACCTGCTGCCAGAGTGCTGCGTCCGTACTGTCGGGCATCCAGATGCCACCAGACGGCAGCTCGACCTCAGCACGCCCCAGGGTCACCAGGGTTTTCAAATCGGTAGAAAAGCCAGTCGCCGGACGGGCGCGACCGAAGTCGGCGCCGATATCGTCATAACGACCGCCCTGGGCGATGGCCTGGCCAACACCCGGTACAAAGACGGCGAACACCACACCGGTGTGGTAGTGGTAACCGCGCAACTCACCCAGGTCGAAATACAGCGGCAACTCGGGGAAGCGCGCCGACAATTGCTCGGCAATCGCGAACACATCATCCAGCGCAGCCAGGACCGGCGCCGGCGCATTGGCCAGGCGCTCACGGGCAGCCACCAGCACTTCACGACCGCCGCACAGGTTCACCAGTGCACGCAGCATGTCGGCCAGGTCCGCAGGCACGCCTGCGGTCAGGGCGATCACTTCATCGATCGCCTTGCGCTGCAAGGCATCGAACAACTGTTGCTCCACTTCACCGGACAAACCGGCCGCACGGGCCAGGCCACGGTAGATACCGACGTGACCCAGGTCCATGTGTACATCCGGCACATCGGCCAGTTGCAGCATGGCCAGCATCAGGCTGATCACTTCAACGTCGCTGCTCGGGCTGGCATCGCCATACAACTCGGCGCCCAACTGGATCGGGCTGCGCGACGACGACAACGCACGCGGCTGAGCATGCAGCACGCTGCCGGCGTAGCACAGGCGGCTCGGGCCTTCGCGGCGCAGGGTGTGCGCATCAATGCGCGCCACTTGCGGCGTGATGTCGGCACGGAAACCCATTTGCCGGCCCGATTGCGGGTCGATGACCTTGAAGGTGCGCAGATCCAGGTCCTGGCCCGCGCCGGTCAGCAGGGATTCCAGGTACTCGATATGGGGGGTCACGACAAACTCGTAACCCCAGCTCTGGAACAGATCCAACACCTGGCGACGCGCTACTTCAATGCGCGCAGCCTCTGGTGGCAGTACTTCTTCGATGCCATCTGGCAGCAGCCAGCGGTCTACCGTTGCCATTACGCCATTCCCCTATGATCCGGGCGGCCAGCCCTCGGCCGAGCCTTGAGTGAAGCAGAAAATACCCACGCTTTGCATAATCCACGCGCAAGAGCGACGTGACGAACGGCCTGCCAGCGGCCTCGTCGGGCACTTTCCTCGAAAAACCTGTGGCGCCTGCCGAATCAAACATGCAGACGCAAAAAAGCCGGGAATTTCCCGGCTGCCGCATCATACACCCGTTTTCTGAAAGGATCACCCCGCCAGGCATTTTAGCCGCCCGACGGAGTGCGCCCTAAGGTCACAGGCTTGGTTACTTGGACTTTTCCAGGTAGCGGAAGAAGTCGCTGCTTGGGTCCAGCACCATGACGTCGGTTTTGTTCGCGAAGCTTTCACGGTAGGCACGCAGGCTACGGTAGAACGCGTAGAACTCCTGGTCCTGGCCGTAAGCCTTGGCGTAGATCGCCGCAGCTTGGGCGTCGCCGTCACCACGGGCCTCTTCAGACTCGCGATAAGCCTCTGCCAGCAGTACACGGCGCTGACGGTCGGCATCCGCACGGATACCTTCAGCCAGCTCGTTACCTTTGGCGCGATGCTCACGGGCTTCACGCTCACGCTCGGTGCTCATACGCTCGAACACGCTGCGGTTCACTTCCTTCGGCAGGTCGATGGCCTTGACCCGAACATCGACGACTTCGATGCCCAGCTCTTTTTCTGCCATCGTGTTCAGCGAACGGGTGATGTCAGCCATCAGCGCATCACGTTCACCGGATACCACCTCGTGCAGGGTGCGTTTACCAAACTGGTCACGCAGGCCCGATTCCAGACGGCGCGACAAACGCTCGTCGGCAATCTGCTTGAGGCCGGAGGTCGCGGTGTAGAAGCGCTCGGCATCCTTGACGCGCCACTTGGCGTAGGCGTCAACCATCACGGCTTTCTTTTCCAGGGTCAGGAAGCGTTGTGTCGGTGCATCCAGGGTCATCAGGCGGCCGTCGAACTTGCGCACCTGGTTCACGTAGGGGACTTTCACATGCAGGCCCGGCTGGACATCCGCCTGCACCACACGACCGAATTGCAGCAACACCGCGCGCTCGGTCTGAGACACGATGTAGAAGCAGTTCCAGGCAGCGATGACCACGACGACGCCCACAATCAGGGCGGTCAGCGATTTATTGCTCATCAACGACTCTCCCTGGTACGTGTTTGCTGTTGCAGCAAGTCAGCGGCCGCACGGGCGCTCGCTTCGTTGGCAGCGGCATTCGAGCTGCTGGACGGTGCGCTGGTGCCACTACGACCACCTTCGATCATCTTGTCCAGCGGCAGGTACAGCAGGTTGTTCTGCCCACCCTTGCTGCCGGTCACGAGAACCTTGCTGGTGTTGCTGAAGACTTCCTGCATGGTGTCCAGGTACAGACGCTCACGCGTGACTTCCGGAGCCTTGCGGTACTCGGCAACCAGTTTGGTAAAGCGATCCGCCTCACCCTTGGCGCGGGAGACCACTTCGTCGCGGTAACCGTTGGCATCTTCAAGGATGCGCTGGGCCTGACCACGGGCTTCCGGCACGACGCCGTTGGCGTAGGTTTCAGCCTGGTTGCGCGAACGCTGCTCGTCTTCACGGGCGCGGATCACGTCATCAAAGGCTTCCTGCACTTCGCGCGGTGCTGCTGCGCTCTGTACGTTCACCTGAGTCACCGTGATGCCGGTGCGATAGGTATCGAGGAACCGTTGCAGGCGCTCCTTGATTTCGCTGGCCATCAATTCACGACCTTCGGTCAGCACCTGGTCCATGGCGGTGGAACCCACCACGTGGCGCAGGGCGCTTTCGGTAGCATGTTGCAGGCTGATTTCCGGCTGATCAACGTTCAGCACGAAGTCCTGCAGGTTGCTGATCTTGTACTGCACGGTCAGCGGCACTTCGACGATGTTCTCGTCTTCGGTCAGCATCTGGCCCTGCTTGGTATAGGCACGCTCACGCGTGACGTTCTCCATGTACTTCTTGTCGATCGGCGGGAAATAGATGTTCAGGCCTGGCCCGACAGTCTCGTAGTACTTGCCGAAGCGCAGCACCACGGCTTGCTCCTGCTCGTCGACTACGTACACGGCGCTGTACAGCCACACGGCTGCGAGCACGACAAGCCCGAGGCCCAGCAGGCCATAGCCGCCGCCCTTGCTTGTGCGACCGCCGTCGTCACCGCCACCACGTTTTTTTCCACCACCGAACAACCCATTCAGGCTTTCCTGCAGCTTTCGGAAGGCCTCGTCGAGATCTGGTGGCCCCTTGCGGTCGCCATTATTGCGGCGTTTACCACCCCAAGGATCCTGATTATTCGAGTTGCCACCCGGCTCATTCCAAGCCATAGCGCTCTCCATCTGATAAAGCAAAGACGCACCCACGGCGCGCCGACCAATGCTACAGAATGCCTGCTACTGCGGCACAACCGCTTTCGGAGGCTTTTATTGCAAAGTGTGTTGTTCGATGAACTCTGTCGGTACCACACCTTCACGGCTGACCAGCCGATTCAGCTCCGAGCGCGGCAATCGAACGGCCAGCAAGCTGACACCTTCTTCGTCGTATTCTTCTTTCTGTACGGCGCCCAGTTCGAAAAACTGTGCACGCAGTCGAGCAAAACGTTGCGGCAAGCGCAAGGTGCCGACAAACAAATCGCTGCCCAATAGCTCGGCAATCGCCTGTTCAAGCAACTCCAGGCCACTGCCATCGCGTGCCGACAGCCAAACCCGCTGGGGCTTGCCGTCTTCATCGCGCTGGATTTGCGGCTCGACACCCTCAAGCAAATCGAGTTTGTTATAGACCTCGAGGATCGGCAAGTCTTGTGCACCAATCTCGCCCAGCACCACCATCACCTGCTCGATCTGCAGCATGCGATCCGGTTCGGCCGCATCGATCACGTGCAACAGCAGGTCGGAATTGCTCGACTCTTCGAGCGTAGACCGAAATGCTTCGACCAGCTTGTGGGGCAGATGACGAATGAAACCTACGGTATCGGCCAGGACAATCGGCCCCAGGTCGTCGATATCCAGACGGCGCAAGGTCGGGTCGAGGGTGGCGAACAGTTGGTCGGCCGCGTACACGTCCGATTTCGTCACGTTGTTGAACAGCGTGGATTTGCCGGCGTTGGTATAGCCCACCAGAGACACGGTAGGGATATCCGCACGCGAGCGACCACGGCGTGATTGTTCGCGCTGGCTGCGTACTTTTTCCAGGCGGCCCTTGATCTGGCGCAGGCGCACCCGCAGCAGACGACGGTCGGTTTCCAGCTGGGTTTCACCCGGGCCGCGCATGCCGATGCCACCACCCTGACGTTCAAGGTGAGTCCAGCCACGCACCAGCCGGGTGCTCATGTGGTCAAGCTGGGCCAGTTCTACCTGGAGCTTGCCTTCATGGGTACGGGCGCGCTGGGCGAAAATATCGAGAATCAGACCGGTGCGGTCGATCACGCGACACTCGAAAACACGTTCGAGGTTACGTTCCTGACTGGGCGTGAGGGTGTGATTGAAGATCACCAGATCGGCTTCTTCGGCGTGAACCAGGTCGCGCAGTTCCTCGACCTTGCCGCTGCCAATCAGGTATTTGGCGGTTGGCCGATGACGCGGTACGTTAAAAAACGCAACGGTCTCGGCGCCGGCCGAATTTGCCAACTCCTGAAACTCCTGCGGATCTTCGCGCGCCTCAGGGTCCTGTCCATCCAAGTGAACGAGGATTACTCGCTCACCACCACCGTGGCGCTCAAAGAACAAAGGAGACTCCTATCAGGCGTTACCTGGCTCAGCGTCACCCTGTTCATCACCTGCTGCGCTAGGCAGACGGATTGGACGAACTGGAACGACTGTCGAGATAGCGTGCTTGTAAACCATCTGGCTGACGGTGTTTTTCAGCAGGATCACGAACTGGTCGAACGACTCGATCGTGCCTTGCAGCTTGATACCGTTGACCAGGTAGATGGAAACCCCAACTTTCTCTTTACGTAAAGTATTCAAGTAAGGGTCTTGTAGCGAATGCCCTTTTGACATGTGCCGCACTCCTTTAAGGATCAATAATAAAATTCGGAAAATAGATAGCTCATGGCCGTCACACCCCCAAGGATAGACGGCAATTGCAAGGACTCAGCTCAATATGGAGACCGATCCTAAGTATTTCAAGGCGCGTGACAGATTGTCGCTGTCCAGGCTGTCCAACCAGTGCAAATCGCTCCAGCTGCGCAACCAGGTGAACTGGCGCTTCGCCAATTGGCGCGTGGCAATGATGCCGCGTTCCTGCATTTCGGCTGACGTCAGCTTGCCATCCAGGTGTTCCCAGACTTGGCGGTAGCCTACAGCACGTATCGAAGGCAACCCGGCATGCAGGTCACCTCTGGAACGCAGTGCTACGACCTCGTCCACAAACCCCTGTTCCAACATAATTGTGAATCTTTGTGCAATTCGTTCATGCAACACCTGGCGATTTGCCGGAGCAATGGCCAGATTCGCCACAGTATAGGGCAATTGTGACTGTCCAGATGCGCCTGCATCAGCACTTTGCGCAGTTTGTTTCAGCCTGTGTTCAGTCATGGTCTGGCCGCTCACCCGCCAAACTTCCAGGGCGCGACTGAGGCGCTGGGGGTCATTGGGGTGAATGCGCGCAGCGGAAACCGGGTCGACTGCCGCCAGCTGGTCGTGCAGGGCTTGCCAGCCAAGGCGTGCAGCCTCTTCTTCAATTTCGCCGCGCACCTGGGCGTCGGCCGCTGGCATATCCGCCAGGCCTTCCTGCAAAGCCTTGTAATAGAGCATCGTACCGCCCACCAGCAGCGGAATATTGCCCCGCGCGGTGATTTCGGCCATGGCGGCCAGGGCATCGGTACGGAAATCGGCGGCGGAATAGCTCTCGGCCGGGTCGATGATATCAATCAATCGGTGCGGATACTGTGCCAAGAGTTCTTTTGAAGGCTTGGCCGTGCCGATGTCCATGTCCCGGTAAACCAGGGCAGAGTCGACGCTGATCAGCTCGCAGGGCAGCACTTTGGTCAGCTCGATGGCCAGGTCGGTCTTGCCGGCGGCCGTAGGGCCCATCAGAAAGATGGCGGGGGGCAAGGCGCTCATCAACGGCCGCGCAAGAACAGTTTGTCCAAGTCGTCCAGGCCCATTTGGGTCCAGGTCGGTCGGCCATGGTTGCATTGCCCGCTGCGCTCGGTGTTCTCCATGTCGCGCAGCAAACCGTTCATTTCCGGCAGCGCCAGGCGGCGGTTGGCGCGGATTGCACCGTGGCAGGCCATGGTCCCGAGCAGTTCGTTGATATGTGCCTGAATGCGGTCGCTGGTGCCGTATTCCATCAGGTCGGCCAGTACGTCGGCGACCAGGCGGTTGGCTTCGGCTTGCTTGAGCAGCGCGGGAATCTGGCGAATAGCCAGGGTTTCCGGGCCCAGGCGTTGCAGTTCGAAGCCGAGCTTCTGGAATACGCTGTGGTGTTCTTCGGCGCAATCGGCTTCACGCTGGCTCACCGCCAGGGACTCCGGCACCAACAACGGCTGGCCGCTCAGGCCTTCACTGGCCATGGCGATCTTCAAGCGCTCGTACATGATCCGCTCGTGAGCGGCGTGCATGTCTACCAGCACCAGGCCGTGGGCGTTTTCGGACAGGATGTAAATGCCCTTGAGCTGAGCCAGCGCATAACCCAAGGGCGGAATATCACCGCCGCCCTCCGGCAACGCCACAGCGCCCGGTTCGGCACCCGGCAGCGGCGCAAAAAACTCGCGATAGGCGGCCTGAGCCTCAGCCACCGGCACAGTCGACTGCGGGCGTGGCGTGTATTGGTACTGGTAACCCGCGCCCGAACCGGAACCCGGCGCCGTATAGGAAGGCTGCGGCTGCGGCGATTGCAGCAGGTTGGCCGCCAGGCTCATTTCGCCCTGAGGGCCGAACTCGCCGGCCTCCGGACCGCTCGGCCTTACCACTGCCGTCACGATCGGCGCAGACAGTTGATCATCCGGGCGCACATCGCCCAAGGCGCGGTGCAGCGTGCCATAGAGGAAGTCATGCACCATGCGCCCGTCGCGGAAGCGCACTTCGTGCTTGGTCGGGTGCACGTTGACGTCGACCACCGACGGGTCGACTTCAAAGAACAGCACAAACGTCGGGTGCCGCCCGTTGAACAGCACATCGCGATACGCCTGGCGCACCGCGTGGGCCACCAGTTTGTCGCGCACCGCGCGGCCATTCACGAAGAAGTACTGCAAGTCCGCCTGGCTGCGGGAGAAGGTCGGCAAACCCACCCAGCCCCACAGGCGCAAGCCATTGCGCTCGATTTCAATCGGCAGCGCCTGTTCCAGGAAGCCCGCTCCGCAAATAGCCGATACACGCCGAGCGCGCGCGGCGTCGTCGTGGGCTTCGTGCAGGCTGAGGATGGTTTTGCCGTTGTGGCGCAAATGGAACGCCACATCAAAGCGCGCCAGGGCCAGGCGCTTGATGACTTCTTGCAGGTGATCGAATTCGGTTTTTTCGGCCTTGAGGAATTTGCGTCGCGCCGGCGTGTTGAAAAACAGGTCGCGAACTTCAACCGACGTGCCCACCGGGTGCGCCGCCGGCTGCACACGAGGCGCCATGTCACGGCCTTCGGTTTCTACCTGCCAGGCCTGCTCGGCGCTGCGGGTGCGTGAAGTCAGGGTCAGGCGCGCTACGGAGCTGATGGAGGCCAATGCCTCACCGCGAAAACCCAGGCTCATTACCCGCTCAAGGTCTTCGAGGTCGCGAATCTTGCTGGTGGCGTGACGGGCCAGCGCCAGCGGCAGGTCATCCGAGGAGATCCCGCTGCCGTCGTCACGCACCCGCAGCAGCTTGACGCCGCCCTGCTCCACGTCGACATCAATGCGCTTGGCGCCGGAGTCGATGCTGTTTTCCAGCAACTCCTTGATCACCGACGCCGGGCGCTCAACCACCTCACCTGCCGCAATCTGGTTGGCGAGGCGCGGGCTGAGCAGCTCGATACGCGAGCCGCTGTTCAAAACTGATTCGCTCATTACTGCGCCGCCAATTCAGTGCCAGGGATGGTCAACACCTGGCCAACTTTCAACTCATCGGTCTTCAGGTTATTGGCGCTGCGCAAGGTCGCGGCCGAAACCTGGAAACGCACGGCCAGCATGGCCAGGGTGTCCCCGGGCTGCACGCGATGGTCACGCGGGCCCTGGGCGATTTTGCCGGAATCACGCAGCCAGGCAATGTAGGTACCCGGCGGCGGGTTCTGTTGGAAGAACTGGCGAATACCGGCGCTGATCGAACGCGCCAATGCCTGCTGGTGGCTGGCGCTGGCCAGTTTCGAGGCCTCGTTGGAGTTGGAAATAAACCCGGTTTCCACCAGGATCGACGGGATATCCGGCGACTTCAACACCATAAACCCGGCCTGCTCCACGCGTTGCTTGTGCAGGGACGTCACGCGGCCAATATTGCTGAGGACTTTTTGGCCGACGTTCAAGCTGGACGTCAACGAAGCGGTCATCGACAGGTCGAGCAGTACACCGGCGAGCATTTTATCCTTGTCGTCTAGGGACACGTTGCCGGCCCCGCCGATCAAGTCGGAACGGTTTTCACTGTCCGCCAGCCAGCGTGCGGTTTCGGACGTAGCGCCACGATCGGACAAGGCAAACACCGAGGCACCGAAGGCCGCTGCCGACGGTGCGGCGTCGGCGTGGATCGACACAAACAGGTCAGCGCCCTTCTTGCGGGCGATTTCGGTACGGCCACGCAGCGGGATGAAGTAGTCACCGGTACGGGTCAGCTCGGCGCGGTAGCCTTTCATGCCATTGACCTGGCGCTGCAGTTCACGGGCGATAGCCAGTACCACGTCTTTTTCATGCTGGCCGCGCGAGCCGGAGGCGCCCGGGTCTTCACCGCCGTGACCGGCGTCGATCACCACGATAATGTCGCGCTTGCCCGCAGGCGCAGGTGGCGGCGGCGGCAATTTGACCTGCGGCTGCGACGGGTTGACCGGCACGGCCGGCACGGTCGCGACACTTGGCGGCGGCGCTGGCGGCGGGTTGGCATCGGCGGCGTTGTCGAACAGGTCGACCACCAACCGATTGCCGTATTGGGCATTAGGTGCCAGTACAAAGCTTTTCGGGGTCACGGCCTTCTTCAGGTCGATGACCACGCGCAGGTCCGTCGGCGTGCGCTGGGCCGAGCGCATCGAGGTGATCGGGGTATTAGCGGTAGATACTTTCAGAGGCGCGCCCAGGGTGGCGCCGTTGATGTCGATCACCAGGCGATCGGGCGCCGTCAGGGTAAAGACACTGTGCTGGACCGGGCCAGACAGGTCGAACACCAGTCGCGTGTTATCCGGCGCTCGCCACAGGCGAACACTTTTCACCTGTGAAGCAGCCAGAGCATTGAAAGTCATTGCCGCAAGCAACACCCCTACGACAGCAACCATCGCGCGAAAGCGCATACCTAACCCCACCAATTTTATTTGAATTCCAATGCCAGGGCCGCGCACCAAGACTGGCCTCGCGCACTCTGGGGCAACAACTTCAGCTGACGTCCATGCTCATGCGGCGTAATGGTAATGGTCAGGTCCGGCTTTGGCAAAAAGCCTGTGCCTTTATCTGGCCACTCGATCAGGCACAGTGCATCTTCATCGAAGTAATCACGGATGCCCATGTACTCCAGTTCTTCGGGATCGACCAGCCGATACAGGTCAAAGTGAAAGGCGCGAACTGCACCGATCTCGTAGGGTTCGACCAAGGTGAACGTCGGGCTTTTTACCGCGCCCGTGTGGCCCAGCCCACGAATAATCCCCCGCGACAGCGTGGTTTTGCCCGCGCCCAGGTCGCCTTCAAGGAAAATCAGTCCCGCGCCGGCCGTAACCTGTGCAATACGCTGACCCAACGCGACCATGGCGTCTTCATCAGCCAGAAAAAGGCTTACTTCAGGCACGGCGACTGCTCCTCCAGCAATTGACGAATGGCAGGTATCAGGTCGCTGGCGGCCAGGCCGCGACCATAAGTGCCTTGGCGATCCCCTGCCGTAGCGTGTAACCACACGGCCAGGCAGCTTGCCTCATAGGCAGGCATGCCTTGGGCCAGCAAGGCGCCCACCAAGCCGCTCAGCACATCCCCCAAACCGGCCGTCGCCATTGCTGGATGGCCTTGGTCACAGCGCGAAACACGGCCTTCCGGGCTGGCAATCAAACTGCCAGCACCCTTGAGGATAGCCACTGCATTGAATGTCTGGCTTAAAGCGCGCGCCACGTTAAGGCGGTCGGCCTGAACCTCGGCTGTCGTGATGCCCATCAACCGCGCCGCCTCACCGGGATGCGGCGTGATTACGCTGTTGGCCGGCAGGCTTACACCGCCTGCGGCCAACTGGTTCAAGGCATCGGCATCCCAGACTTGCGGCTGCTGGGCGTTGGCGGCAACCGACAGCAGGCTTTTGCCCCAGGACGCTGCGCCCAGGCCGGGACCGATAACGATCACCGAGATTTTTTCCAGCAACCCCATCAACTGGTTGGCCGAACTCACGCCGACGGTCATGACTTCCGGCAGGCGCGCCAGTGCGGCTGGCACGTGCTCAGGGCGAGTCGCCAGCGAGACCATGCCGGCGCCACTGCGCAGAGCGCTTTCAGCACTCAACAGCGCAGCACCGCCAAAGCCATGGTCGCCGCCGATGACCAGCAGGTGGCCGAACTGGCCTTTATGGGCGTCCGGGGAACGTGCAGCCAGTTGCGGCAAATGGCCGTGCAACAGCGGCTGTACGTCGGTAATTGTGTGTTTTGTCTGCGGCATGCGTCTTCAAGCTCCGATGTCTGGCAGAATTATACGCATCTAACCTGTGGTTTCCCGTGTCTCATGCCCGCAATTACCTCCGATCTGCCCGCCCTCGCCCAATCGATCAAAGACTGGGGCCGCGAGCTGGGCTTTCAACAAGTCGGCATCAGCGGCCTGGACCTGGCCGAGCATGAGCTGCACCTGCAACGCTGGCTCGACGCGGGCTACCACGGCGAGATGGACTACATGGGCGCCCATGGCAGCAAACGCTCGCACCCCGAAGAACTGGTGCCGGGCACGCTGCGCGTGGTGTCGCTGCGCATGGATTATCTGCCAGGCGACACGCAAATGGCGCAGTTACTGGCCAAGCCAGACAAAGCCTACATCTCCCGTTACGCCCTGGGCCGCGATTACCACAAGCTGATCCGCAAGCGCGTCCAGCAACTGGCCGACCGTATCCAGGCACAGATCGGCCCGTTTGGCTTTCGCGCCTTTGTCGACAGCGCGCCCGTGTTGGAAAAAGCCATTGCCGAACAAGCCGGCCTGGGCTGGATCGGCAAAAACACCCTGGTGCTCAATCGCAAGGCCGGCAGCTATTTCTTTTTGAGCGAACTGTTTGTCGATTTGCCCTTGCCGGTGGACGCGCCCCACGCCACCGAGCATTGCGGCCGCTGCACCGCGTGCCTGGATATCTGCCCCACCAATGCCTTCGTCGGCCCTTATGTGCTCGACGCGCGGCGCTGCATTTCCTACCTGACCATCGAACTCAAGAGTGCGATCCCCGAGGACCTGCGCCCATTGATCGGCAATCGGGTGTTCGGCTGCGATGACTGTCAGATCGTTTGCCCGTGGAATCGTTTCGCCCGATCCACGGCCGAGAGCGATTTCAAGCCACGGCACAATCTGGATAACGCAGAACTGGCCGAATTGTTTATGTGGGACGAGGATAAATTCCTCAGCAGCACCGAAGGCTCGCCCCTGCGTCGCGCCGGGTATGAGCGCTGGCTGCGCAACCTGGCAGTGGGCCTGGGCAATGCGCCATCAAGCATTCCGGTGCTCGAAGCCTTGAAAGCACGTCGCGATTATCCGTCCGAACTGGTGCGTGAACATGTGGAATGGGCACTGAACCAGCACGCTACGCGCTAGTGCACGTCGTCGTTGTAGACGAACTTGGGCATTTCCCAGTGAAAACGGATCGCCAGCAGGCGTAGCAGAAAACCGCTGAATAGCGTCAGCAGAATCGCCTGCTCGCTGGGCAGTTGCAGATACAGGCACAGCATGTAGAACCAGGCGGCGAGAAACGACACGCTGGCGTACAGCTCGCGGCGGAAGATCAGCGGGATGTCGTTGCAGAAGATATCGCGCAGGATGCCGCCAAATACGCCCGTGATCACGCCGCTGACCGAAGCCACCAGCATACCGTGGCCCATCTCCAACGCAGTCATGCAGCCGATCAGGGTAAACGCCACCAAGCCCAAGGCGTCCAGCGCCAGGAACAACGAACGCAGGCGGCGCATCAGCGGCGCGATAAAGATCGTCACCAGTGCTGCGATTGAGGTCAGCACCAGGTATTCCGGGTGTTTGACCCAGGTCAGCGGGTAATGCCCCAGCAGCACATCGCGCACCGAACCACCGCCCAGCGCGGTGACGCAGGCGATCAGCACCACGCCAAACCAGTCCATGCCACGGCGCCCGGCGGACAGCGCGCCGGTCATGGCTTCGGCGGTGATGGCGACGAGGTAGAGCATCAACAGCATGATGGCGATCCTTGCGAATAGGCGCGCATTCTAATCATTGGGTGATGGCACCAAAAGGGGGCGCATGGCGAAAGACCGTGTCGACAGCATCGCAGGCAAGCCAGCTCCCACATTTGAATGTGTTCACAAGTCAAAGTGTGGGAGCTGGCTTGCCTGCGATAGGGCCTGGTATCTACACAACTTGAAGGCATCCAGATTTCCCTGTGGCGAGCAGGCTTGCCCTGCGTTGGGCTGCGAAGCGGCCCCAGTAAAGACACTGCAATTTTCCTGAAAGAACTCAGCGTCTGGATTTGGGGCTGCTTCGCAGCCCAACGCAGGGCAAGCCTGCTCGCCACAACAGCCCACTTACCCCAGACTTTGTTTCAACCGGCTGCGTAGACACCAATGCTGCAATGGGGCCAGAGCAGGCGCCACAGATTCAAGCCTTGATGAAATGCTTGCGGTAATGCTGCAGCTCGGCGATCGACTCGCGAATGTCATCCAGCGCCAAATGCGTGCTGCCCTTATGGAAGCTGTCCTTGACCTCCGGCGCCCAGCGCGCCGCCAGCTCTTTGAGCGTGGACACGTCCAGGTTGCGATAGTGGAAGTAGCTTTCCAGCCCCTTCATGTGCGTATAAAGGAAGCGACGATCCTGGCAGATGCTGTTGCCGCAGATCGGCGACTTGCCCTTGGGCACCCACTTTTCCAGGAAAGCGATGGTTTCAGCTTCGGCGTCGCGCATGCTGATGCGGCTGTCGCGCACGCGCTGGGTCAGGCCGGAGTTGCCGTGGGTGCGGGTGTTCCACTCGTCCATGGTGGCCAGTACGGCGTCGCTGTGGTGGATGGCGATCACCGGACCTTCGGCCAAGGTGTTGAGGTTGCTGTCGGTGACAATGGTCGCCATCTCGATGATGACGTCGGTGTCGGGGTTCAGACCGGTCATTTCCAGATCGATCCAAATCAGGTTCTGTGGGTTTTGCATGGCTTGATTCTCTTGGCCCTTGGCTTAGCTGCGCAGTTTAGCAGGCGGGGGCGTGCTAGACTCGCGACCGTTTTACCCAACCTTTGCATTATCGACACGGAACACCAATGGCCAAACGCCAGCTCAATCGCCGCCAAAACTGGCGCATCGAAAAGATTCAAGGCGAACGCGCCGCTCGCGCCGCCAAACGTGAATCCTCCGCCGTGGAAGCGCTCGAGGGCGGCGACCTGGGCCCTGAACAAACGGGCCTGGTGATCGCGCACTTCGGCGTGCAGGTCGAAGTCGAGGCGCTCGAAGGCGAACTCGCAGGTTCGGTGTCGCGCTGCCACTTGCGCGCCAACCTGCCTGCGCTGGTCACCGGCGACAAGGTCGTGTGGCGTGCCGGCAACCAGGGCATCGGCGTGATCGTCGCCCAGTTGCCGCGCACCACCGAACTGCGCCGCCCCGACAGCCGTGGCCAGCTCAAGCCGGTGGCGGCCAACGTCGACATGATCGTGATCGTGTTCGCACCGCTGCCCGAGCCGCATGCCAATTTGATCGACCGCTACCTGGTCGCAGCCGAGCACGCCGGCATTCGCCCGCTGCTGCTGCTGAACAAATTCGACCTGATCGACGAACAGAACGCCCCGGCGCTCAATGCGTTGCTGGCGGTCTACCGCACCCTGGGTTACCCGGTACTGGAAGTGTCTGCGCATCACGGCAATGGCATGGAACAGCTGCAACAGCAATTGGACGGCCGCATCAGCGTGTTCGTCGGCCAGTCGGGCGTGGGCAAGTCATCGCTGGTCAACAGCCTGCTGCCGGAAGTCGACACCCGTGTCGGCCCGCTGTCGGAACTGTCAGGCCAGGGTACCCACACCACCACCACCGCGCGGTTGTTCCACTTCCCCGGCGGCGGTGAGTTGATCGACTCCCCAGGCATCCGTGAATTCGGCCTCGGCCACGTCAGCCGCAGCGATGTGGAAGCGGGCTTTATCGAGTTCAACGACCTGATCGGCACCTGCCGCTTCCGCGACTGCAAACACGACCGCGAGCCGGGCTGTGCGTTGCTCAAGGCTCTGGAAGATGGGCGTGTGCAGCAGCAGCGAATGAACAGCTATCGGTCGATTATTGCGAGCTTGCCGGAGAGCAGCTACTAAACCGCAGATACAACAAGGCCGCGATTATCGCGGCCTTGTTGTATCTGGACTACGAACCCGGCGTTGGCGCAGGCGCCGTCGGGTCTTTCACCCCGCCGTCATCAAACAGGTTCAGCTTCTGCCGCAGTTCATGGGCTGGTAGCGGCTCCTGACCTGGCGGAATGGCATTCGGATCGGCCGGCACTTCACCCGGTGCGCCTTCGCCCTGGGTCGGCGCCGCAGGTGGCGGCTGATCACCTTCAATCGCACGCTGGGCTTTTTTAGTCAGCACCACGATATCGATGCGACGGTTGATCGGGTTGAACGGGTCTTTAGGGTCAAACAACTGCGAGGAGGCAAAACCTACCACGCGTGCCACTTGCGGGTCGGGATAGCTGCCCGCCACCAGCGCACGGCGGGCGGCGTTGGCGCGGTTGGCCGAAAGCTCCCAGTTGCCGAAGTCGCCCTGGCCCGCATAGGGTTTGGCGTCGGTGTGACCGCTGATGCTGATCTTGTTCGGCACCGCCTTGATGGTGTCGGCCATGGCCAGCAGGATGTCTTCAAAGTACGGTTTCAAGCGCGCACTGCCGGAATCGAACATCGGCCGATTGGCCGCATCGGTGATCTGGATACGCAAGCCTTCGGGGGTGATCTCGAAGGAAATCTGATCCTTGAATTTCAGCAGCTGCGGGTTTTCTTCGACCTTGGTCTGCAGCTCTTGCAGCAACAATTCGAGGCGCTCTTTCTCGACCTGTTCGGCCATGCTCTCGACGGTGTCGCGCTCGATCGGGATGTTTTCCTGCGGCGACTCGGTTTTGACCTCGGGGTTGATGGTGCGCTCAGGCGCCAGTTGCGGCGAGCCGCCCAGGTCGATCACGAACGGCGTGCCGCTTTCCGAAAAGCCAATCGGGTCCTTGAAGTAACCGGCGATGGCAATCTTCTGTTCCGGCGTGGCGGTCGACATCAGCCACAGCACCAGGAAGAACGCCATCATCGCCGTGGCAAAGTCGGCGAAGGCGATTTTCCAGGCGCCGCCATGGTGCCCCGCAGCGAAGCGCTTGACGCGCTTGATGATTATCGGCTGGTTGTTTTCCATGACTTAGCGACCGCGAACCGCTTGTTCCAACTCGGCAAAACTTGGGCGATGTTTCGGGTACAGCACCTTGCGCCCGAACTCCACCGCCAGCGATGGCGGCATGCCGGACGCCGAAGCCACCAGGCAGGCCTTGATCGCTTCGTACAAGTTCACTTCTTCCTTGGCATCGTGGGCCAGGGACGTGGCCAGTGGGCCGAAGAAACCGTAGGCCGCGAGGATACCGAAGAAGGTCCCGACGAGGGCCGCGCCCACGTGCATGCCAATGGCCTTCTGGTCGCCTTCACCCAGGGATGCCATGGTCACCACAATGCCGAGTACCGCCGCGACGATACCAAAACCGGGCATGCCGTCGGCGACGCCGGTCACGGCGTGCGAAGGATGCTCCAGCTCTTCCTTGAGGCTGAACAGCTCCATGTCGAACAGCCCTTCCAGCTCATGCGGGGCCATGTTGCCGGAGGACATGATGCGCAGGTAATCACAGATGTAGGCGGTCATGCGCTCATCTTTGAGCACGGCCGGGTACTTGGCGAAAATCGGGCTGGCGGCAGCGTCTTCGATATCCCCTTCGATGGCCATCATGCCTTCGCGGCGGCTCTTGTTGAGGATCTCGTAGATCAGCCCCAGCACCTCGAGATAAAAAGTGTGGGAGAAGCGCGAGCTGAACATGCCCAGCGACTTTTTGATCACGTGCATGGTCATGTAGCCGGGGTTGGCCTGCAGGAAAGCACCAAACGCAGCGCCGCCGATGATCAGCACTTCGAAGGGCTGGATCAGCGCGGCAATTTTACCGTGGGACAGGACGTACCCACCGAGCACACTTGCGATGACGACGATGATGCCGATAATTTTAGCCATAGGAGATTGGTACTTGCGCCGTCGGGTTCATGGACATAGTGGGTGCTGCAGAAAACTCTTGTTCTACTTATCGGCAAAACTGCGCCAGACTATAGCCCGTTAAGGCGAAAAACCAATTCGGCCCGTTCCGGGTGTGTTGAACGCAAGTGATGATCGCGCCCCAATCATGGCAAACGAAACGACAGTTCCACATACAAAACCCACCACCCTCGCCGCTTGGATCAAGCGCCTGGACGATGTGCTGCTGCCTGTTCCTCAGGCTAGTCACGAACGCGTGTGCAAGGCCATCCGCGACAGCCGTAGTTCATTGCGAGATATTGCCGAGCTGATGCAAAACAGCCCGGCGCTGGTGCTCAGTGTGATGCGCGAGGCCAACAGCCAGGCGCACGGCAGCCTGTCGGGGCCAGCAGAAAACCTCGAAGTGGCGCTGAACCGCCTGGGCCTCAAACGCGCCGAAGAATTGCTCGCGCGTCTGCCCTCGGTGCCGGAAAAAGACATTCCGGTGGCCCTGCGCCAACTGCTGCTGGTGAGCCAGCACGCCTCACAGCAAGCCAACGGTTTATTCGCCAGCCGCCTGGCGCGGCTGTGGCAAGACATCCACTGGGGCAGCCTGCTGTTTCTGTCGCCACTGTGGCCGCTGGCCGTGGCCTACCCCAAGCTTCTGGAAGAATGGGAGCTGCGGGTCATCCACAAAGGCCAGTCGGCGCGCAAGGTCGAGCAGGAACTGTTCGGTGTACGCTTGCTCGACCTGTGCCTGGGCTTGACCGAAGCCTGGCACCTGCCGATCTGGGTGTCCCAGGGCTACAACCTGCTGCTGACCGAGCAGCGCCTGCTGGTCAAGACGCTGCACATCGCCCGCGAAGACGACGCACTGCGCCAACAGCAATTGCTCGATGCCGAACCCAACCTGCGGCGCTGGTTGAACCAACCCGCCAACACCGTGCTGCTGGCCAACGGCCTGGCAATGTCGGCTCAGGAATCCTGGACCTGCCCGCACACCGAGCGCTGGCAATACCTCACCGCGCTGTACCTGCAAGCACCGCTGTGTGACGTGCAGCAGCAGGCTCACCAACAAGCGGTGACCAGCGCGCGCACCACCTTGATGGCGGACCTGTGGCACCCGGCACTGTCACTGATCTGGCCGTGGCATGTGCAGAAGGTCCATCGCGGCCTGCTGCCCGCACCGCCGCCTACTGCCGAATCCTTGGCCGTGTGGCGCAAGCGCTGCACCGAATTGCTGGTCGAGCCGAGCCGCTTTGCCAACGCCATGCACTTGACCACCTGCGCCAGGGAAGCCTTGGTCGCCAGTGGCATGCAGCGGGTCTTACTGTTTATGGCCGACCGCGCCCTGAGTACCTTGCGTGTGCATCAGGCCGATGGCTTGCCCAAGGACGCTGCCAACCTGAGCCTGGACGTCGTCAACAGCACGCTGCTGCAGCGCCTGCTGGAAAAGTCCGCCCAGGTGCGCCTGACGCCAGACAATCACGCGCAATTTTCCGCGTTGCTGCCGCCGATCCTGCGCCGCTGGTTTACCGGTGAACACCTGTTGCTACGCTCTCTGAGCTGCAATGGCCGCGTGGTGATGCTGATGGTCGCCGACCAGGGCGGCGGGCCGTTCTCGGAAACCACCGTGCAGGCTTTCGGCAAAACCGCTCAATGCATCGAGAAAGCGCTGCACAGCTTTACCAACCGCAGCGCCTGATGCTTGCGCTACAATCGCGCTCTTTTATCGCCAACATTTGTGCCCAGGAGACCTCACATGCCTGACTTCTCTGGCTTGCCGCTGGTGATCGAGTCCAGCGACCTGCTTGGTCGCCTGGATGCCGACCACTTGATTCTGGTGGACCTCACCAGTGCCGCCCGCTACGCCGAAGGGCATATCCCCGGCGCGCATTTCGTTGACCCCAAGCGCACCCAACTGGGCCAGCCGCCTGCACCCGGCTTGCTGCCGCACAAGGCCGACCTGGAAAAGCTGTTCGGCGAACTGGGCCACACCCCGGACGCCACTTACGTCGTCTATGACGACGAAGGCGGCGGCTGGGCTGGGCGGTTTATCTGGTTGCTCGACGTGATCGGCCACCAGAAGTGCCACTACCTGGATGGCGGCCTGCTGGCCTGGCTGGACGAAAAGCACCCGGTATCCACCGAAGTGCCCGCACCGGTTGGCGGCCCGGTCAGCCTCACGCTGCACGACGGCCCCACCGCCACCCGCGAATACCTGCAAAGCCGCCTTGGTGCAGCCGACCTGGGCATCTGGGACGCGCGCGGCCCGCTGGAATATTCCGGCGAGAAAGTGCTCGCCGCCAAGGGCGGGCACATCCCCGGCGCCGTCAACTTCGAATGGACTGCCGGCATGGACCAGGCGCGCAACTTGCGCATCCGCCGCGACATGCCGCAGATCCTCGAAGACCTCGGGCTGACCCGCGACAAAGAAATCATCACCCACTGCCAGACTCACCACCGCTCTGGCTTCACCTACCTGGTGGCCAAGGCGCTCGGTTATCCGCGAGTCAAAGGTTATGCCGGTTCCTGGGGCGAATGGGGCAACCACCCCGACACCCCCGTCGAGATTTAAGGTTTAAGGACAGTTATGAAAAAGCAGTTGTTTATCCTCAGCCAGTACTTGCTGCCGCACCACTTGCTGTCGCGCCTGGCCGGCTGCATTGCCGAGTGCCGCGTGCGCTGGTTCAAGAATGCCTTCACCGCGTGGTTCGCCAAGCGCTACCAAGTGGACATGTCTCAGGCACTGGTCGAAGACCTCACCGCCTACGAGCACTTCAACGCCTTCTTCACCCGTGCCCTGAAAGACGGCGCCCGCCCGCTGGATGAAACCCCAGGCGCGGTGCTGAGCCCAGCCGACGGCGCGGTCAGCCAGCTTGGCCCGATCGAACATGGCCGGGTGTTCCAGGCCAAGGGCCACAGCTACAGCGTGCTGGAGTTGGTGGGGGGCGATGCGGCGCTGGCTGCACCGTTCATGGGCGGTGATTTCGCCACCATCTACCTGTCGCCGAAAGACTACCACCGCGTGCACATGCCGCTGGCCGGCACGCTGCGCGAGATGGTCTACGTGCCAGGCCGGATTTTCTCGGTCAACCAGACCACGGCCGAAAATGTGCCGGAACTGTTTGCGCGCAACGAGCGTGTTGTCTGCCTGTTCGACACCGAACGCGGCCCGATGGCTGTGGTGTTGGTGGGCGCGATGATTGTGGCGTCGATTGAAACCGTATGGGCCGGGCTGGTGACGCCGCCGAAGCGTGAGTTGAAAACCTTCCGTTACGACGAAGCTGCACGTGCGCCGATTCATCTGGAGAAAGGCGCTGAGCTGGGCCGTTTCAAACTGGGTTCGACCGCCATCGTGCTGTTCGGGCCGGATCAGGTGAAGTGGGCAGAAGAGCTGGTGGCAGGTACGCCGGTGCAGATGGGCCAGGGTATCGCCGCGCCTAAAGCCTGACCTGATCGCTCCCACGCTCTGCGTGGGAGCGCCCTCCTGTGACGCTCTGCGTCACGCCCTTGAAGCTGACGCGGAGCGTCAGGGGCGGCATTCCCACGCGGAGCGTGGGAACGATCAATCTTGCAGTTAGATCGGGTTACAGCTGACCATCGCGATCGCGAAAGCCCAGCAGATACAGCACACCATCCAGCCCCAGCGTCGAAATCGCCTGCTTGGCCGATTGCTTGACCAGTGGCTTGGCACGGAACGCCACGCCCAACCCGGCAATCGCCAGCATCGGCAAGTCATTGGCGCCATCGCCGACGGCAATGGTCTGCTCCAGACGCAAACCTTCCTTGTGGGCCAATTCCTTCAGCAGGTCCGCCTTGCGCTGTGCGTCGACAATCGGCTCGACCGCCACGCCGGTCACCTTGCCATCCACCACTTCCAGCTCGTTGGCAAACACGTAGTCGATGCCCAGCTTGGCCTGCAATTGCTTGGCGAAGTAGGTGAAGCCACCGGACAGGATTGCGGTTTTGTAGCCCAGGCGCTTGAGTTCGGCAAACAAGGTTTCGGCGCCTTCGGTCAGGCGCAGCGAAGCACCGATCGAATCCAGCACGCTCACGTCCAAGCCCTTGAGCAGCGCCAGGCGCTCTTTGAAGCTGGCGCGAAAATCCAGTTCACCGGCCATGGCGCGCTCGGTGATTTCGGACACCTGCTCGCCCACGCCCGCGGCCTTGGCCAACTCGTCGATGACTTCAGCTTCGATCAGTGTGGAGTCCATGTCGAACACCGCCAGGCGGCGGTTACGGCGGAACAGCGAATCTTCCTGGAAGGCGATGTCGACATTCAGTTCCTGGGCCACGCTGAGGAACTCGGCGCGCAGGGCTTGCGGGTCGGCCGGTTCGCCGCGCACGGAGAACTCGATGCAGCCCTTGCCTTTGTCCGCCGGCGTGTCCAATGGCATACGACCCGACAGACGGTCGATGTGGTCGATATTCAAACCATATTGAGCGGTGATCGAGCTGACCCGCTGCAATTGTTCGGCGGTTACTTTGCGGGTCAGCAGCGTCACGATATGGCGCTTTTTGCCCTGGCCTTCGACCCAATGCTGGTAATCGGCTTCGGAAACCGGGGTGAAACGCACCTGCTGATCAAGCTTATAGGCCGTAAACAGGATGTCTTTGAGCACCGACGAGGCCTGCTCGGTGCTGGGGATTTCCACCAGGATGCCGAACGACAACGTGTCGTGGATCACCGCTTGGCCGATGTCGAGAATGTTCACACCACCCTGGGCCAGAACACCGGTAATGGCTGCGGTGAGACCCGGGCGGTCTTCGCCGGTGATGTTTATCAGGACAATTTCGCGCAAAGCGCACCCCCAGGCTGGAAAAAAACCGCATTCTACCCACTTTCAGTGACCATCGGGCACAGCGAGCGCTTTGCCGGTTCTAGGCCTGTCGCTATACTGCGCGTCAACTTCACGGACCAAGAGCCGAGCGCAAGTGAACCGGCCCACGCCAGTAAAAACCGATAACTTCTTCCTGCTGATCTTCCGGGCACTGCGCCACCGCCGTGTACCGATCGCATTACGCATCGCCAGCCATAACGTGATCCTGGTCGCTCTGGCCTTGGTGATCTACGCCTGCGTGATGGGTTTGCAGTTCAAGCAGGCCATGCACGAGCAAGCCGACGCCCTGGGCGAGAGCCTGACGACCCAGACCGCCACCTCGGCGACTGAGTTGCTGGTGTCCAACGACATCCTCAGCCTCAACGTGCTGCTCAATAACCTGACCAAGAACCCGCTGGTGGCCCACGCCGCCATCTACAGCGTGGACAACCGGATCATGGCCGAAGCCGGGCAGCGCCCGAAAAACGGCCTGTTGGGTGAAGCCGAAGGCCTGTATTCGAGCAATATTACGTTTCAGGATGTGAAGGCCGGGCAACTGCGCATCAGCCTCGACATGCAGCAATTCCAGCAGCCGATGACCATCAGCCTGCAAAGCATGGGCATCCTCAGCGCGATCCTGCTGGCCCTGGCCCTGGCCCTGAGCTTGCGCCTGGGTCGGCATATCTCCACGCCGCTGATGCAACTGCGCATCTGGCTGCGCGATATCGACGAACACACCCCGGCCACCGACCGCCAGGATGAAATCGGCGACCTCGCCCGCCAGCTTCATGCCAGCTTCGCTCCCGAGCCGGTGGTGCCTGAGGTTGAACCCGAGCCTGAGTACGACGACACCGACTACGACGACGAGCCCGAGTTTGAAGTGCGCAACCTGCGTGACCCAGGCTTTGACGAAAGCGCGCCGGTGGCCGCCCCCAAGCCTGCGCCACGCCAGGTGATCAAGGCCGAAGAAGACGAACTGGACGATGAAGACCCGTTCGCCGACCTGCGCGACACCTCGGCCGCCGCACCCGTTGTCGCCCCGCAACCTGCGCCGGTGAAAAATACCGAGCCGCAGCACAGCGCCGTACTGGCGGTGCAACTGGGCTCGCAGGACCAACTGCGTCGCCTGCCCCGCGCCCGCCTCACCGAATTGCTGGAGCGCTACCGCGACTGCCTCGACCAGGCCGCGTCGCTCTACCAGAGCGAGCTGCACACCCTGAACGATGGCAGCACGTTGATGCTGTTCCACAGTGAAGACAGCGGCGAAGACTACCTGACCAACGCGATTTGCTGCGGCGAGCTGCTGCGCGCCCTCGGCCATGCCTTGCAGATTGAAGTGGCCGACAGCGGCATTACCTTGCAGCTGCAACTTGGCCTGACCGTCGGTGACGATCTGTTCGGCATGAGCCAGATCGACCTGCTGCTTACCGAGATCGCCCAGGACGCGCTGGCCTTGTCCCAACACAGCCGCAACCTGCTGCTGGTGGAGCGCAAGATCAGTGAAGATGCGTTGATCCGCCAGCGCGCACGTATCCGCCCGATTGCCAGCCCTGAAGGCGCGAGCTGTGTGGAGCGGCTGATGGAGCCGTACCCGTCGATGCTCGAGCGGCAGTTGGCGCGGATGCATGAGACCCGTAACAAGCCCTGATGGCTGATCGTTCCCACGCTCCGCGTGGGAATGCATTCCGTGACGCTCTGCGTCACTGCTGCGCAACGGGACGCGGAGCGTCCCAAGAGGCATTACCACGCGGAGCGTGGGAACGATCAACAACAAAAAGGCCCGCTGAGTCAGCGGGCCTTTTGTTTGGGCGCGATTCAGATCAGAACCTGAACACTTCCATATCCGTGCGAATCGGCGTGGCCATCGGCATCTTAGGCTTCTGCGGAGCTGACGGTTTGGCCTGGGACGGCGCTTGCTTGCGCGGCGCCTCGGCCACTGGCGGCTGGTTGGCCAATGGCTTGAGCGCGACCGACAACTGTTGCGCCAGATGCTGCAACAACACGCCCTGGGCCTGGACCTGGGACGCGGTGGTGCCGGTATGTTCTTCCTGCAGGTGCACGATGCGGTTATCGCGCACCTGGCCACGGCGGTCGATCAAGCGCCATTGGGCGTCAAGAATCGCCGGTTGCGAAGTACCCGAATCGAGCCGCGTAATGGTCAGCAATACCTGCACATCCGGGGTAAAACCGGCTGGCCCAGGTGCAAGCACCACACGCTGGCTGTCGAGATGGCCAGCCACCTGACGCAACATCAGCTGGTTGATATCGGACGACAAACTACCCGCCCAACGACCATCGGTGGAACCTTGCAGGCTGCCGTCGTTCTGACGTTGAAGCAAGGTTTCGCGTTGCAGGTAATCAGCAACGACGACCGGGCCAAGCAAAACGGCCATGCCTGCGGTTTGCGCAGGCTGAGCCGGACTTCCGCTGTCCAGCTGGTACAGCGACACCGGCTGGTGTGTGCTGCAACCCGCCAGCCCCAAAAGGCCAGCGAGCATCAAAAATAAAGGAAGGCGTGGAGCAGTCATCATCCCATCCAGGTGGCTGCCACAAGGCGAACCACAATGTAATACTAAAAATAACCTAAACACGCTCGGCCACGCCGGCGCTGGAAAGGCCATATCATCCGTGAATATGCGCCCTGACTCCAGCGCGAAAGCGTCGATCTACGCGTTAAATCGTAGATCGAGCCCTCTAAACTGCCTTAAACAGGCGTTTCCACCAGCAAAGCATCCACGCGCTGGAAGCCACGCGGCAGTTTATTACCCCGTCGGCCACGCTCACCCTTGTAGTGTTCAAGGTCGTCAGGGCGCAGAGACAACGTGCGCTTGCCGGCCTGGAGCACCAGGGTAGAACCTTCCGGGATCACCGCGATGTCGGTCACGTACTCTTCGCGACTGGCCACGCGCTCCCCGGGAATCCCGATAATCTTGTTGCCCTTGCCTTTACCCAACTGCGGCAAATCGCTGATCTTGAACACCAGCAAACGCCCTTCAGTGGTCACCGATGCCAACCAATTGCTCTCGCGGTCTTCCACGGTACGCGGCAGGATCACCTTGGCGTTGTTCGGCAAGCTCAACAACGCTTTGCCCGCCTTGTTCTTGGCCTGCAGGTCTTCACCCTTGACCACAAAACCGTAACCCGCGTCGGAGGCGATCACATACAGCGAATCGTCGTCCGGCAGCAGCACACACTCGAAATTCGCCCCCGGTGGCGGCGTAAGGCGCCCGGTCAGCGGCTCGCCCTGCCCGCGTGCCGATGGCAAGGTGTGCGCCGGCACCGAGTAGCTGCGCCCGGTGGAGTCGATAAACACCGCAAATTGGTTGGAACGCCCGGCGGCAGCGGTCTTGAAACCATCGCCGGCCTTGTACGAGAGGCCGGTGGCGTCAATATCATGCCCTTTGGCGGAACGAACCCAACCCTTTTCCGACAGAACGACGGTAATTTTCTCGTTAGGCAGCAACTCGGTTTCTGTCAGAGCTTTCGCTTCTGCGCGCTCGACAATCGGCGAACGACGGTCATCGCCATAGGTTTCGGCGTCTTTGATCAGTTCGCTGCGCACCAGCTTCTTGAGCTTGGATTCGCTGCCCAACAGGGCTTGAAGCTTGGCTTGCTCCTTGAGCAGCGCGTCTTGCTCGTCACGCAACTTCATCTCTTCAAGCCGCGCCAACTGACGCAAGCGGGTGTCGAGGATGTAGTCGGCCTGGATCTCGCTCAGCTCGAAACGCGCGATCAGCTCGGCTTTCGGGTGCTCAGCGGTGCGGATGATGTGGATCACTTCATCCAGGTTGAGGTAGGCGATCAGCAAACCGTCCAACAGGTGCAGGCGGCGCTCAACCTTGTCGAGACGAAATTGCAGGCGGCGGCGCACGGTCTGTACGCGGAACTCCAGCCATTCCACCAGCAGGTTGCGCAGGTTTTTCAGCTGCGGCTTGCCATCCAGGCCGATGATGTTGACGTTGACGCGATAGCTGGACTCAAGGTCGGTGCTGGCGAACAGATGCTGCATCAGCACTTCGTGGTCGACCCGGCTGTTGGTCGGGATGATCACGATGCGGCAGGGGTTTTCGTGGTCGGACTCATCACGCAAGTCAGCCACTTGCGGCAATTTCGACGGCTTGGCCTGCATCAGCGCGGCGATCTGCTCCAGCACCTTGGCACCGGACACCTGGTGCGGCAGTGCAGTGACAATAATGTCGCCGTCTTCAATGTGGTAAACCGCGCGCATGCGCACCGAGCCCTTGCCGGTCTCGTACATCTTCAGCAGGTCGGCACGCGGCGTGATGATTTCCGCTTCGGTCGGGTAATCCGGGCCTTGAATATGCTCGCAAAGCTGCTCGACCGTAGCTTTTGGCTCATCAAGCAAACGCACACAGGCAGTCGCGACTTCGCGCAAGTTGTGCGGCGGCACGTCAGTGGCCATGCCGACCGCGATACCGGTGGTGCCATTGAGCAGGATATTCGGCAAACGCGCCGGCAACACCAGCGGTTCGTCCAAGGTGCCGTCGAAGTTCGGCCCCCAGTTCGCGGTGCCCTGGCCCAACTCGCTGAGCAGCACTTCCGAGTAACGCGACAGACGCGCCTCGGTGTACCGCATGGCGGCGAAGGACTTGGGATCATCCGGCGCACCCCAGTTACCCTGGCCGTCCACCAAGGTGTAGCGGTAGCTGAACGGCTGGGCCATCAGCACCATGGCTTCGTAGCAGGCCGAGTCGCCGTGGGGGTGGAACTTACCGAGCACGTCACCGACGGTACGCGCCGATTTCTTGTGCTTGGAATCTGCGTCCAGGCCCAACTCACTCATGGCGTAGATAATGCGCCGCTGCACGGGCTTCAGGCCGTCGCCGATATGCGGCAAGGCGCGGTCCATGATCACGTACATGGAGTAGTTGAGGTAGGCATTTTCGGTGAAGTCAGCCAGCGATCGGCGTTCTACGCCATCTAAGCTGTCTGCGAGGATGTCACTCATGCGGGCCTCATCATTGTTTGGTCTGGCGCAGCAGCATGGTGCCGCTGCGCTGGGTAAATTCAAGTTGTTTCAATGCACTCATGCCCAACAGCACCTGCTCGCCACCCAGGCCCGGCGCTACCAGCGCGCGGACGTCCTGCAGGACGATATCGCCCAGCTTCAGGCGATCAAGGCGGGTGCGGTAGCCCTGGCTACGCCCATTGGCGGTGCTCAAGGTCACGGGCGGGCCACGTTGGAGCCCGAGGCGGTCGGCCAATTCGGCCGGCACCGCCACATCGGTCGCGCCGGTGTCGAGCATAAACTCCACCGGCGATCCGTTGATCTCGCCGCTGGCGACAAAATGCCCTTGGCCGTTGCCCAGCAATTTCACTTCGATGTAACCCTCGTGCTGCTCCGAGGTCACTACGGCGTTGGGGTTTTCCTGGCGCGCTTCCCACTGCCCAAAAAAACGCGTGGCCAAAAACAGCCCGGCGCCCCATGCCACGAACATCAGTACACGTCCGGCACGCTTGCCGGGCGGCGCTGCCGTCATGGTTGCGCGCCCCAGCCACCGGCCGGCGCGGCAAAACGATAGACCACCGGGCGTTTCTCACCGTCGGCACGCGGGCCAAAATTATTGTCGATGCCCAACCACGCCCCTTCGGCATCCATCACCAGGGCCTCGGCCAAGCCATAGGGCTGGGCATAACGCCGGTTCGGTGCCAGGGTTTCGTCGGCAAACGACCAGCACAGCTCAACTTTGGCCGTGACCGCATCGCGCCGGCAAATCTGGAACGCATTGCGCTCCAGGGTAAACAGCTTGCCGTTGAACAGCGCCAGGTCGGCAAAGTCCTTGGACACCGCCTTGGCGTTGGTGAACTGTGCCGGTTGCACTTCCTGGCCGGCCTCGCTCAGCAACACACAGGGCCCATCGCAATCCCACACGCTCTGGCCACGCTTGATCGAGATCAACCCTCGTCGCTCTCGCTCGGCGGCCAGCCAGATCTGATTGCCTTCGGGGTTGATCGCCAAACCTTCGAACAAGGCATTGAAGTGCAGCAACATCCCACTGGCCCGCGCTTCGCGGACCATGCCCGGAGCAATCTTCAACCATTGCGGCGCACCGTTCACCGGCACTTGCAGCACCGCCGCATGGGCTTCACTGACAATGTAGCGGTTGCCGGCGGCGTCACAGGTGATGCCTTCAAAATCCAGGTCGCCGCCACGAATGAACGATGCAGCCTTGGTGCGCGAGCGCAGCCCCCAAGGCAGGCCGGACTCGGGCACCGGTGGCACCTCGATCTTCACGGTTTCGGCCTTCCAGGTCGGCGCGCTGATATCGAGGCGGTAAATCTGGTCGTCATCGCGGTCGGAAACCGTCCACAGGTCCTGGCCACACAGCGCCAGGCCCGACAGGTTGCCACCGCGCATGCCGTCCACCGGGTGTTCGGAGACTAATTTAAGCTCAGCCACGGGCGCGGCCACCGCTTGGGTGGCCACCAACCCGCTCAACATCAGGATCGCCAGGGCGAAGCCTGTGCGCATCAGCCCAGTACCTCGGCCAGGTTACCCTTGGACTCCAGCCAGGCTTTGCGGTCCGGCGCACGCTTTTTCGCCAGCAGCATGTCCATCATTTCCGACGTACCGGCGAAGTCTTCCAGGGTCAACTGCACCAGGCGCCGAGTATTCGGGTCCATGGTGGTTTCGCGCAGCTGCGGCGGGTTCATCTCACCCAGGCCTTTAAATCGCGTGACCTGCGGCTTGCCGCGTTTCTTCTCGGCCACCAGGCGGTCGAGGATGCCATCGCGCTCGGCTTCGTCGAGGGCGTAGAAAATCTCTTTGCCCAGGTCGATTCGGTACAAGGGCGGCATGGCGACGTAGACGTGGCCGGCATCCACCAATGGGCGGAAGTGCTGCACAAACAGCGCGCAGAGCAACGTGGCGATGTGCAGGCCGTCGGAGTCGGCGTCGGCGAGGATGCAGATCTTGCCGTAGCGCAGCTGGCTCATGTCCGCCGCGCCCGGGTCTACACCAATGGCCACGGCAATGTTGTGCACTTCCTGGCTGGCCAGGACTTCGCTGCCGTCGACTTCCCAGGTGTTGAGGATCTTGCCGCGCAACGGCAGGATCGCCTGGAACTCCTTGTCCCGCGCTTGCTTGGCGGAACCGCCGGCGGAGTCACCTTCGACCAGGAACAGCTCGGAGCGCATCGGGTCTTGCCCGGCGCAATCGGCCAATTTGCCTGGGAGTGCCGGGCCCTGGGTGATGCGCTTGCGCTCGACTTTCTTGCTGGCCTTCAAACGACGGCCGGCGTTATTGATCGCCAGCTCCGCCAGGGCCAGGCCCAGTTCCGGGTGTTCGTTGAGCCACAGGCTGAACGCGTCCTTGACCACACCGGAGACAAACGCCGCCGCCTCACGGGACGACAAACGCTCTTTGGTCTGGCCGGAGAACTGCGGCTCCTGCATTTTCATCGAGAGCACGAACGCGATGCGCTCCCACACGTCTTCCGGCGCCAGCTTCACGCCGCGTGGCAACAGGCTGCGGTATTCGCAGAACTCACGCATGGCGTCCAGCAAACCCTGGCGCAAACCGTTGACGTGGGTGCCGCCCTGGGCGGTGGGGATCAGGTTGACGTAGCTTTCCTGCACGCTGTCGCCACCTTCGGGCAACCACAGCAGCGCCCAGTCGACGGCTTCTTTATTCCCCGCCAGGCTGCCGCAGAACGGCTCGTTGGGCAGGCGTTCGAAGTCGCTGACCGAGTCTTCCAGGTAGGAGCGCAGGCCATCTTCGTAGTGCCACTCGACCTTTTCGCCGGTGCCCTTGTCTTCAAAGCTGACCAGCAGGCCGGGGCACAACACCGCCTTGGCCTTGAGTACGTGCTTGAGGCGGCTGATGGAGAACTTTGGCGAATCGAAGTATTTCGGGTCCGGCGCGAAGTACACGCTGGTGCCGGTGTTGCGCTTGCCGACGCTGCCGATGACTTCCAGGTCGGTGGCCTTGTAGCCATCGGCGAAGGTCATCTGGTACTCGTTGCCGTCGCGCTTGACCTTGACCCGCACCAGTGTGGACAGGGCGTTGACCACGGAAATACCCACACCGTGCAAGCCACCGGAGAACTGGTAGTTCTTGTTGGAGAACTTGCCACCGGCGTGGAGCTTGGTAAGGATCAACTCGACGCCCGACACACCCTCTTCCGGGTGAATGTCCACCGGCATGCCGCGACCATCGTCGGACACTTCCAGGGAATGGTCGGCGTGGAGGATGACCTGTACCGACTTGGCGTGCCCGGCCAAGGCTTCGTCGACGCTGTTGTCGATGACTTCCTGGGCAAGGTGGTTCGGCCGACTGGTGTCGGTGTACATGCCGGGGCGTTTGCGCACCGGGTCGAGGCCCGAGAGGACTTCGATGGCGTCGGCGTTATAAGAGCTAGCGCTGGGAGTGGCCATGGGGTCTCGTCGTGAGTCGTTCGATTAAAAAGTAACCTTGGACTTTACAGTGCTGCAAAGTCGAAGGATTGATACTGATCTGCGCCAATGCCGGCAAAACTCAACATGGCCGGCAATTGCTGGGCGAACCCCTGGTAACCATGGTCGCCACCGGCCTGGATGCGCAAGGCACAGGCCCGGTAATACTGCTGGGCGAGGCGATAATCCAGGGTTTCGTCCCCGGTCTGCAACCACACCTGATAACGCGCGGCGTCCTGGGGCGCCGGCACTTCCAGTTCGGCCAGGGCCGTGACGTGGTCGTGGGTCAGCTCCCAGGTTTCATCGGTGTAGAGGTTCTTCTGGGTGCCCAGGTAACCGTCAAACATCCGATGCGGACTGACCGCCGGGTTCACCAGCAGCGCCTTGAGGCCATGGCGTTCGGCAAGATGGGTTGCATAGTAGCCGCCGAGTGAGCTTCCCACCAGCAGCGGCCGCCCCAGTTCTGCAATGGCCTCTTCCAATTGAGGAATCGCCTGACGCGGGTGGTGATGCAGGGCCGGCACACGCAGTTGGTCGCTCAAACCGAGGCTGTCCATCACGGTGGTCAACTGGGTGGCCTTGTTGGACGCAGGCGCGCTGTTGAAACCGTGGATATATAGAATCGAAGCGGACATGCGGGGCTCTCCGTGCATCAGCCAAAGAGGCGCAGTTTACAGGGAATACAGACAGATGCGGATCGAATGTGGGAGCTGGCTTGCCTGCGATGGCGGCGGATCAGTTAGCTATTGATTAACTGGCACACCGCTATCGCAGGCAAGCCAGCTCCCACATTTTGAGCAGCGTTTGCAGCGTTTAATAGCCGTTGCTGCCGTAGTCGACGGTGAAAGCAAAATCCTTTACCCGCTCCACACCCGTCTCCAACCGTCCGTCGGCATGTAATCGCAGCCAGCGATACCCGGGCGCCTGCTCGCTGACCTTGAAGTCCTCGCTGCCCGGCGCGAACTGGATACAGGTAGACGGCGACGCCAACAGGCGCACGCCGTTGCGTTCACGGTCGATTTCCTGGTGCACATGGCCCCACAGCACCGCCTTTACCTGCGGGAAGCGGTCGAGTACGGCGAACAGGGCTTCAGGGTTGCGCAGGCCGATCGGCTCCATCCACGCACAACCGATGGAGACCGGATGATGGTGAAAACACACCAGATGATGACGGCTTGGCGCTTCGCTCAGGGCCTGGGCGAGCAATTGCAGTTGCTGGTCCTGCAAGTAACCGGGCACCGAGCCCGGTACCGCCGAATCCAGCAAGGTGACGCGCCAATGGCCAATGTCGACCACCGGCTCCAGCAAATCACTGTGCACGGCGGCATGGGCCATGACCTGCGGTTCGTCGTGGTTGCCGGGAATCCAGCGTGCCGGCGCGTCGATCTGCCCGGTCAGGTCGCGAAACTGCTGGTAAGACTCCAGCGAGCCGTCCTGGGACAAGTCCCCCGTGGCCAGCACCAGATCGATCTGCGACTGTTGCTCGCGCACCAAACCAATCACCCGCTGCAGGCTGTCGCGGGTGTTCATGCCCAGCAGCGAACCGTCGGCCTCGGCAAACAGGTGGCTGTCGGACAACTGCACCAACAGCACCGACGCATCAGGGTTCACAGCGGATACGCTCGGCAAGGCGCTCTCCCAGGGCAATCACAGGAATGGATAACTGGCGCGATTATGCTGGGGCAGGACACAAAGAGGAAAGACGCAGTTCACATCTAGCGCACGACTTCGAATTCATGGCCCAGGGCCAGGCAGTGACTCAACCACTCGCCGAGGAACACATTGAGCTGTGCTTTCTCATCGGGCTGGTGCATGAACACATTCGGATAAGGATAGATGCTGCGAAAGCGTCGCGCATGTTCGGCGCTGATCACTTCGGCCATGCGGGCATCGTGATACACCTGAACCTCCAGCTGCGGCACCGGCAGCCAGGGCAGGCTGTGCTCCTGGCGCACCCGCAAGGTGGTGGTGTACGGGCAGTTGACGATGACCTCAAGGGTCAGCACGCCCAGCATCTGGTCGCCATGGGTCACGGCAATACGCCGCGCCTCAGGCGCGTGACGCATGTCGGGGAGCAGGCGCATCAGCCGCGCGTAGTTGGCCTCGCAGGCCGCTTGCAGCCCGATCAGGTCAACTCGGTATCGTTCCCGTGCCTTTACTGCCATAACCCCCTCACTTCCGCGCGATTAAGCGCAAGCCATTGCAGGGCGATAATGCTGGCTGCGTTGGAAATTTTGCCGTCACGCACCGCTTGCAGGGCATCTTCGAACGCCCAAGGGGTGACGCGGATATCTTCTGCTTCTTCTTCCAGTCCATGGACGCCACCTGCACCTGAGCTGTCGCAACGGCCCAGATACAAGTGCACGAATTCGGTACTGCCACCGGGCGACGGGAAATATTTGGTGATCGGCCACAGCGCAGAGAACGTAAGGCCAGCTTCCTCCTCGGCCTCGCGGTGTGCAACCTCCTCCGGTTGTTCGTCCTTATCAATCAGCCCCGCGACCATTTCCACCAGCCATGGGTTGCCGGTACGGCCCATGGCGCCGATACGGAACTGCTCGATCAACACCACTTCATCGCGCTGCGGGTCGTAGGGCAACACGCACACCGCGTCATGGCGAACGAAGACTTCACGATTGATCACCCGGCTCATGCCGCCATCGAACTTCTCGTGGCGCAGTTGCACGCGGTCAAGCTGGTAGAAGCCCTTGTAGGCATTGTCACGCTGAACGATCTCGATGGTGTTCGGCGTCGATTTGGCAATGTCCGTCATATCCTTCCTCGTTACGCAGGTGCAATTCGCGCCATCCTAACGCGCCCATGGCCCTTGATGCAGCCCCTTTCCGGTTGCCGGGATAGACGGCGAGCGTCAAACTCACTCTAATCAGCTTAGTGGCGAACTGACGGCTTTGTTCGCAGTCGAAGCGCTACTCTTTTTCGCTTTCCATCGATTTCCGAAGGACGCACATGTCGCTTTTAAAAATCGCCTCCGTGGCCTGTATTGCCCTGACTCTGGGCGCTTGCCAGAGCCTGTTCCAGCCCAGCTACCTCAAGCCCCTGGACACCAAGCCGGACACTTCCGAACAGATCAAACCCGGCTGCAACAGCCCGGAATGCCCGCTGGTGAACATCGACACCGTGCACTTCCCCAGCGAGCCGCAGCTGGACAGCATTGTTGAGCAACGCCTGCTGCAAATGACCCGCACCGCGCCCGGCGCCAGCGTGCCGCCGACCCTGAATGCCTACCGCGACAAGTTCCTGCGCGAGTCGCCGAACCGCAACAGCATGTACTTGCAAGCCAAGGTACGTGAGCAGCATGACGGACTGGTGATCGTTGAAGTGTCCAGTTATCTGGATACCGGCACCGCCCACGGCGCGCCCGGCCGCGGTTTCATCAACTATTCACGCCTGCTGCACAAAGAGCTGAGCCTGGCCGACATGCTCCTGCCGGGCCAGGAACAGGCGTTCTGGAACACCGCGAAAGTCGCCCACAACAGCTGGCTGATCAATTCGCAGATGGACCGCGACCCGGAGTTCGTGAAGAGCTGGCCGTTCCAGAAAACCCCGAACGTGGCCCTGACCAGCGCCGGCGTGGTGCTCAAGTACAACGTGAGCACCATCGCCCCTTACGCATTGGGGCTGATCGAAATGACCATCCCCTATGCGCGCCTCACCGGCGTGCTCAAGCCTGAGCTGATGCCTGCGCGCCACTGACCGCACGCCCTAACACCAGCTGTAACAACCCTGCCAGTACCAGTGCCGGCAGGGTTGCGCCGATATCCGGATACAGGTTGGCCAGCACGTGATAGGTGGCGATGCCACCCAGCCAGGCCACCAGCGCCGGCCAATGCAGGTTGGCAACGGTGCCCTGGCCACGCCGGCGCAGGATAAAGTGATCCACCAGCACCACGCCGAACAGCGGCGCAAACACCGAGCCGATCAGCAGCAGGAAGTTCTGATACTGCGCCAACGGCGCCAGGCAGGCGATCAAGGTGCAGATCACACCGATGGCCAGGGCCAGGTGCTCGACCTTCAAGCGCAGCAACATACCGCTGGACACCGCCGCCGAGTGAATATCGGCAAAGGCGTTTTCCGACTCGTCCAACAGAATCAGCAGCAGCGGAATGCCCAAGCCAGCACCGGCCAGCGCCAGCAACAGCGCATTGACCTCACCACTGGGCGCAAACGCCAGGGTGTAGGCCACGCCCAGGCTCATCAGCCAGAAATTCCCGATAAAGAAGCCCAACGCCGTCCCGCCGAACACGCTTTTGGCGCGCTGGCCGAAGCGTGAGTAATCGGCGATCAGTGGCAACCACGACAGCGGCATGGCGATGGCGATATCAAACCCCACCGCAAACGGCATCGAGCCATCCCCGGACTTGGCCCACAACGCCGCGAGGTCGGCCTTGGCGAACAGGTTCCAGGTCAGCCACAGGCAGGCGGCGAGCAGCAGCCAGATGCCCCATTTACGCAGGATTTGCCGCACAAACGTCAAAGGACCGCTGACTGCCAGCAAGGTCGCCAAGCCACCGAAAAACAGAGTCCACAGCAATGGGCTGGCGAGCAGGCTGCCCTCGCTGAACGCGCGCGTGCCGAGCAAACTGGCGGCGTCGCGCATCACGATGATCTCGAACGAGCCCCAGCCAATCAATTGCAGCAGGTTCAGCAGTGCCGGCAGGCTCGCGCCCTTGCTGCCGAGGCTGAGTTTGAGCGCGGCCATGGCGGACAGGCCGGTGTCGCTGCCGATCACACCGACGGCGGCCAGCAGCAACACACCGACCAGCGTGCCGAGAAAAATCGCCAGCAACGAGCCGGACAAGCCCAGGCCCGGCGCGAGCAAGGCACCGGTTTGCAGGACCATCAGGCCGATGCCGAGGGAGAACCACAGGGAGAACAGGTCGCGGGCGCCGAACACGCGTTTGTCAGCCGGCACCGCGATTTCAGGGGAGTAAGTACTCGGTTGAATGCTCAAGGGTGTTATCTCTGAGGGACATGATCGTTCCCACGCTCTGCGTGGGAATGCCGCTAAGGACGCTCTGCGTCCGCCTTTGTGACGCAGAGCGTCACGGGATGCATTCCCACGCAGAGCGTGGGAACGATCGTGGGTGTCAGACCTTCTTGTACAGCTGACTGCCTTCCTGCTTGAACCGCTCCGCCTGCTCGGCCAAGCCCTTGGCCACGTCCACATCCACCGCTTCAATGCGCTGGTTGGCGGCGTACTCGCGTACTTCGTGAGTGACTTTCATCGAGCAGAACTTCGGCCCGCACATCGAGCAGAAGTGCGCGACCTTGGCCGACTCCTTCGGCAAGGTTTCATCGTGGAAAGCCCGCGCGGTGTCCGGGTCCAGGCCGAGGTTGAACTGGTCTTCCCAACGGAATTCGAAGCGCGCCTTGCTCAGGGCGTTGTCGCGAATCTGCGCGCCGGGGTGGCCTTTGGCGAGGTCGGCGGCATGCGCGGCGATCTTGTAGGTGATGATCCCGGTCTTCACGTCATCCTTGTTCGGCAAACCCAAGTGTTCCTTGGGCGTGACGTAGCAGAGCATGGCGCAACCGAACCAGCCGATCATCGCCGCACCAATACCCGAGGTGATGTGGTCGTAGCCCGGCGCAATGTCGGTGGTCAACGGGCCGAGGGTGTAGAACGGCGCCTCGTCGCAGCATTCGAGCTGCTTGTCCATGTTCTCCTTGATCAACTGCATCGGCACGTGGCCGGGGCCTTCGATCATGGTTTGCACGTCGTGCTTCCAGGCGATCTTGGTCAGTTCGCCCAGGGTTTCCAGCTCGCCGAATTGCGCCGCGTCGTTGGCATCGGCCACCGAGCCTGGGCGCAGGCCGTCGCCGAGGGAGAAGCTGACGTCATAGGCCTTCATGATTTCGCAGATCTCTTCGAAATGCGTGTAGGCGAAGTTTTCCTTGTGATGAGCCAGGCACCATTTGGCCATGATCGCGCCGCCACGGCTGACGATGCCGGTCACGCGGTTGGCGGTCAGCGGCACATAACGCAGCAAGACACCGGCGTGAATCGTGAAGTAGTCCACGCCCTGCTCGGCCTGTTCGATCAACGTGTCGCGGAACAGCTCCCAGGTCAGCTCCTCAGCCATGCCGTCGACTTTTTCCAGGGCCTGGTAGATCGGCACGGTGCCGATCGGCACTGGCGAGTTGCGGATAATCCACTCGCGGGTTTCGTGGATGTGTTTGCCGGTGGACAAATCCATGATGTTGTCCGAGCCCCAGCGAATGCCCCAGGTCATCTTCGCCACTTCTTCTTCGATGGACGAACCCAGGGCGCTGTTGCCGATGTTGCCGTTGATCTTCACCAGGAAGTTACGGCCGATAATCATCGGTTCCAGCTCGGTGTGGTTGATGTTGGCCGGAATGATCGCGCGACCGCGGGCGATTTCTTCGCGGACAAATTCAGGCGTGATGATTTTCGGGATACTTGCGCCAAAGCTGTGGCCCGGGTGCTGCTGCTTGAGCAGGCCGCTGGCACGGGCTTCTTCGAGCTTCATGTTTTCGCGGATGGCGACGTACTCCATCTCCGGCGTGATGATGCCTTTGCGCGCGTAGTGCATCTGGCTCACGTTGGCGCCGACCTTGGCTTTGCGCGGGTTTTGCAGGTGGGCAAAGCGCAGGTAGGCCAGGTCCGGGTTATCCAGGCGCTCCTGGCCGTAGCTTGAGCTCAGGCAGGTAAGGCGCTCAGTGTCACCACGCTCTTCGATCCACGGCGAGCGCACATCGGCCAGGCCTTTGCGCACGTCGATGATGACATTCGGGTCGGTATAAGGGCCGGAGGTGTCGTAGACCACCACAGGAGCGTTGATTTCACCGCCGAACTCGGTGGGTGTCACGTCCAGGCTGATTTCGCGCATGGGCACGCGGATATCGGGACGCGAGCCCTGCACATAAATTTTCTGCGAGCGGGTAAACGGCTGCACGGAGCCTGTGTCGACCTTGGCCGACTCACTCAAATGCACGGTGTTGTTTTTTGGTCTTGTACTCATCACGGGCTCTCCAACTTATCCAGGCGGTGGATTTTTGTCGGAGCGAACCTGTGACGGATGGACGCACTGAAACCAGTGCTGTGCAAGGCACGAGGGCTGTTCGATTGTCGAACAACATCCCGGACGAAGCACAAGAGGACTCGCCGGGTGACGAGAAATCTTGTTCCCTACGCAGGCGTTAACCTGATCAGGTTCAACGGGATCCGGTATTTACCGATCTCAGCCTTCCAACAAGGCACCCCGACAAGAACGCGGCCAGTCTAGACCATGGCGTGGGCAAATTGCCAATGGCTGTGTATTCAGCGTGATGAATGGCGTGATTGCGGGATTGTTGCGCAGGGTCAGCGCCACTACACTCGGGCGTCGTCACAATGCTTGACGCCAGGAATGGCCAGCCTTAGCCTTGGGCGCTTAATTACAGCCGTAATATTCACACTAGGGATCGCCTCATGCTGCGCAAACTCTCACTGGCTCTTGCCGTGTCTTGTGCGACCAATGGAATGGTCTGGGCAGCTGAAGCGCCCTTGTCCGCCAAAACCGACTTGGTCAGCGTCTACCAGGAAGCGGTGAACAACAACGCCGACCTGGCCGCCGCCCGTGCGCAATACGGCGCGCAAAAAGAAGTGGTGCCCCAGGCCCGCGCCGGCTTGCTGCCGAACCTGTCGGCCGGCGCCGACAGCAATAACGTGCGCACGCAGATCCACCAACCGGCAGCCACCGCCAACCGTGACGCGCACTCCTGGCGTGCGACCTTGAGCCAGCCGCTGTTCCGCGCTGATCGCTGGTTCCAGCTGCAAGCCGCCGAAGCCGTCAACGAACAAGCTGCGCTGCAACTCTCGGCGACTGAACAGAACCTGATCCTGCAAAGCGCCGAAAGCTACTTTGCCGTGCTGCGCGCCCAGGACAACCTGGCCTCGACCAAGGCCGAAGAAAACGCCTTCAAGCGCCAGCTCGACCAGTCCAACGAACGCTTTGATGTGGGCCTGTCGGACAAGACCGACGTGCTGCAATCCCAGGCCAGCTACGACACCGCCCGCGCGAACCGCATCGTCGCCCAACGCCAGGTGGACGACGCCTTTGAAGCGCTGATCACCCTGACCAACCGCCAGTACAATGCGATCCAGGGCATCGTGCACACGCTGCCGGTGCTGCCGCCGGCGCCGAACGACGCCAAGTCCTGGGTTGAAACTGCCGGCCGCCAGAACCTGAACTTGCTGGCCAGCAACTACGCCGTGACCGCAGCCGAAGAAACCCTGCGCCAGCGCAAGGCCGGCCACTTGCCGACCCTCGACGCCGTGGCGCAATACGAGAAAGGCGACAACGACGCGCTGGGTTTCAGCAACCCGAACCAGTTGCCCGTGCCGTACGGCGGTGATGTGTCCCAACGCACCATCGGCCTGCGCCTGAATATCCCGATCTACAGCGGCGGTTTGACCAGCTCGCAAGTGCGCGAATCCTATTCACGCCTCGACCAGACCGAACAGCAACGCGAAGGCCTGCGCCGCCAGGTGGTGGAAAACACCCGCAACCTGCACCGTGCGGTGAACACCGATGTGGAGCAGGTGCAGGCGCGCCGCCAGTCAATCATCTCCAACCAGAGCGCGGTAGAAGCCACGGAAATCGGTTATCAGGTGGGTACGCGCAATATCGTCGATGTGCTGGACTCGCAACGCCAGCTGTACTCGTCGGTGCGCAACTACAACAACAGCCGCTACGACTACATTCTCGACAACCTGCGCTTGAAGCAGGCTGCCGGCACGCTGAGCCCAGGGGACTTGCAGGACCTGACGCGCTACCTCAAGGCTGATTACAACCCGGACAAGGATTTCCTGCCGCCGGATCTGGCCAAGGCCGCCGCTGAGCAGCTCAAGGCTCGCCCGGGCTACTAAACACACCGAAAATCAATGTGGGAGCTGGCTTGCCTGCGATGCAGACACCTCGGTACCTCTGATGCACCGAGGTGATGCTATCGCAGGCAAGCCAGCTCCCACATTTTGGTCCGTGTTGGTTCAGTGATTGAGCAGTTTGTCCAAACCGTCCAGCAAGCGCTTGAGCGCGCCCTGGTTGGCCTGCATCACCTTCAATCCCGCCTCTGCCATCTTGCGCGCATCCTGCGGCAGTTCGAACAACTGCCGCACGGCTTCGGCCAATCCTTGCGCATCATCCACCTCACGCAACGCCCCGGCTTCACGCATCATCGCGCTGATTTCGAGGAAGTTGAACAGGTGCGGCCCCATGATCACAGGCTTGGCCAGCGCCGCCGGTTCCAGTGGATTGTGACCGCCGGTGGGCACCAGGCTGCCGCCTACGAAGGCGCTGTCGGCCAGCGCATAAAGAAACAGCAGCTCGCCCATGGTGTCGCCGAGCAGCACGGAGGTCTGCGCCGTTACCGGTTCAGCGCTGGAGCGGCGTACCGTGGCAAAGCCTTGTTGCCCGCACAACTCGAACATCGGGCCGAAGCGCTCCTGATGACGCGGCACCAGAATCAGCAGCGCATTGGGGTAGCTTTCGAGCAGTTGGCGATGGGCGGCGAGCACCACTTCATCCTCGCCTTCGTGGGTACTGGCAGCGATCCATACCGGGCGCTCGGTGGCGCCCCATTGCTCGCGCAAGGCGGCGGCGCGTACCGGCAGTTGCGGGTCGATGGTCAGGTCGAACTTGATCGAGCCGGTGATTTCAACGGTTTGTGGTCGTGCGCCCAGGCTCAAAAAACGCTGGGCTTCGGTTTTTGTCTGCACCGCGAACAGGCTCATCTCGGCCAGCATCGGCGCGGTCAGTTTGGCGAAGCGCGCATAACCTTTGGCCGAACGTGCCGACAGCCGCGCATTGGCCAGCGCTACCGGAATACCGCGTTGAGCGCAGGCATGGATGTGGTTGGGCCACAGCTCGGTTTCCATGATCACGGCGAGCCTGGGCTGTACACGATCAAGAAAACGCTTGGCGGCGCAAGGCAAGTCATAGGGCAAGTAGCAGTGCTGAATGCGCGGTTCATTGGCGAACAGCGCCTGGATACGCTCCGAGCCGGTGGGCGTCATGCAGGTAACGGTGATCGGCAGCGTCGGGTGGCGCTCCATCAGCCCGCGAATCATCGGCGCGGCGGCAATGCTTTCGCCCACCGACACCGCATGCACCCAGATCCCGCCCGGCTGCATCACCGGCAGGCCATAGGAAAACCGCTCGCCTATCCGTTTTGCATACGCCGGCGCCTTGCGCGCACGCAGCCACAGACGTAAAGCCACCAACGGCAGCGCCAGGTAAAACAGACAGCTGTAGAGAGTTCTATTCATGGCGGCGGAGTTTATCGGCTTTTTCAGTCGATCGCCTGCAAGCACTCGGCAAATCGCTCGGTCAGGAAGCGCGCGGCCGGGCCCAGATGCTCATCGCGACGCCAGACCAGCTCCACCACCAGCGCCGGCGGCGTCCATTCGCTGTCCAGCTCGACCATCTGCTGTTGATAGGCTGGGTACTGCACGATGTGCCGAGGCAGCCACGCCCAGCCCAGGCCACTCATCAGCCATTCGGCCAATACGTAGAAGCTGTCGGCACGCCACACCAAGGGGCTCGCGGCTTCGCTGCCGGGGTAGACGCTGGTCTGGGTCGACATCAGCAATTGGCGAAACTGCGCCAGGCGTTGGCAGGTCACGTAGTTGTCCTGGGCCAGCGGATGGTTCACACCGCACACCGTGACCATTTCCACACTGCCCACCACCCGCCGCTCAAGCGCTTCGGGGATCTGGTCGTGATAGAACAACAGGCCCAGGTCAGCCTTGCGCTCCACCAGCTTGCGCGCCACATCGCCTTGGGCGGCGCTGGACAGTTGCACTTCCAGCAGCGGGTATTGCCGGGCCAGCGCCTCGAGGCTGTCGAGCACCGGCTGGAACAGCATGGCTTCGTCCTGGGCCAGGCGCAGGCAGGCTTCCTCGCCACGGGTCAGTGACAACGCCCTTCCATTGAGCCGTTCACATTGGCGCAGCACCTCGCGCGCTTCTTCCAGCAACACACTGCCGGCTTCAGTCAGGCGGGGCTGACGGCCGCTGCTGCGTTCGAACAGGCTCAAACCCAAGTCCGCTTCCAGCAGGGCGATCCCATTGCTCACGGCCGATTGCGCCTTGCGCTGCCCACGCGCCACCGCCGAAAACGAGCGCTGCTCGGCGACGCTGACAAACAGGCGCATCTGTTCCAGGTTCCATTGCACACTCATGACTCAACCCATCTTTAAATCGGATAGGTAATGACTTTATCTCATCTCGCGAAGGGTTAAAATGCGGACCTAATCAAGCACGTATCACACCGAGGATTCCCCCCATGAATGTTGCCTACGTTTACCTGGCCATTGCCATCTGCTCGGAAGTGATCGCCACCGTTTCCATGAAAGCCGTCAAGGGCTTGAGCACGCCGATTCCGCTGTTGCTGATGATTGTGGGGTATGGCGTGGCCTTCTGGATGCTCACGCTGGTGGTGCGCACGGTGCCAGTGGGCATCGCCTACGCGGTCTGGGCCGGGCTGGGCATTGTGATGGTCAGTATCGCCGCGCTGTTTATCTACGGGCAGAAGCTGGATGTACCGGCAATGCTGGGCATGGGCCTGATTGTGCTGGGCGTGGTGGTGATTCAGCTGTTCTCGAAAACCGCCGGGCACTGACCGCCACGCTACAGCCTGTATACTGCGCCTCTTGTCTTGAACACTGAGGTCGCCGATGCCATCCGTTATTTCCACCGACGTTCTGATTGTCGGCGCCGGGGTTGCCGGCCTCTGGCTTAACGCACGCCTGCGCCGCCAGCGGTTTTCCACGGTGGTGGTGGAAAGCGCTACCTTGGGCGGCGGGCAAAGCGTGAAGTCCCAGGGGATCATCCACGGCGGCGCGAAATACGCCCTGCACGGCGCCCTCACCGGTGCGTCCGAAGCCATTGCCGACATGCCGCGCCGCTGGCGCGAAGCCCTGGCGGGTAACGGCGAGCTGGACCTGACCGGCGTGCGCTTGCTCTCCGAAGCCCACTACCTGTGGTCGCCCGGCACGATCGCCGGCAACCTCACCAGCTTCTTCGCCAGTAAAGCCGTGCGTGGCCGCGTTGATCAGGTCAAGGGCGACGGATTGCCGCCTGCCCTGCAAGACCGGCGTTTCAAGGGCAAGGTCTATCGCCTGGCCGAACTGGTCATCGATGTGCCCAGCCTGATCGAACGCCTGGCGCAGCTGGCCGGCGACGGTTTGCTCGCCGGGCAACACATCGAACCGCTGCTGGAAGGCGACACGCTGGTGGGCCTGAAGGTCGATGGCCGCGAGATCCGCGCCCAGCGCATCGTGCTGAGTGCCGGTGGCGGCACGGCTGACCTGCTCAGCGCGCTGGGCCTGAGCCAGCCGGCCATGCAAACCCGCCCACTGCATATGATCATCGCCAAAGGCCCGGGCCTCAAGCCGCTGTATGCGCACTGCCTGGGCGGCGGCACCAAGCCGCGCCTCACCATCACCACTCACCCGGCTGCCGACGGCAACTGGGTGTGGTACATGGGCGGCGATATCGCCGAGGCGGATGGCGTGGCCCGTACACCACAAGAACAGATCGCCACTGCGCAAAAAGAGCTGGGGCAGTTACTGCCGTGGATCGACATGAGCCAGACCCAATGGGCCACCCTGCGCGTCGACCGGGCCGAGCCGCTGCAATCGGGCCTGAGCCGCCCCGACAATGCCTTCCTCGCCGAGCAAGGCCGCCTGCTGGTGGGATGGCCGACCAAACTGGCGCTGGCACCGGACTTCGCCGATCGCGTAATCAACGCCCTCGAACGCGACGGCATCCGCCCAAGCGCCAGCGTCGCACTGCCTGAATTTCCAAAACCGGCCCTCGGCCAACCTGCCTGGGAGCAACTGTTGCCATGAGCCTGCCAACCCTGCACGACCTGCATCGCCCGCTGGGCAGCACCGGCCTGCTGGTTTCGCCACTGGGCCTGGGCACCGTCAAGCTGGGTCGTGATCAAGGGGTGAAATACCCCAACGGTTTTCAGATCCCCAATGACGACGAAGCCCGGATGTTGCTGCGCCAGGCCCAGCAGTTGGGCATCAACCTGATCGACACCGCGCCGGCTTACGGCCGCAGTGAGGAACGCCTAGGACCGCTGTTGCGCGGCCAGCGCAACGATTGGGTGATTGTCAGCAAGGTCGGCGAAGAGTTTGCCGACGGCGTGTCCCATCACGATTTCAGTGCCGCACATACGCGGATGTCCATCGAGCGCAGCTTGAAACGACTTGAAACGGATTTCATCGATCTGGTGCTGGTGCACTCCGACGGCAATGACCTGCATATCCTCAACGATTGCGAGGTGTATGAGACCCTGGCGCAGCTGAAAAAAGAGGGCAAGATCCGTGGTTTCGGCTTCTCCGGCAAAACCGTCGAAGGTGGCGTGAAGGCTCTGGAACAAGGTGATTGCGCGATGGTCACCTACAATCTGAATGAACAGGCCGAGAAAGCCGTGATCGATTACGCCGCCGCCCACGGCAAAGGCATCCTGGTGAAAAAGGCCCTGGCCAGCGGCCACGTGTGTCTTGAGCCAGGAATGGATCCAATTCGTGCCAGTTTCATGCTGTTGTTTGCGCAAACGGGTGTCGCCAGTGCTATTGTCGGGACCATTAACCCGCTGCACCTGGCCCACAACGTGGCGACCGCTGCCCAAGTCATTCGTCAACTCTGACGCCGCCCACGCGGCCGACCCCGTCGCAAGAAGGAGCCGACATGCCGCGAACGCTGATTAGAAAAAACCCCAGCAACTTCAAGACACTGCCGCTGCACGTCGAAGCCACCCCCGAAGGCCTGAGTTACCAGAGCGTGGGCATGCCGCTCAACTTCGCCCAGACCCTGCAACGGCGCAAACCGGTGGAGGTGGCAGACTCTGAACGTTTCGCCCTGGAATTGGCCAACCTCGGCGTGTCGGTACGCCTGACCCTGCATTGGCAGAACAAGGATTACTGGGTACTGGTGCGCCAGCGCCGCCAGGATCGTGGCGACGTGGTGCTCAAGCTGATCTCCGGCTACGTACCCGCCCACGAACTGAACCTGCCGCTGCACACCGCCATCCAGGAAATTGCCGAAGAATGCCTGCTGGAGACACCCGAAGGCTGGCTGGGCGGGCGCTTCAATGACACCTGGCTGCCCGCACCCTACTCCGCCGCCCTGCATTACCGTGAAGCCCTGCCGTTTCGCTTGAGCCCGCTGTCCGGCGCCGCCCGCCCGGTGCGCTGCGCCACCATGCAATTGATCGAGCGCCCACGGGCTTACGTGCATTTGCCGACCGCGTCGCTGCAATTGATTTATGACTTGCGCCTGGAAGTCCCCAAGGAAGCCAAGTCCTTGAGCCTGTTCCATGTGGATGAACGCCTCGAAGGCGACCAACTCGTGGCGCGCCTGGACCGTCAGCGGCCCGACCTGTACCTGATGCCGTTGAAGGACGGCCAGCCGCTGGCAGAGTTGTACACCGTAAAGAAAGACCAGCTATACCCGGCCAGCACACGCGGCTTGTACCTGGCGGAAAGCTTCGCCCAGCAGGAAGGCTGGCTGGTGCGCGATGAGCGCATTCGCTGGAAGGATTGGCTGCGTCAGCAAGGCCTGGCGGAGCCTGAGAAAGAGTCGAAGTTGAAGCGATTGGCGCAGCGTGTGCTGCGCAAGATCGTGCCGAAGAAGAAGGCCAAAGGCTGACGCAAATCCAATGTGGGCGCTGGCTTGTGTGGGAGCTGGCTTGCCTGCGATGGCATCAACTGGGTTTGCCTGATGTACCGAGTTGCCTGCATCGCAGGCAAGCCAGCTCCCACACAAGCCAGCTCCCACAGGTGACCGAGGTCAGCCGTTAAGCAAGCGCTCCAGGCCGACCTTCAGCGGCGTCGGCTCAGGCAGCGTAAAGCTCGCCAACAAGCGCTGGTTATTCGCCCGCGAATGGCGGATATCCCCCGAGCGCGCCGGCCCGTAAGTAATCACCGGCAACCGCCCCACCACTTCTTCCAGCGCCTGCAACACCTGCTTGAGCGTGGTCGTGCGGTTCCATCCCACGTTGATCGCGCCCAGTGGCGCTTCGGGCGCCTCGATGGCCTGGACCAGCACATCCACCAGGTCTTCCACGTACATGAAATCCCGGGTTTGCTCGCCGTCGCCAAACACGCTGATCGGCACACCCTGCTGTACACGCTCGCTGAAGATACTGATCACGCCCGAATACGGCGATGACGGATCCTGGCGTGGCCCGAAGATGTTGAAGAAACGGAAAATCACCGGCTCCAGGCCATGCTGGCGGCGATAGAAATCGAAGTAGTGCTCACCGGCCAGCTTGTCCGACGCGTAAGGCGTCAGCGGCGCCTTGGTGGTCTCTTCGTCAATCGAAGCGCCCTCACCGTTGTTGCCATATACCGCCGCGCTGGAGGCAAATACCACACGCTTCACGCCGGCCTTGCGCATGGCTTCGCAGACATTCAGGGTGCCGACGAAATTGCTCTGGTGCGTGCTCACCGGATCATCCACCGAGGCCTGCACTGAGGCCACTGCGGCTAGGTGCACCACGGCGGTGGCGCCGATGGCAGCTTGCGCCACCAGCTCGGCATTGGCGACATTGCCTTCAATCAGTTCTACGCGCGGGTTATCCAGCGGCAGATTGCTGCGTTTGCCGGTGGACAAGTCATCCAGCACCCGCACGGCATAGCCCTTGGCGAGCAGCGCATCGACCAGGTGCGAGCCGATAAAGCCAGCACCTCCAGTGATCAACACCCACTTTTGAGCATTACTCATTGTTGCGGATCTTCTCGACAATGGCCGTGGTCGAGCTGTTTTCAACCAACCCCAGCACTTTGACCGTACCGCCGTAGGCGCTGACGATGTCGGCCCCCACAACCTGGTCGACAGAATAGTCGCCACCCTTGACCAACACGTCCGGCTTGACCTGGGCCAGCAGGTTTTCCGGGGTGCCTTCAGAGAAGCTGATCACCCAGTCCACCGCGCCCAAACCGGCCAATACCGCCATGCGGCGATCGACACTGTTGATCGGACGGCCCGGGCCTTTCAAGCGGCTCACCGAAGCGTCATCGTTGACTGCCACGATCAGGCGGTCGCCTTGGGCGCGCGCCTGTTCCAGGTAAGTCACATGGCCTGCATGCAGGATGTCGAAGCAGCCGTTGGTGAACACGATGCTTTCTTTGTGGGCACGGGCGTCGTCAATGGCCAGCAGCAATTGCTCGATCCCCAGCACGCCGCGCTCCGAACCTTCGGAGCGCTGGATCGCACGGCGCAGCTCAGGCGCGCTGATAGCCGCGGTACCCAGTTTGCCGACCACAATGCCCGCCGCCAGATTGGCCAGGGCCACCGCGTGGGGCAGTTCTTCACCGGCCGCAATCGAGGCGGCCAGGGTGGAGATGACCGTGTCACCGGCACCGGTGACGTCGAACACTTCACGGGCACGCGCGGGCAAATGCATCGCCGGGTGGTCCGGGCGCAGCAGGGTCATGCCGTGCTCGCCACGGGTGACCAGCAAGGCGCCCAGGTCGAGGTCGGCCATCAGCGCCGCGCCTTTGGTCACAAGCTCATGTTCATCGGCGCAACCGCCGACAATGGCTTCGAACTCGCTGAGGTTTGGCGTGATCAGGCTGGCACCCCGATAAATCGAGAAGTCCTTGCCCTTGGGATCGGCCAGAACCGGAATGCCACGGGCCTTGGCGGCCTGGATCAGCATCTGGTGGTTTTTCAAGGCACCTTTGCCGTAGTCGGACAACACCAGCACCTTGATACCTTCGAGCAACGCGTCGACTTGACCACTGAGGGCCAGGGCGTCGGTGGCGAAGGGTTCTTCGAAATCGATACGCAGCAATTGCTGGTGACGGCTCATGACCCGCAGCTTGACGATGGTCGGCTGATGGGCAATGCGCTGGAACAGCGCACGCACGCCGGCACCGCGCAGGCTGTTGGCCAGGCTGTCGGCGGCTTCGTCGTCGCCGGTCACACCCACCAGGGAGGCCGGGGCGCCGAGGGCGGCAATATTGAGGGCAACGTTGGCAGCGCCACCTGGACGGTCTTCGATTTGCTCGACCTTGACTACCGGTACCGGTGCCTCAGGGGAAATCCGTGAGGTACCGCCATGCCAGTAACGGTCGAGCATGACATCGCCGACCACCAAGACAGGGGCTTGATCGAATCGCGGCATGGACAACTTCATGGAGCAACCCACATACAAAATGAACAGGGGCGCGATATTAGCACAGGGTTATGGGAGGCTTGTGGAGGGTGTGCACAGAAGATAGTGCGACGGGCCTGCCATTGAATCCACCGAGGAACACATGTGGGAGCGGGCTTGCCCGCGATGGCGGTGAATCAGTCGAAACATTCGGTGACTGACACTGCGCTATCGCGGGCAAGCCCGCTCCCACAAGGTTTTAGGTGATGTCGGCCGGCACCGGGGCATCCAGGCCCATGGCATGCAGGCGGGCGTAGTAGCCGTTCTGGGCCAGCAGCTCGGCGTGGCTGCCGCGCTCGACAATCCGGCCGTCGTCCATCACCAGGATCAGGTCGGCCTTCTCGATGGTGGACAGGCGGTGGGCAATCACCAGGGTCGTGCGGCCTTGCATGACCTTGTCCAGGGCCGCCTGAATGTGCCGCTCGGATTCGGTGTCGAGGGCCGAGGTGGCCTCGTCCAGAATCAGCAGTGGCGCGTTCTTCAGCAAGGCCCGGGCGATTGCCAGGCGCTGACGTTGGCCGCCGGACAGCAGCACGCCGTTCTCACCCACCTGGGTATCGAAGCCTTTGGGCAACTGGTCGATGAAGTCCTTGGCGTAGGCATCCGCCGCCGCCGCTTCAACGTCCGCCCGTGGCGCGCCGGCCAGGTCGCCGTAGGCGATGTTGTTGGTCACGGTGTCGCTGAACAGCGTGACATGCTGGGTCACCTGGGCAATGTGCTTGCGCAGGTTGAGCAGCTTGTAGTCTTCGATCTCTACGCCGTCGAGCAGGATTTCGCCGCTTTCGTGGTGGTAGAAACGCGGGATCAGGCTGGCCAGTGTGGACTTGCCGCTGCCGGAACGGCCCACCAGGGCGATCATCTGCCCGGGCTCGGCGGTAAAGGTGATGTCCTTGAGCACATGGCGCTCGGTGCCTGGGTAAGTGAAGTTCAGGTTACGCACTTCCAGACGGCCGCTGACCTTGTCGCGCTCGACGCTGCCGCGATCCACTTCCTGCTCTTCGTCCAGCTGTTCGAAAATGCTTTCAGCACCGGCCACGCCTTTCTGGATGGTCGAGCTGACTTCCGACAGTTGACGGATCGGCTTGGGCAACAGCCCGGCCAAGGTGATGTAAGCCACCATGTCACCGGCCGATGCGTCACCACGAAGGTAGAGCACCAGGAACATCAGCACCGCCATGGCGGTGTAGATCACCAGTTGCAGCAACGGGGTGTAAATGGCTCCGGTGCGGGTCATGCGCAGTTGCTTGTCGGTGTTGCCCTGGCTGGCCTTGAAGAAGCGTTTCTCTTCGTAGACTTCACCGCCGAAGCTGCGCACCACGCGATAGCCCTGGATGGTTTCCGAAGCCACGTGGGTCACATCACCCATGGCCACCTGGATTTTCTTGCTCTGCTTGCGGAATTTCTTGCTGGCCGTGCTGACCATCACCGCAATCAACGGCAGGATGGCGATCATCACCAGCGTCAGGCGCCAGTTCATGAACAGCAGCGAGGCAAACAGGAAGATCACCGTCATGCCTTCACGGATCACCACCTTGATGGCATCGGTGGCCGCGCCCGTCACCATGGTCACGTTGAAGGTGATGCGCGAAATCAGGTGCCCGGAGTTGTGGTTGTCAAAGTAGCGGTTGGGCAGCGTCAGCAGGTTGTTGAACAACTGCACGCGCAGGTCATGGACCAGGCCCAGGGATACCTTGGCCAGCAAGTAGTTGCCCAGGAACGAACCCAAGCCCTGCCAGGCAGCGATCAAAATGATCAGCAACGGCACGGCTTGCAACAATTTCATGTCACGCAGGAACGGTACGCTGGGGAACAGCACGGCGTCAGGGTTGGATAGGCCGTCGACAAAGTACTTGAGGATGTACCCCAGCATAGGCTGGGTCGACGCGAAAATCAGAAATCCGACAATACTCAACGCGAACAAGCCGGCGTAGGGCTTAACGTACATGAGCAGGCGGAAGTATATTTTCAAGCTCGAAGGGCTTGCGCTCGGACTGGAGTCGGTCATATCACGCGGCGTTTTGAAAAAGGAGGCTGACTTTAGCACAGCTTCTCTGTTGTACTTGCACCCGACGTAACCCGCGGCCCGGCTGGATCCAAAGGGCGACATTATATAGCCACTGTCTTAACATGGTCGGCTTTCTCTATTCTGGAACGGCTTTACTGTATGCACTCCAAGCGCCTTACCTATGGCACAAATCGCGTTTTCGACTTCCTGGTCCTCTGGATTTTGCCCATTGGCTTGTTGTTGCTTTTGAGTTCGCTGTTCTTCGTCAACAATCGCAATGTCATGCACCGCGGCTTCTACATTTTCTTCGCCCTGCCGGCCTTGCTCCTGCTGTGCCTGCGCCCACGGGAACTCAAAGAGCTACTGCGCGAGCCGCTGGTGCTTGCCTTCACGGCGTTTTGCGCATGGGCCATGATCACAGTGCTCTGGAGCCCGGAGCCCACTGGCGACTCGAACCTGTTCAAGATCCCGCTGCAGACGTTCATGCTGTTTGCCGGCTGCGGGCTGCTGCTGCATTACCGCAACGACCTGTTCAAGCCGATCTTCTTCAGCGCCGCCGTGATTGCGCTGGTGGTGACGCTGTTGAACCTGGTGGCGTTCGTCAAAGGCTTTGCGCCGAGCATGCGCATGATTGGCGGCCTGGGCGCCCTGGACAACCCGCTGCTCAGTTCCCACCTGTTCGGCTTTTTCTGCGTGTATTGGCTGTACCTCTGCGTCACCACCAAACGCTTGCGCGTACTGTGGCTCAGCGCACCGGCCCTGGCGGTCATGGCCCTGGCAATTCTGGCCACCGGCTCCAGGACGCCATTGGTTGCACTGGTGATGGCCGTCCTCTGGATGGGCCTGCTCAGCCGCAACCGGCGCTCGGCGCTGATGATTGCCGCCCTGGTGCTGGCGGCCGCCGGCCTGCTGCTGTTTTACCCGCAACATATCACCGAGCGCGGCAGCTCATTCCGCTTCGAAATCTGGCAAATCATCCTCGAACGCATCTCAGACCATCCATGGCTCGGCCACAGCTACGACTCCGAACTCTATGTGAAACCTGCCAACTACGATTTTGAACCGCTGCGCGAACCCCACAGCTTTGCCTTGGGCGTGCTTTATTACGTCGGCATCATCGGCTTTATCCCGTGGATCTTCATGCTGGGCCGCGGGCTGTACGCAGGGCTTAAGGAACGCGCGCAGCCGCTGTTTATCCTCACCTCCTCGCTGCTGGCCTACGGCATTGGCGCGGGGCTCACCGAAGGCGGTGGCATCCTGTCGCGGCCCAAGGAGCACTGGTTCCTGCTGTGGATCCCCCTCGCTCTGATCGCCGGCCTGAGCATCGCCAAGCGGCGCCATAGCCTGCTGCGCATTGTGGTGAGCACGCCCAAGCCACAGGCATTCAAAGCCCTGTGCGAAGGCGCTCATATCGTCGAGGAAGATGGCCTGGGGCCTAAAGTCCTGCGCCTGGGCGATGGCAGCTTCCTCAAGCTGTTCAGGGCTCGACGCTGGTACACCTCCGGCACATTCAATCCGTACTCGGAACGGTTTGCCTGCAACAGCGAACAGCTGCAGGCACTAGGCATTGTGTCACCGCCGATTCTTGACCTGTACAGCCTGCGCGACGGCAGCACCGCCGTGCGTTACCAGCCGCTGCCGGGCCTGACGTTGCGCCAGGCCTTGCAAAGCCTGGACAGCAGCCTGCGCGAATCGCTGATCGAACGGTTTGGCCGGTTTATGGCCCAGCTGCATGAGCGCGGTGTCTACTTCCGCTCCCTGCACCTGGGCAATGTATTGCTGCTGGAAGACGGAGAGTTCGGCCTGATCGACGTGGCGGATATGCGCGTCTATCCGTCAGCGCTGCGCAACACCCTGCGCCAGCGCAACCTCAAGCATATGCAACGCTATGCGCAGGATCGCAATTGGTTGTTCGAAGCGCACTTTGAGCAATTGGCCAAGGGCTATGCCTCGGTGGCTTCGCCGCACGCCACGCAGAAAATCCGCGAACAGGTGCTGACACTCGCGCGCCCGGCGGCCTGACAGCCGACCTGATCCCTGAGGCTGTATTGGGCCAAATGTGGGAGCGGGCTTGCTCGCGAATGCGGCGTGTCAGTCACCGAAGATGTCGACTGATCCACCGCATTCGCGAGCAAGCCCGCTCCCACATTTAGATCGCAGTACACCCAGCAGAGGTGTGCTGCCCTGCTCTTGGTATCAGTCTTTTTCCAGCGGGGAAAAATACAGGCGACCCAAGCCGCGCCACGTCTTCTTGTTCCAGGCCCGAAACGGGATCTGCGCCAACAGCTCTCGCGCCAATGCACGGTTACGGTTGGAGGTCTTGAGGAACATGGAGCTGAGGAATTTGTAACGCACCTCGTCATACAGCGGGTGATCACTGAACAACGCGTAGGTGCGCAGGATGTTATCGATCATGAATCGATGATTCTTGTACGAATTGGTGGCGTGCTTGCGGTAGCGCGCCATCACCACGTTCAAACCATCGATGAAGTACCCGGCGTGGGTAATTTTCAGTTCGATCAGCAAGTCTTCCAGGCGAATCTGCGGGTCAAACCCACCGACCTTTTCCAGCGCCTCGCGCCGGATCATCAGCGTAGGCGCCGGCGGGTAAGGTTTGCGCTCTAGGAACATGTCGTCGAAATCCAGGCGCCGAAACGGCACGTCACGGCGCTGGCGCTTCTCCGGGAACAGCTCGCCGTGGGAGTCGATCAGCTCGATATTGCCCGCGCAGATTCCCACCTCAGGCTTGCCCTCCATATAGGCCACCTGGGTCGCGATGCGCTCGGGCATCATGATGTCGTCCGAACCGAACGGCACGATCAGCGGCCCCTGGGACCGGCCAATCGCGCCATTGAGGGTGTTGGTCAGCCCCTGGTTCTGCTGCACACGAAAGTCGAAGGTATGATGTTCCTGCAGGCGACGGATGCGCTCGACGCTGTCGTCTGTCGAGCCATCGTCGACCACCAGCAGTTCGATGTTGGGATAGGTCTGGTTCAACACACTGAGGATACTTTCCTCAATGTAGGGCGCATGGTTATACGACGCAATGATCACCGTGACCAAGGGCTGACTCTGGTTCATACATTCTTCCCGCGTGCTTGAGCCAACCCTGAATCGATCAGCTCCAGGTACTCCTGGCGGAATACCTCAATGTCGTGTTGCGCCTGGAGGTACTGGTAGGCCTGCTCGCCTTTTTGTGCGAGTGCCTCGTCAGGCAGCGCCAGGTAAGTGTCCAGCGCCTCGGTCAGCTGGGGCACATTGGCCGGCTCCACCGCCAGGCCACCGGCACCTTCGATCAACGGCAACATGGCCGGCACGCTGGAGGCAATCACCGGCAGGCGGCCGCTCATGCCTTCCAGCAGCGCCAGGCCCAGGCCTTCTGCGAGCGAAGGCATTGCCCAAATGTCAAAGGCACGCACGTATTGCAGCGCGTTTTCCTTGAAGCCCAACAGGTGCACGCGCCCATCCAGGCCAAGGTTCCGGATTTGCGCAGCCAGATTGGCCTCTTCGCGCCCGGCGCCAATGATGGCCAACTGCGCGGTTGGGTATTTATCTTTCAGCGCCGCAAACGCCTGCAACAAATAGGTGTGGCCTTTGACCGGCACCAGCCGGCCCAAGGCGCCGATCAAGCGCACCGAAGGGTCGATGCCCAGCAACTCGCGCGCACGCGTGCGTGAATGCTGCAAGCCTTCGGCCTGCTCGATGTCGATGGCGTTGGTAATCGCGTAGGTATTCTGGTCGGTAAACCCGCACTGGCAATCCAGCAGGTATTGCTTGACCGCCGGCGACACCCCGACAAAGCGCCAGTGCGCGTCGATCCAGCGCTGCGCCTGCTTGCGCCGGTACAGGCGGTCATACTCGCCAAAACCATGGGAGATGCCGATGCACAGCGGGATCTTCAACCAACGGTTGAGCTGCAACATCATGTTGACCGGCTTGAAGCGGTTGCACACCACCACGTCGAACTGTTCGCGGCGGCAGAACTTATACAGTTGCCACATGGCGCGCAGCCGCAAGCCCTTGAGCGACTTGTCGGAAAACTCGAAGTAGACCGACTTGGCCGCCCGGCTGACCGGTTCGCCAGGCGCCGGCTTGCCACGCAGGAACGCGGCGGTGACCTCGTAGCGGTCGGCAGGCAATGCCTTGACGATCTGCTCGGCCAGGTCGGCAAAGTCATGGGATTTAACATTGTAGTCAGGCTGCAGTTGCAGGACCTTGAAACGCCGACTCATAACTCTCCTCGATGGAAACCTGTGGCATCAACCACCCACGCTGTTTCAGCCGCCAGCGTCTGGACGTACTCGGCGTCAGGCTCCGGTAGCAACGGCCACTGATTACGCTTCCAGCAGACAAAATGGAAATACGGAAATTCCCGTTCACCATCCCTGTCGTTGGTCAGGCGGCCCTTGTTCCAGAACCACTGATGCGGGAAGCGATCACTGCCGTCGTGCCATTTGATCACACCACCGGGCGTGCTGAACGCCTCGGTGAACTCACTGCGCCGACGCCATGGGTTTAACTTGCCGACCAACTCGAACAGCGGCTTGGGGAAATTCTTGCGCCACAGGAAAATTCGACTGAAGGCGCCTTCATCCAGCGCATGATGCGCCTGATCGGTAAAACGCGCCTCCCAATCCTTGATGTGCATGAACGCATGCCGCTTCCTGGCCGTGTTGCGCATCAGGCACAAATGCCCGGCGACCCGCCGCTCATGGGTTGAAAACAAGTCATAACTGGCCAGGCGCTCGGCGGTGAAATACTCGCGCAGGTTGCCGTAGATCAGGTCCAGATCGCCAAACGCCCAGAAATCGTAACCGTTGAGGCGGTCAGCGTGGATATGCCCCAGCGCCGGCTTGATGTCGCACAGCTTGTACGGCGCCTGGGGCGCAAAATTGATGTACAGCCGCTGGGAAACCAGCGCGCAGTAATCGGCAAAGGTGATGCTTTCGATGCGGACATTGTCAGGCACATTGGCCGGCATCGGGCAGTCGCTGAACAGCAACCAGTCAATGTCCGCGTTGTGGCGGCAGCTTTCGAGAAAAAACGGCATCCAGAATGGCCAGCGGCCAAAGTAAGGAATAATGAAAAGGATGCGGGGGCTCGGATTGCTCAAGGGGGACTCACTGTCATTTGGTACTGGGGCGCGCTGCGCGCCACCACGTTGCTTAACGTTACTTGTGCTTGATGAACCAAAAGAGTTCATGACGCCGAATGGCCTTGCGGAAAAACTCGTTCTCACCCCACGGCGAGACGGCCCTTCCAGCCAGCAGACGCTGTATGACTCGCCGCACCCGCCGTTTGAACGGCATCTGCGGTTGCAAGTCATGCATCATGCCCAGCGACATGGCCTTTTCACACTGCCGCTCCTCCGATACTGGCAGGCAATATGGTTGCAAAATGTAAGAGGAATCGAAGCATGGCGGCAAAGCGACACTATTGCCCGAATCCCCCATCGGCCAGCGGTCGTTGTCATGCAGATGGTTGGCGTAGCCGAGCAAGGTAGTCGGCTGCCATTCCAGGCCCTGCAAGGCTTCCAGGACGGCTTGCTGCGCGCAGATATGGTCGGGGTGCGGATCGATCACCGGATGCGGCAACACGATGACCTCAGGTCGCGCCCTCAACAGCACGGCGCGCAGGTCCGCCAGCAGGTTGTTCCAGGTCGGTTGGCCGTCGGCATCGGCGGGCAGCGGGAACGGATTGAATTGGCGAAACAGGCGAATATCGCTCAACTCGGCTTCCCGCGACGCAATGGCGCGCGCAGGCTCGGCTTTCATCGCCGCCAACTGCAGGCAAAAGTACCCGAGCTGAACGCAGTGTTCCTGCGGCACGCCAGCCCAGCGCGGCACGGCAATACTGTCCCAGGCGCGCAGCCGGCCCTTGAGGCGCGCCGCTTCAGGCTTGCCCAGGCCCATGTGCTGATAATGCTCGGCTTCGATCTCACCGGCGGTCAGCGTCACGATCCAGGGCTGCGCTGCCTGGCTGTACAGGCCAAAGGCAGCCAGTTCGGCATCGTCGGCATGCGGTGCAATCACCATCACCCGCTGCTGACGCAAATCCGGCTGGCGGAATACCGACAGCACAGGCTCACCCTGTACCCGGCAAAACCGGCCACGCAACAGCAACTGCCCAGCCAACAAGGCTTGTGCCTGGCCGGTGAGGTTGAGGTAGCGCAGGCCGTTGACGCCGCGTTCGAATACCTGGCGGTCGCCGCCCGGCAATGCGACATACGGGTCGATAAAACGCCCCAGCAGGTTGCTCTTGAGCCGCAGTGCGAGGATCAAGGTCTCATCACCCGCCAGCTGCAGCGCCTGGCCGAGCACCAACCGGTCCTTGTCCAGCGTCACCTGGGGTTGTTCGGTATCGGCGGCAAATTGATACTGATAGTCGTCTTTGGGCGAATAAAACAGATGGTCGGCAAACCAGGCTTCATGGGCCACCCAGGCCAGCACCGCCAACAGCAGCGGCAACCACCAGGCCACCAGCACACCCACCGCAATCAACACCAGCAGACTGACCAGCAGACCGATGCGCTTATTGCGGCGATGGCGCTTGAGCAGCGCCTGCTTGCGGCTTGTCGAGGCACTCATACGGTGAACACCGGCACGGGGTTGCACCAGCGGTCCTTGTATTCACGGTCCGCGCGGCCGAACGAAAAGCGCAACGGCTTGCCGACTTCCCGCGCCTGTTCCCAGGCACTTTGCGTATTGAGGAAGCTCAGCACGCTGCCGGGGCTGAACGCGCGGGTTTCGGGGTCTACGCCGCCATTGATGTATTCGACGCTGACCCACTGCGGCGCTTCAACGCGATACACCAATTGCACAGCAATCGGCGCATCGTTGAGGAAAATCACCGAACCGATCAGCCACTCACGCAACAGCTCGATCACCTGCGCCATGTGCGCGGCACCGGTGGCCGCGAAGCCCCAGCGGCGCTGGAACAGGTCGCAGTAGATCGCCGCCAGCTCGGCGCTGGAGAAGTCCTGCACCGGCCGCACCACACCGCCCGTCTCTTCCAGCAGGCGCAATTCACGGCGCTGGTTATAGCGAAACTTTTTCGACAGTTCTTCAGGCGTGCGCGCCATGGCCAACTGTTCGGCCTGGAGTTTGATGCCGGCAAAGCGGCCTTCATTCAGGGCCGACAGGTAACGCGCGCGATGGCGCAGCGGCGCCTGGGCATCGGCAGCGGCGGGCAGGATCAACTCGGCGTTGCCGAGGTCGAACAAGCCTTTTTTACCATTGCGCTTGAGCACGTCTTTGGACAACGCCAGGTCGCGCCCCCAGGTCGCAATACACGCTTTAAGCTCACCGCTTTGCTCCCAGGCCAAATAGCGCACCGGAATTTCGGCCAGCCCGGCCAGACGCTCGACCACCTGCGGATGGGTGGCGACACTGCCACCAAAACGCTGCCAGGCGTCGCTGTAGGTCGGCGCGTCAACGACCGACCAACCGCGCTCGCGAAAGCCTTGGAATCGATTGAGCATCAAGCCCTCGCGGTCAGTTCGGTGACAGCAGGCAACTGCCAGAAGGTATCGCGCACGGCCTGATCCGAAAACCGTTGGTGCAGGCGCTCAAGCATCATCTCGGCGCACTGCTGGTGCTGCTGACGATCCATCGCGGCCAAGTGCCGAAGGCCCTGCCCCAAGTGCTCGGCATCGCCAAACGGAAACAGGATGCCCACGCCTTCAACCACTTCCTTGGCGCCGCCGCAAGACGTGGCGAGCAGCGGCACGCCAGCGGCCATGGCCTCCAGCAGCACCATGCCGAACGGCTCATGGTCGGAGCTCAGGGCAAAGACGTCGAATGCACGGAAATACCGGCGCGCATCCGGCACCTGGCCGAGGAACAGCACCTGCTCGGCAATGCCCAGTTCGCGCGCCAGAGACTTAAGGTCTTGCTCCAGGCGGCCGGTGCCGAGGATCGCCAACCGGCTCTGCGCCGGCAAATGCGGCAAGGCCAAGGCAAAGCCTTTGAGCAAGGTGGCTTGGTCCTTGTCCGGGTGCAGGCGGCCGACGTTGCCGACCACCCACTCATCCGGCGACAGCCCCAAGGCATCGCGCGCCTCATCGGCCGACACCTGCAACGCTTGCATGGCCTGGACATCGATGCGGTTATACAAGGTCTGGATACGTGCCGCCGGCCAGGCCGGCAGGCAGCGGCGCATATCATCACGCACCGCGTCAGATACACCGAGCAGGCTCAGGCGCTTGCTGAAAATCGAGGCAAACAGCTTGCGGCTGCGGCGCTGATAATCACCAAAAGCGTGATGTACGCCGATCACTGGCAGGCGCGTACCGAGCAAGGCGATGTAGATCGGCTTGAAGCGGTGGGCAATACAGAAACTGAAGTTGCGCGACGCGGCGATCTTGCGCAATTCACGGATGGCGCCCAGCTTGAGGCCACGAATGGCCTTGGAGCTGAACTCCATGAACAGCACTTCATCAGAGGCGCAACCGGCGGCCACATCGGGGTCGGCGACCCCGGTGAGAAACACCGTGGTCACCTTATAGCCTGTGCCTGCGAACAGGCTGGCGTACTGCCGCGCGCAGTCCAGGAACGGCCCGTCATAGCCGTGGCAGAACTGCAGGACGTGGCGCTCAGCCGACCGAGTCATAAGGGTCCACGCCGTCTTTGACGACCAGGATGTCTTCCATGATCAGGTACTGCAGGTCAGAGCCGAAGAACATGTTCAGCGCGTCGGTCGGCGAGCAGATCATCGCTTCGCCACGGCGGTTGAGCGAGGTGTTCAACGACACGCCGTTGCCGGTCAATACTTCCAGCTCTTTCATCATGTCGTAGTAACGCGGGTTGTATTCGCGCTTGAGCACCTGGGCGCGGGAGGTGCCATCTTCATGGACCACTTCCGGTACGCGGGTTTTCCACTCTTCGGACACTTCAAAGGTGAAGGTCATGAACGGCGCCGGGTGATCGACCTTGATCATCTGTGGCGCCACGGTGTCGAGCATCGACGGGCAGAAAGGCCTCCAGCGCTCGCGGAACTTGATCTGGTGGTTGATACGGTCAGCCACGCCGGTAGCGCTCGGGCAACCGATGATCGAACGACCGCCCAACGCACGCGGGCCGAACTCCATGCGGCCCTGGAACCAGGCCACGGGGTTGCCGTCGACCATGATCTTGGCGATGCGCTTGGGCATGTTTTCGATCTTGCGCCATACCGGCTTGCTTTCGTGCTTGGCGCACGCGGCAATCACGTCTTCGTTGCTGTAGGACGGGCCGAGGTAGACGTGTTCCATCTTCTCCACCGGCACACCACGGGCGTGGGACACATAAGCGGCCGCGCCGACTGCGGTGCCGGCATCGCCGGACGCCGGCTGCACGAACAGCTCTTTCACGTCATCGCGGGCAATGATCTTCTGGTTCAGCTTGACGTTCAGCGCGCAACCACCGGCGAACGCCAGCTTGCCGGTGTCCTTGAGGATGTCGCCCAGGTAGTGGTCGATCATCTGCAAGGCCAGTTTTTCGAACAGCGCCTGCATGCTGGCCGCGTAGTGGATGTACGGCTCGTCGGCGATGTCGCCTTCGCGCTTGGGCCCCAGCCACTCGATCAGTTTCGGCGAGAAGTAGAAACCCTTGCCCTTCTCTTTGTAACGGCGCAGGCCGATGACGTTGGCGTAGTCGGTGTTGATCACCAACTCGCCGTTTTCAAACGAGGCCAGGCGCGAGAAATCGTATTTGCTGGCGTCGCCATAGGGCGCCATGCCCATGACCTTGAACTCGCCGTCGAGCATCTCGAAACCGAGGAACTCGGTGATCGCGCCGTACAGGCCGCCTAGGGAGTCCGGGTCGTAGAACTCCTTGATCTTGTGGATCTTGCCGTTTTCGCCGTAGCCGAAGAACGTGGTGGCGTACTCACCTTTGCCGTCGATGCCCAGGATCGCGGTTTTTTCCTGGAAACCCGAGCAGTGGTAGGCGCTTGAGGCGTGAGCCAGGTGGTGTTCAACCGGTTCGATCTTGATTTTCTTCGGATCGAAGCCCAACTGCTCCAGGCACCAGACGATCTTGTTGCGGTAGCGCTTGTAGCGACGGTTGCCCATCAGGATCGCGTCAAGGGCGCGGTCCGGGGCGTACCAGTAACGCTTGGCGTAGTGCCAGCGCGCCTCGCCGAACAGGCTGATCGGGGCGAACGGAATCGCCACCACGTCAACGTCGGAAGGCTTGATGCCGGCTTGTTCCAGGCAGAACTTCGCCGATTCGTAGGGCATGCGGTTCTTTGCATGTTTGTCGCGTACGAAGCGCTCTTCTTCGGCGGCCGCGATCAGCTTGCCGTCGATATACAGGGCTGCGGAAGGATCATGGCTAAGGGCGCCGGACAGGCCAAGAATCGTCAATGCCACTGGGGTCTAGCCTCTTTTAGTCTGCATGCAGGCGGGTTGCGCCTGAAAAAAGTGTGCCTCCCGCCTGAGCGAGAAACAGCTAAAGGGCGGGATTATAACTTAAAAGCAGCAGGAAGCTGTTAGCGGCAAGCGGCAAGCGGGTTACGGGTAGATCTCGATGCTGCCATCCTTGCTTTGGCGCACGATGATCCCCGTGGCTATGAGCGACCGGGGCGCCAGTAAATGCCCATATTGCCCAGCGTGCCCTGCTGGTAGATCGTGTAGGGCAGCACCACGGTATCAACAATACCCGAGGCGGCCATATCCGTCAGTATCACCGTCACCAGTACGCCCGTGATGTCCGGGGGCGCGTTGAGCAGGCAAAAGTTGAACGCCAGGCCGCTATAGGCACGGGGAATGGACTCGCAGTAGGTTTTCTGTTGGCGCAACTCGCGGGTCGCCGACAGGTCATCGCGAAAAACCGTGTTAACGGTTCCGCACCCACTTAATGCCAATGAAAACGCCCCCAGTGCAGCCGCCAGTTTTGTGCCCATGGCCAACCCCTCGAATAGTCGTCAGCCACGCTAGCATCGGGATGCGGTGAGCTCCCAGATCACGACGTCCCAATATTTCGTGGGAAATTTCCCGAGCAACAGCACTAACCAACTGGTTAAACTCTCGCCTCTTTTGCGCGTTTACAGCGTTAAGCGCCACAGATTCCGGCTGACTGATGAAAACCCTCGCCCGCTTTACCCTTCTGCTGCCCGGCCTGTTCGCCGTGTGCGAAACCGCCCTGGCTGAAGACACCGCCCTGGTCCTCGACCCCAGCGTGGTCACCGGCTCACGCAGCGCCAGCCCGACGTTCGGCCTGCCGTACTCGGTCGACAGCATCAGCCATGAGCAAATCAGCGACGGCCAGCTCGGCATCAACGCCTCCGAGGCCTTGTCCCGCGTGCCGGGCCTGGTGGTGCAAAACCGCCAGAACTATGCCCAGGACCTGCAGATTTCCTCGCGCGGCTTCGGCGCGCGCTCGGCGTTTGGTGTGCGCGGCATCAAGTTGATCGCCGACGGCATCCCGGCCAGCACCCCGGACGGCCAGGGCCAGGCGGCCACCTTCAACCTCGACACCGCCGAGCGCATTGAAGTGCTGCGCGGCCCGGCCGCCACCTTGTATGGCAGCAACGCCGGCGGCGTGATCCAGATGTTTTCCCGCGATGGCGAAGGCCCGCCGCGCATCGGCGCCGAAACCCTGGTGGGCAGCGACGGCCTGAGCAAAAACCACCTTACCGCTGAAGGCGCGGCGAACGGCGCAGGTTTTGTGCTCGACGCTTCGCGCATGGACACCGATGGCTATCGCGACCACAGCAGCGCACGGCGCGACCAGACCTTTGCCAAGCTAAACGTGCAGCCGGATGACGACAGCAAGTTGGCGCTGATCTATAGCAGCCTGGAACAGAACGGCACGCAGGATCCGCTGGGGCAAGCCTGGGAAGCCTACAATGCCGACCCGCGCTCGGTAGCGCCGGCTGCATTGCAGTACAACACGCGAAAAAGCATCGATCATCAGCAATTGGGCATGAATTACGAACGCTATATCGGTGATGCGACGTTGCAGGTAAACGCGTATACCGGGCGCAGGAGTGTGATTCAGTACCTGTCGATTCCGGACACGTTCGCCAGTGGCGCGCCCAACCTGGCAAACGCTCGCGGCGGCGTGGTCGCGTTCGACCGCAAGTTCTACGGCGGTTCGGTCCATTGGCTGCAACCCATCACCAGCGCCCCCGGCGAGTTGACCCTGATCACCGGCCTCGATTACGACCGCAGCCAGGACGACCGCCAAGGCTACTCCAACACCCTGGATGGCGTGCACGGCGTCAAGGGCGCCCTGGGCCGCGACGAGCTCGACACCGCCACCAGCCTCGACCCGTTCGTGCAGGCCAACTGGCTGCTGGGCGACTGGACCCTGCAAGCCGGCCTGCGCCACAGCAGCATGAAGATGGACGTGGACGACCACTTCACCAGCGACGGCAATGACAGCGGCAGCAAGACCTACCAGAAAAACACGCCTTCGGTCAGCGTGATGTACGCCTTTACGCCGGACCTGCATGGCTATGTGAGCGCCGGCAAAGGCTTCGAAACCCCGACCCAGGCGGAGTCGGCGTATTCGAGTAGCGCCAACGGCTTTAACTTTGCGCTCAAGCCGTCGGTCAGCAAGCAGTATGAAGTCGGCCTGAAAGCAAAGCTTGGCCAGGACACGCGCCTCAACGCTGCGCTATTCCAGATCACGACTGACGACGAGTTGGTCGTGCAGCAATCCAGCGGCGGTCGCACCACCTACCAAAATGCCGGTAAAACCCTGCGCCGAGGCTTCGAGCTGGGCCTGGAAAGCCAACTCAGCGAACAGTGGAGCACCACCCTCGCTTACACCCGCCTGCAAGCGACCTACGACAGCGACTTTACCAACAGCGGCAAGGCTATCGACAAGGGCAACTACCTGCCCGGCGTGCCGCAAACCACCCTCTTCGCCGAGCTGAACTGGAAACCCCGCGACTGGGTCAGCACCGCCCTCGAAGGCCTGTACCGCAGCAAGGTCTACGTCGAAGACACCAACCAGCAACGCGCCGCGCCGGGCTACAGCGTGTTCAACTGGCGGGCGCGCTTTGAGCAGAAGGTGGAGCACTGGACCTTTCACCAGACGGTGCGCCTGGATAACTTGCTGGATCGCCAGTATGTGGGATCGGTGATTGTGGGGGACGGCAACTTCCGCTACTACGAAGCGGCGCCGGGAAGGTCGTGGTATGCGGGGGCTGGGGCTGAATATCAGTTCTGAGTATCGCCACTCTACTTTTGAAGGTGCTCATATCCCCTGTGGCGAGCAGGCTTGCCCTGCGTTGGGCTGCGCAGCAGCCCTAAAACCAGGCACTGAGTGTTTTCAGGAGAAATCGCAGTGCCTTTACTGGGGCCGCTGCGCAGCCCAACGCAGGGCAAGCCTGCTCGCCACAACAGCCAACCGGCCACAGACTTTGGGTTAAATCTGTTTGGGCAAACGCGCATCGATCAGTTGGTACAGCGCACTGCTCTCGGGCCAGTTCCGCATAAACCGCGCGCGGTCCTTGGCGAACGCCGGCGCGAAGCTGGCGACCGAGCTGTGCTGACACATGGCGTCCAGGTCGATCAGCGCCCAGCGATCCTCGGCCCAGAACAGGTTATGGCCCTTGAAATCACCATGGCTGATGCGCTCGCGGATCAGCTCGGCGAACAAATGGTCCAGGGCCAGCAGTTCATTCTCGGGCGCATCGCCCTGCTCAACATACGGCGCAAAGCGCTCGATAATGTCCGGCCCCGGCAAGTATTCCGTCACCAGGTAAGCCCGGCTGCGCAGCCACAAAAAGCGTTTTTCCAACACCGCCAGCGGCTTGGGCGTGGCGATGCCCAGGAACGCCAGGCGGTTGCCCTCGCGCCACGAATGCCAGGCCCGGCTGGGGCGCCAGAAGCGCTTGAGCCAATGGGCAAAACCCTTGATGTTATAGCGCTTGATCACCAGCGGCCGCCCGCCCGCTTCGACCTTGGCAACCGTGGCCGCGCCACCGGTTTTGTACACATGGCCTTGGTCGAGCAACGCGTCGGCCTGTTCCAGCACCGGCAGCATCGCCGCCTCTTCCTCGCGACGAATCGCACGCAAGGCAAAGGCGCCACGCACCACGCTGAACAGCGTGCATTCACGGCCGACCTTGTTCAAAAAGTCTTTCAAGCGCCAGGCGCTGACCTTGCGCACCTGTTTTTCCAGCGCTTGCAGCGGCAAGGCGTGTTCGCCGTTGCTCAGCAGGTAGTACACCAGCAATTCTTCGGTGAACGGCTCGAGGTTTTTCGGCAACTGGGCGAAGAACACGCCAAGGTTTTCCAGCACCCGGTTGCGCGACAGCGGCTTGCCCGCCTCCTCAACACGAATTCCGGCGCCGTCAATCAGGTACAGCTTGCCGTCCTGGCGCAGCAGGTTGTCCAGGTGCAGGTCTTCCTGCCACAGGCCTTTGGCGTGCATCTGCGCAATCGCGCCCAACGCCTCGGCGAGTACGGCGGTTTGCTCGTCCGCCAGTGGCGGCAACCCTTCGACCGCCTGCCAGGCATCGGCGAGGCTTTGGGCACCTTCGATAAATTCAAACAGCAGCCAGCCGCCCTCGCCTTCCTGCAAGCCATCGGCCAGCAACTGTGGCGTGGTCAGGCCTTGCTCGGCCAGCAGGCGCACGCCGCTGAGTTCACGCTGAAAATGCCGCGCGGCCTTGCTGCCTACCAGCAACTTGGCCAACACCGGACGGCCGCGCCAGACGGCGGCGCCCACGTAGCGTTCGCCCGGCAACACGCGCAACAGGTTAAGCAGTTGCAGTTGGCCAGGGCCTGCGGCGTCGGCCAGCTCGAGGGTCAGCGGCAGCTCGGGCGTGCGGCCGGCTTTTTTCAGTTCGGACAAGCGCATCAGCGCTTCTCCTTGTGGCTGCGCCGGGCCGTCAGGCGCTCGAACCAGGCGCCCACCAGCGCACTGTCTTCAGGCTGGTCCAGATACGCCGCCAGCAGTTGCCGCACTTGCGCATCCGACCACTGCGGCGCACGGCGCAGCAACGGCTCCAGGTCCTTGACCCGATCACGCCGACCGAACAGCAGCGGGCGGGTTTTCTCCAGGTCGATCAACTGCGCGGCATAACCGTCTCCGAGCGGTTGCAGGAAAATATGCTTGGGGTAAAAACAGCCATGCACCTGACCCACACTGTGCAGGTGGCGCGCCAGCTGCCCACAGGCCAGCAGGATCGCACGGTGCTGGGCGTCGCTCAGTTGCGGCCATTGCTCAAGCAATGAGTCCAGGTCATTCCAGCCGTCCAGGGCGCGGGTCAGCAACATCGCGCGGCGCTCGCCTTCCACCTTGCGCTCACCGAAAAACGCTGCCTGCAACGCCGGAATACCCAGCTGCCGGTAGCGGCTAATATTGCGAAACTCGCGGGCAAAGGTCGGCTCGCCGAACGGCTTGCTGAGCGTGCGCGTCAGGTAGTTGCTCTGGCGCTTGAGGTAGTAACCCTGGCCTTCAAGCTCCAGGCGAAACACGCTGCTCCAGCCGCCGTCGCTGGTATTGGGTTCATCCACCGCGTCCAGTTGCCTGGCCCACAGCGCATCGAAGTCAGCCAGGCCGTGGCGCGCAAGCAATGCGCGATCATCGGCCGCCAGAAAATCAGTCATTCGCGCCCCTCGAAAAACTTCACCACGTGCCGGATTCGCTGTTTGTCCGAAGCCGTCAGGTGCGTGCGTTGGCGGTATTGCAGGTAGAAGCGCAGGCGCTGGGTGGCCGACAAGTGATACTTGGCGACTTTATCCAGGCAGGCCAGGTCCTTGGTAATACGGTACTTGAGCCAGAAACCGCGCCAGAAATCGCCGTTGGGGCAATCGATCAGGTACAGCGTGCGGTTATCGTCAACCAGCAGGTTGCGCCACTTCAAGTCGTTATGGGTAAAACGGTGCTCGTGCATCGTGCGCGTATATTCGGCCAACTGACGACTGATCACGTTGACCCACGTGGGGTCTTTCAAGCACGGATCGTTACGATCGGCCAGCACCGACAGGTCTTCGGTCTTGGGCAACTCGCGGGTAATCATCGCCCCGCGCGCATAGGCCAAACCCTTGCGCTCCAGGCCCCAGGCCACCACATCGGCGGTGGGAATCCCCCACTTGGCGAAGCGCTTGAGGTTCTGCCATTCGGACTTCACCCGAGGTTTGCCCAGGTAACGGCGCAGGCCCTTGCCGGCGCCGACGTAGCGTTTGACGTAGTAATTGACCCCGCCACGCTCCACCCGAATCACTTCCGACAAGGGGTCGCGCGTCAGTCGCTCACCCTGCAAGGCAAACACCGCCTCCAGGCTACCAAAGTCATCCGCCAGGGCGGCGTAAGCAGGTTCCAGGTTCCAACCCGCCATCAGATCGCATCCCCCAGGCGTTGCTTGCGCGCATACAGCTTGTCGGCCTTGCGCTGCAACAGGCTCAGGGACGCCGACTGCTCGGCCAGGATCTGGCGCAGCGGCTGGCGGAAGTAGCCTTTGAGGAAGCGCAACTTGTCGCGCTGAGTCAGGCCGATGTCCAGCGCCGAGTAGTACAGCGCGGACAAGTCCTTGTCGCGCCAGCGCAGCGGCAGATGGGCGCGCAATTGGGCACGGTGCAGGTCGATCACCGACAGCTTGATGGTGCGCGCATCGATCGGCCGCGACGTATCCAGCAGGAAGTGGCACAGGTAGCAGTCGCGGTGATTGACGCCGCCACGGTGCATGTCGCCGACCATGCGCGCCAGTTCAGCGGTGAGCGCATGGCGCAATGCCGGTGCCGGCGGCTCGGCCACCCAGTTGACGGTCAGGTCTTCCAGGCTGATGGTCGGGGCCAGTTCTTCGGTGATGATGAACGAGTGCTGGTCCGCCGGGTTGCTGCCTTTTTCACCGAAGGCCACGCCGGTCATGGTCGGCACGCCGAGTTCCTGCAGGCGGTGGATGGCCGACCATTCCAGGCCGGCACCCAGCACCGGCAACTTGGCGGTGATCAGGTTCTTGAAGATCTCGCCCCAACCGATGCCACGGTGGATTTTCACAAAATACGGGCGGCCCTCCACCTCGGTACGCAAGGTGCGACGCGCCGCCAGTTCACGAAATACCTGGCCTTGCAGTTTCTCGACTTCGGCGAAGGCATCACGCCCGGCCCATAACGTCTTGAACGGTTCGGCAAGAATCAACTTCATCGTTTCGGCTCCGCCAGAATCACATCTGCCGCGTGCTGCGGCATGCTGTAGAGGTCGGCCGTCTCGGCGAAGGCCAACCCATTGCGGCCCCAGGCCGCGCGCTGTGCAGTGTCGGTAAGCATGTGCGTGAGGTACTGGTTGAGCTGCGCTTGTTCAAACGGCTCATCCAGCACCAGCCCGCTGTCGGCTTCGGCAATGTAGTGGGCATAACCACACACCGCCGAGACCAGCACCGGCAACCCGGCCACCAGGGCTTCGAGCAACACGGTACCGGTATTTTCGTTGTACGCCGGGTGAATCAACAGGTCGGCGCCCAGCAGGAAACGCGGGATATCGCTGCGGCCCTTGAGGAACTGCACGTTATCGCCCAGCCCCAACGTGGCGCTCTGCAACTGGAATACTTTGGGGTCGTCCTGGCCGATTACAAACAGGCGCGTGCGTTTTTTAAGTTCGGCAGGCAAAGCGGCCACGGCCTTGAGGCTGCGGTCGACGCCTTTGGTCTTGAAGCCGGAACCGATTTGCACCAGCAGCAACTCGTCGTCGCGCAGGTTGAATTCCTTGCGGAAACCTTCGCGGATTTCGGCCGCATTCGGCGGCGCGCGGCGGTCCTGGGCAATGCCCGGCGGCAGCAGGTGGAAGCGCTCCAGCGGCGTGTCGTAATGCTTGATGAACAGCGGTTGCTGCACTTCGGAGATCATCAACACTTCGGTCTTGGCGTCCTTGGCGAACACCGCACGTTCGTACTCGGCAAAGTGCTTGTAACGGCCAAAGCTCTTGTACAGCGAGTGACGCAGGTTTTGCGCCTTGTCTTCAAAGCAGCCATCGGCGGCGTAGTACACGTCCAGGCCGGGCATTTTGTTGAAGCCGATCAAACGGTCCACCGGGCGCTTGGCCAGGTCGGCTTCCATCCAGGCCAACAGTTTCTCGTTGCGCCGGTGGTTGAAGAACGCCTTGACCGGCGCCACCAGCACTTCGAAACCGGGGGGAATGTCGCCCTCCCAGATCAGCGTGTAGACCCGAATTTTATGGCCGCGCTGCTGGCACTCCAGGGCGATGCGCATGAAGTCGCGCTGCAGGCCACCGAAGGGGAAATATTTGTACAAAACAAAAGCCAGTTGCATCAGTGCAGCTCCTCAGCCAATAACAACGTGCTCAGTCGGCTTGCCACACGCTCAGGGTTCAAGCGCGTGAAGCACAGGGGCGACTCGCGCTTGATGTCGAACCGACGCAGGTCGTCGGCCGTCGGTTGATAGGTACAGGTTTTTTGCAGGCACGGCGCGCACGGGAAGTCGCTGGCCAGGTGAATCTGGCCCTTGCCGTAGGCGCCGGTCAGGCCCGGGTTGGTGGGGCCGAACAGGGAGATGGTCGGCACATCCAACGCTGCAGCCAAATGACCCAGGCCCGTGTCCACCGCCACACAGGCGCGGGCACCGGCGAGCACACGGGCAACGCCGGCCAGGTTGAGTTTGGGCAGCACTTCGGCGTTTTGCAGGCCCTGGGCCAAACGCTCGGCGCGAGCTTTTTCGGCGGCATTGCCCCATGGCAATTTCACGTCCACGCCCAGGCGGCCCATGCGTTCGGCCAGCTCACGCCAGTAGGCTTCGGGCCAGTGCTTGGTGTCCCAGGTGGTGCCGTGCAGCAGCAACACAAAGGGTTTTTTCGGCGGCAGGCCGAGCAGCTTGTCGACACTCAGGCCGTAATCGCCCAGGCCTTTGGGCAAGTCATAACCCAGCGCCACGGCGAACAGCTGGCGCAAGCGTTCTACCGCGTGCTGCCCACGGGCCACGGCCAGCCGGCGCGAGTAGAAACGTGCAGCCATCGGCTCACGGGCAGAGTTTTTATCAAAACCGGCCACCGGCGCGCGCACATAGCGCGTCAGCCAGGCGCTTTTGAGCAGCCCTTGGGCATCGATCACCAAATCGTATTTGGTCGACTGCACGCTCTGTTTGAAGCGCCGCCATTCACCGCTCTTGAGGGTTCGCCAGATGTTCTTGCGCCAGCGGCGAATCGCCACCGGAATCACTTTGTCCACGGCCGGGTGCCAGGTGGGAATCTCGGCAAAGCCTTCTTCCACCACCCAGTCAAAGCGGATGCCAGGGATCGCCCGCGCCGCGTCGGTCAGTGCCGGCAAGGCGTGGATCACATCGCCCAGGGATGAGGTCTTGACTACCAATACGCGCAAACTAGCGAACCTCGACCGCAGAGCCCTGCAACCGCTGCAAGGCTTCATTCACCGGCTGCGGCAGCAACTGACGCATGCAGTTGTAATGGCCAAACCGGCAGGTACGCTCAAAGCACGGGCTGCACTCCAGGCCCAGGCGCACCACTTCAACCTTGTCGGCCAAAGGCGGGGTAAAACCGGGCGACGTCGAGCCATATACCGCCACCAAGGGGCGATTCAGCGCGGCGGCTACGTGCATCAGGCCGGAGTCGTTGGACACCACCGAATCGGCGCAGGAGAGTAAATCGATAGCCTCGGCCAGCGACGTGTCACCGCTGAGGTTCACCGCTTCTTCACGCAGACCGGGGATCAGGCGCTGGCGAATGTCTTCGCCGACCGGGTGATCCTTCTTCGAACCAAACAGCCACACCTGCCAGCCTTCGCGAATCTTCATCTCGGCGACTTTGGCGTAATGCTCCGACGGCCAGCGCTTGGACTCGCCAAACTCGGCGCCGGGGCACAGCGCCAGCACGGGACGGTCAAGCGCCAGGCCGAACTTGGCCAGCGCCGCGTCACGGCTCACCGGATCGATCTGCAGGCTCGGGCGCGGGTACGGCGTGGGCAACTCGGCGCCGGGCTCGTAGGCCAGCGCCATGAAACGTTCGATCATCAGCGGGTAGCGCGCCTTGTCGAGGGTGCGCACGTCATTGAGCAACACGTAGCGAAACTCGCCACGCCAGCCGGTACGTTCAGGGATGCCGGCAAAGTACGGCACCAACGCCGATTTGAGCGAGTTGGGCAGCAAAATCGCCTGGTCGTACTGGCCGACCATGGATTTGCCGATGCGCCGGCGCGTCGCCAATTCGAGGGCGCCATGGCCGAGCGGGAAGCTCAAGGCCGTGCGCACTTCGGGCATGCGCTCGAGGATCGGCCGGCTCCACTCAGGGGCGAGCACGTCGATTTGGCAGTCGGGATGACGTTGCTTGAGGCACTGAAACAGTGTCTGCGCCATCACCATGTCACCGACCCAACTAGGCCCAACGATCAGAATATTCATGTAGTTTCCACAAACGATGCGGGGAGGCTTATGCCTCCCCGCATCGACAATGATTGTAGATCGCGCTTTTTGTGGGAGCTGGCTTGCCTGCGATGGCATCGCTTCGGTATGGCTGAAGTACCGAGGCGCCTGCATCGCGGGCAAGCCCGGCTCCCACATAAAGCCGATTTCCAGATTAAATTGGAGCCACTTAATTAATCAGCTTAACCCCAGTTCATTCCAGATTCGCATCACCTGGCGCCGTTCGTCGGCGAACTGATCCCCGGCTACCGTGCCGGCCTCGTTTTGCAAGGCCTGGCGGTGCGCGGCGGAACGGTAGGCCTTATACACCTCACGCAACAGATGGGCATCGGCGGCGGGCATCAGCCCGACCTGCTCCAAGCCTTCCAGAATGCGGATATTGTCGGTATAGCGCAGCAACGATGGATGTTGCGCAGACCACGCCAAAGCCGCGTATTGCACCATAAATTCAATATCGACGATACCTCCGGCGTCTTGCTTGAGGTCGAACACGGTCGTCGGCTCGAAGGCATTCGCCCCCGTCCCGGCAGCCGTCGCCTTGGTGCCCAGGTTGTCGCGCATCTTGGCGCGCATCTCGCTGACCTCCTGGCGCAGCTTCGCCAAGTCACGTTCACGCCCCAGCACTTTAGCGCGTACCTGCTCAAACGCGTGGCCCACATCCTGGCTGCCCACCAGCACCCGCGCGCGGATCAGGGCCTGATGTTCCCAGGTCCAGGCTTCATTCTCCTGGTAGCGCTCAAACGCCCCAAGCGAGCTGACCAGCAAACCGGAGGCGCCGGAAGGTCGCAGGCGCATGTCCACTTCATACAGCTGCCCGGAGTTGGTCTGGGTGGTGAGCAGGTGAATGATGCGCTGGCCCAGGCGCGTAAAGAACTGCGCGCCGTCGATGGGCTTGGCGCCGTCGGTTTCGGCCTGCGGGTCGCCGTCGTGGACGAACACCAGATCCAGGTCCGAGCCATGCCCCAACTCGATACCGCCGACCTTGCCATAACCCACAATAATGAACCCGGGGTCGCACAGGCTGCCGTCCACCCGCTGCGGAGAACCATGGCGGGCAACCGTCTGGCGCCAGGCCAGGGCCAGCACTTGCTCGAGGATGGCTTCGGCGAGCCAGGTCAAATAGTCGCTGACCTTCATCAACGGCAGGCTGCCGGCAATTTCCGAGGCGGCGACACGCAGGCGGTGGGCCAGTTTGAAGTGACGCAAGGCCTCCATCTGTTGCTCAAGGTCATCTTCGGGGATGCGTGTGAGGCGCTCACGCAGCTCAGCGGCGAGTTCCGGCGCCAACGGTGGTTTGAACAGGCGGCCTTCGTTGAGCAATTCGTCGAGCAGCAGCGGGAAGCGCGTGATTTGCTCGGCAATCCAGGGGCTGGCGGCGCACAGCGTCAACAAGCGGCGCAGGGCGTCGGGGTTTTCGGTCAGCAGTACCAGATAGGCAGAGCGTCGCGCCACGGCCTCCACCAGCGGCAGCACGCGTTCGAGCACCAGATCCGGGTTGGCGTGTTCGACCGCCTGGGCCAGCAGGCGCGGGATAAAGGCGTCGAGCCGCTCGCGACCAAGGCGCTGCATGGCGCGCAACTGCGGGCTGCCACGCAGGCCCGCCAGGGCTTTGAGGGCTTTGGGCGCGTCGGTAAAACCGCCTTCGGCCAGTTGGCGACACGCGGCGTCTTCGTCCTGGGACTCTTCCCACAACGGCAACCACTCCCCACCCACCACCAGCTCGCTTTCTGCGCCTTCCTCTTCGTCCGGATCAGCGATCACCTGACGGAAGTGCCAGTCCACACGGCCACGCCAATACATCAGTCGCTCATGGAACGCGGCCCAATCGGCAAAGCCCAGCATAAAGGCGATGCGCGCCTGATCTTCCGGGCTGTCCGGCAGCATTTGCGTCTGACGGTCGGCAATCGCCTGGATCGCGTGTTCGGTATAACGCAGGAATTCATAGCCATTGCGCAGTTCGGCGATCACTGCAGGCGGCAAGTAGCCCTGGCCTTCAAGCGTGCCGAGCACCATCAGCAGCGGCCGCTGCTGCAGGCTCAGGTCGCGGCCACCGTGGATCAACTGGAACGCCTGGGCGATAAATTCCACCTCGCGAATGCCGCCCGAGCCCAGCTTGATATTCTCGGCCATGCCCTTGCGCCGCACTTCCTGCTGGATCAACTGCTTCATGGTGCGCAGCGCTTCAATCGCGGAAAAATCCAGGTAACGGCGGTAAACGAACGGGCGCAGCATATCCAGCAATTGCGCACCGGCCACTTGATCGCCGGCCACCACGCGCGCCTTGATCATGGCGTAGCGTTCCCAGTCGCGGCCTTGATCCTGGTAGTACTGCTCCAGCGCATTGAAGCTGAGCACCAGCGCACCAGCCGAACCGTAGGGGCGCAGGCGCATGTCGACACGGAACACAAACCCATCGACCGTCATCGGATCGAGCGCCTTGATCAATTTTTGACCAAGGCGAATGAAAAACTCCTGGTTGTCCAAGGCGCGCTTCACGCCGACCGTTTCGCCGCCTTCGGGGTAGGCGAAGATCAGGTCGATGTCCGACGACAGGTTCAACTCCACCGCGCCGAGCTTGCCCATGCCGAGGATGACCATGTGCTGGGCTTCGCCGCTGCGCCGGCCGGTGGGTGTGCCGAACTGCACGCAGTGGCGCTGGTACAGCCACTGATACGCCTGGTCGATGCTGGCGTCGGCCATGTCGGAGAGGTCGCGACAGGTTTGCACCAGGTCCGCCTGTCGGGTCAGGTCGCGCCAGATAATGCGCACTTGCTGGCGCGTGCGCTGGCGGCGCAGCACGCGGCCCAACTCATCTTCTGTTTCGGCCTGTTGCACGGCACCGGCGATCTGGCTGCACAGCTCACCGGGCGCAAAGCCGCGGTCCAGCTCGCCCCAGGCCACCAGTTCAAGCAACATCAAAGGGTCACGAAGGCTCTGTTCAATGACGAAATCACTGGCGGCGCACACCCGGGCAAAGTCGGCCCACCGTTGCGGCGTCCACGCAGAAAGTCCATGATCGGCGTCCAGCGCGGCCACTGCGTCACGAAATGACTGTTCGGCCCGCTGGGCAAAAGGCAAGAGAATGGCCGGTAGTTCGGCCAGCGTTGGAAGGCTCATGGTCTATCCTTGATCGGCGCGCAAAAGGCGTGTGGTTGTGAAGGCAAGAACCACGCTTGGTGAAGGACTGTCGAACAAAGGTTAGAAATAGCTGAAATTAATTTCATCTTGGCAGCCAACATCAAACTTTCACCTTTTCTTGTTCGCAAATGATCAACAATAACGATTATGCTCACCAGCCAGACCGAGCCATACGCTCAGTCTTGTGTAGTTTTACTACTCGTATATACATTCGAAAGGCTGAAATGGCCGACGATTTGTAGTAAAACTACAGGACGCCGAAGCAACCTTCGGCCATCCAAGAATTTATGTCGTCTGCCCACAAGGCCAGTCGCAAACTTCAGGCAACCGATTCTGGTAGCCTTTCCGCCCTGGAGCAAGCCATGCAAGACCTCGATCCCGTCGAAACCCAGGAATGGCTGGACGCCCTGGAATCGGTTCTCGACAAAGAAGGCGAAGACCGTGCTCATTATTTGATGACCCGTATGGGCGAACTCGCGACCCGCAGCGGCTCGCAATTGCCTTACGCCATCACCACGCCATACCGCAACACCATCCCCGTTACCCACGAAGCACGCATGCCTGGCGACCTGTTCATGGAACGCCGCATTCGCTCGCTGGTACGTTGGAACGCCATGGCGATGGTAATGCGCACGAACTTGAAAGATTCTGACCTGGGCGGTCACATCTCCAGCTTCGCTTCCAGCGCAACCCTGTATGACATCGGCTTCAACTACTTCTTCCAGGCCCCGACCGACGAACACGGCGGCGACCTGATCTACTTCCAGGGCCACACCTCGCCAGGCGTCTACGCCCGTGCGTTCATGGAAGGCCGCATCACCGAAGAACACATGAACAACTTCCGCCAGGAAGTGGACGGTAACGGCCTGTCGTCGTACCCGCACCCTTGGCTGATGCCTGATTTCTGGCAGTTCCCGACGGTATCCATGGGCCTTGGCCCGATCCAGGCGATCTACCAGGCACGTTTCATGAAGTACCTGGAAGCCCGTGGTTTCATCCCTGAAGGCAAGCAAAAAGTCTGGTGCTTCCTGGGCGACGGCGAGTGTGACGAGCCGGAATCCCTGGGCGCCATCTCCCTGGCCGGCCGCGAGAAGCTCGACAACCTGATCTTCGTCATCAACTGCAACCTGCAGCGCCTCGACGGCCCGGTTCGCGGCAACGGCAAGATCATCCAGGAACTCGAAGGCGTGTTCCGCGGTGCTCAGTGGAACGTGACCAAAGTCATCTGGGGCCGTTTCTGGGACCCACTGCTGGCCAAAGACGTCGACGGTATCCTGCAACGTCGCATGGACGAAGTCATCGACGGCGAGTACCAGAACTACAAAGCCAAAGACGGCGCGTTCGTGCGTGAACACTTCTTCAACACGCCTGAACTCAAGGCAATGGTTGCAGACCTGTCCGACGACGAGATCTGGAAGCTCAACCGTGGCGGCCACGACCCGTACAAGGTCTACGCGGCGTACCACGAAGCGGTCAACCACAAAGAACAACCGACCGTCATCCTGGCCAAGACCATCAAGGGTTATGGCACCGGTGCCGGCGAAGCGAAGAACACCGCGCACAACACCAAGAAAGTTGATGTTGAAAGCCTGAAGCTGTTCCGCGATCGTTTCGACATCCCGGTCAAGGACGAAGAGCTGGAGAACCTGCCGTTCTTCAAGCCGGAGCCAAACAGCGCCGAAGCCCGCTACCTCAGCGAGCGTCGCACTGCACTGGGCGGTTTCGTGCCACAGCGCCGCGCCAAGTCCTTCGACATTCCTACACCGCCACTCGATACCCTCAAGGCTATCCTGGACGGCTCGGGCGACCGTGAAATCTCCACCACCATGGCGTTCGTGCGCATCCTGGCGCAGTTGGTCAAGGACAAGGAAATCGGTTCGCGTATCGTCCCGATCATCCCGGACGAAGCCCGTACCTTCGGTATGGAAGGCATGTTCCGTCAGTTGGGCATCTACTCCTCCGTCGGCCAGCTCTACGAGCCAGTCGATAAAGACCAGGTGATGTTCTACAAGGAAGACAAGAAGGGCCAGATCCTCGAAGAAGGCATCAACGAAGCGGGCGCCATGAGCTCCTTCATCGCTGCCGGTACTTCGTATTCCAGCCACAATCAGCCGATGCTGCCGTTCTACATCTTCTACTCGATGTTCGGCTTCCAGCGTATCGGCGACCTGGCGTGGGCAGCAGGCGACAGCCGTACCCGTGGCTTCCTGATCGGCGGCACCGCCGGCCGCACCACGCTGAACGGCGAAGGCCTGCAACACGAAGACGGTCACAGCCACATCCTGGCTGCCACCATCCCGAACTGCCGCACCTTTGATCCAACCTACGGCTATGAGCTGGCGGTGATCATCCAGGACGGCATGAAGAAGATGACCGAACAGCAGCAGGACGTTTTCTACTACATCACCGTGATGAACGAGTCCTACCAGCAACCTGCCATGCCGGCCGGTGTTGAGGAAGGCATCATCAAGGGCATGTACCTGCTCGAAGAAGACACCAAGGAAGCGGCGCACCACGTGCAACTGATGGGCTCCGGCACCATCCTGCGTGAAGTGCGTGAAGCGGCGAAGATCCTGCGTGAAGAGTTCAACGTTGGCGCCGACGTGTGGAGCGTTACCAGCTTCAACGAACTGCGTCGCGACGGCCTGGCGGTGGAGCGCAACAACCGCCTGCACCCAGGTCAGAAGCCTGCGCTGAGCTACGTCGAAGAGTGCCTGGCCGGCCGTAAAGGTCCAGTCATTGCCTCTACCGACTACATGAAGCTGTTTGCTGAACAGATTCGCCAGTGGGTCCCGTCCAAGGAATTCAAAGTCCTGGGCACCGACGGTTTCGGCCGCAGTGACAGCCGCAAGAAGCTGCGTCACTTCTTCGAAGTTGACCGTCACTTCGTGGTGTTGGCAGCCCTGGAAGCCTTGGCTGACCGTGGTGAGATCGAACCCAAGGTGGTGGCTGACGCTATCGTCAAGTTCGGGATCAACCCGGAAAAACGCAACCCACTGGACTGCTGAGGAGATTTTTTGTGAGCGAACTCATTCGCGTACCTGACATCGGCAGCGGTGAAGGTGAAGTAATCGAGCTGTTTGTGAAGGTCGGCGACACCGTCGAAGCCGACCAGAGCATCCTGACCCTGGAGTCGGACAAGGCGAGCATGGAAATCCCTGCTCCCAAGGCCGGCGTGGTCAAGAGCCTGAAAGTGAAGCTGGGCGACCGTCTGAAAGAAGGCGACGAACTGCTGGAACTGGAAATCGAAGGCGCCGCTGATGCGGCCCCTGCGCCAGCCCCGGCTGCCGCTGCTGCACCCGCACCTGCTGCTGAAAAACCTGCTGCCGCTGCCGAGGCCCCTGCGGCTCCGGCTGCTGCCCCGGCTGCCGCCACCGTTCAGGACATTCATGTTCCGGACATCGGTTCGTCGGGCAAGGCCAAGATCATTGAGCTGCTGGTAAAAGTCGGCGACACCGTCGAAGCCGACCAGTCGCTGATCACCCTGGAGTCCGACAAGGCCTCCATGGAAATCCCATCGCCGGCCGCCGGCGTGGTGGAAAGCATCGCGGTCAAGCTGGAAGACGAAGTCGGCACTGGCGATTTCATCCTCAAGCTCAAAGTACAAGGCGCTGCACCTGCTGCTGCGCCAGCACCGGCTGCTGCTCCGGCTGCCAAGGCTGAAGCTGCTCCGGCCGCTGCTGCACCTGCCGCACCTGCTGCAAAAGCCGAGGCCGCACCGGCTCCGGCTGCTGCCGCACCTGCGCCAAGCGGTGCCAAGGTTCACGCCGGCCCTGCCGTGCGTCAACTGGCCCGTGAGTTCGGCGTAGAGCTCAACGCTGTATCGGCCACTGGCCCGCACGGTCGCGTGCTGAAGGAAGACGTGCAGGTTTACGTCAAAGCCATGATGCAGAAAGCCAAGGAAGCTCCGGCTGCCGGCGCTGCTACGGGCGGCTCGGGCATTCCACCGATCCCGGTCGTGGACTTCAGCCGCTTCGGCGAAACCGAAGAAGTGCCGATGACCCGCCTGATGCAAATCGGCGCGTCGAGCCTGCACCGCAGCTGGCTGAACATCCCGCACGTGACTCAGTTCGACCAGGCCGATATCACCGACCTGGAAGCTTTCCGCGTTGCGCAGAAAGCCGTGGCGGAAAAAGCCGGCGTGAAACTGACCGTGCTGCCACTGCTGCTCAAGGCCTGCGCGCACCTGCTCAAGGAGCTGCCGGACTTCAACAGTTCGCTGGCACCAAGCGGCAAGGCGATCATCCGCAAGAAGTACGTGAACGTAGGTTTCGCGGTGGATACCCCGGACGGCCTGCTGGTTCCTGTGATCAAGAACGTTGATCAGAAGAGCTTGCTGCAACTCGCCGCTGAAGCTGCTGCGCTGGCTGCCAAGGCCCGCGACAAGAAGCTCACCGCCGACGACATGCAAGGCGCGTGCTTCACCATCTCCAGCCTCGGTCACATTGGCGGCACTGGCTTCACGCCAATCGTCAACGCGCCGGAAGTGGCGATCCTGGGTGTGTCCAAGGCCACTATCCAGCCTGTGTGGGACGGTAAAGCGTTCCAGCCGAAGCTGATGCTGCCGCTGTCGTTGTCCTACGATCACCGTGTGATCAACGGCGCGGCTGCTGCCCGCTTCACGCAGCGCTTGAGCCAACTGCTCAACGACATCCGCACCATCCTGCTGTAAGCCTTCAACGGGCCTCCCCGTCACCGGGGAGGCCTGGCACTACCGATTTCCGAGCGCCACGCTCGTACCTCAACCCCGCCACTTGGCGGGGCTTTTTTTGGGTGCCTGTTGGACACGCAAGACAGGTTTGTACACCTTCCATCACCCCGATTGCAGAAATCCCCTGCGCGGCCGATAACAGGGTTATAGCACTTAGCCTTCATCCTCTCTTGTCAGTGCGTGCTGCATGATGCAACCTTGCCGCAAATGACAGTAAAGAGGGCGTGAGCCCGGCGCCGTGCGCATCTTCCCAAGCGAGTTTCCCCCATGAAAAGCCAACCCGATGTCGCCCGTATGGCGGCCGAGGTAGTGACGCAATTACCGGTGCCTTCGCGCCTCGGTATGCTGCGTTTCGAGCGGCTTAATGAGGCAAGCTGGGCGCTGTTGTACCTGGACCCTAATTGCGAGCGCCAATTCGGCCTGCCGGCGGTGGAACTGTGCGCCTTGATCGGCACCCCTTACGCCAGCCTGATGGAACCCCAGGCGCGCTATCAATTGCACGACACCATCCAGCAGCAACTGGCCCATAGCCCGCATTACCTGGTGCGCTACACCCTGCACACCAACGATGGGCCCTTGAGCCTGCTGGAGATGGGTGAGGCGTATAAGCAGCACAATCGCCACCTGTTGCGCGGCTACCTGATGGTGGTCGACGGCCTGTTCAGCGAAATCCCGATGACAGCCCCGACCGCCGACCTGGAAAACCAGAACAGCCGCCTGCAGATCGCCCTGGAACTCAACCAGCGTGCCCAGCAGGAACAACTGCAACACCTTGAACGGGTACGCGCCCAACAGGAGCTGATCCTGCTGCTGGCGCGCCAGCGCTACACCACACCGAATTCGCTGCAAGAAGCCGCCGAGCTGATTACCCGCAGTGCCTGCGATATCTACCAGATCGACTGCGCCAGCATCTGGAACCTCGAAGGCCAGCGCCTGGTGCCGATCTCGGCCTACCACCGCGACGACCAGCAGTACCACTTGCCCGAAGCGATCGACGCCAGCGGCTTCCCGGACTACCTGGAAGCCCTGCATTCGAGCCGCGCCATCGACGCCACCCACGCGATGCGCGACCCGCGCACCCGGGAGATGGCCAAGAGCCTGCGCGCCAAGGACGTCCACGCCATGCTCGACGCCAGCATCCGCGTGGATGGCCAGGTCGTTGGCGTGTTGTGCCTGGAGCAATGTGGCAGCTCGCGTGCCTGGCAGTCGGACGAGATCGCCTTTGCCGGCGAGTTGGCGGACCAGTTCGCGCAAGTGATCAACAACCACAACCGCCGCACCGCCACCAGCGCCTTGCACCTGTTCCAACGCGCAGTTGAGCAAAGCGCCAACGCCTTTCTGCTGGTCAATTGCGACGGCGTGGTGGAGTACGTCAACCCAAGCTTTACCGCGATCACCCAGTACAGCGCCGAAGAAGTCCACGGCCACCGCCTGGCGCAGTTGCCGGCCCTGGAAAACCTCAGCGAACTGCTGTTCGACGCACCCTCGAGCCTGGCCAAGAGCAACAGCTGGCAAGGCGAATTCAAGAGCCGGCGCAAAAACCTGGAACCCTATTGGGGCCAGCTGTCGATCTCCAAGGTGTATGGCGACAACCGTGAGTTGACCCACTACATCGGCATCTACGAAGACATCACCCAGACCAAGCTCGCGCAGCAGCGTATCGAGCGCCTGGCCTACACCGACAACCTGACCAACCTGGGCAACCGCCCGGCGTTTATCCGCAACCTTGATGAACGCTTCGCCCGCGACAGCGACACCCCTATCAGCCTGCTGCTGGTGGACATCGACAACTTCAAGCGCATCAACGACAGCCTCGGCCACCAGACCGGCGACAAGCTGCTGATCAGCCTGGCCCGGCGCCTGCGCAACAGCCTGAGTGCCGGCGGCAGCCTGGCGCGTTTTGCCAGTAACGAGTTTGCGGTATTGCTGGACGACACTGACCTTGAAACCGGCCAACAGGTGGCCAGCCAATTGCTGACCACCCTCGACAAGCCGATGTTTGTCGACAATCAGTTGATCAGCGTCACCGGCTCCGTGGGCCTGGCCTGCGCGCCGCTGCACGGCCGCGACCCGCAAACCCTGATGCGTAACGCCGGTTTGGCGCTGCACAAGGCCAAGGCCAACGGCAAGCATCAGGTGCAAGTCTTCACTGAGGCGCTGAACGCCGAAGCCAGCTACAAGCTGTTCGTGGAAAACAACCTGCGCCGCGCCCTGACCCAAAACGAGCTGGACGTGTTCTACCAGCCCAAGCTGTGCCTGCGCAGCGGCCGCTTGCTGGGCATGGAAGCGCTGTTGCGCTGGAACCACCCGGAAAAGGGCATGATCCGCCCCGACCAGTTCATCAGCGTGGCCGAAGAAACCGGTTTGATCATCCCCATCGGCAAATGGATCGCGCGCCAGGCCTGCCGCATGAGCAAACAATTGAGCGCAGGCGGCATGGGTAATCTGCAGGTGGCGATCAACCTGTCGCCCAAGCAGTTCTCCGACCCGGACCTGGTGGCGTCGATCGCCACCATCCTCAAGGAAGAACAACTGCCGGCCAACCTGCTGGAGCTGGAGCTGACCGAGGGCTTGCTGCTGGAAGCCACCGAAGACACGCGCCTGCAACTGGACCAGCTCAAGAGCTTCGGCCTGACCCTGGCCATGGACGACTTCGGCACCGGCTACTCGTCGCTGAGCTACCTGAAAAAATTCCCCATCGACATCATCAAAATCGATCGCAGCTTTATCCATGAAATCCCGGACAACCAGGACGACATGGAAATCACCTCGGCGGTTATCGCCATGGCCCACAACCTCAAGCTCAAGGTAGTGGCCGAGGGCATCGAGACGGCCGAACAGCTGGCGTTCCTGCGCCGCCACCGCTGCGATGTCGGCCAGGGCTACCTGTTCGACCGGCCAATCCCCGGCGCAGAGCTGTTGGAAAAGCTTAAACGCTACCCGCGCGGGCCAATCGCCTGACAGCGCTGTAACACTCGGGCACACTGGCTGTCTGTCTTAATACATAACTCAATCTGACTGAGAGGACTGATCATGGTCTTGCGCTCGGAAATTCTGGTGAACAAAAACGTGCTGCCGACTCAAGAACAAGCTTTGCCTGGCCGTGAAACGCCGATGAACCTGCCGGAAACTCACTTCGTCAACGGCAACCCGCTGCTGGGCCCCTTTGTCGACAACGTAGAGTTCGCGATCTTCGGCCTCGGTTGCTTCTGGGGTGCCGAACGACGGTTCTGGCAGCGCGACGGCGTGGTCAGCACCGTGGTCGGTTACGCCGGCGGTTACACGCCGAACCCGACGTACGAAGAAGTCTGCTCGGGCCTGACCGGCCACAGCGAAGTGGTACTGGTTGTATTTGACCAGGACAAGATCAGCTATGAAGAACTGCTGAAAATGTTCTGGGAATTGCACAACCCCACCCAGGGCATGCGCCAGGGCAACGACATCGGCACCCAATATCGCTCGGTGATCTACGCGGTGAAACCCGAGCATTTGGAGGCAGCCAAGGCCAGCGCCGATGCCTATCAGGCTCAATTGTCCAAGGCGGGCCTGGGTGTGATCACCACGGAAATCGAAGAAGCCCCGACGGTGTATTTCGCCGAGGCGTACCACCAGCAGTACCTGGCGAAGAATCCGCAAGGCTATTGCGGCATCGGCGGTACCGGCGTGACCTGCCCTATCTAAGGGCAACACCGATGATGATCGTTCCCACGCTCCGCGTGGGAATGCCGACAGGGACGCTCTGCGTCCGCTCTTGAGGCGTGACGCGGAGCGTCACAAGATGCATTCCCACGCAGAGCGTGGGAACGATCAGCCTTCTGATTACTCAGCGATGAGCCAATCCATCTGCCACCCACCCTGGGTCTGGCCAAGTTTTTTGGACAGCCACGGCAGCAGCTCACGCAACTCCTCCTCCAGCCCCCACGGCGGGTTGGCAATCGCCAGGCCCGAGCCGGTCAGGGTGTTGGGCGTGTCCAGCGGATGCACCAGCAATTCCACACGCAGCAACTTCGGCGCGCCGGTGCCGGCCAGGTCCTGGTAGAAGCGCCGCAGCATGCGCTGGTCTTTCACCGGGTACCAGATCGCCGCGACGGTCTGGCGCATGCGGCCGACCGCTTCCTTGAGGGATGCCGCGCAGCGCTGCATTTCATCGAGCTGCTCAAACGGCGGATCAATCAGCATCAACGCGCGTTTTTCCGGCACCGGCAGCAAGGCACGCGGCACGTGCCAGCCTTCGCCCAAGTGCACTTTGACCCGGCGATCGCCCTTCATGTTGTCCTTGAGCAGCACGCCGTCTTCCGGGTGCTTCTCATTGAGCAACACGCGGTCCTGGGGCCGCGTGAGGCGGCGCGCCAGCTCCGGGGAGCCTGGGTAGTAGCGCAACTGGCCGTCCGGGTTCATCTCGTGCAGCACACGCATGTAGTCGGCGGTGAGTGGCGGCAGGTCGCTCTCGCCCCACAGGCGTGCAATGCCTTCCAGGTATTCGCCGGTGCGGTTGGCCTGGTCGCCCTGCAAGTCGTACAGCCCAATCCCGGCGTGGGTGTCGAGGTAGGCGAACGGCTGCTCCTTGCGCGACATCAGGGCGATGAGGCGGGTCAAGGTCAGGTGTTTAAAGACATCGGCGTGGTTGCCGGCGTGAAAGGCGTGACGATAATTCATGGTTGCTCCTGCGCAGGGGGCGAAGTTTACCTTCTACGCAAGCAAAGGTGCAGGGCTGCGTGTCGGGCGGCGCTTATGTCGCAAAGGCAGGCGCACTGCCGAAAACAATCTATGGCTGCTGTGGGAGCTGGCTTGCCTGCGATGGCATCACCGCGGTATTACCCGTACACCAGCGGTGCTGGCATCGCAGGCAAGCCAGCTCCCACATCGCCTTGGGGGCAACTCTGGAATCCAAGGAGGTCAACCCGCATCATGAAAGACGCCACCATTGCATTGCACCACGGCTTCAAGTCGGACCCGACCACCAAGGCTGTCGCCGTGCCTATCTACCAGAACGTCGCCTTCGAGTTCGATAACGCCCAGCATGGCGCCGACCTGTTCAACCTGGACGTGCCCGGCAACATCTACACACGCATCATGAACCCCACCAACGACGTGCTGGAGCAGCGCATTGCCGCCCTTGAAGGCGGTATCGCCGCCCTGGCCGTATCGGCCGGTAGCGCGGCGATCCACTATGCAATCCAGACCCTCACCCGTGCCGGTGACAATATCGTCACCACGCCCCAGCTTTACGGCGGCACCTACACCTTGTTCGCCCACCTGCTGCCAAGCTTTGGCGTCGACGTGCGCTTCGCCCGCGACGACTCCGCCCAAGCCATCGCCGAACTGATCGACGACAACACCAAGCTGGTCTACTGCGAAAGCATCGGCAACCCCGCGGGCAATATCATCGACATTGAAGCCCTGGCTGATGTCGCCCATGGGCGCGGCGTACCACTGATGGTGGATAACACCGTGGCCACGCCGATCCTGTGCAAGCCGATTCAGTTCGGCGCCGACATCGTGGTGCACTCGGTCACCAAATACGTGGGCGGCCATGGCAACTCCCTGGGCGGCGTGATCGTCGACAGCGGCACCTTCCCCTGGACCCGATACCCGGAAAAATTCCCCGGCCTCAACCAACCGGAGCCGGCCTACCACGGGGTGGTCTACACGGAAAAGTTCGGCCCCGCCGCCTTCATTGCCCGCGCCCGCACCGTGCCGTTGCGCAACACCGGCGCGGCGCTGGCGCCGATGAATGCATTTCTGTTGCTGCAAGGCCTGGAAACCCTGGCCTTGCGCATGGAGCGCCATACCGAAAACGCGCTGAGGGTTGCGCAGTTCCTGCAAGGCCACGCCGAGGTGGAATGGGTCAGCTACGCCGGCTTGCCGGACCACCCGCACCACGCCCTGGCGCAGAAATACATGCAGGGCAAACCCTCGGCGATCCTGTCATTCGGCTTGAAGGGCGGCTATGACGCGGGCGTGCGTTTCTACGATGCGCTGCAAATCTTCAAGCGGTTGGTGAATATTGGCGATGCCAAATCCCTGGCCTGCCACCCTGCGTCCACCACTCACCGGCAAATGAACGAGCAGGAACAGGCCAAGGCCGGCGTGAAGCCGGAGATGATTCGCCTATCGGTCGGCATTGAGGCGATTGAAGACCTGATCGAGGACCTGCGGCAGGCCCTGGCCTCAACTCAACTCTGAAGCCAAATAACTCGCCAGCGCTTGAGGGCTGAGGTCGGGCCCGCGCGAAAAGTAGGCGACCTTGTGCCGCAAGGTCGCAGGCGTAAACGCGGTGTAGAGGTCCGGGCGTTGTTCTTCGAGCCATTGCAGCAGGTTGCCGATCAGCACCTGCGGCGAGTGCTCGGCCAAGTGCTCAAGCAGCGACGCCGGCACTTGCCACCATGGGCTGGCCCTGGCTGCCGTGGCCGGGCCGGTGCTGACGGCCAGCGGCTGGCCATTGATCAGGTAGCGCTGAAACACCGGCAACACGCGTGCGGCCTCGTCGCCCAGCTTCTGCAAAATGGGCAGCCAGTGAGCGCCATCCCAAAAACGCAAAAACACCGCCTGCTCATCCGGCAACAACACCTTGGTCAAACCTTGCAGGTGCGCAACCACCGTCTCCGGCGGGCTGGACGAGACCGCGAGCCAACCCCAGTCCGTTGCCTCGGTGCTGGCGACCCAATCCAGGAACGCACTGCCCGGCTCAACAATGCCTACATAAGGCATGACGTCGACCCAATCGGCGTAAGCCGTACCGGCCCATATCGAATGCGGCAAGTTCCCCGGCGCCAGGGTTTGCCATGCAATAAGCGGCCTGGCTTCGCTGGCGCTGCCCAACACCGCGTAGAGCTGCTCTTCGGGTTGTAGCGGCCACTGTGCAAGCCAGGCGCCGGGAACCATGGGCTGAGACATCGGGATAAATTCCATTTAAGGGTGAGAGTGTCCGGGGATATCACACTGGCCGTTCTTGCAGCGCTCACACTCTTCGCAAAACGGCGCACTGCGCTTGAGGCTGGCAACCTGTACGCCACTGAGAGGTGCAGCAACTGCCGCTGACAACTTTTCGGTGACACCCGGCATCAATGGCATCGGCACGGCAGCGGGCGCACCGCCAACCTGAATCGGCACACTGCTGAATATCCCGGCGGCCGACAGGGTGATCGATTGCCCCCCGGCCTGGATTGTCACGCTGGCGCCCGCATCGATGACCACGCTTTGCCCGGCGCCGATCTGGATGGTCCGCCCGGCCCGCACCTGCTGCGAACCACCGATGACCAGATGATCATCCTGTTTAAGCTCCGCGAGGCGATTGCCATGGGTGATGCGCTGTTCTTCACCCAGCAGCTCATGGTGGGATTCGCCGCCCACCCTCACCTGCCGCTGGTTATCGACCTGTACCTGCTGGTCATGCAACACATGTTCGGTCCAGTCCCGCTGGGCACGCAGGTAAATCTCCTCGGCGCCTTTGCGATCCTCAATGCGCAGCTCGTTGTAACCACCGCCGCCCGGAGTGCTTTGGCTTCGAAACAGGCTGCGGGTCTTTTCCGCCGGCAGATCAAGGGGCAACAGGTTCGCCGCGTTGGGCAGGCAGCCCATCACCAGTGGCATATCCACGTCACCATTGACGAAGCCCACCAGCACCTCCATGCCGACCCGCGGGATCAGCACCGCGCCATAACGGTCGTGGGCCCAGCCGCTGGCTACCCGCAGCCAGCAACTGGAGTGCTCGTTGTGTTCGCCGTCACGGTCCCAGGCCATCTGCACTTTGACGCGACCGAATTCGTCGCAGTGGATCTCCGAGTCGGCAGGCCCGGTGACCACTGCGTTCTGGTAGCCCGATATTTGCGGGCGGGACATGATCAGCGGCGTTCGATACGGCACGTCCCAAGGCGTCACTACAAAACTGTTGGTGTAGCCGAGAGGCAAGTCATCGCCCTGGGTGTCGGGCGCAGACTCTTCAAGGACTTGAGGCTGTTGCCCTGAATGGCTCATGTGGGTGACCAGCCACAAATCATTCCAGGCCTGGCGAGGGTGCCCGGACATTTTCAGGAACCGCCCGGCGGCCAACGCCGGTTGGTCGCTAATACCGCTGGCTTGGCGAAAGTTGCTGCGATGACGTTCCAGCACGCGCTGAGCCAGGTGCTTGCCATGGGCTCGATCGGTGAAATACCCAGGGTAACGCTGCTCTTCAAGGACGGGCTGCTGCCCACTGGATATCTGACTTTCCAGGGCCAGGCGGGGCTTTTTGAAATCGTAGTCCCGCAGGTTCACGCCCGTGGTGCGGGTCTCCAGTCGCAGAATAAAAAGCTTGATCGCAGGCGTACCGGCCACCAGAGCGGAACCGGCCGAGTACGCAGTGGCTTGGTCTGGCTGGGTGAATACGCTTTGGTCATCGCCAAACACCAATAGATGGCGCTCGGGGCTGTGCTGGAAGTGATAGTGAATGCCTGACTCCACGCACAAGCGCTGAATGAACTCCAGATCGTTTTCGCCGAACTGAACACAGTACTCACGCTCGGGGTATTGCCCACTCAGCTGAAACGCAAAGGCATCACCCTGGATCACCTGTGCTTCCAGTACAAGCGCAATGATCTGCGGCACGGTTTTTTTCTGAAAGATTCGCTGGTGCGTGCTGTGTTCCAGGTAAGCCAACTGCGGCACCAGGCTGATCTGGTAACGGGTCAGGCGCTTGCCCGAATCGCCTTGCGCCACCCGGTACACCTGGCCATGAACGCCGTGCCCTTGCGCATCAAACCCCAGGAACGCCTGACGGTGCAGGAGGCTATCAAGGTCCAGGTCGGGTTGTTCGCTCACCAACTCAAGGTCAAAACGAAAAGGCAGGCTGATGAATTCATCACCCGAAAACCCCTGAACCTTGAGTTCACTGGGCTGCCCATCAAGGGTCAGGTTAAAGGCACTTTGATTGGCAAGAGCAAACATCCGGTGTCTCTCCGCAAAGGGTGGGTGAGCGATTCTGCACCAGCTTTTCACCCACCAGAGCGCACCACAGGCAAATCAGTAAGCTCCTACAACCTGGGTGCCGGATTCTTCATGTAGCCGGCGTCGAAGGCATACCAAAGCCGTGCTAGCGTAAAGTGCTTACCCACCGGATCACTGGAAAAAGCATGGTCACCCGCTACGCAAAAATCATCCTGACCCTGGCCCTCACCGCCTTTGCCACCTTGGTTGCGTTCAACAACATCACGGATTACGGCTCCAACTTCGCCTTCGTCCAACACGTGTTGAGCATGGACACCACCTTCCCGAACAACGCCGCCATGTACCGGGCGATCACGACGCCGTGGATGTGGCACGCGGCCTACGCGCTGATCATCCTCGGCGAAGCGCTCACCGCAGTGCTGCTGGCGCGTGGCGCGCTGTCGCTGTGGCGCGCGCGGCATGCAGTCGGCGCCGATTTCAACCGCGCCAAGGCAGACGCAACCGCCGGCCTGACCCTCGGCTTTGTGGTGTGGTTCTTTGGTTTTATGGTGGTGGGCGGTGAGTGGTTTCTGATGTGGCAGTCCCACCAGTGGAATGGCCAGGAGGCAGCATTCAAGTTCTACATGGCGATTCTGGGCGTGCTGATTTTTCTCAATCAGCCGGAGGCTGACTGAACTGACAGCGGGACGCGGAGCGTCCGGGGTGGCATTCCCACGCGGAGCATGGAAACGATCAAAACGATCAAAAAAAGGCCCGCCATCCTTAGGATGCGGGCCTTTTTTCTAACGCAATTGGCGCTTAACGCCCATCGAGTTACTTGTTGAGGTTGTAGTCTTTTTCCGCTGCATCAAAGCGCTCGACCATACCGGCCGTCGGTGCGCCCATCTTGCTCACGAAATAGATCGCCAGGCTGGCGAAGATAAAGCCCGGGATGATTTCGTACAGGCCCAGCAGGTTGAAGTGCTTCCACACGATCACGGTGATCGCGCCGACCAGGATACCGGCCAGTGCGCCGTTACGCGTCATGCCTTTCCAGATCACCGAGATCAGCACCACAGGGCCGAACGCAGCGCCGAAGCCTGCCCAGGCGTAGCTCACCAGGCCCAGTACGCGGTTGTCCGGGTTGGCGGCCATGGCGATGGCGATCAGGGCCACCAACAGCACCATCGCGCGACCCACCCACACCAGTTCAACCTGGGAGGCGTTTTTGCGCAGGAAGGTTTTGTAGAAGTCTTCGGTCAGCGCGCTGGAGCACACCAGCAGTTGGCAGCTCAGGGTGCTCATCACCGCCGCCAGGATGGCCGACAGCAGCACGCCCGCGATCCATGGGTTGAACAGCAGCTTGGCCAGTTCGATGAACACACGCTCGTGGTTCTCGTTAACCGGGCCGGCCACTTCCGGGTGCGCCGAGAAGTAAGCAATACCGAAGAAGCCCACCGCCACGGTGCCGGCCAGGCACAGGATCATCCAGGTCATGGAGATGCGACGCGCCTTGGCGATCGACTTTACCGAATCCGCCGCCATGAAACGCGCGAGGATGTGCGGCTGGCCGAAGTAACCCAGGCCCCAGCCCATCAGCGAGATGATGCCGATGAAACTGGTATTTTTGAGCATGTTGAAGTTGTCGGGGTTCTTGGCTTCGATCGCCAGGAACGTGGTGTCGACGCCACCAGTGGCCAGCAGCACGATGATTGGCGTGAGGATCAGTGCAAAGATCATCAGCGTGGCTTGTACGGTGTCGGTCCAGCTGACCGCCAGGAAGCCGCCAACAAAGGTGTAGGCAATGGTCGCCGCAGCACCGGCCCACAGCGCCGTCTCGTAGGACATGCCGAAGGTGCTTTCAAACAGACGGGCGCCCGCCACGATGCCGGACGCGCAGTAGATGGTGAAGAACACCAGGATCACCACCGCCGAGATAATCCGCAGCAGGCCGCTTTTATCTTCGAAACGGCTGGAGAAGTAATCCGGCAGCGTCAGGGCGTCTCCGTTGTGCTCGGTCTGCACCCGCAGGCGACCGGCCACGAACAGCCAGTTGAGGTAGGCACCGACGATCAGGCCGATGGCAATCCAGCTTTCCGACAGGCCGGACATGTAGATCGCGCCCGGCAAGCCCATCAGCAACCAGCCGCTCATGTCCGAGGCACCGGCCGACAAGGCCGTGACCACGCTACCGAGGCTGCGACCGCCGAGGATGTAATCAGAAAGGTTATTGGTGGAGCGATAGGCCATGAAGCCGATCAGCACCATTGCTGCGATGTAGATCACGAACGTGATCAGGGTTGGATTGCTAACGCTCATAGGAGTGACGCCCTGGCTTTGTTTTTATGTAGCAGCGGTCTGGCAGACGGCCACCCATTGGTAACGGGTAGACGAAACGGCGAGCCGCGCATTTATGACTGACGTTTCCCCAGGAAAGCCGCCAGCCGATGAACCGACCCTTACGAGTGGTTGCACCTTGGGCGCGAATGCTATTCAACAAAGTAAATAAGGTGCAACCAGTTTCTCGAGAATAAGTTGCACCTTGATGTGTTTTCGCGGAAATACCGGTTTTTTGCTCCTTTTCGGAGCAAGAACAGCCGATCTCAGAAGCAAATGCACCAAGACGCAGCGGATTCCGTCGAGGGCCGGAATTTTTCCCGATCACGATCAAAAAATTCCTGAACAATTTGGGTTGCACCCGGTTGCACCTCTGCATGCGCAAAGCTAATCTTGCCGCCAGCAGATGCCACTCGGTAGTGGCACCCATGAGGATAAAAAGATGGCAACGACCACCCTTGGGGTCAAACTCGACGACCCGACCCGCGAACGCCTGAAGGCGGCCGCGACCTCCATTGATCGCACGCCGCACTGGCTGATCAAGCAGGCGATTTTCAATTACCTGGAGAAACTCGAGGGTGGTGCAACCCTGACCGAGCTCAATGGCTCGGGCAGCAAGGACGCTGAAGACGCCGGCGAAGTGCAAGCGGACCACGCCCACCAGTGCTTCCTGGAGTTTGCCGAAAGCATCCTGCCGCAATCGGTACTGCGCGCCTCGATCACCTCCGCTTACCGCCGCCCGGAGCCGGAAGTGGTGCCGATGCTGATCGAGCAGGCGCGCCTGCCGCAGCCGATGGCCGAGGCCACCAACAAGCTGGCCGCCTCGATTGCCGAAAAGCTGCGCAACCAGAAGAGCGCCGGCGGCCGTGCCGGTATCGTTCAAGGCCTGCTGCAAGAATTCTCCCTGTCGTCCCAGGAAGGCGTGGCGCTGATGTGCCTGGCCGAAGCGCTGCTGCGCATCCCGGACAAAGGCACCCGCGACGCGCTGATCCGCGACAAGATCAGCACCGGCAATTGGCATCCGCACCTGGGCAACAGCCCGTCGCTGTTCGTCAACGCGGCTACCTGGGGCTTGCTGCTGACCGGCAAACTGGTCGCCACCCATAACGAAGCGGGCCTGACCTCGTCCCTCAGCCGCATCATCGGCAAGAGCGGCGAGCCGATGATCCGCAAGGGCGTCGACATGGCCATGCGCCTGATGGGCGAGCAGTTCGTCACCGGCGAAACCATCGCCGAAGCCCTGGCCAACGCGAGCAAGTTCGAAGCCAAGGGTTTCCGCTATTCCTACGACATGCTCGGTGAAGCCGCGCTGACCGAACACGACGCCCAGAAGTACCTGGCCTCGTACGAACAAGCCATTCACTCCATCGGCAAAGCCTCCCACGGCCGTGGGATTTATGAAGGCCCGGGCATCTCCATCAAGCTCTCGGCACTGCACCCGCGTTACAGCCGTGCGCAGTACGAGCGCGTGATGGACGAGTTGTACCCGCGCCTGCTGTCGCTGACCTTGCTGGCCAAGCACTACGACATCGGCCTGAACATCGACGCCGAAGAAGCCGACCGCCTCGAGCTGTCGCTGGATCTGCTCGAGCGCCTGTGCTTCGAGCCGCAACTGACCGGCTGGAACGGCATCGGCTTCGTGATCCAGGCGTACCAGAAGCGTTGCCCGTATGTGATCGACTACGTGATTGACCTGGCGCGCCGCAGCCGCCATCGCCTGATGATCCGCCTGGTAAAAGGCGCGTACTGGGACAGCGAAATAAAGCGCGCCCAGGTCGAAGGCCTGGAAGGCTACCCGGTGTACACACGCAAGGTGTACACCGACGTTTCCTACATTGCCTGCGCACGCAAACTGCTGTCGGTACCGGAAGCCATCTACCCGCAGTTCGCCACGCACAACGCCCACACGCTGTCGGCCATCTACCATATCGCCGGTCAGAACTATTACCCCGGCCAGTACGAGTTCCAGTGCCTGCACGGCATGGGCGAACCGCTGTACGAGCAGGTTGTAGGCAAGGTTTCCGAGGGCAAGCTGAACCGCCCGTGCCGCGTGTATGCACCGGTCGGCACCCACGAAACACTGCTGGCGTACCTGGTACGTCGCTTGCTGGAAAACGGCGCCAACACTTCATTCGTCAACCGCATTGCCGACCACACCATCTCGATTCAGGAGCTGGTGGCCGACCCAGTGGCCAACATCGAGCAGATGGCCACGCAGGAAGGCGGCTTCGGCCTGCCGCACCCGCGTATCCCGCTGCCGCGTGACCTGTATGGCAGCGACCGCGCCAACTCGGCCGGTATCGACCTGGCCAACGAACATCGCTTGGCGTCGCTGTCTTGCGCGCTGCTGGCCACCGCGCATAACGATTGGAAAGCCGCGCCGATGCTGGGCTGCGCTTCCAGCACTGAAGCTGCTGCACCGGTGCTGAACCCGTCCGATCTACGTGATGTGGTGGGCCATGTACAGGAAGCCACCGTCGAAGACGTCGACAACGCGATCCAGTGCGCCATCAACGCCGGCCCGATCTGGCAGGCCACCCCGCCTGCCGAACGTGCCGCGATCCTGGAGCGCGCCGCCGACTTGATGGAAGGCGAGATCCAGCCGCTGATGGGCCTGCTGGCCCGCGAAGCCGGCAAGACCTTCGCCAACGCCATCGCCGAAGTGCGTGAAGCCGTGGACTTCCTGCGTTACTACGCAGTGCAGGCGCGCAACGATTTCACCAACGATGCCCACCGCCCATTGGGCCCAGTGGTCTGCATCAGCCCGTGGAACTTCCCGCTGGCAATCTTCAGCGGCCAAGTGGCCGCCGCACTGGCCGCCGGTAACCCGGTGCTGGCCAAGCCGGCCGAACAAACCCCACTGGTGGCCGCACAGGCCGTGCGTATCCTGCTCGAAGCCGGTATCCCGGAAGGCGTGCTGCAACTGCTGCCGGGCCAGGGCGAAACCGTCGGTGCCCGCCTGGTCGGTGATGATCGCGTCAAAGGCGTGATGTTTACCGGTTCCACCGAGGTGGCGCGCCTGCTGCAACGCAATGTCGCCGGGCGCCTGGATGCCCAGGGCCGCCCGATCCCGCTGATCGCTGAAACCGGCGGCCAGAACGCGATGATCGTTGACTCTTCGGCACTCACCGAACAAGTCGTGATCGACGTCGTTTCCTCGGCCTTCGACAGCGCCGGCCAGCGTTGCTCGGCCCTGCGTGTACTGTGCCTGCAGGAAGATTCGGCCGACCGCGTGATCGAAATGCTCAAGGGTGCCATGGCTGAATGCCGCCTGGGTAACCCGGAGCGCTTGCCGGTGGATATCGGCCCGGTGATCGACGCCGAAGCCAAGGCTGGCATCGAGAAACACATCCAGGCCATGCGCGACAAAGGCCGCAACGTGTACCAGGTGGCGATCGCCGACGGCGAAGAGATCAAGCGCGGCACCTTCGTGATGCCAACCCTGATCGAGCTGGAAAGCTTCGACGAACTGCAACGCGAGATCTTCGGCCCGGTACTGCACGTGGTGCGCTACAAGCGCAAAGAGATCGACCAGCTTATCGGCCAGATCAATGCCTCCGGCTACGGCCTGACCCTGGGCGTGCACACCCGCATCGACGAGACCATCGCCAAGGTGATCGACAACGTGCATGCCGGTAACGTCTATGTGAACCGCAACATCGTCGGTGCCGTGGTCGGTGTGCAGCCGTTTGGCGGCGAAGGCCTGTCGGGCACTGGCCCGAAAGCTGGCGGCCCGCTGTACCTGTACCGCCTGCTGTCGACGCGCCCTACGGATGCCATCGAGCAATCCTTCGTGCGCGGCGACAAGCTGGCCGCACCGGACGTGCGCCTGCGCGACGCCATGAGCCAACCGCTGACCGCCCTGAAAACCTGGGCCGACAGCAACACGTTCAGCGACCTGAGCGCCCTGTGCAGCCAGTTCGCCGCGCAATCGCAAAGCGGTATCACCCGCCAACTGGCCGGCCCGACCGGCGAGCGCAACAGCTACGCCATCCTGCCCCGCGAGCACGTGTTGTGCCTGGCGGAAGTGGAAGGTGACCTGCTGACGCAACTGGCGGCAGTGCTGGCGGTGGGCGGTTCGGCGGTATGGCCGGAAACTGACTTGACCAAAACCTTGTTCCCACGCTTGCCGCGGGAAATTCAGGCGAAGATCAAGCGTGTGGCTGACTGGACCAAGGATGAGGTGGTGTTCGACGCGGTCGTGCACCACGGCGATTCCGACCAACTGCGCGCGGTGTGCCAGCAAGTGGCGCAGCGCGGTGGCGCGATTGTTGGGGTGCATGGCTTGTCGCAAGGTGAGACGGCGATTGCGCTGGAACGCCTGGTGATCGAGCGGGCATTGAGCGTTAACACGGCTGCGGCAGGTGGTAATGCGAGCTTGATGACTATCGGTTAACTCATGTGGGAGCTGGCTTGCCTGCGATAGCGGTGGGCCAGTGACTTGGATGGCAGCTGGCACGGCCTCATCGCAGGCAAGCCAGCTCCCACATTGACCGCATCCAACCTTTCGCCCGCGTTCTGCCCCTCCATCACGCAAATCAATCTTGCTATCCAGCCTCTATTCGCGCACTTAGACTCAGGTGATTCCCTTCAAAGGTAAGCCGCCATGTCCGAGACGCTGCTCAGTTCCCGCAATCTGGCTTTCGAGCTGTATGAAGTCCTCGATGCCGAGGGCCTGACCCAGCGCGAGCGGTTTGCCGAACACAATCGCGAAACCTTTGACGCCGCCATCAGCACGGCGCGCAGCATTGCCGAGAAGTACTTCGCGCCACACAACCGCAAAAACGACGAAAACGAACCGCGCTACGAAGATGGACAGGCGATCCTGATCCCGGAAGTCAAACCCGCCGTGGACGCTTTTCTGGAAGCGGGCTTTCTGAACGCTGCCCGCAGTTTCGAAGCCGGTGGCATGCAGTTGCCGACTCTGCTGTCCCAAGCCTGTTTCGCGCACTTTCAGTCGGCCAACGCCGCTTCAACGTCCTACCCGTTCCTGACCATGGGCGCCGCCAACCTCATCGAAAGCTTCGGCACCGAGGAACAAAAACAGCGTTTCCTGCAGCCGATGATCGAAGGCCGCTTTTTCGGCACCATGGCCCTCACCGAACCACATGCCGGCTCGTCGCTGTCGGATATTCGCACCCGCGCCGAGCCCGCGGCTGACGGCACGTATCGGCTCAAGGGCAACAAGATCTTCATCTCCGGCGGCGACCACCCGCTGTCGGAAAACATCGTGCACATGGTGCTGGCCAAGCTGCCGGACGCGCCGCCTGGGGTGAAGGGCATTTCGCTGTTTATCGTGCCCAAATTCCTGGTCAACGAGGATGGCAGCCTGGGCGCACGCAATGACGTGCTGCTGGCCGGGCTGTTCCACAAGATGGGCTGGCGCGGCACGACGTCCACGGCGCTGAACTTCGGCGATAACGGCAACTGCGTCGGCTATCTGGTGGGCAAACCGCATCAGGGCTTGAGTTGCATGTTCCAGATGATGAACGAAGCGCGCATCGGCGTGGGCATGGGCGCGGTGATGCTGGGTTACGCCGGCTACCTCTATTCCCTGGAATATGCCCGCGAACGCCCGCAAGGTCGCCTGCCCGACAGCAAAGACCCGAGCACCGCACCGGTTTCGATCATCCAGCACGCCGATATCAAGCGCATGCTGCTGACCCAGAAAGCCTATGTGGAAGGCGCCTTCGACCTGGGGCTGTACGCGGCTCGGTTGTTTGACGACACCACCACGCTGGAAACCGAAGCCGAGCGCAAGCACGCCCACGAACTGCTCGACCTGCTTACGCCCATCGTCAAGTCCTGGCCATCGGAGTTCTGCCTCAAGGCCAACGAACTGGCGATCCAGATCCTCGGCGGCCACGGCTACACCCGCGAATACCCGGTGGAGCAGTACTACCGCGACAACCGCCTGAACCCGATCCACGAAGGCACCCACGGCATTCAGTCCCTGGACTTGCTCGGGCGCAAGCTCGCGCAAAACGGCGGTGCGGGCTTGAAGCAACTGATCCGCCTGATCGCCGAAACCGGCGCTCGGGCTCAGCAATACCCGTCACTGACGCCACTGCGCGAACCGCTGGAGCAACTGGTCAACCGCCTGCAAAGCGTGACGATTGGCCTGCTGACGGATCTCGCCCACGGCAAGGTCAACAGCAGCCTGGCGAACTCGGCGCTGTACTTGAAAGTGTTCGGGCACACGGTGATTGGCTGGCGCTGGCTGGAGCAGGCGATTCGCGCCGAGGACGGTTTGGCCAAGGGTCATGCGGCCGATGTGGCCTTTTACAAAGGCAAGCTCCAGGCCGCCCGGTACTTCCTGACCTGGGAAGTACCGAGCTGCCATCATGAACTGGCGATTCTGGAGGCACGCGATGACACGTGCCTGGGCATGCAGGACGCGTGGTTCTAAGGCGTTCCGATCGCCTTGGAAATCACTTCGACCGTGGCGCTGACTTGCTCTTGGTAACGGTCGAGTTCCTGCTGGTGATGCTTTTGCATGTCGATCTGCTCGGCGCACAGGTTCAGCGCGGCCAGTACCAATAATTTGTCACCGATCAGGGTCGGGTACTTTTTCTTGGTGGTGGCCAGGGAGGCCTTGAGCATGGTCACGGCGTGCATCAGGGTTTGATCCTCCCCTTGCGGCGCCTTGATCGAGTAATCCTCTCCGAGAATCGAAACGACCTTTATCCCTTCATTCATGCGCCGACAGGCCCTGCGCTCACACGCTCAACCAGCGCCTGGATACGCGCGGCGGTGGCGCCGTGCTTTTCTTCCTGTTCCATCAGGTTCAGTTGCAGGCTGTCGTTTTCGTCCTTGGCGCGGGCCAGTTCCGCTTTCAGGGCTTCATTGCTGCCGAGCAGGTCTTGGTTCTGTTGTACGAGGTCAGTGACCAGCTGTTCAAGCTGGCTGAGAGATGCTTCTAACATTTTGATTTCTCGGGCTTTTTCAAAGGGCGGTGACGATAAAGAAAATTCACCTCGGATGCCAGGGTTATCCCCGGCGCGCAGCCCGATTTTTAAGGGCCGGGCCGCACTTTCGAGCCTTAGTGACTGCATTTACCCGATCTGGTTCCTGAATCCGCCCAACCCCTCGTCAGATGCGACAAAAGCGCGCGCCCCCTTAAGACTTTAGTCGCATGGCCGATACGCAATGCACACCTCGTCTCATGGCCGCACGGATCGCGCTTCTCCCCAGGATTCCCGCATGTCTCTTCGTAATATGAATATCGCTCCGAGGGCCTTCCTTGGCTTTGCGTTTATTGGCGCGCTGATGTTGTTTCTCGGTGTGTTCGCCTTGAACCAGATGAGCAAAATTCGCGCAGCCACCGAAGACATCACCCAGGCCAGCGTCCCGAGCATCCGCGCCCTCGACGAATTCACCCAACTGACCCTGCGCCTGCGGGTGCTGTCGTACCGCTTGCTGACCAACCGCGAGCCGGACGTGCAGCAAAAGACCCTGGAAGCTTTCGAACTGCGTAACCAGCAGATTCGTGCTGCCCAAGGCGTTTACGAAAAACTCATCGACAGCCGCGAAGAGCGCAGCGCCTACGATGAATACGTGCGTTTGCTCGGCCAGTACCATCAGATCGAGGAGCGCATGAAGAGCCTGTCGCGCGCCAACCAGATCGATGAACTGCGCACCTTGCTCAACACCGAATTGCTGAGCAATTCCGAGCAAGTCAATGCGGTGCTTACGCGCCTGCTGGACATCAACAACCAGATGGCCAACGCCACCAACCAAGAAGCCAAAGACCAATACGACATGGCCTTTAACCTGGTAGTGGGCCTGCTGATCATTGCCACGGCGCTGACCCTGCTGTTCGCCTGGCTGCTGACCCGCAGCATCACGCTGCCCATCGCCCAGGCGCTGGAAGCCGCCGAAGAAGTCGCCGAAGGCAACCTGACGCGCCCGATCCAGGTTGACGGCAACGACGAAGCCGGCCGCCTGCTGGCCGCCATGGCCAAGATGCAGGACAAGCTGCGCGACACCCTGCAGCGCATCGCCGGCTCCGCCACCCAACTCGCCTCGGCCGCCGAAGAGCTGAACGCCGTCACCGACGAAAGTGCCCGTGGCCTGACCCAGCAGAACAACGAAATCGAGCAAGCCGCCACCGCCGTCAATGAGATGACCAGCGCTGTTGAAGAGGTAGCACGCAACGCGGTGAGCACCTCCGAAGCCTCGCGCAACGCCACCACGTCTGCCGGTGACGGCCGTGACCTGGTGCAGGAAACCGTCAGCGCCATCGAGCGCATGAGCGGCGACGTGCAAGCCACCGCCACCTTGATTGGCGACCTGGCCAATGAGTCCCGCGATATCGGCAAAGTACTCGACGTGATTCGCGGCCTGGCCGACCAGACCAACCTGCTGGCCCTGAACGCCGCAATTGAAGCGGCGCGTGCCGGTGAGGCCGGTCGTGGGTTTGCCGTGGTGGCCGACGAAGTGCGCGCGCTGGCCCATCGCACCCAGCAATCGACCAGCGAGATCGAGCGGATGATCGGCAGCATTCAGGCCGGCACCGAGCACGCGGTGGATTCGATGCGCAACAGCACCGAACGTGCGGAGTCGACGTTGAACATCGCCAAAGGCGCGGGCATGTCGCTGGACACCATCAACACTGCGATTGTGGAGATCAACGAACGCAACCTGGTGATCGCCAGCGCGGCCGAAGAGCAGGCGCAGGTGGCGCGGGAAGTGGACCGTAATCTGGTGAATATTCGTGATTTGTCGGTGCAATCGGCCACGGGTGCCAGCCAGACCAGCGCGGCGAGCAGTGAGTTGTCGCGCCTGGCAGTGGACCTGAATGGGATGGTGGGGCGCTTCAGGCTTTAACAGACACCGGCGATCCCGTGTGGGAGCTGGCTTGCCTGCGATAGCCATCTAACAGTCAATATCCCGGGTGACTGTTACACCGCCATCGCAGGCAAGCCAGCTCCCACATTGACAGCGGACGCAGAGCGTCCAACGAGGCATTCCCACGCAGAGCGTGGGAACGATCTTTTGACAGCACAGCAATTCAACAGGTTAGAATCGCTGGCACGCAGACTGCATGGTCAGTTTGCGCCCTGTCTTCCCTGTTTTGGAGTACTGCCTTTGAATGCGACGACCATCAACAGCCTGTTCTTGATCGGCGCGTTGCTGGTGGGTGCGAGCATTCTGGTGAGTTCTCTTTCCTCGCGCCTGGGGATCCCGATTCTGGTGATCATCCTGGCCGTGGGCATGGTCGCCGGCGTCGATGGCGGCGGCATCATCTTCGATAACTACCCAACCGCGTACCTGGTGGGCAACCTCGCATTGGCCGTGATCCTCCTCGACGGCGGTTTGCGCACACGGGTGGCGAGTTTTCGCGTGGCACTCTGGCCGGCGTTGTCGCTGGCCACGGTGGGGGTGTTGATTACCACCGGCCTCACCGGCATGGCGGCGGCCTGGCTGTTCGACCTCAATATTATCCAAGGCTTGCTGATCGGCGCGATTGTCGGCTCCACAGACGCCGCAGCCGTGTTCTCGCTGCTGGGCGGCAAGGGCCTGAACGAACGGGTGACCGCCAGCCTGGAAATCGAATCCGGCAGCAACGACCCGATGGCGGTGTTCCTCACCGTCACCCTGATCGACATGCTTGCCAGCGGCCAGACCGGCCTGCACTGGAGCCTGCTGACGCACCTGATCCGCGAATTCGGCATCGGCGGCATCGTCGGCCTGGGCGGCGGCTGGCTGATGCTGCAAATGGTCAACCGCATCAACCTGGCCACCGGCCTGTACCCGATCCTGGTGATCGCCGGCGGCCTGGTAGTGTTCGCCCTGACCAACGCCCTGCACGGCAGCGGCTTCCTCGCCGTGTACCTGTGCGGCCTGGTAATCGGCAATCGCCCGGTGCGCAGCCGTCATGGCATTTTGCATATGCTCGACGGCATGGCGTGGCTGGCACAGATCGGCATGTTCCTGGTGCTGGGCCTGCTGGTCACACCCCACGACCTGCTGCCCATCGCCCTGCCGGCGCTGGGCCTGGCGCTGTGGATGATCCTGTTTGCGCGGCCGCTGTCGGTGATGGTCGGTCTGCTGCCGTTCAAGGCTTTCCACGGTCGCGAAAAAGCCTTTATCGCCTGGGTCGGTTTGCGCGGCGCGGTGCCGATCATTCTGGCAGTGTTCCCGCTGATGGCCGGCCTGCCGCACGCGCAGCTGTACTTCAACCTGGCGTTCTTCATCGTGCTGGTGTCGCTGCTGGTGCAGGGCACCAGCCTGCCGTGGGTGGCCAAGTTGCTGAAGGTCACCGTACCGCCGGAACCGGCGCCCATCTCCCGCGCAGCCCTGGAAGTGCACGTCACCAGCGAGTGGGAGCTGTTCGTCTACCGCCTGGGCGCGGAAAAATGGTGCATTGGCGCTGCCCTGCGCGAGCTGAAAATGCCCGAAGGCACGCGCATCGCCGCACTGTTTCGTGGCCAGCAACTGCTCCATCCGTCGGGTAGTACGGTGCTGGAAGTCGACGATTTACTTTGCGTGATCGGCCACGAACACAACCTGCCGGCCCTCGGCAAGCTGTTCAGCCAGGCGCCGCAGCGTGGCCTCGACCTGCGCTTCTTCGGCGACTTCGTGCTCGAAGGCGACGCCCAACTGGGCGCGGTCTCCGCCCTGTACGGGCTCAAGCTCGACTGCATCGACCCGGACATGCCGCTCAGCAGCTTCATCACCCAGAAGGTCGGCGGCGCGCCCATCGTCGGCGACCAGGTGGAGTGGAACAACACAATCTGGACCGTCGCAGTCATGGACGGGAACAAGATCGGAAAAGTCGGCGTCAAATTCCCCGAAGGAAGTCGTCCAGGCCCTGGACTCTTCCTCTAAACTGCGGGGCTACGGCGCCACGCCACCAGCCTCTTTAGCTTGCTCGACCGGTATCCATGACCCTACTGCGCACCTTTTTAGCCTCTGCCCTGCTGGGCCTGACCCTCTGTGTAGGCAACGTTTACGCCGCTGACCCGCCCAGCACCGATGCCATCCAGCAAAGCCTGGACAAGCTGCCCGACCGCAAGCTGCCCGACGCCGACATGAAGGCGTTGCAGAGCATCCTGCAACAGACGTTGACGTACCTGGGCAACAAGCAGGATTACGAGCAGCGCCTGGTCGACCTCAAGCGCCAGTTGGCAGAGGCTCCGCGCCAGACCACCGACAACCAGCGTGAACTGGTGCGGCTCAAGGCGACTAAAATCGTCCCCGTGGCCCAACGCTATGCCTCACTGCCCGTGCCGCAACTTGAGCAATTGCTGGTGCAACGCAGCACCCAGCAAGGCGACCTGCAAAAAGAGTTGGCCGAAGCCAACAGCTTGACCATCGCCGCGCAAACCCGTCCCGAGCGCGCCCAGACCGAAATCAGCAGCAGCCAGACGCGCATCCAGCAGATCAATTCGATCCTCAAGGCCGGCAAAGACAACGGCAAAACCCTCAGCGGCGACCAGCGCAACCAACTGAATGCCGAACTTGCGGCCCTTAATGCCCTGATCCCGCTGCGCCGCCAGGAACTGGCCGGCAACAGCCAACTGCAAGACTTGGGCAACAGCCAGCATGACCTGGTGGTGGAAAAGACCGCGCGCCTGGAGCAAGAGATCCAGGACCTGCAAACCCTGATCAACCAGAAACGCCTGGCCCAATCCCAGCAGACCGTGACCCAGCAGTCCATCGAAGCGCAAAAGGCCGGCGGCAGCAGCCTGCTCGCGACCGAAAGCGCGGCCAACCTCAAGCTCTCCGACTACCTGCTCAAAAGCACTGACCGCCTCAATGACCTGACCCAGAAAAACCTGCAGACCAAGCAGCAACTGGACACCGTCACCCAAAGCGACTCGGCCCTGGACGAACAGATCAACGTGCTCAAGGGCAGCCTGCTGCTCTCCAAGATCCTCTACAAACAAAAACAGGCACTGCCGCGCCTGACCGTCGACCGCAACCTGGCGGACGACATCGCCAACATTCGCCTGTACCAGTTCGAGGTCAACCAGCAACGCGAACTGATCAGCACGCCCAGCACCTACGTGGATAACCTGCTGGCCAACCAGTCGCCGGATGACGTGACGCCACAATTGCGTCGCACCCTGCTGGAACTGGCGATCACTCGCAGCGACCTGCTCGAACGCCTGAGCCGTGAGCTGAGCGCGTTGCTGAATGAATCCATCACGTTGCAACTGAACCAGAAACAACTGCTCAGCACCGCCACCAACCTGCGCGCCACCCTCGACGAGCAAATGTTCTGGATCCCCAGCAACAAGCCGCTGGACACCGAGTGGCTGGAAACCGTGCCGGACCACCTGACCAAGCAAGTCACCACCCTGCCGTGGGCTTCCAGCGTCAGCGAACTGTATGACGGCCTGACCCAGCGCCCGCTGCTGTTCTTGCCGTTGCTGCTGTTGATTGGCGCACTGCTGTGGCGGCGTAAAGCCTTGTACGCGCGCCTGAAAAAGATCCACCTCGATATCGGCCACTTCAAGCGCGACAGCCAATGGCACACGCCGGTGGCCATCCTGGTGAATATTCTGCTGGCGCTGCCGGTGGCCCTGGCGCTGGCATTGTGCGGCTACGCGCTGCAAATCGACGCCCGTGGGCAAAACGCCAACTTGGGCGCGGCCTTGCTGCTGATCGCCCAAGCGTGGCTGGTGTTCTACACCGCCTACCGGATTCTCGCGCCGGGTGGCGTGGCCGAACTGCATTTCCGCTGGGAAAAGCCCCAGGTCGAATTCCTCCAGGGCTGGATCCGCAAGCTCGGGCTGGTGGTGCTGGCGCTGGTCGCCGTAGTGGCCATCGCCGAACACCAGCCGGCCGCGCTGGCCGACGACGTGCTGGGTATCGCCGTGGTGCTGACCTGCTACGCGCTGATGGCCTGGCTGCTGAGCCGCCTGCTGCTGCACAGCCCGACCCACGAAAAAGCCTCATTGTTCCGCAAGGCCGTGGGCCTGGTGTTTACCGCCCTGCCCGTCGCGCTGTTTATCGCCGTGTGCTTTGGCTACTACTACACCGCGCTCAAACTCAGCGACCGGCTGATCAACACCCTGTACCTGCTGATGTTCTGGCTGGTCATCGAGGCCACCTTTGTACGCGGCCTCGGCGTTGCGGCGCGGCGCCTGGCCTATGCCCGCGCCCTGGCCAAACGCCAGGCCGCCAAGGAAGCCGGCGACGGCGAAGCGGTGATCGAAGAACCGACCCTGGACATCGAACAGGTCAACGAACAGTCCATGCGCCTGATCCGCCTGGCCTTGCTCGGCGGCTTTATCGCGGCGCTGTACTGGGTGTGGAAAGACCTGATCACCGTGTTCTCCTACCTGGACAACGTGACCCTCTACGAATACACCAGCGGCACCGGCGCCAATATCAGCATGGTGCCGATCAGCATCGGCGACTTGCTCGGCGCCTCGATCATTGTCGGCATCACCTTCGCCCTGGCGCGCAACCTGCCCGGTTTGCTCGAAGTACTGGTGCTGTCCAAGCTGGACCTGGCCCAGGGCAGCGCCTATGCCACCACCACCTTGCTGTCCTATGTGATCGCCGGCGTCGGTTTCGTCTCCACCTTGTCCACCCTCGGCGTGAGCTGGGACAAGTTGCAATGGCTGGTGGCGGCGCTGTCGGTGGGGTTGGGTTTCGGGATGCAGGAGATCTTCGCCAACTTTATCTCCGGCATCATGATCCTGTTCGAACGCCCGGTGCGCATCGGCGACACCATCACCATCGGCAACCTGTCGGGCACGGTGAGCAAGATCCGTATCCGCGCCACCACGATCACCGACTTTGACCGCAAGGACATCATTGTCCCGAACAAGACGTTTATCACCGGGCAATTGATCAACTGGTCGCTGACCGACACCATCACCCGCGTGACGCTGAAGCTGGGCGTGGACTACGGCTCTGATCTGGATCTGGTGAAGGAATTGCTGCTCAAGGCCGCCCGTGAAAACCCGCGTGTGCTGAAAGAGCCGGAACCCCATGTGTACTTCCTCAACTTCGGCGAAAGCACCCTCGACCACGAACTGCGCATGCACGTGCGCGACCTGGGTGACCGTAACCCGGTGATCGACGAGGTGAACCGCTTTATCAACCGTGAGTTCAAGAACCACCACATCAACATCTCGTTCCGCCAGATGGAGGTCTACCTCAAGAACCTTCACGGCCAGGAATACAAACTGGTGGAAGTCGACACGCCGGCCAAACCCGCCAACGACGGCGGCGTGCAAGAGCCGCCGCCGAGCAAACTCGACTAAACGCCCTATCCCCAGCAGAATGCTCGGACATTCTGCTGGAGATGGCCGGTGAAAGCCCTCGACGAACTGACCTTCGACAACCGCTTCGCACGCCTGGGCGACGCGTTCTCAACCCATGTTCTGCCGGAGCCTCTCGACGCGCCGCGCCTTGTAGTGGCGAGCAATGCCGCCATGGCCCTGCTTGACCTCGACCCGGCCGTGGCCGAAACGCCGGTATTTGCCGAGCTGTTTGGCGGGCACAAACTGTGGGCCGAAGCAGAGCCGCGGGCGATGGTCTATTCCGGGCACCAGTTCGGCGGCTATACCCCACAACTGGGCGATGGCCGAGGGTTGTTGCTGGGTGAGGTGTACAACCAGGCCGGCGAGCATTGGGACCTGCACCTCAAGGGCGCCGGGATGACGCCGTATTCACGTATGGGCGATGGGCGTGCGGTGCTGCGCTCTTCGATTCGTGAGTTTCTCGCTTCCGAAGCCCTGCATGCGCTGGGCATCCCGAGCAGCCGTGCGCTGTGCGTGATCGGTTCCGACACACCGGTGTGGCGCGAGAAACAAGAGCGCGGCGCCATGGTATTGCGCCTGGCTCACAGCCATATCCGCTTTGGGCATTTCGAGTATTTCTACTACACCAAAAAGCCCGAGCAACAGGCCGAGCTGGCCGAACACGTGCTTAACCTGCATTACCCCGAATGCCGCGAGCAGCCTGAACCGTACCTGGCAATGTTCCGCGAAATCGTCGAGCGCAATGCCGAAATGATCGCCAAATGGCAGGCCTATGGCTTCTGCCACGGCGTGATGAACACCGACAATATGTCGATCCTCGGCATCACCTTCGACTTCGGGCCGTTTGCGTTTCTGGATGACTTTGACGCGCACTTCATCTGCAACCATTCGGACCATGAAGGGCGCTATTCCTTCAGCAATCAGGTGCCGATCGGCCAGTGGAACCTCAGCGCACTGGCCCAGGCGCTCACGCCGTTTATCAGCGTCGACGCGTTGAAAGAAGCGCTCGGCCTGTACCTGCCGCTGTATCAGGCGCACTACCTGGACCTGATGCGTCGCCGATTAGGGCTCACCACCGCCGAAGACGATGACCAGCCATTGGTGGAACGCTTGCTGAAACTCATGCAGAACAGCGGCGTGGACTACACGCTGTTCTTCCGGCGCCTGGGTGATGAGTCCGCGGCGCTGGCCGTGGCGCGCTTGCGCGATGACTTTGTCGACCTGGCCGGCTTTGATGCCTGGGCCGAGCAGTACAAGGCGCGCGTCGCACGGGATGGCGATGACAGCCAAGAACAACGCCGCGAACGCATGCACGCAGTTAACCCGCTGTACATCCTGCGCAACTATCTGGCGCAAAACGCCATCGCGGCTGCCGAGTCAGGCGACTACAGCGAAGTGCGCCGGCTGCATGAAGCGCTTTCCAAACCCTTTGAAGAACAGCCCGGGATGGAGCAATACGCCCAGCGGCCGCCGGATTGGGGCAAGCATTTGGAGATTAGTTGCTCGTCGTAAGATGATCGTTCCCACGCTCTGCGTGGGAATGCCGCCTGGGACGCTCCGCGTCCCGCCTTTTGCAGTGCATCTGCGCACGGGTGACGCGGAGCGTCACGGGATGCATTACCACGCGGAGCGTGGGAACGATCAGAGCGGCACTAAATGAAGGTTTCGACCGTTACGCCAAAACGTTCGGCCAACCAACGAATTTGCCGCAGGTTGAGCTGGCGCTTGCCGCTCAATACCTCAGAGACGACCGATTGTGCGCCTACTCCGGGTAGGTCACTCTGGGTGAGACCGTGTTCGCGCATCATGTATCGCAGCACGTCGACACCACTGGCGACCGGCATTGGACGGTGTTCATGGTCGTAGGCTTCAATCCAATCACCGATGATGTCCACCAACCCCATAAATGGGTGAGTTTGATCTTCTCCAACGATATCCAATAACTCATCGAGCGCCCTAGCCAAAGCGTCGTAGTCCGCTTCGGACTGGGGCTTGGTTAGCAGCGGAGAAATAAAATCCCAGTGTTCAACAGCCAGTTTCAAGTTGTCGTTCATGTTTCATCCTTTTCGCCTGGTCTTGATAAACCTCGTTGTCGGCTCCAGATTGAACCCATTGGCCACGTCCTAGGAGCCCACCATGTCCGAACCTCTTGTAATCCCCTGCCCGCATTGCAACGGCCTCAACCGCATCCCCGGCGAACGCTTGGGTGATGCGCCTAAATGCGGGCGCTGCAAGCAGCCTGTGTTGCTGAACAAACCTTTTGAATTGAAACAAGGCGACTACGCCAGCCAGATCAAGGGCGACCTGCCGTTGCTGGTGGATGTGTGGGCTGAATGGTGTGGGCCGTGCAAGTCGTTTGCGCCGGTGTTTGAGCAGGCGGCTGGGCAGTTGGAGGGCAAGTGCCGATTGGCCAAGCTTGATAGCGAGGCTAATCAGCAGCTGTCGGCGCAGTTGGGGATTCGTTCGATTCCGAGTTTGATTCTGTTCAAGAACGGCCGCGAAGTGGCGCGCCAGAGTGGCGCGTTTCCGTTGCAGCAGCTGATGAGTTGGTTGCGTAGCCAAGGGGTGTAAACCAGCCCCTCAATCAACGGGGTCAACTGTGGGAGCTGGCTTGCCTGCGATGGCCTCACCTCGGTCTGACTGATAGACAGAGTTGCCTGCATCGCAGGCAAGCCAGCTCCCACATTGACCGCGTTTTAAGCTCGGGCTACGGGGGTTTCGTGGTCCATCATCTGGCCGACCAGCATTACGCCGAGTTCGCTTAATTGATGGATGGCCAGGGCCACGTCGCGGTGTTCGCCGGTGAGGTCGTTGGAGAGCTTGAGTAACAGCGTACGGACGGAAGAGAAGGTTTCGTAGCTGTTGAGTACGAGGGTTTCGGTGGAGAGGCTGGGTGCCACATTGAAAAGATTGATAGACATGCATTTGTTCCCTGATAGGGCCACCACCTTCTCGCTACTAAACGAAGGGTGGCAGCTATACGCAGGTTAGTAGACCGGGGAACAAAGCAAAGACCGGCGCACCCGAAGGTGCCCTGCGTACAGCCACCATCAGATAGGCGATAAAACGCCATACTTCTGGAGCGGTGCAAATGCTTTGGTCGATTGGGCTACTAAACCCGATCACTGAACATTCAGTGACCCGAGAACCTTAGAGACGCCCATCCAGACGCACAAGCCGGGCGATTCTGGCTTAGCTGTAGGCAACGATACAACCCACAACCCCATTTGCCAGACCCTTCCTACAGCCTCCGTAGGAACAATCCAAATCACCCTGCTGAAACACAATACAAATGTGGGAGCTGGCTTGCCTGCGATGGCATCACCTCGGTCTAACTGATAGACCGAGTTGTCTGCATCGCAGGCAAGCCAGCTCCCACAGGGGATCACAGGGGACTTGCATCGCCTGTAAAATCAGGCGTTTTCCAGCAAGTTATGCAGCTCCACAAACTGCAACGTCAGCTTGTGCCGTGGGTCCAGGTGGATCAGCGGCTTGCTCTCCTGGTGCGACTCGCGCATGCGCACCGAGCTGGCCAGGTACACCGGCAGTACCGGCAAACCTTCGGCAATCAACTCAGCGAGCATCTGCTGCGGCAGGCTCGCACGGGCCTGGAACTGGTTGACCACGATGCCTTCCACTTCAAGGCCTTCGTTGTGGTCTTCCTTCAACTCTTCGATTTCACGCAACAGGCCATACAGCGCCTGGCGCGAGAAGCTGTCGCAATCAAACGGGATCAGCACGCGATCAGCGGCAATCAACGCCGAAACCGCATAAAAATTCAGTGCCGGTGGCGTATCCAGGTAAATCCGGTCGTAATCTTCGCTCAACTCATCCAGCAGCTTTCGCAGCTTGTTGATCTTGTGCTTGGCCTCAAGCTTGGGCTGCAGGTCTGCAAGCTCGGCGGTCGCGGTGATCACGTGCAGGTTATCGAACGGCGTTTCGTAGATATCCACCTGGTTTTTCTTCGAAAACGGCCCGGAAGACAGGGTTTGCTTGAAGAAATCGGCAATGCCCATCGGGATATCGTCGCCGGTCAGCCCTGTGAGGTACTGGGTTGAGTTGGCCTGTGCATCGAGGTCCACCAACAGGGTCCGATAGCCTTCACTGGCGCTCACCGCCGCCAGGTTGCAGGCAATGCTGGACTTGCCAACGCCGCCTTTTTGATTGAACACCACACGCCGCATGGAAAAAACCTCCGTGTATCAATGAATGTCCGAGTGTAGAGGGCAAAAGCGCCTGTTAGCTACCTCGTTCATCCATGCACTGGCGCATCACCTGTCGAACAAAAGGAGGAGTCCTACAATCCACACACCGCACGGGTAAAGGACAATCTGTAAATCTTTTCCGGCAAATTGTATTCATCCGTGAACAAATCTTTACCAAAGTTTGCTAGAACCCCACGGCACCGGGATAATGCGCGCCATTCGGCCATTGTTCCCTGTCCCGGTATTCGGGGCCAACGGCTGCACATGGAAGCCCGCAGGGGCGGGATAACTTCTCAGTGATCACTTTCAATATCGACCAATGGCGCGCCTGGGCTCCGGGCCTGGAGACTGCGCACGACTGGCGTGCCTGGTGCCAGGCTCCGGTGGTAGTGCCGGCCAGCGATGCGTCGCCCGATGTGTCCTTCCTGCCCGCCATGCAGCGCCGCCGCCTGAGCCGGCTGGCGCGCATGGCGTTCAGCGTGGGCTGGCCGTTGGCCGAGGGCCGGCAAGACCTGCCGCTGGTGTTTGCTTCCCGGCACGGCGAAACCCCGCGCACCCTCGACATCCTCAGCGACCTGGCCAACGACGAGCCGCTGTCGCCCACCCAGTTCAGCCTGTCGGTGCATAACGCGGTGATTGGCCTGTGGTCGATCCTGCGCAATGAAACCTGCGAAATGACCGCCCTCGCCGCCGCCGGCGACGGCCTGGAACACGGCATGCTCGAAGCCGCCGCGCTGCTCAACGAAGGCGCCCCGGCGGTGTTGCTGGTGATCACCGAAGAACAACCGCCTGCGGCTTACGCCGACTGGATCCATGATGTGCCCTTCCCCTACGCCCTCGGCCTGCTACTGACCCAGGGCGACGAGTGGCAACTGGAACTAAACAGCGGCGCTGTCCAACTCAGTCAAACCCAGTGGCCCCACGCCCTGAACCTGCTGCGCACCCTGCTTACCGAGCAGGCCACCTGCCAACATGCCTGGAAGAACCGTGTATGGAACTGGCAACGCAAGCCCTGACCGACAAGCCACGGGACGCCTACTACTGGCGCCTGTTCGCCACCGCCGCAAGCTTCTTCTGCTTCGGCGTCGGCGGGCTGTGCCTGCGTTTGCTGGTGTTCCCGCTGCTCAGTTGCCTGCCAGGCAGCGCGGCCAAACACCAGCGCCGCGCCCGCCACACCATCAGCAAGCTGTTCTGGCTGTTTATTCGCCTGATGCAACGCGCCGGTGTGTTGACCTACAGCGTTGAAGGCGCAGAAAACCTCGGCCGCCCAGGCCAGATGATCGTCGCCAACCACCCGTCGCTGATCGACGTGGTGTTTTTGATCGGCCTGATGCGCCAGACCAACTGCGTGGTCAAGCAGAGCCTGTTCCAGAACCCGTTCACCCGTGGGCCGGTGCGCGACGCCGGTTACATCAGCAATGACGGCAGTGCCGATATGCTCGATGCTGCGGCCGATGCGCTGCGCGAAGGCCAGACGCTGATCATCTTTCCCGAGGGCACGCGCACCACACCCGGCGCACCACCGGCCTTTCATCGCGGTGGCGCCGCCATTGCACTGCGCGGTGCGACAATCATCACCCCGGTGGTGATCAAGGTCAGCCCCACCACCCTGACCAAGGCCGAACCCTGGTATCGCATCCCCAAGCGCCGTTTTCACTTCAGTTTGCGCGTGGGTGCCGATATAGACCCACAGGCGTTTGCCACATTGGGGCCCGCGCCCCAGGCTTCACGCAAGCTCAACGATTACCTGCATCACTATTTCATTAAGGAGCTCGCCGAAGATGAGCAACCAATACAGCCTTGAGCATGACATAAAGGTGCTGATCATCGAGGCCCTGGGCCTGGAAGACATCAGCTCCGACGACATCGACAGCGACCAGACCCTGTTCGGCGAAGGCCTGGGCCTGGATTCGGTGGACGCCCTGGAGTTGGGCCTGGCGATCCAGAAAAAATACGGCATCAAGATCGATGCCGACGCCAAAGACACGCGCAATCATTTCACCAACGTGGCCAGCCTTGCGGCATTCGTCACGGCCAGACAGGCAGCTTGAGACCGGACCATGCAAACTCGTGACGATATTTTCAACACCCTGCGCGATGCCTTGGTGGAACTGTTTGAACTGCCGCCTGAGCGCGTCACCCTTGACGCCAACCTGTACCAGGACCTGGAGATCGACAGCATCGATGCCGTCGACCTGATCGACCATATCAAGCGCCAGACCGGCAAGAAGATCGCCGCCGAAGAGTTCAAGGCGGTGCGCACCGTCAACGACGTGGTTGAGGCGGTGTACCGTCTGGTCCAGCCTGCCGCATGAGCCGGCTGATCGGCCTTGGCCTGTTGCTGGCGGGGCTGCTGTACCCTTTCGCGGTGTATTACGGCACCGAGCACTTTGCGCCGTGGCAATTTGGCCTGCTGCTGGGCAGCCTCTGGTTGCTGCGCGCACTGACCGGCGCACGGCGCCCCGGCAGCCGCTGGATGGCAGTGGCGGTGATCGTGTTCTGCCTGCTGTTGGCCTGGTTCGACAACCCGCAGTGGCTGCGCTGGTACCCGAGCCTGGTCAGCGCGTTCATGCTGGGGCTGTTCGGCATGAGCCTCAAATACGGGCCGCCGATGGTCGAGCGCCTGGCGCGCATGACCGACCCGCAGCTGCCGCCCAACGCAATTGTGTACACGCGCCAGGTCACCGTGGTGTGGAGCGTGTTTTTTCTGTGTAATGGCTTGCTCGCCGCCGCCCTCACGCTGTGGGCGCCGCTGAGCTGGTGGACGTTGTACAACGGCCTGATCGCCTACGGGCTGATGGGGCTGCTGTTTGCCGTGGAATGGCTGGTACGACAAAGGGTTCGAGGCCGCGTATGAATGGGTTGAAACTTGAGCATGTGCTGCTTGAGGCGCTGGAACAACGTTCGGTCACCACCGAACCTGCGATGAATCACGTGCAACTCTGCGAGCAGGCCCTGAGCCTGGCGGCGGGCCTGCAGGCGCGCGGCATCCAGCGCTTGGCGGTGCACCTGGAAGACGCAGGCGTGCTGGCCATTGCCTTGCTGGGCGCCTGGCGGGCCGGGGTCAGCGTGCTGTTGCCTGCCGACCTGCAACCGCAGACCCGCCAACGCTGGGACGACAGCGTAGACGCCTGGCTGGTTGAGGCCGCCGATCTGGACGCGTTGTATCAAGCGCCGTTGAGCCCTGCCGCGCTCGACCTCGACGCCTGCCAATTGAGCCTGTGCACCTCCGGCTCCAGCGGCGAACCCAAGCGCATCGACAAGACCCTGCGCCAACTGGCCAACGAAGTGGCGGCGCTGGAAGCACTGTGGGGTGCGGACCTCAAAGACGCCTGCATCATCGGCAGCGTGGCCACCCAGCATATCTATGGTTTGCTGTTTCGCGTGTTGTGGCCGCTGTGCGCCGGTCGCACCTTTGTGCGCAAGCAACTGGCCTTCCCTGAAGACATGCAGCGCGCCAGCCGCGAGCATGCGCAATTTGCCTGGGTCGCCAGCCCCGCATTGCTCAAGCGCATGGGCGACAACCTCGACTGGCCCGCGCTGAGCCAAGTGTCGCGAGTGTTCTCCTCCGGCGGCGCGCTGCCGGTGGAAGCCGCCGGCAGCCTGTACGACCGCTTGCAGCAATGGCCGACGGAAATCCTCGGCAGCTCGGAAACCGGCGGCATCGCCTGGCGCCAGGGCGCACAGCCATGGCAGCCATTTGCCGATGTAGAACTGAGCCAGGATGCCGACGGTGCCCTGCGCATTGCCTCGCCGTACCTGCCGGCCGGGCATATCGAACAAACCGCCGACGCGGCGCGTATTCATTCCGATGGCCGCTTCGAGCTGCTCGGGCGCCTGGACCGCATCGTCAAGCTGGAAGAAAAACGCATCTCCCTGCCCATGCTCGAACAGGCATTGCTGACCCATGCCTGGGTCGCTGAAACCCGCCTGGGCGTGGTGCAGGAAAACCGCGCTTCACTCGGCGCACTGGTGGTGTTGAGCGCCGAGGGCCTGCATGCGCTGCGCAACCAAGGCCGCCGCACCGTCACCCAAACCCTGCGCGAACATTTAAGCCAGCATTGCGAAGCCCTGGCCCTGCCACGGCGCTGGCGCTTGCTGCGCCAGTTGCCGCTGAACAGCCAGGGCAAACTGCCCCAGGCTGACGTAGAAGCATTGCTGCTGGCACCACGCCCCAAAGCACCCGAAGTACGGGAACAGGTCGAAGCCAACGGCGAGTGGACTGTGCAACTGAGCATCCCGCCGGACCTGGCCTACTTCAGCGGCCACTTTCCGGTCACGCCGGTACTGCCGGGCGTTGTGCAGGTGGAATGGGCCTTCAACCTTGGCCAGCAACTGCTGGATTTACCCGAGACCTTTGCCGGAATGGAAGTGCTCAAGTTCCAGCAACTGGTGCGCCCTGGTGATCAGGTTGAACTGCACCTGCGCTTCGACCCGGAGCGCGGTAAGCTGTACTTCGCGTACCGCAACGGCGATGCGGCGTGCTCCAGTGGCCGGATTCAATTGGTGGCTGCGCATGCATAAGCTCTTGTGGCGAGCAGGCTTGTCGAATCGTCGCACCGCCTGCGTTGGGCTGCGAAGCGGCCCCAAAACCTGTAATGGAGTTCTGCCTGATTCACGGAGGTTACCTTACTGGGGCCGCTGCGCAGCCCAACGCAGGCGGTGCGACGATTCGACAAGCCTGCTCGCCACAGGTTGTTCAATCGCTGGCTGGGTACGCCATGCATAACCCCTGCGCCCTCATCCCGGTCTACAACCACGAAGCCGCCGTACCCGCCGTGGTGCACAGCCTGTTGAACAGCGGCCTGCCGTGCCTGCTGGTCGATGACGGCAGCAGCCCGGCGTGCGCGGCGGTATTGGCGCAACTGGCAACGCTCGATCACGTCACCTTGCTGACCCTGCCAAACAACCAAGGCAAAGGCGGCGCCGTGATGGCCGGTTTTCGCGAAGCCGCGCGCCTGGGCTTTACCCACGCGCTGCAGGTAGACGCCGACGGCCAGCACGACCTGCGTGAAGTCGACAGCTTCCTCGACGCCTCGCGCACGCACCCAAACGCGGTGATCTGCGGCTACCCCGAATACGACGACAGCGTGCCCAAGGGCCGCTTGTACGCGCGCTACCTGACCCACGTGTGGGTGTGGATCAACACCCTGTCGCTGCAGATTCGCGACTCTATGTGCGGTTTTCGCGTGTACCCATTGGCGCCCACCCTGGCGTTGATGGATTCGGCGTACATCGGCACGCGCATGGACTTTGACTCCGACATTCTGGTGCGCCTGGCCTGGCGCAATCAGCCGATGCGCTGGCTGCCGACCCAGGTGCATTACCCCACCGACGGCGTGTCACACTTTCGCCTGTTCCGCGACAACGTACGCATCAGTGCCATGCACACCCGGCTGTTCTTCGGCATGCTGGTACGCGCGCCGATGATTCTGTGGCGACGGTGGCAGGCATGAGCGACAGCACCAAACACTGGGCCGACCGCGAAGAGCGCGGCAGCTTCTGGCTGATGAAACTCACCGCGTTCGCGGCCAAAGTGCTGGGCCGCCGCCTGTTGAGCCCGGTGTTGTACGGCATTGTGTTGTACTTTTTCCTGTTCGGCCGCACAGCGCGCCAAAGCGCCTGGGAATACCAGCAGCGCCTGGCCGACTGGAGCGGGCGCGATGCGTTGCGGCCCAGCCATAAAAGCGTGTTCGGCCAGTTCATGGCCTTCGCCGACTCCCTGCTCGACAAGCTCGACGTGTGGAACGGCAAGCTGCGTATCGAACAAATCGAAATCAACGACCCGGCGCAATTGCGCGGGCAACTGCGCGGCGAGCGCGGCCAAATGCTGGTGGGCGCGCACTTGGGCAACCTTGAGGTGTGCCGCGCACTCGCAGAGATTGGCGAGCAAGTCACCATGAACGTGCTGGTGCACACCAAGCACGCCGAACAATTCAACCGCCTGCTGGGCGAAGCCGGGGCCACGCATTTGCGCCTGATTCAGGTCAGCGAGCTGGACCCGGCGACCATGCTGTTGCTCAGCCAGCGCCTGGACGAGGGCGAGTGGCTGGCGATTGCCGGTGACCGCGTGCCCCTGCACGGCGGGCGCAAGGTGCGCGTGGACTTTCTCGGGCATGCCGCCGCCTTCCCTCAAGGCCCGTGGCTGCTGGCCGGCCTGCTTAAATGCCCGGTCAACCTGCTGATGTGCCTCAAGCACAATGGCCGCTATCGCCTGACCATCGAGCCGTTCGCTGCATTGATTGAATGGAAGCGCAGCACCCGCGAGCACGTCATCGCCCAGTGGACCGCCCGCTACGCCGCACGCCTGGGCGAGTTTTGCCTGGAGGCGCCCCAACAATGGTTCAACTTTTACCCTTTCTGGAAGACCGATGACCCCGCATCTTGAACCGGTAATTTTTGGCGAACGCCACCTGCCTATCGAAGACGTGCTGGCCCTGGCCAACCGCCAGGCGCCCACGCAACTGCAGGATGACGCAGCCTATCGCCAGCGCATCGCCAAGGGCGCGCAGTTCCTCGACTCGCTGCTGGACAAGGAAGGCGTGATCTATGGCGTGACCACCGGCTACGGCGACTCCTGCGTGGTGGCGGTGCCGTTGCAGCACGTCGAGGCGTTGCCGCGTCACCTCTACACCTTCCACGGTTGCGGCCTGGGCAAGTTGCTCGACGCCCAAGCCACCCGCGCCGTGCTCGCCGCACGCTTGCAGTCGCTGTGCCATGGTGTGTCCGGTGTGCGTGTGGAGTTGCTGGAGCGCCTGCATGCCTTCCTCGAACACGACGTGCTGCCGCTGATCCCGGAAGAAGGTTCAGTGGGCGCCAGCGGCGATCTCACACCACTGTCCTACGTGGCGGCGACCCTGTCCGGAGAGCGCGAAGTGCTGTTCCGTGGCGAACGTCGCCAGGCTGCCGACGTGCACCGTGAACTCGGCTGGGAACCGCTGGTGCTGCGCCCCAAGGAAGCCCTGGCCTTGATGAACGGCACCGCCGTGATGACCGGCCTTGCCTGCCTGGCCTTCGCCCGTGCCGACTACCTGCTGCAACTGGCCACGCGCATCACTGCGTTGAACGTGGTGGCGCTGCAAGGCAACCCGGAACACTTCGACGAGCGCCTGTTCGCCGCCAAGCCGCACCCGGGGCAGATGCAAGTGGCCGCGTGGCTGCGCAAGGATTTGGCGATTGATGCGCCGACTGCGCCGCTGCACCGCTTGCAGGATCGCTATTCGCTGCGCTGCGCACCGCATGTGTTGGGGGTGCTGGCCGACAGCTTGAACTGGCTGCGCTCGTTCATCGAAATCGAGCTGAACAGCGCCAACGACAACCCGATCATCGACGCCGAAGCAGAACGCGTGCTGCACGGCGGGCACTTCTACGGCGGGCATATCGCTTTTGCCATGGACAGCCTCAAGACCCTGGTGGCCAACGTCGCCGACCTGCTCGATCGCCAGCTCGCGCTGCTGGTGGATGTGCGTTACAACCATGGACTGCCGAGCAACCTGTCCGGCGCGCCAGCTGACCGCGCCATGATCAACCACGGCTTCAAGGCCGTGCAGATCGGCACCAGCGCCTGGACCGCCGAAGCGCTGAAAAACACCATGCCGGCCAGCGTGTTCTCGCGCTCCACCGAGTGCCACAACCAGGACAAGGTAAGCATGGGCACCATCGCCGCCCGCGACGCAATCCGCGTGCTGGAGCTGACCGAACAGGTCGCTGCCGCCACCTTGCTCGCCGCCAACCAGGGCGTGTGGCTGCGCGCCCAGGCTGAAGACGCACGCCCACTGCCACCGGCCTTGGCGGCCATGCACATCGAGCTGAGCAAAGACTTCCCGCCGGTGATCGAAGACCGCGCCCTGGAAGGCGAACTGCGCCTGTGCCTCAAACGTATCGCCGAGCAACACTGGAGGCTGCATGCGTAGCCAGGGCGTGTTGCATTGCGACACGCAAATCCTCGTGCCGTTTTTTGATGTCGACACCATGAACGTGGTGTGGCACGGGCATTACGTGAAGTACCTGGAAGTGGCGCGCTGCGCGTTGCTGGACAAGCTCGGCCACAACTACACGGCGATGCTCGAATCCGGCTACGCCTGGCCGGTGATCGACATGCAGCTGCGCTATGTGCGCGGCGCGGTGTTCGGCCAGACCATCAACGTGCGCGCCAGTTTGGTGGAATGGGAGAACCGTTTGAAGGTGAATTACCTGATCACCGACCTCGCCAGCGGTGAACGCCTGACCCGCGCCAGCACTGTGCAAGTGGCGGTAGAAATCGCCAGCCGCGAGATGCAGCTGGCATCCCCAAAAGTATTCACCGACGCCGTAGAGAGAGCCCTGAAATGAGATTCCCTGTGGGAGCGGGCTTGCCCGCGATGGTCGTCAACGATAACGCGCTTCGCCTGATACTGCGCAGCGCCCTCAGGTTCATCGCGGGCAAGTCGAATCGTCGCACCGCCGCTCCCACATTGATCGGGTTGCTACTAAGTTTCAGTGCCCACGCCTTCGACCTGCAACAGCTAAGCGACCAACTGGCCAAACCCGCCGTAATCCACGGCAGCTTCACCCAGGAAAAACACCTGCGCGCCCTGCCCCAGCCTCTGGTCAGCAAAGGCACCTTCGTACTCGCCAAAGACCACGGCCTGCTGTGGCTGTTGAAAACCCCGCTGCAACAGGACTACCGCATCAGCGCCCAAGGCATTGCCCGGCGTGACGCCAATGGCTGGCAATTGCTGCCGAACAAGAGCGCCGGTGCCGAGCAGAATCGTCTGTTTCTGGCCGTGCTTCAGGGCGACAGCAGTGGCTTGCAGCGTGATTTCGAGCTGCAACTGCAAGGCGAAGCCCAACAGTGGAAGCTGACGCTGGTTCCACGTTCGCTGCTGCTCAAGCAGGTGTTCACCCAGATCAATATCGACGGCGGCGAGCTGGTGCAAACAATCGAACTGCTGGAAACCCAGGGCGACAGCACCGTGCTGCGCATGCAGGACTGCACTGCCGGCCAACCGTTGAGCGAATCGGAGCAACACGACTTTGCCCAGTGAGCGCTCGCTGCCACGGCTGTTCCTGAGTCTGCTGGTGGCGGTATTGGCGCTGGCCGGCTGGCAGTGGCGCCATGGCGCGCCATTGTCGGCCAACCTGATGGAACTGGTGCCGGGCAGTACGCCGGACGCGCTGGAACTCAAGGCCGAACAGCGCATGCAGGAACCGCTGAACCGCGAAATGCTGGTGTTGGTAGGGCATGCCGACCGGCAAAAAGCCGTAGCAGTGGCGCAGCAAATGGGCGAACGCTGGCAGGCCAGCGGGCTGTTTGAAAAAGTGCAGTGGAACCTGCAAGCCGACTTGCCCGCCCTGCGTGAACAACTGCTGCGCGGGCGGCTGGCAATGCTCTCGGCCAAGGACCGCGAGCAGCTGATCGAACAGCCCGACGCGTTCATTCAGCAGCGCGTGCAGGCCTTGTTCGACCCGTTTACCGGGTTCAGCCTGGTGCCGAGCCAGGACGACTGGCTGGGCCTTACCGGGCGCATCCAGAACAGCCAGCCGCAGCACGGCTCAGTGCAGCTGGATATCGGCAGCGGCGCCTTGATTGCCGATGCCGACGGCAAAAGCTGGGTGCTGCTGCGTGCACGCACCACCGGCAATGCCTTTGATATGAAACTGCCGCTGCAAGTGGCGGACCTGCTCCAGGCCAGTCGCGAACAGGCCAGCGAGCAAGGCGCACAATTGCTCGCTGCCAGCGGCCTGCTTTACGCAGCCAACGGGCAGCAACAGGCCACGCGGGAAATCACCTGGGTGGGTGGCGGCGCCACGCTGGGCATCCTGTTGTTGCTGTTGCTGGCGTTTCGGCGCTGGCGCGTGCTGCTGGCGTTTGTGCCGGTGCTGGTGGGCATGCTGTTCGGCGCGGTGGCCTGTGTGGCGCTGTTCGGCCATATGCATGTGATGACCCTGGTGCTGGGCTCCAGCCTGATCGGCGTGGCGGTGGATTACCCGCTGCATTACCTGTCCAAAAGCTGGAGCCTGCAACCCTGGCGCAGCTGGCCGGCATTGCGCCTGACCTTGCCGGGGCTGAGCCTGAGCCTGGCGACCAGTTGCATCGGCTACCTGGCGCTGGCCTGGACGCCGTTCCCGGCGCTGACGCAAATCGCGGTGTTCTCCGCCGCCGGTTTAGTCGGTGCCTACTTGTCGGCCGTGTGCCTGCTGCCCGCGCTGCTCAAAGGCGTGGAACTGCGCCCGGCGCAATGGCCGCTGCGCATCGCCGAATGCCTGTGGCTATTGCGCGCCGCGTTGCTCAAGCGCGTGCCAAGCCCGGTATTGCTGGCGCTGCTGCTGTTGTTTTGCGCAGGCGGCCTGTGGCACTTGAACAGTAAAAACGATATCCGCCAATGGATCGGCGCCCCGCCGCAATTGCTGCAAGAGGCGCAGGCCGTGGCGCGTATCACTGGGTTCCAGCCCACCAGCCAGTTTTTCCTGGTGCGCGCCGACAACCAGCAGCAGTTGCTGGAACGCCAGGCCGCCCTGGGCGAACGCCTGGATCAGTTGGTGAACATGGGTAAGCTGCAAGGCTACCTCGCGCTCAACCAACTGGTGAGCCTGCCCGCTGAGCAGCAACACCTTCGGGATGCGCTGAACACCCTCGCACAGCACTGGCAGCCGCTGCTGGACCTGGGCGTGCCGGCCAGCGCGCTGCAAGCCGAAGTCACGCAACTGCAAGCGCTGCCCACCGAAGACATCGATGCTGCACTGATCGGCCCATTGGCTGAGCCTTGGCGCACCTTGTGGCTGGGGCCGGTGGACGGCGGCGTGGCGGCGATGGTCAGCCTGCAAGGCCTGAACAACCCGGCGCTGTTGCGCGTGCAGGCGCTGGATTTACCCGGTGTGCAACTGGTCGACCGGCTGGGTGATTTGAACCGGGTGTTTGCCGACACGCAGATCAGCGCGGCTGAATTGAAGCTGATGTCGTGTGTGCTGATCGTGCTCTTATTGATAATGCCGTTCGGTGTTGGCGGGGCCTTGCGCATCGTCGCCCTGCCACTGCTCGCGGCGCTGTGCAGCCTCGCCAGCCTCGGTTGGCTGGGCCAGCCGCTGACCTTGTTCAGCCTGTTCGGCCTGCTGTTGGTCACCGCCATCAGCGTCGACTATGCGATCTTGATGCGCGAGCAGATCGGCGGCGCGGCCGTGAGTCTTTTAGGTACGCTGCTGGCGGCGCTGACGACCTGGTTGTCGTTTGGGCTGTTGGCGGTGTCGAGTACACCCGCCGTGAGTAATTTCGGCCTGTCGGTCAGCCTTGGCCTGGCGTTCAGCTTTATGCTGGCGCCTTGGGCCGGGCATCAGAAGCACGCCTTATGAATGTGTTAATCGCCAAAGCGGCAAGGAGCCCTCGTGCCCACAGTTGAAATGGAACGTCGCCAGGTGGTGGTGATCGGTGCCGGGCCATCCGGCGCCATCGCCGCCGCGCTGTTAAAGCGCAACGGGCATGATGTATTGATTATCGAGCGCGAGCATTTCCCGCGCTTCTCGATTGGCGAAAGCCTGCTGTCGCACTGCATCGACTTTATCGAAGAGGCCGGCATGCTCGACGCCGTACAGGCAGCGGGTTTCCAGGTAAAAACCGGTGCGGCGTTCGCCTGGGGCGAGCGCTACAGTGCGTTTGATTTCAGTGACACCTTCAGCAACGGCAAGCCGACCACCTTCCAGGTGCAGCGCGGCGAGTTCGACAAGTTGCTGGCCGATCAGGCGGCCTTGCAGGGCGTGGAGATTCGCTACGGCGAAAGCATCGTCGGCGTGGATTTCGCCGGTGAAAGCCGCTACCTGCATGTGCGCCGCGAGAACGGCAGCGCGTATCACCTCAAGGCCAAATTCGTGCTCGATGCCAGCGGCTACGGCCGCGTGCTGTCGCGCCTGCTGGACCTGGAAGCGCCGTCGAATTTCCCGGTGCGCCAGGCGGTGTTTACCCACGTTGAAGATCACATCACCCACCCAGGTTTTGATCGCAGCAAAATCCTTGTCACCACTCACCCGACCCAGCGCGATATCTGGTTCTGGACCATCCCGTTCAGCAATGGCCGCTGCTCGGTGGGCGTGGTTGCAGCCAAGGAGCATTTCGACGGACGCGACAGCGACCTCGACGCCTGCCTGCGCGGTTTCATCGCTGAGACGCCAAGCCTTGCCGGCGTGCTGCAAAACGCCGTGTGGGATACGCCCGCACGCACCCTCGGCGGCTATTCGGCCAACGTCAAAACCCTGCACGGCCCAGGCTTTGCGCTGCTGGGCAATGCGGCGGAGTTTCTCGACCCGGTGTTCTCTTCCGGCGTGACCATCGCCATGCGTTCGGCGAGCATGGCCGCAGGTGTGCTCAGCCGCCAACTCAAGGGCGAAACCGTCGACTGGCAAACCGAGTTCGCCGAGCCGCTCAAACGCGGGGTCGACACCTTCCGTTGCTATGTCGAAGGCTGGTATGCCGGCACCTTCCAGGACGTGATTTTTCACCCAGGCAGCTCACCGGAGATTCGCCGGATGATCAGTTCGATCCTCGCCGGTTACGCCTGGGATGAGCGCAACCCGTTTGTCAGCGAGCCCAAGCGGCGGCTGCGGATGCTGTCGGAAATTTGCGCGGGGGAGCCGGTATGAGTAGCCAATACCTGAGTAAAAACTACGTCGAAGAAACCAGGTTCGGCTTCTGGTTCCTGCGCAGCCACACCTGGCAGCACCACGTGTTGCGCGTGGCGATCAACGACCTGCGGGGCATGTTCACCGACCCGCTGCCCGTGGCGCCGGTGTTGCTGGATGCCGGTTGCGGCCAGGGCAAGTCGTTCCAGTATTTGCAGCAGGTGTTCGCACCAGAACGTCTGATCGGCCTGGATGCCGACCCGCACAGCCTGGAGCTGAGCCAGGCAGAAGCCAAGCGCCAAGGCTTGGCCATCGAGCTGATCGGCAGCGACTGCGCCACGCTCCAGGTGCCGGACGCAAGCGTCGACATCCTGTTCTGCCACCAGACCTTTCACCATCTGGTGGAACAGCATCGCGCCTTGAAAGAGTTTTACCGCGTGCTCAAGCCAGGCGGCTATCTGCTGTTTGCCGAATCCACCGAAGCCTATATCGACACCTGGGTGATTCGCTGGCTGTTCCGCCACCCGATGCATGTGCAGAAGAGCGCTGAAGAATACCTGGAGATGCTGCGCGAGCAGGGTTTTGAGTTCGGCCCGCAGAACGTTTCGTACCCGTATTTGTGGTGGAGCCGCTCCAGCGATTTCGGCCTGCTGGAGCGCTGGGGCCTGCGCAACCCGCCGCCGGTTGGCCAACGCGAAGAAACCCTGGTCAACTGCGTGGCGCGTAAACCTTTAGCGAGCGCCGAAACATGATTCGTATGCTGTTGATGGGTTGCCTGTTGCTGCTGAGCGCCTGCGTCAGCCAGCCGCCGCTGCCCGAAAAAACCCCGGCCCTGGCCTTGCCCATGCAATTGCACGTGCAGCGCCGCGCCGACGGCCAAACCCAGGATTGGCTGCTGGTGATCCAGCGCGAAGGCACAGCCATTCGCTGGTCGATGATGGACCCGCTGGGCATTCCCCAGGCCCGGCAAAAACTGATCAATGGCCAGTGGCAGGCCGACGGCTTGCTGCCGCCCAACCCCCAGGCCCGTGAGCTGTTTGCGGCGCTGTTGTTTGCGCTGACCTCGGCCGATGACGTGCCCACGCTGTACCCGCGTGCCCAGGCGATGGACCTGACGCGCACGCTGCCGGGGCATTGGCAGATCGTCTATCAGTCCTCCGAGGTGTTCAGCGTGAACATGGCGGGCCAGCCGTTGAGCTACCGCATCACCCCACTGGGAGCGGCGCGATGACGGCCTACCTGAATGCCCTGGGCGTGATCTGCGCCCTGGGCCGCGGCCAGGCGGAAGTCAGCCGCAGCCTGTTTGCCGGCGATTGTTCCGGCATGCGCGCCGAAAGCGGTTGGGTGCCAGAGCGCGTGCTGCCGGTGGGCGGCGTGCGCAGCGAGCTGGTGGCAATCCCGGCTGACCTACGCCCGCAGAGCAGCCGCAATAACCAATTGCTGCTGGAAGCGGCCGTGCAGATTGAAAGCGAGCTGCGCCAGGCGATCCACACCTACGGCGCTTCGCGGGTCGGCATTGTGCTGGGCACCAGCACCTCGGGCATCGATGAAGCCAGTCGCGGCATCGCGCATTACCTGCGTGGGCAGCAGTTCCCGGGTGACTATGACTACCAGCAACAGGAACTCAGCGCACCGGCGAATTTTCTCGCCGACTGGTTGCAGGTCAGCGGCCCGGCCTATGTGATTTCTACTGCCTGCACTTCCAGCGCCCGTGCGTTGATGAGTGCCCAGCGCCTGCTCGACCTGGGTGTGTGTGATGCGGTGATCTGCGGTGGCGTCGACAGCCTGTGCAAGCTGACGCTGAACGGCTTTACCGCGCTGGAAGCGGTCTCCAGCGAGCGTTGCAATCCGTTTTCGGTGAACCGCAACGGCATCAATATCGGCGAAGCGGCAGTGCTGTTTCTGATGACCAAAACACCTGCGCCGATTGCCTTGCTCGGCAGTGGCGCCAGTTGCGATGCGCACCATATCTCCGCGCCAGAGCCCAGCGGCAAAGGTGCGTTGCAGTCGATGCGCAAGGCCTTGGCCAGTGCCAAACTTGGACCGGAACACATCGGTTACCTGAACCTGCACGGCACTGCCACCCAACACAACGACGCCATGGAAAGCCTGGCCGTCGCCAGCCTGTTTCCTCAAGGCGTAGCCTGTTCGTCGACCAAGCCCATGAGCGGCCACACCCTCGGTGCCGCAGGCGCGCTGGAAGCGGCGTTCTGTTGGTTGAGCCTGGTGCATGACCGTGTACCGCCGCATGTGTGGGACGGCCAAGCCGATCCGGCGCTGCCCGCGCTGCAGTGGTCACAGACCGGCGACACCTTGAAAAAACGCTGCCTGATGAGCAACTCGTTTGCCTTCGGCGGCAATAACGTCAGCCTGATAATCGCGGAGGCCCCATGATCGATTGGCCACTCGCCGAACTGCTGCCCCATGCGGGCGACATGATCCTGATCGACCAGGTGCTGTCGTTCGATGAAGAGCAGGTTCACACCCGCGCCACCGTCAAGCCCGGCGGCCTGTTCAACCGGCCGGACGGCAGCCTGCCGGCCTGGGTCGGCATAGAGCTGATGGCGCAGAGCGTCGCGGCCTATGCCGGCTGCCGCGCGCGCCAGAACGGCGAGGCCGTGGAACTGGGTTTCCTGCTCGGCACGCGCAAATTTGAATGCAACGTGGAGCATTTCCCGGCCGGTGCCGAGCTGCGCATCCACGGCCTGCGCTCGCTGGAAGACGACAACGGCATGGGTGTGTTCGAATGCCACCTGACCGGCGACGGTATCCAGGCCAGCGCACGCTTGAACGTATTTCGACCGCCCCAGGCGGCCAATTATTTAGAAGAACCGAAGGACGCAACGCCATGACTGAATCCGTACTGGTCACCGGCTCCAGCCGTGGCATCGGCCGCGCCATCGCCCTGCGCCTGGCCCAGGCCGGGCATGACATCGTGCTGCATTGCCGCAGTGGCCGCGCTGAAGCGGACGCGGTAAAAGTCGAGGTCGAGGCATTGGGCCGCAAGGCTCGGGTGCTGCAATTTGATGTGGCGGATCGCGCCAGCTGCAAGGAGATCCTTGAGGCCGACGTGGAGCAATATGGCGCCTATTACGGCGTGGTGCTCAACGCCGGCCTGACCCGCGACGGTGCGTTCCCGGCCCTCTCGGAAGACGATTGGGATGTAGTGATGCGCACCAACCTGGATGGTTTCTACAACGTGCTGCACCCGGTGATGATGCCGATGATTCGTCGTCGCGCGGCCGGGCGCATTGTGTGCATCACCTCGGTTTCCGGTTTGATCGGCAACCGAGGCCAGGTCAACTACAGCGCCTCCAAAGCCGGTTTGATCGGCGCGGCCAAGGCGCTGGCGATTGAGCTGGGCAAGCGCAAGATCACCGTCAATTGCGTCGCCCCAGGCTTGATCGACACGGCGATGCTGGATGAAAACGTGCCGGTCGAAGAACTGATGAAGATGATCCCGGCGCAACGCATGGGCACCCCGGAAGAAGTCGCCGGGGCAGTGAATTTCTTGATGTCGGCCGAGGCCGGCTATATCACGCGCCAAGTGCTGGCCGTGAATGGGGGCCTGTGCTGATGAAGCGCGTCGTCGTCACCGGCATGGCCGGCATGACCTCCCTGGGCAGCGATTGGGATACCATCGCCGCCAACTTTCGCGCCAACCGCAGCGGCATCCGGCGCATGGATGAGTGGGACCGCTTTACCGAATTGAACACGCGCCTGGCCGGGCCGATCGACGATTTCGTCGTGCCTGCGCACTGGACGCGCAAGCAACTGCGCAGCATGGGCCGCGTCTCTCGCCTGGCGGTGTGGGCGGCGGAACAGGCGTTGCAGGATGCCGGGTTGCTCGGCGATGAATCGATCAAGGATGGGCGCATGGGCGTGGCCTGTGGCTCATCCACCGGCAGCACCGATGAGATCAAGGCGTTCGGCAATATGCTGCTGAACTCGGTGGCCGAGGGGCTGAATGCCAACTCCTATGTGCGCATGATGCCGCACACCACGGCGGCAAATATCAGCATCTTCTTTGGCCTCACCGGGCGGCTGATCCCCACCTCCAGCGCCTGCACCAGCGGCAGCCAGGGCATTGGTTACGCCTACGAGGCGATCAAGTTCGGCCGCTTGCCGTTGATGCTTGCCGGCGGCGCCGAGGAGCTGTGCCCCACCGAAGCCATGGTGTTCGACGCTCTCTACGCCACCAGCCTGAAAAACGACGCGCCACAGACCAGCCCACGCCCTTACGACAGCGGCCGCGACGGCCTGGTGATCGGCGAAGGCGGCGGCATGCTGGTGCTCGAAGAACTGGAGCACGCCCTGGCGCGCGGTGCGCATATCCACGCCGAACTGGTGGGTTTCGGCAGCAACGCCGACGGGCAGCACACCACGCGCCCGGAGCAGAAAACCATGCGCCGGGCCATGGAGCTGGCGCTGGAGGATGCCGGGCTTGAGCCATCCGCCATCGGCTACGTCAACGGCCACGGCACCGCCACCGACCAGGGCGACATCGCCGAGACGCTGGCCACCAGCAGCCTGTTCGGCAGCCGCATGCCGATCAGTTCGCAGAAGAGCTTTCTGGGCCACACCTTGGGCGCGTGCGGCGCGCTGGAGTCGTGGTTCAGCATCGAAATGATGAACCGCGACCAGTATGTGCACACCTTCAACCTGGATGCCGTCGACCCGCAATGCGGCGAACTGGACTACCTGCAAGGTGGGTTTCGCGAGATGCACAACGACTATGTGATGAACAACAACTTTGCCTTTGGCGGCGTCAACACTTCGCTGATCTTTCGCCGCTGGTCCTGATTTTTTTAATTGATTGGAGAAAACGGAATGTCTTCCTTGCTACGCGCCACCCTGATCACTCTGGCCCTGCTGACCACCGCCGGTTGCACCAGCAAACCCGTGCTCAACACCCAGCACGATTTGCCCGCAACGGCCCAGCTCAGCGAAGAGAAAATCAAACAGGTGATCGTCGCGGCCCTGCAAAAACGCGAGTGGACAGTGCAACGCCTGAGCCCGCAACTGGTGCAGGCCGAAATCACCGTGCGCAACCAATTCCACGCCGAAATCGATATCCGCTACACCCGCACCAGCTACGCCATCACCTACCGCGACAGCCGCGACCTGGGCTACAAGGACGGCAAGATCCATCGCAACTACAACCGCTGGGTGAGCATGCTGGATCGCGACATCATGGCGGGCTTGCAGAGTGCGGGCATGAATGGCGTGGAGGCGTTGAAGCAGAACTGAGGCTTTGCGTTCTGCAGAAACGACAAAGGGCGCCTTTCGGCGCCCTCTTCACAAACAGGTCGGCTTGTCATCGCCACTTCCTGTCCGGCTCTGCGATGGCTGGTTACCCAGGATCCTCAGAGTCTCACAAGCCCCTTTCGGGAACCTGGCCAGTATGCCTGAAAACAGGTCACCTGCAATCGGTGGCAAAGCGCCGCCTATTCTTCATTCTCTCCATCGCAACCCCAGCGCACTGCGCACCGCCGCTTTTATCGCTAAAAACTGGTCACTGGTGAGCTCCGCGATTTTGTAAGTTCGTTTGCCATGACGGTCCTTGCTTTTGATTCGATCCAGTCGTCCCGGGCTTACGGTCGCCACTATGTCGCACTTCGCCCAGCAGACGGGATGTGCACCTTGAAGATGGCTGTCGAGCTGCAGGTGATGCTCCAGCAGGGTTTGAGGTGCGGTCGTGCTCAGGGGCACTACGGTAACCAGCAATTTATTGGTGCGGTGCTTGCGTATCACAATGACGGGTCGAATCTTAATGATTTCCGGAACCTCATAGCCTCGGAAATCACAAATCAACACGCTGCCCTCCTTGGGCTGGTAAAGAAGTGCCATCCATTTCACTCGCTTTGAAAAGAGCGATTCTGCGCAACTTTCTCGCGAATAACTAAGCCGGTTGCGTTACCTGATATGTGACGCTGCCTACGCCACTGCCTGGCGCGTCAGCAACTCCACAAAGGCCTTGGCCATCGGCGTTTGCGCGCCCTTGCGCTGCACCAGCCACACCGCCGTCACGGCCTCCTGATCGATCAAGGTGCGATAGACCACGCCATCAATGCGGATGCGCTGGTAAGACGCCGGTAGCACCGATACCCCCAACCCCGCTGCCACCAGGCCGATGATGGTCATCGCCTCCCCGGCTTCCTGGGCGAAGTGCGGGCTGAAGCCGGCATCGCGGGCCAGGTTGAGCAGCTGAGCGTAGAGGCCGCTGCCGTAGGTGCGCGGGAAAAATACAAATGGCTCCTCGGCCAGTTGCGCCAGGTGCAGGCCGCGCTCGCTGCCTTCCACCAACGGATGGCCAGCGTTCAATACCGCAACCAACGGCTCGCGCATCAACTCGATCACGCTCAGAGAATCCGGCAACGGGAGCGGGCGCATCAGGCCTACCTGAATCGACTCATCCACCAGCGACTCGGCCACCTCGGTGCTGCTCATTTCCTGCAAATTCAGGTGCACCGCCGGGAAGGCTTTACGAAACGCAAAGATCGCCTGTGGAATGCTGGAGTTAAACGGCGCCGACGAGGTGAAGCCGATCTTCAGTTCGCCTAACTCCCCCAGTTGCGCGCGGCGCGCCACATCAGCGGCTTTATCCACTTGCGCCAACACCAAACGCGCCTCGTGCAGGAATAATCGGCCCGCTTCGCTTAACTCCACCCGACGGTTGGTGCGCTCAAACAAACGTGCGCCCACTTCCTGTTCCAGCGCTTGAATCTGCTGGCTCAACGGCGGCTGCGAGATGCCCAGCACCTGTGCGGCTCGGCCAAAATGCAGCTCTTCGGCGACGGCAATGAAGTACCGCAAGTGACGCAATTCCATGCAAACCTCATTAGGTCGTAAAAGCTCTTAAACAGGTCGAACAATATATTGGAAAGAATCATTAGGCAGCTATATTCTTTTTCGTATTGCCAGTCCTGGCAGGCTTTTCCTCCCCGAGGTCCCCGTGAAATCTGCTGTCGCGCCATTCGCTCAAGAAGTCCCACCCACCGCTTTGGATGAAGTGGTCGCTCAGCTCAATGACGAGTACATCGAAAAAGGCACGCCGATGTTCATGCGCACGGTACTGGCGCTGTTCTCCGGCGGGTTTGCCACCTTTGCCCTGCTGTACTGCGTGCAGCCGATGATGCCGGCGCTGTCCCACGAGTTTTCCATCAATGCGGCACAAAGCAGCCTGATCCTTTCTGTTGCTACGGCGATGCTGGCGCTGGGGCTGCTGATCACTGGGCCGATTTCCGACAGGCTGGGGCGTAAACCGGTGATGGTCGCTGCGTTGTTCTGTGCCGCGCTGGCCACCATCGCCAGCGGCTTGATGCCGACCTGGGAAGGTATTCTGCTGATGCGTGCACTGGTTGGCCTGTCGTTAAGCGGCTTGGCCGCCGTGGCGATGACGTACCTGAGTGAAGAGATCCACCCTCAGCACATTGGCTTGGCCATGGGCCTGTACATCGGCGGCAACGCGATTGGCGGCATGAGCGGGCGCCTGATCATCGGCGTATTAATCGACTTTGTCAGCTGGCACACCGCAATGCTGATCATCGGCGCGCTGGCGCTGATCGCGGCCACGGTGTTCTGGAAAATCCTCCCCGAATCGCGCAACTTCCGCGCCAGCAGCCTCAAGCCGCGCAACCTGGTGGAGGGTTTTGTCATGCACTTCAAGGACGCAGGCCTGCCGTGGTTGTTCCTCGAAGCCTTCCTGTTGATGGGCGCGTTCGTAACGATGTTCAACTACATAGGCTATCGCCTGCTGGCCTCGCCTTATGAGCTGAGCCAGGCGGTGGTCGGCCTGCTGTCGCTGGTGTACCTGTCGGGCATCTACAGCTCGGCGAAAATCGGCTCCCTGGCCGACCGTCTCGGCCGCCGTCGCGTGCTGTGGGGCACGATTGTGCTGATGCTTGCGGGCATGGTGCTGACCTTGTTCACGCCGCTGTGGCTGGTGGTGCCGGGCATGCTGATCTTCACCTTCGGCTTCTTCGGCGCGCATTCGGTGGCCAGCAGCTGGATTGGGCGGCGGGCGGTGAAGGCCAAAGGGCAGGCGTCGTCGCTGTACCTGTTCTGCTACTACGTAGGGTCGAGTGTCGCGGGGACGGCGGGCGGGTTCTTCTGGCACTTTGCCGGGTGGAACGGGATTGGCGGGTTTATCGTGGCGTTGCTGATGGGAGCGCTGCTGGTGGCGCTGAAGCTGGCGAAGTTGCCGCCGTTGGGGCACGTGAAAGCCTGACGCAGTCCTGCTTTTAATGTGGGAGCTGGCTTGCCTGCGATAGCAATAGTGAATTCACCACCGCCATCGCAGGCAAGCCAGCTCCCACATTTGGTTGGCGTTTTATTCGTGGTATTGCGCCGAGAGCTCATGCACCGCACGCAGGAACGCACCCGCATGCTCCGGGTTCACTTCCGGGGTGATGCCATGGCCGAGGTTGAACACGTGCCCGCTGCCCTTGCCATAGCTGGCCAGGATGCGGCCGACTTCGGTGCGGATCGCTTCCGGTTTGGCGTAGAGCACGGTCGGGTCCATGTTGCCTTGCAGCGCGACCTGGTTGCCGACGCGACGGCGGGCTTCGCCGAGGTCGCAGGTCCAGTCCAGGCCCAGTGCATCGGCGCCCGCATCAGCGATGCTTTCCAGCCACAGGCCGCCGCCTTTGGTGAACATGATCACCGGCACTTTGCGACCTTCGTGTTCGCGGATCAGGCCGCTGACGATTTTGCGCATGTAGGCCAGGGAGAACTCCTGGTACGCCGCCGACGACAGGTTGCCGCCCCAGGTGTCGAAGATTTGCACCGCTTGCGCGCCAGCCATGATTTGGCCGTTGAGGTAGCTGGTAACCGACTGCGCCAGTTTGTCCAGCAACAGGTGCATGGCTTGCGGGTTGTCGTAGAGCATGGCCTTGGTTTTGCGGAAGTCTTTCGACGAGCCGCCTTCGACCATGTAGGTAGCCAGGGTCCACGGGCTGCCGGAGAAGCCGATCAACGGCACGCGGCCGTTAAGCTCGCGGCGGATGGTGCTCACAGCGTCCATCACGTAACCGAGGTCTTTGTGCGGGTCCGGGATCGGCAGGGCTTCGATATCAGCCAGGGTGCTGACGACTTTTTTGAAACGCGGGCCTTCACCGGTTTCAAAATACAGGCCTTGGCCCATGGCATCAGGGATGGTGAGGATGTCGGAGAAGAGGATGGCCGCATCCAGTTGTGGGTAGCGGTCCAGCGGCTGCATCGTGACTTCGCAGGCGAACTCCGGGTTCATGCACAGGCTCATGAAGTCACCGGCATTGGCGCGACTGGCGCGGTATTCCGGCAGGTAGCGACCGGCCTGACGCATCATCCACACGGGCGTGACGTCTACGGGTTGCTTGAGCAGGGCACGAAGGAAACGGTCGTTCTTGAGGGCAGTCATGTCGGCATCCGCAAAAAAAGTGCGGGCATTTTCTCAGAGCGCGACGCAAAAGGCACGGAGTGAGCCGTGCCTTTTGTCTATCGGGTCAATTTGTCGCGGTAATGCCGTCGCAAGATCGTTCCCACGCTCCGCGTGGTAACGCCTCCTGTGACGCTCCGCGTCATGCCGTTCGGGACGCGGAGCGTCCCTGGCTGCATTCCCACGCGGAGCGTGGGAACGATCATCAGGTCAGACCTGCAGGTAATCCAGGATGCCTTCGGCGGCGTTGCGGCCTTCGAAGATCGCGGTTACCACCAGGTCAGAGCCGCGCACCATATCGCCACCAGCGAAGATTTTCGGGTTGCTGGTCTGGTGCTTGTACTGGCCTTGTTCCGGGGCTACCACGCGGCCCTGGCTGTCGGTCTGGATTTCGAACTGCTCGAACCACGGCGCCGGGCTTGGGCGGAAACCGAAGGCGATAACCACGGCGTCAGCCGGGATGATCTCTTCGGAACCCGGGATCGGCTCGGGGCTGCGACGGCCACGGGCGTCCGGCTCGCCAAGACGAGTCTCGACCACCTTCACGCCTTCGACACGGTCTTCGCCGACGATGGCGATCGGCTGGCGGTTGTAGAGGAATTTCACGCCTTCTTCCTTGGCGTTCTTCACCTCTTTACGCGAGCCGGGCATGTTGGCTTCGTCACGGCGATAAGCACAGGTCACCGACTTGGCGCCCTGGCGGATCGAGGTGCGGTTGCAGTCCATCGCGGTGTCACCACCGCCCAGTACCACGACCTTCTTGCCTTTCATGTCGACGAAATCTTCCGGCGACTTTTCAAAGCCCAGGTTGCGGTTGACGTTGGCGATCAGGAAGTCGAGCGCGTCATACACGCCGGGCAGGTCCTCACCGGCAAAGCCGCCCTTCATGTAGGTGTAGGTGCCCATGCCCATGAACACGGCGTCGTATTCGGCGAGCAGTTGCTCCATGGTGATGTCTTTGCCGATTTCGGTATTGAGACGGAACTCGATACCCATGCCGGTGAAGACTTCACGACGGTGGCTCAGCACGGTTTTTTCCAGCTTGAACTCGGGGATGCCGAAGGTCAGCAGGCCGCCGATTTCCGGGTTCTTGTCGAACACCACCGGGGTCACGCCGCCACGCACCAGCACGTCGGCACAGCCCAGGCCCGCCGGGCCTGCGCCGATGATCGCAACGCGCTTGCCGGTCGGCTTGACCTTGGACATGTCCGGGCGCCAGCCCATGGCGAACGCGGTGTCGGTGATGTACTTCTCCACCGAACCGATGGTCACCGCGCCAAAACCGTCGTTAAGGGTGCAGGCACCCTCGCACAGACGGTCCTGCGGGCACACCCGACCGCACACTTCCGGCAGGGTGTTGGTCTGGTGCGACAGCTCGGCGGCGGCGAGGATGTTGCCCTCGGCCACCAGCTTGAGCCAGTTGGGAATGAAGTTGTGCACCGGGCACTTCCATTCGCAATACGGGTTACCGCAACCCAGGCAGCGGTGGGCCTGGTCGGCCGAGTGCTGGGGTTTGAAGGGCTCGTAGATTTCCACGAACTCTTTCTTGCGTTGACGCAACAGTTTCTTCTTCGGATCTTTGCGCCCGACATCGATGAACTGGAAGTCATTATTCAGACGTTCAGCCATGTTAAAACCTCATCAAACTCTTCAGGCGCATATCACTGCGGGTTGGCACGGATGCTGGAAAGCAACGATTTCAGGTTGGCAGCCTTGGGCTTGACCAGCCAGAAACGACGCAGGTAATCATCGAGGTTTTCGGCGAGGTTACGGCCCCATTCGCTGCCGGTCTCCTCGACGTACTCGTCCAGCACGTGCTGCAAGTGGTTCCGGTAGGATTCCATGGCTTCGCCGCTGATCCGCTGGATCTCGACCAACTCGTGGTTGACCTTGTCGACGAAGGTGTTGTCCTGGTCGAGCACGTAGGCGAAACCGCCGGTCATGCCCGAACCGAAGTTGTAACCGGTCTTGCCCAGTACCGCGACAAAGCCACCGGTCATGTACTCGCAGCAGTGATCGCCAGTGCCTTCCACCACGGTGTGGGCACCGGAGTTACGCACGGCGAAACGCTCACCGGCGGTCCCTGCGGCAAACAGCTTGCCACCGGTGGCACCGTACAAGCAGGTGTTGCCGATGATGGCACTGTCCTGGGTCTTGTAGATGCTGCCTTTAGGCGGAACGATCACCAGCTTGCCGCCCGTCATGCCCTTGCCCACGTAGTCGTTGGCGTCGCCTTCGAGGTACATGTGCAGGCCGCCGGCGTTCCACACGCCAAAGCTCTGGCCGGCTGTGCCGTTGAAGCGGAAGGTGATCGGCGCTTTCGCCATGCCTTGGTTGCCGTGCTTGCGCGCGATTTCGCCGGAGATGCGTGCGCCGATCGAACGGTCGCAGTTGCAGATATCCAGGGCAAAGTCGCCACCGCTGGCGTCATTGATCGAGGAACTGGCCAGCTCGACCATCTTCTCTGCCAACAGGCCTTTGTCGAACGGCGGGTTGCGGTCCACCTGGCAGAATTGGGGCTTGTCTGCCGGGATGTGATCGCTGCCCAACAGCGGCGTCAGGTCCAGGTGCTGTTGCTTGGCGGTCTGGCCTTCGAGGATGTCGAGCAGGTCGGTTCGGCCGATCAGCTCTTCCAGCGAACGCACGCCCAGCTTGGCCAGCCACTCACGGGTTTCTTCGGCGACGTAGGTGAAGAAATTCACCACCATGTCGACGGTACCGATGTAGTGATCCTTGCGCAGCTTCTCGTTCTGAGTCGCAACGCCGGTGGCGCAGTTGTTCAAGTGGCAGATGCGCAGGTATTTGCAGCCCAGGGCGATCATTGGCGCGGTGCCGAAGCCGAAGCTTTCGGCGCCGAGGATCGCGGCCTTGATCACGTCGAGGCCGGTTTTCAGGCCGCCGTCGGTCTGTACCCGTACCTTGCCGCGCAGGTCGTTGCCGCGCAGGGTCTGGTGGGTTTCGGCCAGGCCGAGTTCCCAGGGTGCGCCGGCGTACTTGATGGACGTCAGCGGCGAAGCGCCGGTGCCGCCGTCGTAGCCGGAGATGGTGATGAGATCGGCATAGGCCTTGGCCACACCGGCGGCGATAGTGCCGACGCCGGCTTCTGCTACCAGTTTCACCGAAACCAGCGCCTGCGGGTTGACTTGTTTCAAGTCGAAAATCAGCTGCGACAAGTCTTCAATCGAATAGATGTCGTGGTGCGGAGGCGGCGAAATCAGGGTGACGCCCGGCACTGCGTAACGCAGCTTGGCGATCAGACCGTTGACCTTGCCACCAGGCAGCTGGCCGCCTTCGCCGGGCTTGGCGCCCTGGGCAACCTTGATCTGCAGCACTTCGGCGTTGACCAGGTATTCCGGGGTTACACCGAAACGGCCAGTGGCAACTTGCTTGATTTTCGAGCTCTTGATGGTGCCGTAGCGCGCCGGGTCTTCGCCGCCTTCGCCGGAGTTGGAACGCGCGCCCAGGCGGTTCATGGCTTCGGCCAGGGCTTCGTGAGCCTCAGGCGACAAGGCGCCGAGGGAAATACCGGCGGAGTCGAAGCGCTTGAGGATCGATTCCAGTGGCTCGATTTCGCTGATGGCCAGCGGCGTGTCCAGGGTCTTCACCTTGAACAAATCGCGGATCATCGACACCGGGCGGTTATCCACCAGCGCGGTGTATTCCTTGAACTTGGCGTAGTTGCCCTGCTGCACAGCGGCTTGCAGGGTGCTGACCACGTCCGGGTTGTAGGCGTGGTATTCGCCACCGTGCACGAACTTCAGCAGGCCGCCTTGCTGGATCGGCTTGCGCGCGCTCCAGGCTTCGGCTGCCAGGGCTTTCTGTTCGGCTTCGATGTCGACGAAACGCGCGCCCTTGATACGGCTTGGCACACCACGGAAGCTCAGCTCGCAAACCTCTTCGGACAGGCCGATGGCTTCGAACAGCTGTGCGCCACGGTAAGACGTGACGGTGGAGATGCCCATCTTCGACAGGATCTTCAGCAAGCCCTTGGTGATGCCCTTACGGTAGTTCTTGAACACCTCATAGAGGTCGCCCAGCACTTCACCGGTACGGATCAAATCACCCAGCACTTCGTAGGCCAGGAACGGGTAAACCGCCGAGGCGCCGAAACCGATCAACACTGCGAAGTGATGCGGGTCGCGGGCAGTAGCCGTTTCCACGAGGATGTTGGAGTCGCAACGCAGGCCTTTTTCGGTCAGGCGGTGGTGCACCGCGCCGGTGGCCAAGGAGGCGTGGATCGGCAGCTTGCCCGGCGCGATATGGCGGTCAGTCAGCACGATCTGGGTACGACCGGCGCGCACAGCTTCTTCAGCCTGATCGGCGACGTTGCGCACAGCGGCTTCAAGGCCGAGGCTCTCGTCGTAGTTCAGGTCGATGATCTGGCGGTCGAAGCCTGGGCGATCCAGGGTCATCAGCGAGCGCCATTTAGCCGGAGAAACGACCGGCGAGCTGAGGATCACACGGGAGGCGTGCTCAGGCGATTCCTGGAAGATGTTGCGCTCGGCACCGAGGCACACTTCCAAGGACATCACGATGGCTTCGCGCAGCGGGTCGATCGGCGGGTTGGTGACCTGCGCAAACTGCTGACGGAAATAGTCGTACGGCGTGCGCACGCGCTGGGACAGCACGGCCATTGGCGTGTCATCGCCCATGGAGCCGACCGCCTCATAGCCTTGCTCGCCAAGCGGACGCAGCACTTGGTCGCGCTCTTCGAACGTGACCTGGTACATCTTCATGTACTGCTTGAGCTGGTCGACGTCGTAGAAAGCCGAACCGTGGTCGTTGTCTTCCATGGTCGCCTGGATGCGCAGGGCGTTCTTGCGCAGCCATTGCTTGTACGGGTGACGCGACTTCAAGCGGTTGTCGATGGCGTCGGTGTCGAGGATCTGCCCGGTTTCAGTGTCCACGGCCAGGATCTGGCCTGGGCCTACACGGCCTTTGGCGATCACGTCTTCAGGCTTGTAGTCCCACACGCCGATTTCCGACGCCAGAGTGATAAAACCGTTGGTGGTGGTGACCCAACGCGCCGGGCGCAGGCCGTTACGGTCGAGCAGGCACACCGCGTAGCGGCCGTCGGTCATCACCACGCCGGCCGGGCCGTCCCACGGTTCCATGTGCATCGAGTTGTACTCGTAGAATGCACGCAGGTCCGGGTCCATGGTCTCGACGTTCTGCCACGCTGGCGGAATGATCATGCGCACGCCACGGAACAGGTCGATGCCGCCCGTGACCATCAGTTCAAGCATGTTGTCCATGCTGGAGGAGTCGGAACCCACGCGGTTAACCAGCGGGCCGAGCTCTTCGAGGTCCATCAAATCGTTGGCGAACTTGGTGCGACGGGCCACGGCCCAGTTGCGGTTGCCGGTGATGGTGTTGATCTCGCCGTTGTGGGCGAGGAAGCGGAATGGCTGAGCCAGCGGCCATTTCGGCAGGGTGTTGGTGGAGAAACGCTGGTGGAACACGCAGATTGCGGTTTGCAGGCGCTCGTCGCTCAGGTCCGGATAGAAGGCGGTCAGATCCGCCGGCATCATCAGGCCTTTATAAATGATGGTCTTGTGCGAAAAGCTGCAGATGTAGTGGTCGGTGTCGGCGGCGTTGGACACCGACGAACGACGACGCGACGTGAACAGTTTGATCGCCATGTCCTGATCGCTGAGGCCATCGCCTGCGATGAACACTTGTTCGATCTGCGGCAGGCGCTCCAGGGCCAGGCGGCCGAGCACGCTGGTGTCGATCGGCACTTTGCGCCAGCCAACCAGTTGCAGGCCGGCGGCCAGGATCTCGCGGTTCATGTTCTCGCGAGCGGCTTCGGCTTTTACCGGGTCCTGGTTGAAAAACACCATGCCCACGGCGTACTGCTTGGGCAGGTCGACCGCAAATTGCTCTTTTGCGACAGCGCGCAGGAACTGGTCAGGCTTTTGAATCAGCAAGCCGCAACCGTCACCGGTCTTGCCGTCGGCGTTGATCCCACCGCGGTGGGTCATGCAGGTCAGGGCCTCGATGGCCGTTTGCAAAAGGGTATGACTGGGCTCGCCCTGCATGTGGGCTATCAGGCCAAAACCGCAGTTATCCTTGAATTCATCGGGTTGGTACAGACCTGCTTTCATAGACACTTTCTCACCAGGCTGCCTCTTATACCGAGGCAAATTTCTTTTCAATTCAACCGGTTACCTTCCACGCCGAACGTACGCCGGCTTAGCGGGGGCAAAAGGGAGGTCATTGTACACACCGACACTAACGCTCACAAATTTAGCGACGAAATGTCGCAAATCTATGTCGCATTTATGAAAGGTTTAAAGCGATATGCTGTGCTAGTCAAAACTTTTTTAATTCTGACTGCTACGACTCAAAAGCTACGTGACGCAGACACCACAAAGCGCGCGGCCTTCAGGGCTGCACGCTGTGTTGTTTTTTTTGAGGTGCTGAGAGAGCGGCCTGGGTAAGGCCGCCGGGTCTTCAGCGAGCTGTTGCGAGTTCTTGTTGAACGCTGCCGACAGTGCGAGGCCAAGGTTTACCAGCCTGGACCTTCGCTGGCAAGGCCTTGATCGCAGAATCAGCTGCGGCACGGCTTGGGAAGCTGCCGTAGGTGATCACGTAGAGAGGCTTACCGTTGAGCACTTTCTTGAAATAACGGTACTGGCCGCCCTGCTCTTTCACGAACGCCTGGGCGTTGGCTTCGGAGCTGGTGCCCAGGATCTGCACGACGAAATTACCCGTTGGCTGGCTGGTGTACCAGCTGCTGCCGGCGGCGGCAGGCGCAGCGGCCTTGGCAACAGTGGCAGGTTTTTCAGCAGGCTTGGCGGCCGGTGCCGGCTTGGCTACTGGCGCAGGCGCAACAGGCTTGGCAACCGGGGTTGGCTTGGCGGTAGCAACGGTCGGCGCAGGCGTCGGCTTGGCAACTGGAGCGGCTGCCGGGCCAGCCGGAACGCCGGCAGGCGGTGCGGTGGTGGTCACGGTGGGTGGAGTGGCGCTGGAGCCTTCCACCGGCACACCGTCGTCACCTTCGGAGATACCACCGGCGGCTTCAGCGAGCGGGCCGCGCATGACCGGCTGGCCGACCATCGGCAGGTTGGTCGGTTGGCCGGAGTTGGCGAATTCGACATTTGGCGTGGGCTTGCCCAGTGGCAACTGCGCCTGTTCGGTTGGCGCGCCGGCAGTGGCGGGTGCCTTGCTGCGACCCGGGATCAACCAGGCAGCAGCGACAGCGACCACGACAACGGCAGAAATCGCCAATACGTGCTTCTTAGGCATAGTAAACCCCATCTTTGGACGCTTAACCGCAGAGCGGCTGGCAATCATGGCTTCGATCAAGGCATCGCGGGCAACCTGGTTGATGGTGCCAGGCCAGCCGTCGGAGCTTTCGTGAATATCAGAGATCTGATTTGCCGTGAAAAGTTCGATACCGGCACCGGCGCCTTCGAGGCGTTGAGCCAGGTATTCGCGGGTTTCTTCCTCTTCGTAAGGCTGCAGTTCGATGACGTGGAACAGCTCCTGCTCGCCACTGATCTGCTCCAGATCAGCGATCAGCGACGACTCGCCAAACAGGAACACATGCGGGCGACCTTCCGGCGTCCCGGCAGCCAGCGCCAGCAGCGCTTCCAGGGCTGATTCGTCGAGCTGCTCGGCATCGTCCACCAGCAAGTAGACTTCCTGGCCGGTGAGACCCAACTGCACAACCTGCTTGAGGATCGCGTTCGGCTCGGCATTGGCAACGTTCAGCGCCTGGGCCACTTGGCGCAGTACGCCGGCCGCATCACCGGCACCACGGGCCGACACCACCACGCTCTGTACCGATTGCTTGTTGGTGCTGGCAACCAGCGCCTGGCGCAGCAGGGTCTTGCCGCTGCCCAGCGGGCCGGTCACTACCAGCAACAGTTGGCTGTAGCGCGCCAGGTGGTGCAACTGACCGAGCACCGGCTTGCGCTGGGCAGGGAAGAATTTGAAGCCCGGCACCCGTGGAGCAAAAGGGTCGTGGCTTAACTGGTAGTGGCCGAGGAACGCCTCGTCGGCATGCAAACTAGTCATCGGGATCTTATTAACCTTTAAGCTGGGCCAGGGCGCGGTAATCCGCTCCCAGCGTGGCCTGTAAAATCTCTTTCGGATAATCGTCGGTCACTACCGCTTCGCCCATGTGGCGCAGCAGCACCAGTCGCAGGCGACCGTCGATCACTTTCTTGTCGATTGCCATATGTTCGAGGAAATCCGCCTCGGTCATCTCTTCCGGCGGAATAACCGGCAAACCGGCGCGCTGGAACAGATGGATGCCGCGATCACGCTCCTGGGCGCTGATCCAGCCCAGGCGCTGCGACATTTCCAGTGCCATTACTGTGCCAGCCGCCACGGCTTCCCCGTGCAACCACACACCATAGCCCATGTGCGTTTCGATCGCATGGCCGAAGGTGTGGCCCAGGTTCAGGGTGGCGCGCACACCGGACTCCCGTTCGTCGGCATTCACCACCAGCGCCTTGGCGGCGCATGAGCGGGAAATCGCTTCGGTCAGTGCCACCTGGTCCAGGGCACGCAGGGCGTCCATGTGTTCTTCGAGCCAGGTCAGGAACGGCTCGTCACAAATCAGCCCGTATTTGATGACCTCCGCCAAACCGGCCGACAGCTCGCGCGGCGGCAAGGTGTTGAGGGTCACGGTGTCGATCAGCACGGCTTGTGGTTGGTAGAACGCACCCACCATGTTCTTGCCCAGCGGGTGGTTGATGCCGGTCTTGCCGCCCACCGACGAATCGACCTGGGACAACAAGGTGGTCGGCACCTGGATAAAGTCCACGCCGCGCTGGTAGCACGCTGCGGCAAAGCCGGCCATGTCGCCGATCACGCCGCCGCCCAGGGCGACCACCGTGGTACGCCGGTCATGCCGTGCAGTCAGCAGGCCGTCAAAGATCAGTTGCAGGGTTTCCCAGTTCTTGTGAGCCTCGCCGTCAGGCAGGATCACCGAAATCACCGAGTAGGCCGCAAGGCTGCGGCTCAGACGCTCAAGATACAGCGGCGCGACCGTTTCATTGGAGATGATCGCCACTTGCCGACCGGCAATGTGCGGTGCGAGCAACTCGGGCAGGTCCAACAGACCTTCGCCAATATGGATTGGGTAGCTGCGCTCGCCTAGATCGACCTTAAGTGTCTGCATGTGTCCCCGCGTGAAGAAATATGTACGATCGGCAACGCTCGGAATTTCGTCGCCTGATGGCTCTGCGCCATACCCCGGAGGATGATGGCGCGCCGCCGAGAATAGCGCATTTCGGGCCTGGCTTTAACGGGGTGGCAACTGCTGCAAACGCTCAAGAATGTCGAGAACCACCATTCGAGGCGGCCGCTCATCGGTTTCGACCACCAGATCGGCGATTTCCCGATACAGCGGATCGCGCAGCGTGAGCAAGTCCCGCAAGGTTTTTGCCGGGTCTGCGGTGCGCAGCAATGGGCGATTGCGATCGCGGGCGGTACGCCCCACCTGCTGCTCGACCGATGCATGCAAATAAACCACGCGACCACCGGCATGCAGCGCCCGGCGGTTTTCATCGCGCATCACTGCACCGCCGCCGGTGGCCAATACCACGCCATCGCAGCCGCACAGCTCGGCAATCATCGCCTGCTCGCGGTCGCGAAAGCCCAGCTCGCCTTCCTTATCGAAGATCCATGGGATATTGGCACCCGTGCGCAATTCAATTTCCTTGTCGGAATCTTTGAACGGCAGGCGCAGCTCTTTGGCCAGCAAACGGCCGATGGTGCTTTTTCCAGCCCCCATCGGTCCTACAAGAATCAAATTTCGCACAGAATCAACGACTCACAGCAATCGCCTGGTTATTCATAATACGCGGAGTCAGGAATACCAGCAGCTCGGATTTTTTCTCCGCCAGCACATCGCGCCGGAAAAGGCGGCCAAGATACGGCACATCGCCCAAAAATGGCACTTTATCTACCACTTTGCTTTGGGTATTGGAGAAAACCCCGCCAATGACGATGGTCTCGCCATCCTTGACCCGCACCTTGGCGTTGACCTCGTTTTTCTTGATCGGCGGTACGTCGTTGAGCTTGTTCAGGTAGTCAGGCTCATCCTTGGTGACCTTGACCTCCATGATCACCCAGCCATCCGGGGTGATTTGCGGGGTCACCTCCAGCGACAGCGAGGCCTCCTTGAACGACACAGAGGTGGCACCACGCGAGCTGGATTCCTGGTAAGGGATCTCGGTGCCCTTGAGGATGCGCGCGGTTTCCTTGTCGGAAGTGACCACCTTGGGCTGTGAGACGATCTCGCCGTTGCCGGTTTTTTCCATGGCCGTCAGCTCCAGGTCCAGCAACAGGTTGTCGGTAATAAAAGCGATGCCCAGGCCAGCCGTACCGGTAAGCGAGCCCATATCGACAAACGGCGAACTGGGCGGATTCTCCGGTGGCTCCGCACCCTCGGCCAACGGCTTGCTGATACCGCCCGCGCCCCAGTTGCCGCGATTGAGCCGCCCGCCCCAGCGCACGCCCAGGCTTTTGTCGTAATCGACATTGGCTTCGACGATCCGCGCCTCGATCATGACCTGGCGTACCGGCACATCCAGCTGCGCCACGATGCGCCGCAGCTCGTCAATTCGCTCGCGGGTCTGGTAGGCGATGATGTTGTTGGTGCGATCATCCACTGCCACCGAGCCGCGCTCATCGGTAAAGCCGTCGACCCCGGTCACTGACTGAAACAGCTTGGCCAGGTCCGCTGCCTTGGCGTAATTGACCTGCAACAGCTCGCGCCGCAAGGGTGCCAGCTCTTCCATCTGCTTGCGCGACTCCAGCGCCAGCAGCTCGCGGGCCGCCAACTCTTCGGCGGGCGCCACCAGCAAAACGCCGGCCTTCACGCGCTTATCCAAGCCTTTGGTTTGCAGCACCAGATCCAGTGCCTGGTCCCAGGGCACGTCCTTGAGCCGCAAAGTGATCGAGCCTTGCACTTCATCACTGGCCACCAGATTAAGCCCAGCCACATCCGCAATTTGCTGCAACACGGCGCGCAAATCGATGTTCTGGAAGTTGAGGGTCAGCGTGTCGCCGTTGTAGGCGCCACTGGGAACCACGCTGCCGGGAGGCGGCAGCTGGATCAGATCGACGCGATTGGGCACAGCAAATGCCATCGGTGCCGTGAACGCTATCCATAGCGCCACACCGAAGGACGAGAAAGTCCTTTTCATTGTTTGATTCCGTTATGAGTTGACGTTTAAAACCAGGGTTCGCGAACGCGCAAGCCATGCGCCCTGTTCGTCCGGGAACAGTTCGACCAGTTCGATGTGGCCGGAATGTATGGCCGTGACCCGGCCATGGTTAGGCCCCAGGTAGTCGCCGACCGCCAGCCGGTGCACACCAGAAGGTGTGCGCAGCAGGGCGAAGGTCTGCAGGCCATGGGGCAGTGCTTCGACCGACACCGCATTGATTGAAAGCGTGCCGACCATTTCGAACTGGTCGACGGCCAGGCCTTCCAGCGTGCCGCGCTTGCGCGCCAGGTCCGGCGCAAGAGCGGGTTGGCCCGGCATGTGGTCGACCTGCGCCGCAGGCGGCTGGAACGGGTCACGCAGGGTTGCACCGTCGTAGACAAAACGCGAGCCCTGCTTGGCAACCGGTTCAGGCTGGCCGGGCGCGCCCATGCCACGATAAGTCTTGGCCAGCAAATCAAGGCGCAATAACGCCCCTTCAGACCGAAGCACCACATCATGCACAGTGACAATCCGCGGTAAACCACCCAAGGCACTCACGAAGCTCGCCAGGTCGTGGTAGGCGCCAAACACACCGACTTGTACCGGTTCCTCGATGTAGAACGGCTGCGCCTGTTCACCCAGCACCGTGACACCTTCGACCACCAAACCGTTGGCCGCCGCCAGCCGCGCCATGTCTTCGAGCAAGCCCGGCATGTCGGATTCGCCGGGCAGCTGCCGTAACAGCTCGGCAACCTGCGCCTGGACTCTTTGGGCCTGATGGGCGCGCGCCTCAAGATCGGCGGCCAGGCCGGTCTTTTGCGTCAGTTGCTGTTGCAACGTCAGCGTCTGCGCTTGCAGCCCGTGCAACTGTTCACGTGCCGGGGCCAGCAGCCAACCATCGCCCACTCCCCACACCAATCCCCCCAACGCGCAGCCGAGCAGAAGCCTGGCCGGTAGGGGCCATTTGGCAGCGTTGTGAGAAAGCGTGGAAAAGTCGAGCCTGGGCAGGCTCAAGGCTGAGCCTCGGTGGATTCCCCTTGGCGCACCATCAACTGGAATTCGTTGCCGCCACCTTGGCCCTGGGCACGCACATGCTGCAGCCGGGTTGCGTGGGCACCTTCAGAGGCTTCGAGGCGGCGCATCAGCTGAGCGATATCCTGGCTGGACTCGGCACTGCCACTGACACTCACCGTATTGCCCTTGGCAACCACCTCATGCAGGTGCACCCCATCGGGCACGGCACGGGCGAGTTGGTCCAATAGCTGGGCGCCGGCCGAGCGGGATTCGTGCAGGTCCTGCACGACCTTCATTCGCGCGGCCAATTGCTGGCTCTGCTCCTGCAAGTCATCGAAGGTCTTGAGGCGCGAGTCCTGGATGGCGACGTTTTTGTTCAACTGGCTATTGCGCGTCACTTGCCGGTCGATCGCCTGATCGATGACCTGGTCCGCCAGCCACACCGCCGCGAGTGCCACACCGGCGAACCCCAGCAGAAATATCAGGAAGTACTTGCGCCGCCGTTCTGCCTGCGCCTGGCGCCAAGGCAAAAGATTGATTCGTGTCATCCAGCGAAACTCCTCAGGGCCAGCCCGCAAGCAATTCCCATCCCGTGGGCATCCACGGCCCATTGTGCGCCATCGACTCGATGGCCCGGCATGAAGCTGGCGAAATCCTGACGGCAAGCGCGCTCCAATGCAAACCCTTCGACGTCCACCACCCGCGCAACCAGCCCGGCCAGGGCCAAAACCGCTGCGCGGGCCTCGACCTGCTCCTTCAGGCACGCAGCCAGCACCACCTCGACCCGCGCCGAGTCCTGGGGCGAAGGGCCACGCACCTGAAAGTCGATGGCGACGTCATCCAGTGGGTAAGGAATGTACTGGTCGGCTTCCATCTGGATCATCCACGCCATCTCCTCGTCACTGAGCCCCGCCTCCATGTCGATCACCCGCGTGATGACCGACGGGCCCGATACCGCCACCGCCGCCAGCCGGGCGGACGTGTGCAACCGGGACAATGCCTGTTGCAGCGCCTGCGCCACCGCTTCAAGGTCCAACAGCGTGCCGTCGACGACCGCATTGGAGGGCAGCCCCTGCTTGACGTAAGCCTTGACGCTGTAGGCGCCGGCGGTGTGGTCCAGTTCAATCAGCTTGATACCGGTGTCATTGATGTCGACGCCCAGCAGGGTGTCGGCTTTGCGCCTGAAAAATCCCTTTCGCATAAAACTCCCTAAAACTTTGCCTGTCATACCGCCTGATTGCCGCTGGGAATCGTGCATTCGGTCGACTTGTTTGGCCGCCACGAATGACGCCCCAGGCCGAAAATGCTTTAATGCCCAGCGTTTTTTCCCGCTTTTTCCTGCTGCTCGGGTCGATCCATCGTTTGCCATGCATGCCCCGACGCGTAACTCATTCTTTTCTCTGGAAATCCAAAAGCCTTGATTCGTCTGCTGAAGTTTTTCGGGTACTCCATTGTCGCGATCGTCTGCGGGCTGCTGCTCGTACTCAGCGGGGCCTACCTCTACCTTAGTCCGGGTTTGCCTTCCGTAGAGGCACTCAGAAGTATCCAGTTGCAGATTCCTTTGCGGGTCTACAGCAGCGATGAAAAACTGATCGCGGAGTTCGGCGAAATGCGCCGCACACCGATCCGTTTCGCCGACATTCCACCCAATTTCATCAACGCCCTGCTCTCGGCTGAAGACGATAATTTCGCCAACCACTACGGCGTCGACCCAAGCAGCCTGGTGCGCGCAGCGACCCAGTTGGTAAAAAGCGGACACATTCAATCCGGCGGCAGCACCATCACCATGCAGGTGGCGAAGAACTTCTTCCTCACCAGCGAGCGCAGTTTTTCGCGCAAGGCCACCGAAATTCTGTTGGCACTGCAGATCGAACGTCAGCTGACCAAGGACGAAATCCTTGAGCTGTACGTCAACAAGATCTACCTGGGCAACCGCGCCTACGGGATCGAGGCGGCTTCGCAGGTGTACTACGGCAAGTCGATTCGTGACGCCAGCCTGGCGCAGATGGCAATGATCGCCGGCCTGCCCAAGGCGCCGTCGCGCTTCAACCCGCTGGCCAACCCGGCGCGCAGCAAGGAGCGTCGCGACTGGATCCTGGGGCGTATGTACAAGCTGGGCAAAATCGACCAGGCCGCCTACGAGAGCGCCGTGGCCGAGCCGCTGAACGCCAGCTACCACGTGCCGACACCGGAAGTGAATGCGCCGTATATCGCTGAAATGGCGCGAGCCGAGATGGTCGGCCGTTATGGCAGCGAGGCCTACACCGAAGGCTTTCGCGTGACCACGACCATTCCGAGCAACCTGCAGGAAATCGCCAATAATTCAGTACGCGACGGTTTGGTGACCTACGACCAGCGCCATGGCTACCGTGGCCCCGAATCGCGCCTGCCGGGCAAGACCCTGAGCGCCTGGACCACCGAGCTGGGCAAACAGCGCCCGATCAGCGGCCTGGAGCCTGCCATCGTCACCCAGGTGAAGAAGGATGGCGTGCAAGTGCTCACCCGCAGCGGCGAAGGCCATGTGTCGTGGGACAGCATGAAGTGGGCACGCCCGTTCCTGAACACCAACAGCATGGGCCCGATGCCCAAGCAGCCGTCGGACGTGGCGCAGGTCGGTGACTTGATCCGCGTGCAACGCCAGAAAGACGACAGCCTTAAATTCAGCCAAGTGCCTGTGGCCCAAGGCGCACTGGTGTCCCTGGACCCGCAGAACGGTGCGATCCGTGCGCTGGTCGGCGGCTTTGCCTTCGAGCAGAGCAATTACAACCGCGCCACCCAGGCCAAGCGCCAGCCGGGCTCGAGCTTCAAGCCGTTCGTCTACAGCGCCGCACTGGATAACGGCTACACCGCCGCCAGCCTGGTCAACGACGCACCGATCGTGTTTGTCGACGAGTACCTGGACAAGGTCTGGCGCCCGAAGAACGACACCAACACCTTCCTCGGCCCGATCCGTATTCGCGAGGCGCTGTACAAGTCGCGCAACCTGGTATCGATCCGCCTGCTGCAGGCGATGGGCGTGGGCAAGACCATCGACTACATGACGCGCTTCGGTTTCGCCAAGTCGGATCTGCCACCGAACCTGTCCCTGGCGCTGGGCACCGCGACCCTCACGCCGATGGAAATCGCTACCGGCTGGAGCACCTTTGCCAACGGCGGCTACAAGATCACGCCGTACCTGATCGACAAGATCGAAAGCCGCAATGGCGACACGCTGTTCACCGCCAACCCGCCACGCGTGCCGGGCGACGTGGTCAACGGCGTGGCTGCACCTGATGGCATTGCAGCACCGAGCAACGGCGGCATCACCATTGAGCCGACGCCGGGCGCAGCACCGGCCGCCAACGCTGCCGTGCCCACCGAACCACAGGCACCCGCAGTGGCCGAGCGCGTGGTGGATGGCCGTACCACCTACATCCTCAACAGCATCCTGGAAGACGTGATCAAGAAAGGCACCGGCCGCCGCGCCCTGGCCTTGGGCCGCGCAGATATCGCCGGCAAGACCGGTACCACCAACGAATCCAAGGACGCCTGGTTCTCCGGCTACAACGCCGATTACGTGACCACCGTGTGGACCGGTTACGACCAACCGGAAAGCCTGGGCCGCCGTGAGTTTGGTGGCACCGTCGCACTGCCGATCTGGATGAGCTACATGGGCGCGGCCTTGAAGGACAAGCCGCTGCATACCCAGGCCGAGCCGGAAGGCATCCTCAGCCTGCGGATCGACCCGGTGAGCGGCCGTGCAGCATCGCCAAGCACGCCGAATGCGTACTTCGAGCTGTTCAAGAGCGAAGACACGCCGCCATCGGTCAACGAGCTGGGCAACGGCGTTGCACCGGGCAGCCCGCTGCCGGCGGATGAAGCGGCGCCGATCGATTTGTTCTAATGAGATCAATGGCCTGACCCAGCTCCACTGTGGGAGCTGGCTTGCCTGCGATGGCGGTGGATCAGCCACTGATTCACCCCCTGACACACCGCCATCGCGGGCAAGCCCGGCTCCCACAGGGCTTAACTGGCGCCGGAAGATCGCATTTAGCCAGCTACAAAAAAGCCCCGACTCGCAAGAGCCGGGGCTTTTTGTTGGTGTGCTACAACGGCTTAGCCGTTGAACACATCATCCACGCTTTGCAGCGGGTAGTGCTTCGGATACGGCAGGGTGGCCACACCGGTCTCGATGGCGGCTTTGGCCACGGCATCCGAGATCAGGGTGATCAGGCGCTTATCCATTGGTTTCGGGATGATGTACTCACGACCGAATGCCAGTGGGGCACCACCGTAGGCATCGCACACGTCCTGAGGTACTGGCAGCTTGGCCAGTTCGCGCAGGGCGTTGGCGGCAGCCACTTTCATCTCTTCGTTGATGCGCTTGGCGCGAACGTCCAGGGCACCACGGAAGATGAACGGGAAGCCCAACACGTTGTTGACCTGGTTCGGGTAGTCCGAACGGCCGGTGGCCATGATCACGTCGTTGCGAGTGGCGTGGGCCAGCTCAGGCGAGATCTCCGGGTCCGGGTTGGAGCAGGCGAACACGATCGGGTTGGCCGCCATGGACTTCAGGCCTTCGGCGCTCAGCAGGTTCGGGCCGGACAGGCCAACGAACACGTCGGCACCGTCGAGGGCGTCAGCCAGGGTACGCTTGTCGGTAGCGTGGGCAAACATCGCCTTGTACTGGTTCAGGTCGGTACGCTCGGACTGCACAACGCCCTTGCTGTCGACCATGAAGATGTTTTCAAGCTTGGCGCCCATGCTCACCAGCAACTTCATGCAGGAGATGGCGGCAGCACCAGCACCCAGGCAGACGATCTGTGCGTCAGCCAGGGTTTTGCCGGCGATTTCCAGGGCGTTGATCATGCCGGCCGCAGTAACGATTGCGGTGCCGTGCTGGTCATCGTGGAATACCGGGATGTCGCACTGTTCGATCAGGGCCTTTTCGATCTCGAAGCACTCAGGTGCCTTGATGTCTTCCAGGTTGATGCCACCGAAGGTGATGGAAATGCGCTTTACGGTGTCGATGAAAGCTTGTGGGCTTTCGGAGTCGACTTCGATGTCGAAAACGTCAATGCCGGCAAAGCGCTTGAACAGCACGCCCTTACCTTCCATGACTGGCTTGGACGCCAATGGGCCGAGGTTGCCCAGGCCGAGAATCGCGGTGCCATCGGAAATCACTGCAACCAGGTTGCCTTTGCCGGTGTACTTGTACGCCAGTTCAGGGTCGCGGGCGATTTCACGTACGGGCTCGGCAACGCCAGGGCTGTAGGCCAGCGACAGGTCGCGGGCAGTGGCAGTGGCTTTGGTGAGCTCTACACTCAGCTTTCCTGGACGAGGATGGGCATGATATTCGAGAGCGGCAGTTTTCAAATCAGACATATCGGCATTCCGCTTTTACTGTTGGTCGACGGACCGCCGAGGATACGCGTGTGAGAAAGTCCCCACAAGACTGGTCAGTCACTCCCGTCAAGGGCCGCGGACTAAGACTTTCGGCCAAGAGCCACGGGATACAAGGGTTTAACTGTTCACAATCGAGATAAAAAATGTCTACAATTTTTTATTAAAATTGCTTTGAGTGCAGCACAATCAAATCGCAGGTACAAAAAAGGCGCCCACAAGGGGCGCCTTTTTCAACAGCTTGCAAAAACCCTGAGGGCTTTTGAGCCTTACTCTGCAGCAGCAGGCTTCTTGCCGAAAGCACCAAAGCGATCTGCGAAGCGCTGTACACGGCCGCCGGTGTCCAGAGTTTTCTGCTTACCGGTGTAGAACGGGTGGCACTCGTTGCATACGTCAGTACCCAGTGGCTTGCACAGGTTCGAACGTGTTTCGAACTTGTTGCCGCAGCTGCAGGTTACTTCGATAGTTTCGTACGCTGGATGGATATCGGCTTTCATGGTGACTTCCTCGGGCTAGCGTGCCGCCACTCGACACTATTGTCGAATACCGCACGTAATTAGGCCGCGGATTCTACCAGACCTTTTTAAACGCGCAAGCGGCGCCTCCCGTGGTTTACCCACATAAAAGCCCCTTTCATCAGAAAAACCTCGGCATACCCAAGGCTGCCCCTGTCTGCTAGGCTCCCGCCCCTGCGCCACCGCCTGCCTTTATATGAGACTCCCCGCGTGCCCGACGCCATTTTGCGCCTAGCCCTGCCCTCGCCCCTGCGCCGCCTGTTCGACTACCGTGCCCCGGCCGGCGTGTTGCGGGCGCAGTTGCAGCCGGGCATGCGCGTGCGCGTGCCGTTTGGCCGTCGCGAGATGATCGGCATTCTGATCGAAGTGGCCGACCACAGCGAAGTCCCTGCCGAAAAGCTCAAGCCGGCCCTGGCCATCCTCGATGCCACGCCACCGCTGCCGCCCGCGCTGTTCAAGCTATGCCTGTGGACCGCCCAGTATTACCAGCACAGCCTCGGCGATACCCTGAGCTGGGCGCTGCCGGTGCTGCTGCGCCAGGGCGAACTTGCTGAAGCACGCCAGGAGCGTTTCTGGTCGATGGTGCCCGGCGCACGCCTGGATGACCCGCGCATCGCCCGCGCCCCGCGCCAGCGTGAAGCCCTCGCGACCCTGGCCCAACACCCCCACGGCGTGGCCCACCAACTGTTAAGCAAGCTGATGCTGAGCAAAGACAGCCTCGACCTGCTGCTGGCAAAGGGCTTGGTGCAGGTGGAAATCCGCAAGCACGCGCCGGGCCCACGCCACGACCATTGGCTGGCTCAGCCGGAACTGCCGCTGAACCCCGAGCAACGCGCCGCCTATGAAGCCATTCGCGCCGGTTTCGACAGTTTCCACGCCTTCCTGCTGGCCGGCGTCACCGGCAGCGGCAAGACCGAGGTGTATTTGCAGCTGATCCGCGAGACCCTGCAAGCCGGCAAGCAGGCACTGGTGTTGATCCCGGAGATCAACCTCGGCCCGCAAACCCTGGCGCGCTTCGAACAGCGCTTCAACGCCCGCATCGCGCTGGTGCATTCGGCGGTCAACGACCGCGAGCGCCTGGAGGCCTGGCTGTCGGCGCGGGATGGCGAGGCCAACATTATTATCGGCACCCGCTCGGCATTGTTCACGCCGATGAAAAACCCCGGCCTGATCATCATCGACGAGGAGCACGACGGCTCCTATAAACAGCAGGAAGGCCTGCGTTACCACGCCCGCGACCTGGCGCTGGTACGCGCGCGCCAGGAAGACATCCCGATTGTGCTGGGCTCGGCCACACCGTCCCTGGAAAGCCTGCACAACGCCTACACCGGCCGTTATGGCCTGCTGCGCCTCAACGAGCGCGCAGGCGGCGCCAAGCAACCACGCTTCCTGCGCCTGGATGTAAAAAGTCGCCCGCTGGACAGCGGCATTTCCGGGCCGATGCAACAGGCCATCGGCCAAACCCTCGCCGCCGGCCAGCAAGTCCTGGTGTTTCTCAACCGTAGGGGCTTTGCGCCAACGCTGTTGTGCCATGACTGCGGCTGGATGTCCGAGTGCGAACGCTGCGATGCGCGCATGACCGTACACCAGCGCCACGGCGAGCTGCGCTGCCACCACTGCGGCCATGTGGAGCGCGTGCCGCGCCACTGCCCACAATGCGGCAAAGTGGATTTGCGCCCCGTGGGTGCGGGCACCGAGCGCGCCGAGGAGCGCCTGGGCATTCTGTTTCCGGATTACCCGGTGCTGCGCGTCGACCGCGACAGCACTTCGCGCAAAGACGCGATGAACCAGCTGTTCGCGACCATTCAGAAAGGCCAGCCGTGCATCCTGATCGGCACGCAGATGCTCGCCAAAGGGCACCACTTCCCACGGGTCACGCTGGTGTCGATCCTGGACGCTGACGGGGGTTTGTTTTCCGGTGACTTCCGCGCCAGCGAGCGCATGGCGCAGTTGATCGTGCAGGTGGCAGGCCGTGCCGGGCGAGCCGAAGAGCCGGGCAAGGTGATTATCCAGACGCACCTGGCCGACCACCCTTTGCTGATTCAGCTGACAGAACAAGGCTACTTCGCTTTCGCCGAACAGGCCCTGAGCGAACGCCGCTCCGCCGGCCTGCCGCCGTTCGCACACCTGGCGCTATTGCGCGCCGAAGCGCACAAGCCAGGGCAGGCCGAAAGTTTTCTCGACGAGGCCTGCAGCGCTGCCGAACGCTTACTCGGCGAACTGGGTCTGACCGGCATCGAATTGCTCGGCCCGGTGCCCGCACCGATGGAGCGTCGCGCCGGGCGGTATCGCGCTCAGCTACTCTTGCAGGCAACGTCACGCGCACCGCTGCATCGGCTATTAAGTAGCTGGATGCTTGCCCTGGAGCAAATGCCCAGCGGCCGCCAAGTGCGATGGTCGCTGGATGTGGACCCGGTAGACCTGTATTGACTGCAAAATCGCAATCGCAGGCAAGCCAGCTCCCACATTTTGAAATATGAACCCCCTTAAATGTGGGAGCGGGCTTGCCCGCGATGAGGTCCGCAGGTCCATCAACCTGTCTGAACGGTTGGCAAGCCCGCCCTCGCCACGGATAATGCCGAGTTTTTCCACCTGCGCATCGCGCACCGCCGCTTGCGGTCGAAAGAGAACACCATGAAAGACACCATTCGCCAGCTGATCCAACAAGCCCTCACCCAACTCGTCAACGAAGGTGTGTTGCCTGAAGGCCTGTCGCCGGCGATCCAGGTGGAAAACACTCGCGACAAGACCCATGGGGATTTTGCCAGCAACATTGCGATGATGCTGTCCAAGCCTGCCGGCATGAAACCGCGTGACCTGGCGGAGAAAATCATCGCCGCGCTGCCGACCGACGAGAGTGTGACCAAGGCCGAAATCGCCGGCCCGGGTTTTATCAACTTCTTCCAGAACACCCAGGCCCTGGCTTCGCGCCTGGACGCGGCACTGGCGGACGCCAACATTGGCGTGCGCAAGGCCGGCCCCCTGGAACGCGTGGTGATTGACCTGTCGGCCCCCAACCTGGCCAAAGAGATGCACGTGGGCCACTTGCGCTCCACCATCATTGGCGACGGCGTGGCGCGCGTGCTCGAGTTCCTGGGTGACGACGTGATCCGGCAGAACCACGTGGGCGACTGGGGCACCCAGTTCGGCATGCTGATGGCCTACCTTCAGGAAAACCCGATCACCAGCAACGAACTGGCCGACCTGGAAAACTTCTACCGCGCCGCCAAAAAGCGCTTCGACGAATCCGAAGAGTTCGCCGACCGCGCCCGTGGCCTGGTGGTCAAGCTGCAAGCCGGCGATGAAGATTGCCTGGCGCTGTGGGGCCGTTTCCGTGAGATTTCGCTGTCGCACTGCCAGGAAATCTACAAGCTGCTCAACGTGAAGCTGACCATGGCCGACGTGATGGGCGAAAGCGCCTACAACGACGACCTGATCAACGTGGTCAACGACCTCAAGGCTGCCGGCCTGTTGGTTGAGAGCAACGGCGCGCAGTGCGTGTTCCTCGAAGAATTCAAGACCGCCGATGGCGAGCCGCTGCCGGTGATCATCGTCAAGGCCGACGGCGGCTACCTGTACGCCACCACTGACCTGGCAGCCGTGCGCTACCGCAGCGGCGTGCTCAAAGCCGACCGCGCGCTGTACTTTGTCGACCAGCGCCAGGCCCTGCACTTCCAGCAGGTGTTCGAAGTGGCGCGCCGCGCAGGCTTCGTCACCCACCCGATGCACATGGAACACATGGGTTTTGGCACCATGAACGGCGCCGATGGCCGCCCGTTCAAGACCCGCGACGGCGGCACCGTGAAGCTGATCGACCTGCTCAACGAAGCCCAGGAGCGTGCCTACAACCTGGTGAAGGAAAAGAACCCGGAGCTGGCCGAGGCCGACCTGCGCAACATCGCCCGCGTAGTGGGCATTGGCGCAGTGAAGTACGCCGACCTGTCCAAGCACCGCACCAGCGACTACAGCTTCAACTTCGAACTGATGCTCAACTTCGAAGGCAACACCGCGCCGTACCTGCTGTACGCCTACACCCGCGTGGCCGGTGTGTTCCGCAAACTGGGCAAGGATTTCAGCGAGGTTGAAGGCCGGATCGTGCTGGATGCCCCGCATGAACAGGACCTGGCGGCCAAGCTGGCGCAGTTCGGCGAAGTGCTCAACAGCGTCGGTGAAAAAGGCACGCCGCATATCCTCTGCACGTATTTGTACGAAGTTGCCGGTCTGTTCTCCAGCTTCTACGAGAACTGCCCGATCCTCACGGCCGACGACGAAGCCCAAAAGCAAAGTCGCCTGCGCCTCGCCGCACTGGCTGGACGGACCCTCAAGCAAGGCCTGGAACTGTTAGGCCTGGAAACCCTGGAGCGTATGTAAGTTGGCTGCCAAGAAAAAACCTGCACCCAAGCGCGGCGCCAGCCGCTATCAGGCCCCGGCGAAAAAGCCAATTCCGGGCTGGCTGTGGATGGCTATCGGCCTGGCGGTCGGCGCGTTTGTGGTGATCCTGATGAAACTGGAGCCCGGCAAGGGCGATGACGTCAAACGGGTCAAGCAAGAACAGCAGAAGGCCACGAAAATGGCCGAAGCCAATAAAACAGCGCCAAGCCCGACCGCACCCGTGAAGCCGAAATACGACTTCTACACGCTGTTGCCGGAATCGGAAGTGATCGTGCCGCCTGACGCCGTGCCCGAGAAAACCCTGCCGACACCGCAAGTGCCGACCACACCGGTTACACCCGCAGAAGCCGCGAAAATCGACACCGCACGCGCTCAAGCGGCGTTGGCCGGGATCACTCCGCCGCCACCGCCACCGGTGGCAACCACCAAAGCGGCGCCGGTGACCAAGTTCTTCCTGCAAGCGGGCTCGTTCCCGAAACAGGCGGATGCGGATCGTGTGCGTGCGCAGATCATTCTGTTGGGCCAGTCGGTGACGGTAGAGTCCGGCACGGTGAAGGATGCGACCTGGTATCGCGTGTTGGTGGGGCCGTTCAGTAACCGTGAACAGCTGACTGTGGCGCAGAAGCAACTGGCGGGTGCTGGCTTTAGCAATCTGTTGTTACAACAACGCCAGAGCCGTTGATTCCGGCTCAACGCTGATCAAAATGTGGGAGCTGGCTTGCCTGCGATAGCGATGTAACAGTCCATATTTTCAGTGGCTGACACACCGCTATCGCCGGCAAGCCAGCTCCCACACTTGGTTTTACGGTGCTTTCTGGAAGGTGTCAGACCAGCAAACACCACTCGTCCGCACACACGTCCTACGGTTGAAATCCCCCCCGCCACCCCCATATGAGAATCCATCAGGGCATTTTCGCCCCGCTGCGTGGAGACTCTCCCCTTGACCACCATCGTTTCAGTACGTCGCCACGGCAAAGTCGTCATGGGCGGCGACGGCCAGGTTTCCCTGGGCAACACCGTGATGAAAGGCAACGCCAAGAAAGTGCGTCGCCTGTACCACGGCCAGGTTCTCGCCGGTTTCGCCGGCGCCACTGCCGACGCCTTCACCCTCTTCGAACGCTTCGAAGGCCAGCTGGAAAAACACCAGGGCCACCTCGTTCGCGCCGCTGTCGAACTCGCCAAAGAATGGCGCACCGACCGCTCCCTCAGCCGTCTGGAAGCCATGTTGGCGGTCGCCAACAAAGACGCGTCCTTGATCATCACCGGTAACGGCGATGTGGTTGAACCCGAGCACGGCCTGATCGCCATGGGTTCCGGCGGCGGCTACGCCCAGGCGGCAGCCAGCGCCCTGTTGAAGAAAACCGACCTGTCGGCCCGCGAAATCGTCGAGACCGCCCTGGGTATCGCCGGCGATATCTGCGTGTTCACCAACCACAACTTCACCATTGAGGAGCAGGACCTCGCCGAGTAAGCCGTAGGCTTATTCCGCTTGAGGCCGCCAAACACTATGTCCATGACTCCCCGCGAAATCGTCCATGAACTTAATCGCCATATCATCGGCCAGGACGATGCCAAGCGCGCCGTTGCCATTGCGCTGCGTAACCGCTGGCGCCGGATGCAACTGCCCGAAGAACTGCGCGTTGAAGTAACACCCAAGAACATCCTGATGATCGGGCCGACAGGCGTGGGTAAAACCGAAATCGCCCGGCGCCTGGCCAAGCTGGCCAATGCTCCGTTCATCAAGGTCGAAGCCACCAAGTTCACCGAAGTGGGCTACGTAGGCCGTGACGTTGAGTCGATCATCCGTGACCTGGCCGATGCCGCCCTGAAAATGCTGCGCGAACAGGAAGTCACCAAGGTCAGCCACCGCGCTGAAGACGCCGCCGAAGAACGCATTCTCGATGCCCTGCTGCCACCGGCACGCATGGGTTTCAACGAAGACGCCGCGCCAAGCTCGGATTCCAACACCCGCCAGCTGTTCCGCAAGCGCCTGCGTGAAGGCCAGCTGGATGACAAGGAAATCGAGATCGAAGTGGCCGAAGTGTCCGGCGTCGACATCTCCGCACCGCCTGGCATGGAAGAAATGACCAGCCAGTTGCAGAACCTGTTCGCCAACATGGGCAAGGGCAAGAAGAAAAGCCGCAAGCTCAAGGTAAAGGACGCGCTGAAACTGGTGCGCGACGAAGAAGCCGGGCGCCTGGTGAATGAGGAAGAACTCAAGGCCAAGGCCCTGGAAGCGGTCGAGCAGCACGGCATCGTGTTTATCGACGAGATCGACAAGGTGGCCAAGCGTGGTAACTCCGGCGGCGTCGATGTGTCCCGCGAAGGCGTACAGCGCGACCTGCTGCCGCTGATCGAAGGCTGCACGGTGAACACCAAGCTGGGCATGGTCAAAACCGACCACATCCTGTTTATCGCCTCCGGCGCGTTTCATCTGAGCAAGCCAAGCGATCTGGTGCCGGAGCTGCAAGGCCGTCTGCCGATTCGCGTGGAACTCAAGGCGCTGACCCCCGGCGACTTCGAGCGCATCCTCAGCGAGCCGCATGCTTCGCTCACCGAGCAATACCGCGAATTGCTGAAAACCGAAGGTTTGGGCATCGAATTCCAGCCGGACGGCATCAAGCGCCTGGCGGAGATTGCCTGGCAGGTCAACGAGAAGACCGAAAACATCGGTGCCCGTCGCCTGCATACGCTGCTTGAGCGTTTGCTGGAGGAAGTGTCCTTCAGTGCCGGCGACATGGCCGGTTCGCAGAATGGCGAAGCGATCAAGATTGATGCTGAGTACGTTAATAGCCACCTGGGCGAATTGGCGCAGAACGAAGACCTGTCTCGTTATATCCTGTAAGCCTCACTCAGGACCGCTTTGCTTTACTGTGGGAGCGGGCTTGCTCGCGAATGCGGTGTATCAGTATCAGATGTGCTGACTGACACACCGCATTCGCGAGCAAGCCCGCTCCCACATTTTGAAGCCGGTTCCTTCAGGATCATCGCCAATGTCGACATTCCCTACTGCTGTAAATTTGCACAAAACCTCCAACACCCTCGGCCTCACCTACGGGCCGGACGAGGTCTACCAGCTCCCCGCCGAGCTGCTACGCACCCACTCGCCTTCCGCCGAGGTCCAGGGCCACGGCAAACCCATCCTGCAATTCGGCAAGCTCAACGTGCGGCTGACCAAGATAGAACCCGCTGGCCAGTACGCACTGAAATTGACCTTCGACGACGGCCATGACAGCGGACTGTTCACCTGGGACTACCTCTACCAATTGGCCGTGCGCCAGGAAGACCTGTGGGCCGACTACCTCGCCGAACTCAAAGCCGCCGGCAAAACCCGCGACCCGAGTGAGTCGGTCGTGCGGCTGATGCTCTAACTCAAGCGTCTTGCGCTTTAGAGGGCATTTTCTAATTTCATCTGCTTGAATGCCCTGTCGCGTGGTCAACGATTGGCCCGCTTGCGAAAAAAATTAAACTCGGGTAACCAATGGAACTGGCAAGTTCCCTGCATTTGACGATGCGGTATCAACGGTCACCCGAGTCGCAGTACCAGGCTGGTGTCGTGTATCGAAATTGGGTGCGCAGCAATCGCCGGTACTCGTCTTTCGGACAATGGAGCGTCGTAGATGAGTAACAAGAATAACGATGACTTGAAACGCCAGGCCTCGGAAAACACCCTGGGGCTGAACCCGATCATCGCGTTACGCAAAAAGGATTTATTGGCCTCAGCGAAGATGGTGCTGACCCAAGCCATCAAGCAACCGTTGCACAGCGTCAAACACGTCGCGCATTTTGGCGTGGAATTGAAGAACGTGATGTTCGGCAAGTCCGCACTGGCCCCCGAAGGCGATGACCGTCGCTTCAACGACCCGGCGTGGAGCCAGAACCCGCTCTACAAGCGCTACCTGCAAACCTACCTGGCGTGGCGCAAGGAACTGCACGACTGGATCGGCGACAGCAGCCTGTCGGAGCAGGACATCAGCCGCGGCCACTTTGTGATCAACCTGATGACTGAAGCCATGGCCCCCACCAACAGCGCGGCCAACCCGGCGGCGGTCAAACGCTTCTTTGAAACCGGCGGTAAAAGCCTGCTTGATGGCCTGTCCCACTTGGCCAAAGACATGGTGCACAACGGCGGTATGCCGAGCCAGGTCAACATGGGCGCCTTTGAAGTCGGCAAGACCCTGGGCACCACCGAAGGCGCGGTCGTATTCCGTAACGATGTGCTGGAACTGATCCAGTACAAGCCCATCACCGAACAGGTACACGAGCGCCCACTGCTGGTGGTGCCGCCGCAGATCAACAAATTCTATGTATTCGACCTGAGCCCGGAAAAGAGCCTGGCGCGCTTCTGCCTGCGCAATGGTCAGCAGACGTTTATCGTCAGCTGGCGCAACCCGACCAAGGCGCAGCGGGAGTGGGGCCTGTCGACTTATATCGAGGCGCTCAAGGAAGCGGTCGATGTGGTCACCGCGATTACCGGCAGCAAAGACGTGAACATGCTCGGCGCCTGCTCCGGCGGCATCACCTGCACCGCCCTGCTGGGCCACTACGCGGCGCTGGGGGAGAAGAAGGTCAACGCCCTGACCCTGCTGGTGAGTGTGCTGGACACCACGCTGGACACCCAGGTGGCGCTGTTCGTCGACGAACAGACCCTGGAGGCGGCCAAGCGCCATTCCTACCAGGCCGGCGTGCTGGAGGGCCGCGACATGGCCAAGGTGTTTGCCTGGATGCGCCCCAACGACCTGATCTGGAACTACTGGGTCAATAACTACTTGCTCGGCAACGAGCCGCCGGTGTTCGACATCCTGTTCTGGAACAACGACACCACACGCTTGCCGGCCGCCTTCCATGGCGATTTGATTGAGCTGTTCAAGAACAACCCGCTGGTGCGCGCCAATGCCCTGGAAGTGTGCGGCACGCCGATCGACCTCAAGCAGGTGACCGCCGATATCTACTCACTGGCCGGCACCAACGACCACATCACACCGTGGCAGTCGTGCTACAAGTCGGCGCAGCTGTTTGGTGGCAAAGTGGAGTTTGTGTTGTCCAGCAGTGGGCATATCCAGAGCATTCTCAACCCGCCAGGCAACCCCAAGGCGCGTTACCAGACCAGCGATGGTTTGGCGGGCAAGCCGCTGGAGTGGCAGGAGAATGCCACCAAGCACACTGACTCGTGGTGGCTGCACTGGCAGGTGTGGCAGGCCGAGCGGGCGGGCAAATTGAAGAAAGCACCTACAAGCCTGGGTAACAAAGCCTATGCCGCAGCTGAGGCGGCACCGGGTACTTATGTGCATGAACGATAAACGAAACACTGTTTTGTAGCTGGAATGCGGTCAACTGTGGGAGCGGGCTTGCTCGCGAAGGCGGTGTGTCAGCCACCGAATGCATCAACTGACACACTGCTTTCGCGAGCAAGCCCGCTCCCACATTGATCGGGTTCCGACAGGGAAATATCGCGCCATTTCGCAGGGTAAGCCCATGCCGCAACCGTTCATCTTCCGTACCATCGACCTGGATGGCCAGACCATCCGTACGGCGGTACGCCCGGGCAAGCCTCACTTGACGCCGCTGCTGATCTTCAACGGCATCGGCGCCAACCTTGAGCTGGTGTTTCCATTCGCCCAGGCGCTGGACCCGGACCTGGAAGTGATCGCCTTCGATGTGCCAGGTGTGGGGGGTTCATCAACACCCAGCGTGCCCTATCGCTTTCCCGGTCTGGCCAAGCTCACTGCACGCATGCTCGATTACCTGGACTATGGCCAGGTGAATGCGGTGGGTGTGTCCTGGGGCGGCGCGTTGGCGCAGCAGTTTGCCTATGACTACCCCGAGCGCTGCAAAAAACTGATCCTCGCGGCGACGGCAGCCGGGGCTTTTATGGTGCCGGGCAAACCCAAGGTGCTGTGGCTGATGGCAAGCCCCAGGCGCTATATCCAACCGTCCCACGTGGTGCGCATTGCACCGATGATTTATGGCGGCTCGTTCCGCCGCGATTCCAAACTGGCCGCCGAACATGCGAGCAAAGTGCGCTCGGCGGGCAAGCTCGGTTACTACTGGCAGCTGTTTGCCGGCCTTGGCTGGACCAGCATTCACTGGTTGCACAAGATCCGCCAACCGACCCTGGTGCTGGCCGGCGACGACGACCCGCTGATTCCGCTGATCAATATGCGCATGCTCGCCTGGCGCATTCCCAACGCACAGTTGCACATCATCGATGATGGCCACTTGTTCCTGATTACCCGCGCCGAAGCCGTGGCGCCGATCATCATGAAGTTTCTTGAAGAGGAGCGCCTGCGTGCGGTGATTCACCCCCGACCAGCGGTGTAAGGACTACGCCGCCGCGCAACTTGCCAGGAACCGACTATGGTTCTGAATTGGCGTGCCTGTTGATGGCTTGACGAAGGAGTGTTGGCTCATGCGAGAAAGACCCGTGACGAACCCGGCGCCCACCCCTGCCGCGTTCATCAACGCGCAAAATGCGATCAGTGGCCTGCGGGGCCGGGATTTGCTGGCGACCCTGCGCAGTGTCGCCCACCATGGCTGGCGCAACCCGCTGTACACCGCTCGGCACGCCCTGGCCCTGGGTGGCCAACTCGGTCGCGTGCTGCTGGGTGAAACCGTGCATGCCCCCAACCCAGCCGACAGCCGCTTCGCCGACCCCACCTGGGCGCTTAACCCGCTGTACCGGCGCAGCCTGCAAGCCTATTTGAGCTGGCAGAAACAAACGCGTGACTGGATCAATGACAGCTCGATGAGCGCCGACGACCGCGCCCGCGCGCACTTCGCCTTCTCACTGATCAACGATGCCGTCTCGCCCTCCAACACCTTGCTCAACCCGCTGGCCATCAAGGAGCTGCTTAACTCCGGCGGCAACAGCGTGGTGCGCGGCGTGAGTAATTTGTTTAACGATTTGTTGCACAACAACGGCCTGCCCAGCCAGGTCAGCAAACACGCTTTTGAAGTGGGCAAAACGGTGGCAACGACCGCGGGCTCCGTGGTGTTTCGCAACGAGCTGCTGGAACTGATCCAGTACAAACCCATGAGCGAAAAGCAGTACGCCAAGCCGTTGCTGATCGTGCCGCCGCAAATCAACAAGTACTACATCTTCGACCTCAGCCCCGCCAACAGCTTTGTGCAGTACGCCCTGAAAAACGGCCTGCAGACCTTTATGGTCAGCTGGCGCAACCCGGATGTGCGTCACCGCGAGTGGGGCCTGTCCACCTATGTGGCGGCGCTGGAGGAGGCGCTGAATGTGTGTCGGGCAATCACCGGTGCCCGTGAGGTCAACCTGATGGGCGCCTGCGCCGGTGGCCTGACCATCGCCGCGCTGCAAGGCCACCTGCAAGCCAAGCGCCAGTTGCGGCGCATCTCCAGCGCCAGCTACCTGGTGAGCCTGCTGGACAGCCAGATCGACAGCCCCGCCACCTTGTTCGCTGACGAACAGACCCTGGAGGCCGCCAAGCGCCGCTCCTACCAGCAAGGCGTGCTCGACGGCCGCGACATGGCCAAAGTCTTCGCCTGGATGCGCCCCAACGACCTGATCTGGAACTACTGGATCAATAATTACCTGCTGGGCAAAGAGCCGCCGGCGTTCGACATCCTCTACTGGAACAACGACAACACGCGCCTGCCCGCCGCGTTGCATGGCGACCTGCTGGATTTTTTCAAGCACAACCCGCTCAGCCACCCTGGCGGCCTGGAGGTGTGCGGCACGCCTATCGACCTGCAAAAAGTCACCGTGGACAGCTTCAGCGTGGCCGGCATCAACGACCACATCACGCCGTGGGATGCGGTGTATCGCTCCACCCAACTGCTGGGCGGCGAGCGGCGCTTTGTGCTGTCCAACAGCGGGCATATCCAGAGCATCCTCAACCCGCCGGGCAACCCCAAGGCCAACTACGTCGAGAACTCCAAGCTGAGCAGCGACCCGCGCGCCTGGTACTACGACGCCAGTCACGTCGAAGGCAGCTGGTGGCCGCAGTGGCTTGCATGGATCCAACAACGGTCGGGCGTGCAGCGCGAGACCCTCACCGCCCTGGGCAACCAGAATTACCCACCGATGGAAGCGGCGCCAGGCACGTACGTGCGGGTGCGCTGAGCTCAACGATCAGATTAAGAAGACTGGATGAAGACCCGCGACCGTATCCTTGAATGTGCCCTGCAGTTGTTCAACCACAAGGGCGAACCGAACGTGTCGACCATGGAGGTGGCGAATGAAATGGGGATCAGCCCCGGCAACCTCTACTACCACTTCCATGGCAAGGAGCCGTTGGTGCTCGGGTTGTTCGAGCGTTTTCAGAATGAACTGGCGCCTCTGCTCGACCCGCCGGCGGATGCGCAACTCAAACCCGAAGATTACTGGCTGTTCCTGCACCTGATCATCGAGCGCATGGCCCATTACCGGTTCCTGTTCCAGGACCTGTCGAACCTGGCCGGGCGCCTGCCCAAGCTGGCCAAGGGCATTCGCAACTTGCTCACGGCGCTCAAGCGCACCCTGGCTTCACTGCTTGCGCGCTTGAAGGCAGCGGGGCAGTTGGTCAGTGACACCCAGGCATTGGGGCAATTGGTGGAACAGATCACCATGACCCTGCTGTTTTCCCTGGACTACCAGCGGATTCTCGACCGCGAAGGCGAGGTGCGGGTGGTGGTGTACCAGGTGATGATGCTGGTGGCGCCGCATCTGCTATTGCCGGCGCGACAAGCAACTGAGCGGTTTGCGCTCAAATACCTGGATGACGCGGATTAAAAATGTGGGAGCGGGCTTGCCCGCGATAGCAATTTATCAGCCAATACCTGGGTGGCTGACACTCCGCCATCGCGGGCAAGCCCGCTCCCACACTGGAAATCCGGTGTATATGAGACTTCCATAAAAAAACGCCCGACCTTCACAGGCCGGGCGTTTTTTGTGCCCTGAAAAAATCAGGACTGACTGGATGGCGTCGGGGTTACCGGCGTTGCAGGCGGGGCGGTAGCAGCATGGGTCGGTGCGGACACCGAATTGGCTGTCGAAGCGGTTGGCGCTGGGGTTGCAGGCTTGGCCGCAACAGCAGGCTTGGGCGCTGCAGGCTTCTTGGCAGCTGCTGGCTTCTTCGCGGCGGCAGGTTTTGCCGCAGGCTTGGCAGCAGCTTTAGCGGCGGCTGGCTTGGCTGCAGGTTTCGCAGCGGCCGGCTTGGCAGCAGGTTTGGCTGCTGCGGTTTTAGCCGCAGGCTTGGCCGCTGGTTTTGCTGCTGCTTTGGCAGCCGGCTTAGCCGCCGGCTTGGCAGCGGCTTTAGCGGCCACGGGTTTTGCTGCAGGCTTGGCGGCCGGTTTGGCAGCTGCGGTTTTGGCAGCGGGTTTTGCCGCAGCTTTAGCCGGAGCCTTGGCCGCAGGTTTCGCAGCGGGCTTGGCCGCCGCTTTTACCAGAGGCTTGGCAGCGGTTTTGGCAGCCGGTTTAGCAGCCGCGGTTTTAGCCGCAGGCTTGGCAGCCGGTTTAGCGGCGGCGGTCTTGGCTGGAGCCACTTTAGCGCCGGTGAGTTTTTCGATTTGCTTGGTCAGGGTATCGACCTTGCTGTGCAGCGTCTTCAGTTCCGCTTTGCTGGGCACGCCGAGTCGCGAAATGGCACTGTTGAGACGCTTGTCGAACGTTTCTTCCAACTTGCCCCAGGTGTCAGAAATGCTCGACTTGGCTGAGCCGGCAGAGGCCTTGGCCGCTTCAACTTTTTTACCAACTGTGGTCTTGGTCAACTTCTCGGCCTTTTCGCCGTCCTTGACCAATGTCTCGAAGTATTTGCCGCCGTCACTGCTAACCTTCGAGTACACGCCTAAACCAGCAAGCCAGATCTTACGGGAATATTTTTCAACCTCCCCGATCCACGAGCTGCCTTCTTTCTGAGTAGTCTTTTTAACAGCCATCCCGATGTCTCCTTAGTGTTTACGCGCGACACGTTCTAGCAATGTCGTCAGCTCTTCGAGCTTAGCAGAGAGTGTCTCCACGTCATGTTTAGACGCAATGCCGATTCGATTCAAGGCACTTGCAACACGCGTGTCAAAAGCTTTTTCAACTTTATCCAGTTGAACTTCAACCACACCTTTGACGCTGGAGACATTACTCTTTACTTGGTCAATCTGACTGTTGGCGGCGTCAAGTTGTTCAACCAAAACTTTTTTGCCTTTACTTTCAACATGTTGACCGGTCTTAACCAGCTCTTTGAAGTACTCGCTGCCTTCGCTGCCGACCTTGGCATAGGCGCCAAGTCCTGCCAGCCAGATCTTGCGGGCGTAGCTTTTAACGTCACTCAGGGCAGTGGACTGAAGGTCGATTTTTTTCTTCAAAATAACTTTGGCCATGGTGCACCTCACGCAGATCAGGGTCGAGGAACGGCCCACAGGAGTTGAGGGCTTGGGCACAAAGTAGGCTGGAAAATTAGAATCGGCACCCTAAGAACACATCGATCAGGCCAGCGCCTTATCCAGGGCTTTCTCGATTTCAGACTTGATGGTGCCGCTCATGGCCGACATCAACAGGCCCAATTCAACATCAATGCGCAGCGATTCATCAGCGACTAACACCGTGCCTTTAACCCCCGAACGCTTGAGGTTCAGGCTGTCGCCCGACCACGATGACTCAAGGCCATATTGCTCCTTGAGTTTGTGCGCCAACTTCTCGGCCTTCGCGCGTGCGCCTTCTTTACCCAGGGAATGTGCTCGCTCAACGGTAATACGGGCCATTGCAATGACTCCTCTTTATATCGACTCAGAACACCTGCCATGCGGCAAAAGGTCTCGATGAACACCTATCTTACCTTCAGCCTTGCCAAGACAAAGCAGGCGGTGGGGATTATCATGTCCCGCATTCTCTTTTGGTGACAGCGATATGACTGATCAGCGCAAAGGCAGCGATGCCGAACCCACCACTCACTTCGGCTTCAAGAACGTTCCGGAAAGCCAGAAAGCGGAAAAAGTCGCTGAGGTGTTCCATTCCGTTGCGGCCAAGTACGACCTGATGAACGACGTGCTCTCGGGCGGCATGCACCGCCTGTGGAAACGCTTCACCATCGAGTTGTCGGGTGTACGCACCGGCAACCGCGTGCTCGACATCGCCGGCGGCACCGGCGACCTGGCGGCCAAGTTCTCCAGGCTGGTGGGCCCGACCGGCCAGGTTGTGCTGGCGGACATCAACGGTTCGATGCTCAAGGTCGGGCGTGATCGCCTGCTGGATAAAGGCGTGGCCGGCAATATCGAGTTCGTGCAGGCCGACGCTGAAAAGCTGCCGTTCCCGGACAACCATTTCGACTGCGTGACCATCGCCTTCGGCCTGCGCAACGTGACCCATAAAGAGGACGCGATCCGCTCGATGCTGCGCGTACTCAAGCCGGGCGGCCGCCTGTTGGTGCTGGAGTTCTCCAAACCGACCAACGCGCTGATGTCCAAGGTCTACGACACCTACTCGTTCGCCTTCATGCCGTTGATGGGCAAGCTGATCACCAATGACGCCGAGAGCTACCGCTACCTGGCCGAATCGATCCGCATGCACCCCGACCAGGAAACCCTGAAGTCGATGATGGTAGAGGCCGGTTTCGACCGCGTGACCTACCACAACATGACCTCAGGCATCGTCGCCCTGCACCGCGGCATCAAGCCCTGATGCTGTTCGCAGGCCTCCTCGCCAGCGTCGAACACGGCATCAACCGTGTCCTGCGCCTGGACAGCACCGCCCTGGCGCGGCTTGCGCACTTGAACGGCAAAGTCATTGCCGTCGATTGCACCAGCCCCGCCCTGCAGCTGTTTATCCTGCCCAGCGATGAAGGCCTGCTGCTCGCCGGCGATTGGGCCGCAGAGGCCGACTGCACCCTGCGCGCACCCGCCTCGAGCCTGTTGCACCTGGCGCTGAGCCGCAACAAGACCGCGATCCTGCACAGCCCCGACGTGGAGCTCGAAGGCGACAGCGCCGTGCTGATGGACCTGGCCGCCGTGCTGCAAGACCTGGAACTGGATTGGGAATACGAGCTGTCACGCTGGATCGGCCCGGTGGCCACCCAGTTGATCAGCGGGCACCTGCGCAGCCGCTCGCGCTGGTACCAGCAAGGGTTCGCCAGCCTCAACCAGAACCTTGCCGAATACTTGAGCGAAGAATCGCGCACCCTGGTCGGAGAACGGGAAGCGCAAGCGCGCTTTCGTGAACTCGACAAGGCCAAAATCGACCTGGAACGCCTTGAGGCGCGCTTCGAGCGCCTGAGCCGTTCCCTTGATCCAAGCGATAACGCATGAAGCTGCTCGCCGTCCGCCGTTTGTTTCGTATCCAGCGCGTCGTAATCCGCTACCGCCTCGATGACCTGCTGTTCGCCCTGCCGTTGCCGTGGTTCCTGCTGGCGGTGCGTTATGTGCTGCCCTGGCGCTGGTTCCCGCGCAAACCGCTGGAGCTGAGCCGTGGCGCGCGCCTGCGTCTGGCGTTGCAGGACCTGGGGCCGATCTTTATCAAGTTCGGGCAGATCCTCTCGACCCGTCGCGATTTGCTGCCCGAAGACATCGCCGACGAACTGATGCTGTTGCAGGATCGCGTGCCGCCGTTTGATTCCCAGCAGTCGATGAAGCTGATCGAAGAACAGCTGGGCAACAAGATCAGCGAGGTGTTCAGCCGTTTCGACGTCGAGCCACTGGCCTCGGCCTCGGTGGCGCAGGTTCATGCTGCACAATTGAAGACCGGCGAAGAAGTGGTGGTGAAGGTCATCCGCCCCGGACTCAAGCCGATCATCGGCCAGGACCTGGCGTGGCTGTTTATCCTTGCCCGCGCCGCCGAACGCTTCTCCGCCGATGCGCGCCTGCTGCACCCGGTGGATGTGGTCGCCGACTACGAAAAAACCATCTACGACGAACTCGACCTGCTGCGTGAAGCGGCCAACGCCAGCCAGCTCAAGCGCAACTTCGAAGGTTCATCGCTGCTGTATGTGCCCCAGGTGTATTGGGACTGGTGCCGCCCCAAAGTGCTGGTGATGGAGCGCATCTACGGCGTGCAGGTCACCGACCTCGCCACTCTTGCCGACCAGCGCACCGACATGAAGATGCTTGCCGAGCGCGGTGTGGAGATCTTCTTCACCCAGGTGTTCCGCGACAGTTTCTTCCACGCAGACATGCACCCGGGCAACATTTTCGTCAGTACCGTCAACCCGTGGAGCCCGCAATACATTGCGATCGACTGCGGCATCGTCGGCAGCCTGACCCCGGAAGACCAGGATTACCTGGCACGCAACCTGTTCGCCTTTTTCAAGCGCGATTACCGCCGCGTGGCGCAATTGCACATCGATTCGGGTTGGGTGCCGGCCGAAACCAAGCTCAACGAATTCGAAGCGGCAATCCGCACCGTGTGCGAGCCGATCTTTGAAAAACCGTTAAAAGATATTTCCTTCGGCCAGGTGCTGATGCGTCTGTTCCAGACCGCGCGGCGCTTCAACATGGAAGTGCAGCCACAGCTGGTGCTGCTGCAAAAAACCTTGCTCAACATCGAAGGCCTGGGCCGCCAGCTGTACCCGGACCTGGACTTGTGGAACACCGCGCAGCCGTTCCTGGAACGCTGGATGCGCGAGCGCGTCAGCCCGAAAACCCTGCTGGGCAACCTGCACAGCCAGATGGAACAACTGCCGCACCTGGCCAACATGACCCGCGACCTGCTGGAGCGCATGTCCCAGCCCCACGCCAAAGATCCTGCGCCGCCGTGGCACAGGCGCAAGGACGACTGGTTCCTGCGCCTGCTGGGCGCCGCCCACCTGGTCGGCGGCGCGATGCTGGCGATTGGCGGGCCGCTGAACCAATTGGGCCATTGGCCGGCGGGCATCATGGTCGCCGTGGGTGTTTATCTGATCGTGCGCCGATAGCCGATCCGGTTATACACTGTCGCAAATTGCCGGAGCCGAACATGAAAGACTGGCTGGACGAGATCAAGTGGGACAGTGACGGCCTGGTGCCGGCCATTGCCCAGGACTACAAGACCGGGCGCGTACTGATGATGGCCTGGATGAACCGCGAGGCCTTGAGCCTCACCGCCACTGAGCAGCGCGCCATTTACTGGTCACGTTCGCGTGGCAAACTGTGGCGCAAGGGCGAAGAGTCCGGACACGTGCAGACCCTGCACGAGATGCGCATCGACTGCGACGCCGACGTGGTGATCCTGAAGGTCGAGCAGATCGGCGATATCGCCTGCCATACCGGCCGTCACAGCTGCTTCTATCGCGTGTTCGAAAACGGCGAGTGGAAGGTTGTGGAGCCAGTGCTCAAAGACCCGCACGCCATTTATTGCGCAGGACACTGAACATGAGCGATACCCTGAACCGTGTGGCCCAGGTGCTGGAAGACCGCAAAGGCGCGGACGCCGACAGCTCCTATGTTGCCAGCCTGTACCACAAGGGCTTGAACAAGATTCTGGAAAAACTTGGCGAAGAGTCGATCGAGACGATTATTGCCGCCAAAGATGCGCAAATCAGCGGTGATTACAGCGATGTAATCTACGAGACCGCAGACTTGTGGTTCCATAGCCTGGTCATGCTCGCCCAACTGGGGCAGCACCCACAGGCCGTGTTGGATGAACTGGACCGTCGCTTCGGCCTGTCCGGGCACGCCGAAAAGGCCTCGCGCCCGTCCGCCTGAATAACTTTTACAGAGGAATTGCAGCATGGGCATTTTTGACTGGAAACACTGGATCGTCATTCTGGTGGTCGTGGTACTGGTGTTCGGCACCAAGAAACTCAAGAACCTGGGCACTGACGTGGGCGAGTCGATCAAGGGCTTTCGTAAAGCCATGAACGACGATGAAAAACCGGCCGACCCGATGGCCAACCCAGTGCCGCCGGCGCAGCCCGTTCACCCGCAGGCCACCCAGCCGATCACCGAGCGTCGCACCTTCGACGTGCAGGCTGAGAAAGTCCAAGAGCCGACCCGCAAAGACTCGTGAGCACTGACTAATGTTTGGTATCAGCTTCTCTGAACTGCTGCTCGTCGGCCTCGTGGCCTTGCTGGTACTCGGGCCGGAACGCCTGCCCGGTGCCGCACGCACGGCCGGCCTGTGGATCGGGCGCCTGAAACGCAGTTTCAACGCCATCAAACAGGAAGTTGAACGGGAAATCGGCGCCGACGAGATCCGCCGCCAGCTGCACAACGAACATATCCTGTCGTTGGAGCAGGAGGCGCGCAAGATTCTGTCGCCGGTTCAGGAGCCCGCCAAACCGGTGGAACCTGTGCCCGAAAACAGCATCGCTCCGGCGGCCGCAGTACCGCCAGCCGCGCCCGCCCCGACTGAGCCAGCGCCGACGCCTGTGGCGTCGCCCGCTCCCCATGACCCTACATTGCCGCCGCGAGCCCCATGAGCGCTGATAAACCGGAAAACGACCAGCACATGCCGCTGGTCTCGCACCTCACCGAGCTGCGGACCCGCCTGCTGCGTTGCGTAGCGGCCATCTTCATCATCTTTGCCGGGCTGTTCGCCTTTACCCAGCAGATCTACACCTTCGTCTCCACGCCGTTGCGCCAGTACCTGCCGGCCGGCGCGACGATGATCGCCACCGACGTGTCGTCGCCGTTTTTAACGCCGTTGAAGCTGACCATGATGGTCTCGCTGTTCCTGGCAATCCCGGTGATCCTGCATCAGATCTGGGGCTTTATTGCGCCGGGCCTGTACAAGCATGAAAAGCGCATTGCGGTGCCGTTGCTGGTGTCGAGCATCCTGCTGTTCTACACCGGCATGGCCTTCGCGTATTTCCTGGTGTTTCCGCTGATCTTCAAATTCTTCGCCGCCGCCACCCCGGCCGGCGTGGAAATGATGACCGACATTACCAGCTACCTCGACTTCGTGATGACGCTGTTCTTCGCCTTTGGCGTGGCCTTCGAAATCCCGGTGGCCGTGGTGCTGCTGGTGTGGATCGGCGTGGTCGACGTCAAATACCTGAAGAAAGTGCGCCCGTACGTGATCATCGGCTGCTTCGTGGTCGGCATGATCCTTACGCCGCCGGACATTTTCTCGCAGACCTTGCTGGCCGTGCCGATGTGGATGCTGTTCGAGATCGGCATCCTGTTTGGCAGCCTGATCAGCAAGCGTGGCGATCACCCGGATGACCAACCCGCCGACGACGACCAGCCGCCAGCGACGCAACCGTGAACCTGCTGTTGCTTGAGGAGGCCGACTTTATTGCGGCCGACCGCGTGATCCTGCGTGATCGGCGCCTGGTGCATATGCAGGAAGTCCACCGTGCGGTGGTAGGTGACAACCTGCGGGTCGGCCGTATTGGCGGGCTGATGGGCAATGCGCAATTGCTGCGCCTGGAAGCCGGTGAAGCCGAGCTGCAAGTGAGCTTCGACCAACCGCCACCGCCCAAACTTCCGCTGACCCTGCTGTTGGCCCTGCCACGTCCGAAGATGCTGCGCCGGGTGCTGCAAACCGTGGCGGCGATGGGCGTGCCGAAGGTGGTGCTGGTCAACAGTTACCGGGTCGAAAAGAGCTTCTGGCAAACCCCGTTCCTGGAGCCGGAGGCGGTTCGCGAGCAGTTGATCCTCGGCCTGGAACAGGCGCGCGACACCGTGCTGCCCGAGATCATCATCGAAAAGCGCTTCAAGCCGTTCGTCGAAGACCGCCTGCCGGCCATGACCGCAGGGACTCTGGGCCTGATCGGCCACCCTGGCGATTACCCGGCGTGCCCGCGTGGGCTGGATGAGCCGGTGACCCTGGCCATCGGCCCCGAAGGCGGCTGGATCCCCTACGAAGTGGAGCTGTTGGCCAAGGCCGGCTTGCAACCGGTGCAACTGGGTGCACGCATCCTGCGCGTAGAAACCGCCGTGACCGCCCTGCTCGCTCGGTTGTTCTGAACACCGACCCGCCCCGAAAAAGGTGGGAGCGGGCTTGCCTGCGATTGCATCACCTGGGTATGCCTGATGTACCGAGGTGCCTGCATCGCAGGCAAGCCAGCTCCCACATTGGTTCCGAGAACCTACAGAAACTTCCTGCGCTGCCGATAGCCTCTGAATAAGTCCAAGCCTTGTTCCAAAGGAGATCGCAGCATGTATCGTTGGTTAGCCGAAAAACTGGGGAATGTGAGCGTCAATCGCAAGCTGAGCATAGGCTTTGGCTTGGTGTTGATCCTGACGCTGTTGATCACCTTCACCGGCTGGACCGGCTTGGGCGACGTGACAAGTCGCGGCGACAAGCTGGGCTTTATCTCCAGCCTCAACGGCCTGACCAAAGACCTGCGCCTGGCGCGCCTGGACTTTGAAATGCGCCGGGGCGAACAAGGCACCGACGCCGTCAACAGCCTGCTGAAGCAACTGAACGATGGCCTCAACACCGCCGCAACGCTGATCGAGCAACCCGACGACAAAGCCCTGGTCGAGCAACAGCTGGAAGCCTTGGGCCAATACAAAAAAGCCTTTGGCACTATGGTCCTGGCCGGCCTCAAGCGTGAGGGCGCACGCAGCAAGCTCGGTGACACCGCCGACAACGCCGTGGCCAAGATCAACGAAATCGAAGCGACTCTGCTGCAAGGCGACAGCGTCACGCAGTTCAACAGCGTGGTCGACCTGAGCAAGTTGATCCAGCAATCGCGCTTCCAGGTACGCGGCTACACCTACAGCGGCAAGACCGAGGCCGAGCAACCAGCCCTGGATGCCATCGACAATGCCCTGAAGAAAATCACCGAGTTGCAAGGCAAGCTGCCTGAGCAGTACCAGGCCAACCTGCAAGAGGCTGGCGTGTCCCTGCAAGCCTACCGCGCAGCCGTCAGCCAGTACCGCGACTCACAAGTGGCCAGCGCCGCCGCGCTGAAAATCATGACCGCTCAGGGCGATATCCTGCTGGGGCACAGCGAAAAACTCACCACCTCCCAGACCGCCGTGCGCGATGCCGATGCAGCCCACGCTAAACAGCTGTTGCTGCTGGCCACCGTGCTGGCGCTGATCTTCGGTGTTCTCGCCGCCTGGGCCATCACCCGCCAGATCGTGATCCCGCTCAACCAGACCCTCCAAGTCGCCGAGCGCGTGGCCTCGGGCGATCTGAGCCATAACCTCAACTCCGCCCGCCAGGACGAGTTGGGCCAGTTGCAACGCGCCATGCAGAGCATGACCGTCGGCCTGCGCGAGTTGATCGGCGGTATCAGCGACGGCGTCACCCAGATCGCCAGCGCTGCCGAACAACTGTCGGCCGTGACCGAACAGACCAGCGCCGGGGTTAACAGCCAAAAGGTCGAGACCGACCAAGTGGCCACTGCCATGAACGAAATGGCCGCCACCGTGCAGGAAGTGGCGCGCAACGCGGAAGAAGCCTCCGAAGCTGCCGTGGCGGCGGACCAACAGGCCCGTGAAGGCGACAAGGTGGTGGGTGAAGCCATCGCGCAGATTGAGCGCCTGGCCACTGAGGTGGGTCATTCCACGGTGGCCATGGGCGACCTGAAGCGCGAAAGCGACAAGATTGGCAGCGTGCTCGATGTGATCAAGTCGGTGGCACAACAAACCAACCTGCTGGCGTTGAACGCGGCGATTGAAGCAGCGCGGGCCGGTGAGGCCGGTCGCGGCTTCGCGGTGGTGGCCGATGAGGTGCGCAGCCTGGCCCAGCGCACGCAAAAGTCCACCGAGGAGATCGAAGAGCTGATCGTCGGTCTGCAAAACGGCACCCAGCAGGTGGCGACCATCATGGACAACAGCCGTGGCCTCACCGACAGCAGCGTCGAACTGACCCGCCGCGCCGGCAACGCGCTGAGCAATATCACGCGCACGGTCTCGACTATCCAGGCGATGAACTCGCAGATCGCCACCGCTGCCGAGCAACAGAGCGCTGTGGCCGAGGAGATCAACCGCAGCGTGCTGAATGTGCGCGACGTGTCTGAACAGACCTCCTCGGCCAGCGAGGAAACCGCCGCCTCGAGTGCCGAACTGGCACGCCTGGGAATCTATTTGCAGTCTCTGGTCGGGCGCTTCCGCATCTGACCCGCACCTACGCGGCGGCCGGATCAAGGCCGCCGCAACTTATGAAATTTCCTACGTAGTTATCAGCCCGCCACGACCTCGAATCGATTTAGCGTTTCAGCTGTTGCGAAATGCTTCCCCAGATTTGGAGGTTCACCATGTTCCCTCGGCTGACCCATTTGCTGGTCAACGCCAGCATCCGTCTCAAACTCGCACTGGGTTTCGGCCAAGTGCTGATCTTAAGCATCCTGATCGCCGCGACCGGCTGGCAGGCCTTGAGCGACGTGCTTTATCGCTCAAACAGCCTGGCGACCCTTGGGCAACTGGCCCTTGACGCCGAGGCCATGCGCGCCGACAGGATCGTGTACCGCACACTGACGGACGCCAGCAGCCTGGCCCAAATGCACAGGCAGGCCGAAAAGATCGACCAGCATCTGACCGACCTTTCAAGCCGCCTCAAAGACCCGGCCGATTTGCAGCGGGTGCAGGAAGCGACACGCCTGGTGGCGAGTTTCAAGACGGCGCTGGCAGCCTTGCCGGCGTTGATCGAGCAACGTGAAAGCATCCGCCCGACCCTCAAAAAAACCGCGCTGCAAGCCAGCGATACTCTTGCCCAATTCGCCAGCGACTTACCGAACCAGGAAGACGAAAAGGCCCTGGACGCCATCGAAAACCTGCGCCAGGCCATGGAGCAAGCCGAAGATCGCGCCCAGAGCCCCGCTTGGGCAGCCGAGTCGCTGCAGGCCTACACCGACGCACTCACCCAGGCGCTCGAAGCCCTGAATGTGGCACAAGCGGCGGTGACCGCACTGCCCGTGGACGCGGCGCTGCTCAAAGCCGACCTGAGCAGCTATCGCGAACAACTGACCAGGCTCAAGGACGCCCAGCTCAACACCGAAACCCTGCAAAGCCGCTTTGAGCAACAGCTCAATGAGTTGCGCGAACAAAGCCATCGTTTGAGCGAGGGCCAGAACGCCAAGCGTGACAGCGAAGCCGAGCAGACCCGCACACGACTGTTGAGCGTCACCGTAGTGGCCCTGCTCCTCGGTGTACTGGCCGCTTGGTGGATCGCGCGGCAAATAGTCGTGCCTTTGCGCGCCATCCTAACGGCTGCCCACCGCATTGCTGACGGCGACCTGAGCCGGGACACTCAAGAGGACCGCCGCGATGAACTGGGCCAGTTGCAGCAGAGCATCGGGCAAATGACCCGCAACCTGCGCAACCTGATCAGCGGTATCGGCGACAGTGCCCGGCAGATCGCCAGTGCCGCAACGCAGTTATCGGCCGTCACCGAGCAGACCCGCGCCGGGGTCAACGACCAGAAGGAGGAAACCGATCAGGTGGCCACGGCGATGAATGAAATGCTCGCCACCGCCCAGGAGGTCGCCCGGCATGCCGAACAGGCATCTGTGGCGGCCAATGAAGCGGATCAGGAGGCTGGCGCCGGCGAAAAAGTGGTGACCCAGGCCGTCGAGCAAATCGGCCACCTGGCCCATGAGATGGCGCGCTCGAGCCAGGCGATGATTGCGCTGCAACACGAAAGCCAGAAAATCGGCAGCGTGCTCGACGTGATCAAGTCAGTGTCCCAGCAAACCAACCTGCTGGCCCTGAACGCCGCCATCGAAGCGGCGCGCGCGGGCAGTGCCGGCCAGGGTTTTGCGGTAGTGGCCGACGAAGTGCGCAGCCTGGCCCAGCGCACCCAGGAATCTGCCGAAGAAATCGAGGGTTTGATCCTCGGCCTGAATACCGGCACCCAGCAGGTCGCAGACATCATGGACAGCAGTCGTAGCCTGACCGACAACAGCGTCGGCCTGACCCGCGATGCGGGCGATGCCCTGGCCGCGATTGCGCGCACCGTGTCGATCATCCAGGAGATGAACCCGCAGATTGCCGCTGCTGCCGAGCAGCAAAGCGCAGTGGCGGAAGAGATCAATCGCAGTGTGTTGAAGGTGCGGGATGTCACCGAACAAACCGCTGCGGCCAGCGAGGAAACAGCCGCCGCGAGTGTTCAGTTGACCCGGTTGAGCCTGGATTTACAGGCGCTGGTGGGTAAATTCAGGCTCTGAGGCGTCACTAACGTCGGGACGCCGAGCGTCCCAGGAGGCTTTCCCACGCGGAGCGCGGGAACGATCATCACAGGACCTGGCGCAGGAAGGCTTGGGCGCGCGGGTCTTTCGGCGCATCGAAGAACTCGGCCGGGGCCGCATCTTCGAGCAATTTGCCGTGGTCGAAGAACAGCACGCGGTCTGCCACTTCACGGGCAAAGCCCATCTCGTGGGTGACGCAGACCATGGTCATGCCTTCCAGGGCCAGGGTCTTCATCACGTCCAACACTTCGCCGACCATTTCCGGGTCCAGCGCCGAGGTGGGCTCATCAAACAGCATCACCTTGGGCTCCATGGCCAACGCGCGGGCAATGGCTACGCGCTGTTGCTGGCCACCGGACAGGCGCGAGGGGAACTCGTTGGCCTTCTGCGCGATACCGACCTTTTCCAATAGCGCCAAGGCCTTGGCTTCGCGCTCTTGCTTGCCGCGCTTGCGCACGACTTTTTGCGCCAGGCACAGGTTTTCCAGCACAGTCATGTGCGGGAACAAATTGAAGTGCTGGAACACCATGCCGACTTCACGGCGGTAGGCATTCACGTCGGTTTTCGGGTCGGCCAGTTGCAGGCCGTCGATGCTCACCGAGCCCGAGTCGAACTCTTCCAGGCCGTTAAGGCAGCGCAGGAACGTGGACTTGCCCGAACCTGACGGGCCAATCACCACCAGCACTTCGCCCTTGGCGACTTGGGTGGTCACGTGGTCTACCGCGCGCACTACCTGGCCACGGGTGTCGAAGACTTTTACCAGATCGCGGACTTCAATCACTTTGCGCGAGCCTCCGCTCAAGCCGGCTGGCCATTTTCGACAGCGGCAGGTTGATCAGCAGGTACAGGCCTGCCACACAGAACAGGATTTCAAAGGGCGAGAACGAGGTGGTGATCACTTCACGACCACTTTTAAGCAGTTCGGTAATCGCGATCACCGAGACCAGCGAGGTGTCTTTCACCAGGCTGATAAATTGCCCGGCCAATGGCGGCAGCACGCGCTTGAACGCTTGCGGCAACACCACGTGGCGCATCGACTGGCTGGCGCTCAACCCCAGGGAGCGTGCGGCTTCGTTCTGGCCGCGGGTGATGGACTGCACGCCGGCGCGCACGATTTCCGCCACGTAAGCGCCGGTGAACAGCGACAGTGCGGCAATCCCGGCAAATTCGCGGGACAAGTTGAGCACCGTGCCGATGAAGAAGTAGAAAATGAAGATCTGCACCAAAAGCGGCGTACCGCGTACCAGTTCGACGTAGATCGTCGACAGATCGCGCAAGGTCGGGTTGCTCGACAGACGGCATAAGCCGGTTGCCAGACCAATCGCCAAACCGAGGATTCCGGAGACCACCGACAACCACAAGGTGGTCCACAAGCCCCACATCAACGGGCCCAGCGCCCAATGCCGGGTTACGCCGATAACATCGCCTTCGGCCACATCGTCCCCACGTGACACTTGCAGGCTGTTGTCGGCCACGGTCAGCTTTTGCTCGGCGCCTGCGTCGTTGCGCAAGGTGACTTCGGCGACGTCGCCTTTGCGCACCAGCTCAATGACGGTGGAGATGTCGGCGGCGCGCTGGGACGTTTCGGCCTGATAGGCGAAGTACTGCGGCACGCGGTTCCAGCGCCACTCGTAGGACATCAACGAGGTGGCGTAATACAACGCGCCGGCCAGGCCGACCAGCACGACCACAGTCAGCAGGTGCCAGGGCCATTGGGCTTTTTTCTGTTTCATTTCACTTTCCGAAGATGTATCGCCTGGCATGCCGTCATCGCGGGCAAGCCCGCTCCCACAAGGGAACGCATTTCAACTGTGGGAGCTGGCTTGCCTGCGATGAAGTCGACTCGGTGTCAGCGCTTATTCCATGTCCTTGAGCCACTCGGAGCTCTTGAACCACTTGTCATGGATGCGATCGTAGGTGCCGTCGTTGCGGATCTGGTGCAGGAAGTTGTTGATGTAGTTGAGGCTGTCGTAATCGCCTTTTTTCAGGCCGAACGCCAGGGGCTCGAAGGTGAAGGGTTCTTCCAGGAACACCAGCTTGCCATTACCGACTTTTTTCTCGGCAACCACGTTGTATGGCGCGTCATACACAAAGGCATCGGCCTTGCCGTTGACCACGTCCAGCACGCCTTCCTGTTCGTTGTCATAGCCGTGGTACTTGGCTTTGGAGATCAGTTTCCTGGCAACCATCTCGCCGGTAGTGCCGAGCTTGGAGGTCAGGCGGTATTTCTCGTCGTTCAAATCTTTGTAGGACTTGATCGTGCCTTCCAGGTCTTTACGAATCAGCAGGGTCTGGCCGACCACGATGAAGGGTTCGCTGAAGTTCAGGCGCAGGTTGCGCTCCTGGGTCAGGGTCATGCCGCTGCCGATCATGTCGAACTTGCCGGTCAGGAAGGCCGGGATGATGCCGTCGTAGCCGGTGGATACCAGTTCCAGCTTAACGCCCATGGACTTGGCCATGGCCTTGAGGATGTCGACTTCAAAGCCGATGATTTCACCGCGCTTGTCGGTCATTTCGAACGGCATGTAGGTCGGGTCCATGCCGACTTTCAGCGTGCCGCGCTTGACCGCATCGTCGATGGCGCCCGCATGCGCCGCAGTGGCCGCGACCAGCGCGGTGACGCCGAGCATCAGCATCGAAAGATACTTTTTCATCATCAAGTCCCCTGAAAGATTCTTATAACGCCGGCGCGCAAAAGGGCTGCACCAATTCGGGGTGCGATCCTAACCCACTCGTTGCCCGTCACAAAGGTTTCACGGGTAAATGTTATCGGCGTATGTCGGAAAAGCCCCACAACGGTGCAGCACAGCGCAGGCACTAGACACATCAGCGCAACAGCGCGGCAATTGATTGATGTGTAAGCAGTTATGACGCTCAGTCGATTTCCGCCATCCAGTCGGTGTCCTTGAACCACTTGTCGTGCAGCCGATCGTAGGTGCCATCCTGGGCAATTTGATTGAGGAAATGGTTGATCCAGTTGAGGCTGTCGTAGTCGCCTTTTTTCAGGCCAAACGCCAGGGGCTCAAAGGTAAATGGCTGCTCAAGGGCGAAGAGCCGATGGTTTTCCGGCCTGGCCATTGCGATCAGGTTGTAAGGCGCGTCATGGACAAAGGCGTCGGCCTTGCCTTCCACCACTTGGCGCACGCCCTCTTCGGGCGTGGCGAAACTGCTCAGGTGCGCGGCGCCCAAAAACCGCTGCGCAGCCGCTTCGCCGGTGGTGCCTTCAGTTGCAGCGATGCGGTAACCCGCCTCGTCCAAGTCTTCGATGCTGGAAATCTTGCCGGCAAGGCTTGGGTTCAGCAGTACGGTCTGGCCAACCACGATAAAGGAGTCGCTGAAGTTGAGCTTGAGGTTGCGCTCCTGCGTCACCGTCATGCCGCTGCCGATCAGGTCGAACTTCTTCGCCATCAGCCCCGTTACCAACTCGGTATAAGGCACGGCGACCAGTTCAAGCTCGACGCCCAAGGCGCGGCTCATCGCCCGCAGCAAGTCGACCTCAAAACCGACGATACGGCCCTGCTTGTCCTTCATTTCAAAGGGCACATAGGTGGGCGTGGTGCCGACTTTAAGCACACCGCGTCGAACCGCCTCATCGAGGGCACCAGCACTCAACCAGCCTGCGTAAATCAATGCGATGACGCCGGTCAGCACCGCCGAACAATACCTTTTGATCATGAATCCCCCTGCGACCTAGTCAATTTGGGGGCGATGCTACCCCAGCGACAGGCACGGCAATACGCTTCGAACAAAGGTCTTTTGTTTCGAAATAACAAGGGGTTAGCGGTATTAGGAGGATGTTCTGAACGCTGTAGGAACAGCGCATCTAACGCCCCCGAGGTGAGCCCTCGGGGGCGTCGGAATCAGGCCGGTTGGGCCTGGGACGACAGCGGTTGCAGCGGCAGCAATGGCGCGTGCGGATCAGCCTTGACCGATGCACGCCAGGCACCGAGCCACTCGGCATGACCTTCACTCCACACCTGCTGATGCAGGCGAGCCAAGGCTACCGGGTCGCTGAGCAATGCCAGGCGTTCGCCGTTGTTGAGGCCGGCGGGGCCGACTTTCATCGCGTGGCGCACACGTTCCTGACGCAAGTGCTCGATCGGCTCCGCCTCACGGTGACGCGAGGTCGCCAAAGCGCAGGCCAGGGCGTTTTGCTGCGGGTCGACCACCGAACGCACAAACCCGTCATTGAGGGCGTGCCAACGGTTTTCGTGGGTGTATTGCTCGGTCGACAGCAAGGCTTGCGGCGGGTTGTATTCCTCAGGGATCAGGAACAGGCTCTCGTCGCGAGACTTGAGGCCCAGCTTGACCCGGCTGGAGATCACCGACACCGGAATCGACAGCATCAGCGAGCCGACGATCGGAATCAGCCACCACAGGAAGCTTGGGTTCAACCACACCACCAACAACGCCCACAGGAAGCCCAGCAGGGTTTGCGGACCGTGACGCTTGACCGCCTCGCTCCATGGCGTGGAGTCGTCGTCACGCTGCGGCGAGTTCCAGGTCGCAGCCCAGCCCAGGAACGCGGCGAGCACGAAACGGGTGTGGAAGATCATGCGCACCGGCGCCAGCAGCATGGAGAACAGCATCTCCAGCAGCATCGACAAGGTCACCTTGAACTTGCCACCAAACTCTTTCGCGCCCTTGGCCCAGATCAGGATGATGCTGAGCAATTTAGGCAGGAACAGCAGCACGATGGTGGTGGAGAACAGCGCCACCGCCTTGTCCGGGTGCCATTGGGGCCACAGTGGGTACAACTGGCGGGGTGCCATGAAGTACTGGGGCTCCATCAAGGTGTTCACCGCCAGCAACGCCGTCGACAGCACCAGGAAGAAGAACCACAACGGCGCCGACAGGTAGGACATCACGCCGGTCAGGAACACCGCACGGTGCACCGGGTGCATGCCTTTGACCAGGAACAGGCGGAAGTTCATCAGGTTACCGTGGCACCAGCGACGGTCACGCTTGAGTTCATCCAGCAGGTTCGGCGGCAGTTCTTCGTAGCTGCCCGGCAGGTCGTAGGCAATCCACACGCCCCAGCCGGCACGGCGCATCAGCGCCGCTTCAACGAAGTCGTGGGAGAGGATCGCACCGGCGAACGCGCCTTTACCCGGCAACGGCGCCAGGGCGCAGTGCTCGATAAACGGCTTCATACGAATGATGGCGTTGTGACCCCAGTAGTGGGATTCACCCAGCTGCCAGAAGTGCAGGCCAGCGGTAAACAGCGGGCCGTAGACGCGGGTGGCGAACTGCTGCATGCGCGCATACAGGGTGTCCATGCCCGACGCACGCGGCGCGGTCTGGATAATCCCGGCATCCGGCGTGGCTTCCATCAAGCGCACCAGGCTGGTCAGGCATTCGCCGCTCATCACGCTGTCGGCGTCGAGCACCACCATGTACTTGTATTCACCGCCCCAACGACGGCAGAAGTCGTCGAGGTTGCCGCTCTTGCGCTTTACGCGACGGCGACGGCGGCGATAGAAGATCTTGCCGAAACCACCGGCTTCGCGGCACACATCAAGCCAGGCTTGCTGTTCGGCGATACAGATATCGGCTTCGTTACTGTCGCTGAGCACGAAGAAATCGAAACGGTCCAGGTCGCCCGTGGCGGCCACCGATTCGAACGTAGCGCGCAGACCGGCAAATACCCGGGGCACGTCTTCGTTACAGATAGGCATCACCAGCGCGGTGCGGGCGTCTTTCGGAATCGGCTCGTCACCGGCACTTTTACCGGAGATCCGGTATTTATCGTGGCCCGTCAGCAACTCCAGGAAGCCCATCAGCGCGGTCCAGAAGCCGGCCGAAACCCAGCAGAACAGAATCCCGAACATGATCAGGATGCTGGTTTGCAAGGCGTACGGCAGTACCTGGGTGGCCGTTTGCAGCAGGGTCTGGTTGCGGATTTCGTCGAAGTCGACCAGCGACCAGCCTTGGTACGGCATGATGCCTTTCATGTACCAGCCGGCCACAATGGTCTGGCCGAGCATCAGCACCAGCAGGATATAGCGACGGATCGAACCCACGGTACGCCAGCGTGCTGCCGGCAATACGCGCTCATCCTTCGGCGGGGCCGGAGGGTTGGTGCGACCGGTCATCCGGCGCCAACCACGCACCAGGATATTGGTGCGCCATGGCTCCGGCACCACTTTAGTCCGACGGATCGGCGGCGTGGCCTTCAGGCAAACCTGGCCGTTGGCGTCGAGCGCCAGCATCTCGGCGTCTTGCAGCTCTTCGGCGGTATTGAGCGTCAACCGGCGGCCGACCGAGGCTTGGGCAGCCTCGGTGGGGGCGTCGAACGTCTTTGACGACAGGCGTTCGTGCAGCTCGCTGAAGGAGGTGCAGCCCGCCAGTTCGGCGCGCTGCTCTGCGGTCATCGGGAGGTGCGCCAGGTACTCGGACAGGGTCTCTGGCGTGGCTTGAGAATTACTCATCGGCAGGCAACTGATAGCTCCAGGTTTCGGTCAGGACGTGTTCGGTCTTTTCCGGCTCCGGATTGGCGGGGGCAGCCTCTGGCTGCTTGGCGTCCTTGTCTTTCGCTTCCTTGGCCTCTTTCCTGGCCTGTTTTTCGTGTTGCTTGGCCAGCAGTTTGTCGGCCTTGAGCACCTGGGTCGAGACCTTCTCAGGCTCAGCTTTCACGATGTCTTCGACCAGCGCGGCACGCATTTCGGTGGGCTTGCCTGCGTCCTTGATCTTCATGCGCAGGGTCAGGCGCCAGCCTTTGGTGTGCTCGTTGTAGCGCACGCTGTTTTCAACGATTTCGGCGTTGTCACCCACGCTCACCTGGCTGCGCACTGGCGCGTCCGGTTGCAGGTTCTTCAGGGACGGGCCCTCGAAGTCCACCAGGTAGGCCACGCTGCCGTCAGGCTGGCGAATCAGGTTGGATTGCTTCACGTCACCGGTGGAACGCAAGGTCTGCTTGACCCAGGCACTGTCGGCCGGGTGCAGGTCTTTCTCGTCCATGGTCCAGTGCAGGCGGTAGCTGACATCCAGCGGCTCGCCGACTTTCGGCAGCTCGGCCGGGCTCCAGAACGCAACGATGTTGTCGTTGGTTTCGTCGGCGGTCGGAATCTCTACCAGGTCGACAGAACCCTTGCCCCAATCGCCTTCAGGCTCGATCCAGGCGCTTGGGCGCTTGTCGTAGTTGTCGTCCAGGTCTTCGTAGTGGCTGAAGTCGCGGCCACGTTGCAACAGGCCGAAACCACGCGGGTTCTCGACGGCGAAGTTGCTGACCGACAGGTGTTTAGGGTTGTTCAGTGGGCGCCAGATCCACTCGCCATTGCCGGCATGGATCGACAGGCCGCTGGAGTCGTGCAGCTCACGGCGGTAGTTGAGCACCTTGGAAGGCTGGTTCGCGCCGAACAGGTACATGCTGGTCAGCGGGGCGATGCCCAGCTTGCTGACCTTGTCACGCAGGAACATCTGGGATTTGACGTCGACAATGGTGTCGGTGCCAGGGCGCAGGGTCAGGCGATAGGCGCCGGTGGCGCGTGGCGAGTCCAGCAGGGCGAAGATCACCAGCTGTTTCTCGCCCGGTTTTGGGCGCTCGATCCAGAACTCGGTGAAACGCGGGAACTCTTCACCGGACGGCAATGCCGTGTCAATCGCCATGCCACGGGCCGACAGGCCATAGGACTGGCCCTTGCCGACGACGCGGAAGTAGCTGGCGCCGAGCATGGTCATGATTTCGTCTTGCTTGTCGGCCTTGTTGATCGGGTACAGCACACGGAAACCGGCATAACCCAGCTGTTCGGTGGCTTTAGGATCAAATTTCACGTCGCCGAAATCGAAGCGATTTGGGTCGTACTTGATTTCCTGGACGCTGTCGGCGGTCACTTCGTTGATTTTCACCGGCGTGTCGAAGTGCATGCCCTGGTGATAGAAGGACAGCTTGAACGGCGTGTTCTGATCGGCCCACTCAGCTTTTTCGTTGCGGAAACGAATCTTCTGGTAGTCGGCGAATTTCATTTCGCGAAATTCGTTAGGCAGATTGCTGCGCGGAGCTTCGTATTTCTGCCCAGCCAGCTCTTTTGCCTTGGCCGACACATCATCCAGACTGAATGCCCACAGTTGACCCGCGCCGAACAGGCAAAACAGGGCAGAGCCCGTTACCAGTGCGTTTCGTAACCGTTTGGCAGACAATTTTGGTGCATTACAGGGACTAACAATCACGAGCAACCCTCGCCGAAAACAGATCAATAAACCAACGGCCAGCTATCTATATGCCAGGTTGGCGAGCATTGTTCCGACTCCGCTGGGTCAAAATGATTCCCCAAAGGTCGTCGGACAAGTCTCTACCTAAGTCAAAAATGGACCAATTTACGCTGATCCCCATAGCGCGCGATTATCTAGTAGCCCGCGAAACAACGCATCAGGGACAACGAAGTATTTGTAGCGAAACCCTGCGTTTTTAGGCATTAAAGTCGTTTTTAATACATTCATGTCTGTAAGAGGAAGGTCACAGGGCCATCATTGACCAAATGCACCTGCATATCGGCGCCAAAACGCCCCGATGCCACCTTGCCATGCAATTGTTGCGCTTGTAACAACAAGTGCTCAAAAAGCGCGGCTCCCAGGGCCGGTTGGGCCGCTGTGGAGAAGCTGGGCCGCAACCCGCTTTTGGTGTCCGCCGCCAGGGTGAACTGCGAGACCAGCAGCAAACCGCCGCCAATGTCTTTCAAGGACAGGTTCATCTTGCCTTCATCGTCGCTGAACACCCGATAGTTAAGCAGCTTGTGCAATAGTTTGTCGGCACTCTCGGGCGTATCTGAAGGTTCCACGGCGACCAGCACCAGCAAACCCTGGTCAATCGAGCCTACGACTTCACCCGCCACCTCGACCCGGGCGCCACGCACCCGTTGCAACAGGCCCTTCATGCTTCTTCTGGCGGCAGATCAAGCAGGCGCCGTGCCATCTCGCCGGTCGCACGCACCAACGCATCGGTGATGCCGGGCTCGGAGGCGGCATGGCCGGCCTCGCGAATCACCTGCAGCTCGCTGTTGGGCCAGGCCTGATGCAGCTCCCAGGCGTTGTCCAGCGGGCAGATCATATCGTAGCGGCCATGGATGATGACGCCAGGCAGATGGGCGATCTTGTGCATATCGCGAATCAGCTGGTTGGGCTCCAGGAAGGAGTTGTTAGTAAAGTAGTGACACTCGATACGCGCAATCGACAGGGCGCGCTGCGGCTCGGAAAAACGCTCGACATGCTGCGGGCTAGGGCACAGGCCGAGCATGCGCCCTTCCCAGCCGGACCAGGCTTTGGCGGCGTGCATCTGGGCGATCTGGTCGTTGCCGGTGAGGCGCTTGTGGTAGGCGGCAACCATGTCGTGGCGCTCGTCCGCCGGGATCGGGGCAAGGTAGTCCTGCCAGTAATCCGGAAACATGCGGCTGGCGCCCTCCTGGTAGAACCAGTGAATATCCTGCGGGCGGGCCAGGAAAATACCGCGCAGGATCAGGCCATGCACGCGCTCGGGGTGGGTTTGTGCGTAGGACAGCGACAGGGTCGAGCCCCAGGAGCCGCCAAACAGCACCCATTTGTCGATGCCCAGGTGCTCGCGGATGCGCTCAAGGTCGGCGACCAGGTCCCAGGTGGTGTTGTTCTCCAAACTCGCGCGGGGTGTGGAACGCCCGCAGCCACGCTGGTCGAAGGTAACAATGCGGTACAGGTTCGGGTCAAAATAGCAGCGGCTCTGGGCATCGCAACCGGAGCCTGGGCCACCGTGGATGAAGACGACAGGCAAGCCTTCGGGGGAGCCACTCTCATCGACGTACAGCGTGTGGGTGTCATCGACGGCCAGATCGTGCCGGGCGTAAGGTTTGATCTGCGGGTACCAAGTCTGCATTGCGCGCTCCATAGGGTGTCGGGTTCATCCCTGAGGGGACGTCTATTATTCTTGCCGTCTGGCATCATAAACCCGAATTGTGCAATGAGCATGTCCTTGAATACTTAGACCTGTGTCAGCCCTTCGCTCCTGAGGTAATGCAGCAGATAGTTATAAAGCTGATCCACCTCCGGGGCTTGGCCGCGTGCGCGCAAGCAACCGTGGACCAGCCCTTTGCCGGGATACAGCACGGCGGGCACACCCGCCTGTTGCAACCGTTCGGCATAGAGCATGCCGTCATCGCGCAACGGGTCGAACTGGGCCACGGCGATCAACGCCTTGGGTAAGCCGCCGAAATGCTCGGCCAACAAAGGCATGGCATAGGCCGATGGCGTGCCCGCAGCGTGCAGGTACATTGCCAGGTAGCAGTCGGTGTCGGCAGTGCTGAGCAGGGGCGCGTCCCTGCAGTCACGGCGCGAGGGCAAATCGGCCGGGCCGCCCAGGCCGGGGTAAATCAGCACCTGGGCCATGGGCAGTGGCTGGCCGTCGTCGCGCAGCCCCAGGCACAGCGCCACCGCCAGATTGCCGCCCGCGCTGTCGCCCATCACCACCAGGCGTTGCAGGTTGATGGCGTGCGGCGCCTGCCCGGCCTGGAGTGCCTGCCATACGGCGCGACAGTCTTGGTAGGCCGCCGGGAACGGATGCTCAGGTGCCAGGCGATAGTCGATGGCGATCACCAGCACTTGCAGCGTGTTGGCCAGTTCGTAGCAGATGAAGTCGTGGGAGTTCAGCCCGCCCACCACCCAGCCGCCGCCGTGCATATATAGAAGACAGGGCCAGCCTTGAGTCGGCGCTGGAGCCCTGGGCAGGTAACTGCGCACGCCTACGCCACCCAGGGAAAAGTCCGACAGTTGCAGCCCCTCAGGCTGCTGTGGCGTGAAGGCCTGGCACATACGGTCGTAGTTGTGGCGCAAGCCTGCCAGCGACGAGTCGTCACTGGTGAAGGATTCGGTTTTGGCGATGAAGGCGGCAAGCTGCGGAGAAGTCGGATACATGCTCAATATCCCTGAGAATGGAGATATAAAGGTGGGAGCTGGCTTGCCAGCTCCCACATTTTGCCCGGCGGTGTCTTCAGAGTTTGAGGCTGGCCTGCACCGCCGCCACGCCGTCGCTGCCATCCAACGCGGTAACCCCGGCCAACCAGCGCTGCAGATCCTCAGGGTGGTCACGCAACCATTGCCTGGCCACATCCTGCGGCGACTGGCGCTCCATGATCGGCACCATCAATTGGCTTTCCTGGGCGGCGGTAAAGGTCAGATTCTGCAACAGACGGTTAGCGTTGGGGCAGCGCTCGCCGAAGTCCGGTGCGGTGACAGTGGAAACCGTGGCCCGACCTTCGTCCGGGCCGAACACATCTTCACTGCCCGTGAGGTAGGCCATTTTCATATTGATGTTCATCGGGTGCGGGGTCCAGCCGACGAACACCACGAACTCCTTGCGGTTCACCGCTCGCTGCACCGCCGCGAGCATGCCGGCTTCACCGGAAGCTACCAGCTTGAAGCCACCGAGGCCGAAGTGGTTGGTGTCGATCATCTTCTGGATATCGGTATTGGCACCGCTGCCCGGCTCGATGCCGTAGATCTTGCCGCCGAGTTTGTCCTTGAAGCGGGCGATGTCGGCAAACGTCTTCAGCCCGGCATCGGCCACGTATTGCGGCACGGCCAGGGTGGCTTGGGCGTCGGCCAGGCTCGGCGTGTCGAAAACCTTGACCTGTTTGGCGGCCAGGAATGGCGCGATGTTGTTGTCCATCGCCGGTTTCCAGTAGCCGAGGAAGATATCCAGGCGTTTGTCACGGATGCCGGCAAAGATGATCTGCTGCACCGCGCTGGTCTGCTTGCTGTCGTAGCCCAGGCCGTTGAGCAGCACGTCGGCCATGCCGGAGGTGGCGATCACGTCGGTCCAACTGACCACGCCCATGCGGATGGCTTTGCACGAGGCGGGTTCGGCGGCCATGGCGTTGGCGCTGATCAAGGCGGCACAGGTGAGGGTCAACAACAGTCTTTTCATGGATGAGGTCTCACTGGGCAGTTTTTATTGTGGGGAGTGGCGTCTGGTGCACCGTACCCACAACCTTACCCAGCGGAACCTGTGCTGACACGAACTGTGGCGACCGGCAGTTGCACTGGGGCGACCCGGAAGGCCCCATCGCAGGCAAGCCAGCTCCCACATTTTGATCTGTGAATACATTCAAATGTGGGAGCTGGCTTGCCTGCGATAGCGATATCAGCTGTAGCGCTTCTGCCCCCAGGCTAACAACCCTTCCAGCAACTGCTTCAATACCACCCGCGTCGGCTCAGCCAGATCCGCGCGATACCGGAACGGCTCAACCTCTTCCATATACGTGCTCTGGCACAGCTCCAACTGCACCGCATGAATATCCTGCGCCGGGTCGCCGTAGTGGCGAGTGATATGCCCGCCCTTGAAGCGCCCATTAAGAACATGGGTGAACTGTGGATGCTGAGCGCAGATGCCTTCCAACTGGCTGGCCAGTTCCGGGTCACACGCCGCGCCGTTGAAGGTGCCGAGGTTGAAGTCCGGCAGCTTGCCGTCGAACAGGTGCGGGATTACCGAGCGGATCGAGTGCGCATCAAACAGCAAGGCGTAGCCGAACTCGGCCTTGAGCCGCGCCAGCTCTTCTTGCAGCGTGCGGTGGTACGGGCCCCAGATCTTTTGCAGGTAGGTTACCCGCTCTTCTTCGGACGGCACCTGCCCTTCACGGAACAACGGCGCGCCATCGAACAGGGTCGCCGGGTACAGCCCGGTGGTGGCGCCGGCGTAGAGCGGCTTGTCGTCGGACGGCCGGTTCAGGTCGATCACAAACCGCGAGTACTCGGCCGACAAGGTGCTGGCGCCCAGTGCTTCGGCAAAGTCATACAACGTCGGGATATGCCAGTCGGTGTCCGGCAGGCTTTGCGCCTCGGGGATCAGCCCGGCTTCGACCGCAGGCGTCAGGCGCAAACCCGCGTGGGGCATGCTGATCAACAGCGGCACGCGGCCTTGTTTGAAATTCAGAACCTTATCCACAACAACACTCCTCAGACGGTGACGTCGACGCCATGGCGCACGACGCGTTTATCCAGTTCGCCGCCCAGCCAGTAAGCCAGGTCGGCAGGGCGATCAATCTGCCAGGCGACAAAGTCCGCAACCTTGCCCACTTCCAGCGAACCATGGGTGTCGCCCATGCCCAGCGCGGTGGCCGCATGTTGCGTGGCGCCGGCCAGGGCTTCTTCCGGGGTCATGCGGAACAGGGTGCAGGCCATGTTCAGCATCAGGCGGACCGACAGCGCCGGCGAGGTGCCGGGGTTGAGGTCACTGGCGATGGCGATTTTCACGCCGTGCTTGCGCAGCGCCTCCATCGGCGGCAACTGGGTTTCACGCAGGAAGTAGAACGCGCCCGGCAGCAACACCGCGACGGTGCCGGAAGCGGCCATGGCGATGGCGTCTTCTTCGGTCATGAACTCCAGGTGGTCGGCCGACAGCGCGTGATAACGCGCCGCCAGGCTGGAGCCGTGCAATGAGGAAAGCTGCTCGGCGTGCAGCTTCACCGGCAAGCCCAACTGCTGGGCGACCTTGAACACACGCTCTACCTGCTCGGTGGAAAACGCCAGGTATTCACAGAAGGCGTCCACGGCATCCACCAGCCCTTCGGCCGCGAGCGCCGGCAGCATCTCGGCGCAGATGTGCTCGATGTAATCGTCAGCGCGGTCCTTGTACTCCGGCGGCAGCGCATGGGCTGCCAGGCACGTGGCGCGCACGCTCACCGGCAGCACTTGGCCAAGGCGCCGCGCAACCCGCAGCATCTTGCGCTCGTTGACCAGGTCCAGGCCGTAGCCGGACTTGATCTCCACCGTGGTCACGCCGTCACGCAGCAAGCTGCGCAGGCGCTTTTCAGCGCTGGCAAACAGCTCATCTTCGGTGGCGGCGCGGGTGGCGCGCACGGTGCTGGCAATACCGCCACCTTTGGCGGCGATTTCGGCGTAGCTCACGCCTTCAAGGCGCTGCTCGAATTCACCGCTGCGATTGCCGCCGAACACCGTGTGGGTGTGGCAGTCGATCAGCCCGGGGGTGACCCACGCGCCTTGCAGGTCATGCACCTGGGCGTAGTCCGCCGTCGGAACTTCGCTGCGCGGGCCGATCCACTCAATCAGTGAATTGGCAGTGACCATCGCGGCATCCTCGATGATCGAGTATTTGCCGTGGGCCATGGTTGCGACGTGGCAGTGTTGCCAAAGCGTTTTCATCAATGCCTCCCTAAGTTATCGATGAGACAAAGCCGGGTCGTAATGGACCTTGGCCGCTTGCCCGGCGGCGGGTTTGACCCACAGCAGGTAAGCCAGCACCAGCAGCACGATCCACACGGCGCCGACCAGCAAAGCCGCCTGGGTATCCGGGAAGTAACCCAGCACACCAAACACGAACAGCATGAACACAATGGCCGCCGCTGGCGCATAGGGCCAGAACGGCACCGGGAATTTCAGTTCGGCCACTTGTTCCCTGGTCATGGAGCGGCGCATGGCGACCTGGGTAAACAGGATCATCAGCCAAACCCACACGGTGGCGAAGGTGGCAATCGAGGCGATCAGCAGGAACACGTTTTCCGGGATCAGGTAATTGAGCACCACGCCGCCGAGCAACGCCGCGCCCATCACCAGCACGGTCATCCACGGCACGCCGTGTTTGGACAGCTGCGCAAAACCCTTGGGCGCCTGCCCTTGCTGGGCCAGGCCATACATCATGCGGCCGGCGCCGAAGATGTCGCTGTTGATCGCCGAGACGGCGGCCGAGATCACCACGATATTGAGGATAGTCGCCGCCGAGCCGATGCCCAGGTTGCTGAAGATCTGCACGAACGGGCTGCCCTGGCTGCCGATCTGCGGCCACGGGTAGATGGCCATCAACACAAACAGGGTCAGCACGTAAAACAACAGGATGCGCAGCGGCACCGCATTGATCGCCTTGGGAATCACGCGTTGCGGGTCTTTGGCTTCACCGGCGGTGATGCCGATGATTTCGATGCCGCCAAACGCAAACATCACCACTGCGAACGAAGCGATCAGGCCGCCGATGCCGTTAGGCATGAAGCCCCCATGCGCCCACAGGTTACTGAGGCCGCTGGCCTGGGTTTCACCCGCCGAATGAATGCCGAACAGCATGATGCCAAAGCCGCCGAGGATCATCGCCACGATGGCGCCGACCTTGAGCAGTGACAGCCAGAACTCCATCTCGCCAAACACTTTGACGTTGCACAGGTTCAGGCCGCCGATCAAAAACACGATGCCCAGCACCCAGACCCAGCGCGCGACCTCGGGAAACCAGAAGCCCATGTAGATGCCAAAGGCGGTGACGTCGGCGAGGCAGACGATGATCATTTCAAACGCGTAGGTCCAGCCGAGCACAAACCCGGCCATAGGCCCCAGGTACGTGCTGGCGTACTGGCCGAAGGAGCCGGACACCGGGTTGTGCACGGCCATTTCACCGAGGGCGCGCATCACCATGAACACCGCAGCGCCGCCGATCAGGTAGGCCAGCAGTACGGCAGGGCCGGCCATTTGGATGGCGGAGGCGGAACCATAGAACAGCCCGGTGCCGATCGCGGAACCGAGTGCCATGAAGCGAATATGTCGGGCGCTAAGCCCGCGTTTCAAACCCTTTTCTTGCTGGTGCATTTCTCGTCCCTATTATTTTTATGAGGAGAAGATCGTTCCCACGCTCCGCGTGGGAACACATCCTGTGACGCTCCGCGTCACGACTCTGAAAGCGGACGCGGAGCGTCCAGGGCAGCATTCCCACGCAGAGCGTGGGAACGATCGTATGTCAGTCACACATGTTTCAACTGACAGATAGCTATCGCAGGCAAGCCAGCTCCCACACTGGGTTGCGTTGCGGTTACAAGCTCGGCAGGAGCTTGGCCGGCACCAGCTCATTCAGGCAGCGGCTGGCGAGCAGTTCGCTGGCGGCATTGATGTCCGGAGCAAAGAAGCGGTCCTTTTCATAGAACGCCACTTTGTCGCGCAGAATCGCGCGGGCTTTTTCCAGCTTGGTCGAGGTTTTCAAACCGTCGCGCAGGTCCAGGCCCTGGCACGCCGCCAGCCACTCGACTGCGAGTACGCCACGGGTGTTCTCAGCCATTTCCCACAAGCGCTTGCCCGCAGCCGGGGCCATCGACACGTGGTCTTCCTGGTTGGCCGACGTCGGGATGCTGTCCACGCTATGGGGATGCGCCAGCGCCTTGTTCTCACTGGCGAGCGCCGCAGCGGTGACCTGGGCGATCATGAAGCCGGAGTTCACCCCGCCGTTGCCGACCAAAAACGGCGGCAGTTGCGACATGTGCTTGTCCATCATCAACGAGATACGACGCTCGCTCAGCGAACCGATCTCTGCGATCGCCAGCGCCATGTTGTCGGCAGCCATGGCCACCGGCTCGGCGTGGAAGTTGCCGCCGGAGATCACGTCGCCTTCGGCAGCAAACACCAGCGGGTTATCCGACACGGCGTTGGCCTCTACCACCAGCACGTCGGCGGACTGGCGGAACTGGGTCAGGCAGGCGCCCATGACTTGCGGCTGGCAACGCAGGGAATACGGGTCTTGTACTTTGTCGCAGTTCTGGTGCGACTGGGACACCTGGCTGCTCTCGCCGAGCAGGTCGCGATAGGCCGCAGCCGCATCGATCTGCCCACGCTGGCCACGGGCGGCATGGATACGCGCGTCGAACGGCGAGCGCGAGCCGAGCACCGCTTCCACTGTGAGCGCGCCGCAAGCCAGCGCACCGGCGAACAAGTCTTCGCCTTCGAACAGGCCGCGTAGCGCGTACGCGGTGGACACCTGCGTGCCGTTCAGCAGCGCCAGGCCTTCCTTGGCCGCCAGCGTCAGCGGCGTCAGGCCGGCAACCTTTAGCGCTTCGGTGGCTTCCAGCCATTCGCCCTTGTAGCGCGCCTTGCCTTCGCCCAGCAGCACCAGCGACATATGCGCCAATGGTGCCAAGTCGCCGGAAGCGCCGACCGAACCTTTAAGCGGAATGTGCGGGTACACCTCGGCGTTGATCAGTGCGATCAGCGCGTCGATCACCTGGCGACGAATACCGGAGAACCCACGGCTCAGGCTGTTGACCTTGAGCACCATGACCAGCCGCACCAGCGCGTCGCTGATCGGCTCACCGACGCCGGCGGCGTGGGACAGCACCAGGGAACGCTGGAGGTTTTCCAGGTCTTCGCTGGCGATGCGGGTCGAGGCCAGCAGGCCGAAACCGGTGTTGATGCCGTAGGCGGTGCGGTTCTCGGCGAGAATCTGCTCCACGCAGGCCACACTGGCTTCGATCTGCGCCGTGGCGCTGTCATCCAGACTGAGGGTTACCGGCTGCTGGTAGATGGCTCGCAGTTGGGCAAGGCTCAGTTGGCCTGGAATCAAATTTAGCGCAGTCACATTCATGCTCCTTGTGAATTATTCTTAGTGCAAATTAGGTAATACGTGGTGCAGCAAAGCGGTGTCCTTGAGCAGCGCGGCGGCGCTCGCGATGTCCGGCGCCAGCCAGCGGTCTTGCTCGTAAGGTGGGACTTTTTCACGCAACAGACGCCAGGCACTGTCAGTGCCCGCACCGAAACGCTGGTCCTGCAAAAACTCGAACGCCTGGGCCGCCAACAGGTACTCGATGGCGAGAATCTGGGTGACGTTGGCCAACAGCTGATGCAGCTTGAGCGCGGCATTCGTGCCCATGCTCAGATGGTCTTCCTGCAGCCCCGAGGTGACGAAATTGTCGAGCACCGCCGGTTGCGCCAGCTGACGGTTCTGCCCGCACAGCGAGGCGGCGACGTACTGCACGATCATCATCCCGGAGTTGACCCCAGGGTTGCTGACCAGGAACGCCGGCAAGCCACTGACATGCGGGTTGATCAGGCGGTCGAGGCGACGCTCCGCCACCGAGCCGATTTCGGCCATGGCGATGGCGAGCATATCGGCCGCCAGCGCCACAGACTGCCCGTGCGGGTTGGCCTGGGACACCACGCGGTAGTTGTCCGGCGTGCCGAGCACCAGCGGGTTGTCGGTGGCGCTGTTGAGTTCGGTCTCGATCTGGCGCGTGGCGTGTTCCACCTGATCACGCGCCGCACCGTGAATCTGCGGGATCGAGCGGATGCTCAGCGCGTCCTGGGTGCGGATACCTTTGCTGCTGGCGATCACTTCACTGCCGTCGAGCAAGGCCCGCAGGTTGATACCGACTTGCTGCATGCCTGGGTGTGGCTTGAGGGCGATGATGGCTTCGTCAAAGGCATCGATCTGACCACGCTGGGCCTCAAAACTCATGGCGCCGATCACGTCAGCCCATTGCAGCAGGTGATGCGCATCGGCCAGGGCCAGACAGCTCAGGCCGGTCATGCACGGCGTGCCGTTGACCAGGCACAGGCCGTCTTTGGCGCCGAGCACCACAGGCTGTAAACCTTCGGCTTTTAATGCCGCTTGCGCCGTCACGATCTGGCCGCGATAGCTCACCTCACCAACGCCGAGCAAGGCCACGCCAATGTGGGCCATGTGGGTCAGGTAGCCCACCGAGCCCTGGGACGGCACTTGCGGGGTGATGCCATGGTTGAGCAACGCCAGCAGCGAATGCACCACCTGCGGGTGCAGGCCGGATTTGCCGTGGCTGTAGTTGATGACGGCCGCGCAGATGATCGCGCGGGTCTGTTCGTCGCTCAGCACCGGGCCGACGCCGCAGGCGTGGCTCAGCAGGGTGTTGCGCGACAGCTGGCTGAGTTGTTCGCCTTTGAGCGACACATTGCACAGCGCGCCCAGGCCGGTGTTCACGCCATAGGCGCGTTCGCCGCTGGTGACGATGCGCTGCACGATGGCCTGGGCATTGTCGATGCGCGCCCAGGCGTGGCCCGAGAGTTCGAGCACGGCGCCGTGGCGGGCGACGGCGACCACGTCCTGCCAACGCATCGGGGCGTCGGCGATGATGATTGTTGTTGCCTGGGACATCTTGAGCCTCTTGAATTGATCGTTCCCACGCTCTGCGTGGGAACGCCGCCTGGGACGCTCCGCGTCCCGCTGTCAGGTGTGACGCGGAGCGTCACGGGATGCATTCCCACGCAGAGCGTGGGAACGATCAGCTAAACCACCGCCGCCCGGCGCTGAACAAACCGGTCCACATACTCATCCGCCGGCGAATGCAGAATCTCGCGCGGCGTGCCGACCTGGATCAGCTTGCCGTCCTTGAGAATCGCAATGCGGTTGCCGATGCGCACCGCCTCGTCGAGGTCGTGAGTAATGAACACGATGGTCTTGTGCAGGGTCTTTTGCAGCTCCAGCAACTGGTCCTGCATCTCGGCGCGAATCAACGGGTCGAGGGCGCTGAAGGCTTCGTCCATCAGGATGATGTCGGTATCCGCCGCCAAGGCGCGGGCCAGGCCCACACGTTGACGCATGCCACCGGAAAGCTGGTGCGGGTATTTGTTTTCGTAGCCCTTCAGGCCCACGGTTTCGATCCAGTGCAGCGCACGTTCGGCGCACACCTGCTGGGTTTCGCCGCGCACCTTGAGGCCGTAGGCGACGTTGTCGAGCACGCTCTTGTGGGGCAACAGGCCGAAGCTCTGGAACACCATGCTGATCTTGTGGCGACGGAATTGACGCAGGGCTTCCATGTCCAGTTGCAGGATGTCTTCGCCGTCCACCAGGATCGCGCCGCTGGTCGGGTCGATCAGGCGGTTGAAGTGGCGTACCAACGTGGACTTGCCCGAACCCGACAGGCCCATGATCACAAAGATCTCGCCAGTGCCAATACTCAGCGACAGGTCATTCACGCCAACCACGCAACCGGTCTCGGCCAGCACCTGGTCCTTGGTCTTGCCCTGACCAACCATCGCCAGGGCTTCCTTGGAGCGGTTGCCGAAAATCTTGAAGACGTTTTTAACTTCAATTTTGCTGACAGTAGTCATTTGCTCGCCTCATGCCGTGGACGACCATAGGCCTGGGTAATGCGGTCGATGACCACTGCAAGAATCACAATCGCCAGCCCGGCTTCGAGGCCACGGCCGACGTTAAGCGTCTGGATGCCGACAAGCACGTCTTCACCCAGGCCACGGGCGCCGATCATCGAGGCGATCACCACCATCGACAACGCCATCATGGTGGTCTGGTTGATACCGGCCATGATGCTCGGCAGCGCCAGCGGCAGTTGCACGCCAAACAGTTGCTGCCAGCGGTTGGCACCAAAGGCGTTGATGGCTTCCATGACTTCGCCGTCGACCTGGCGAATGCCCAAGTCGGTGAGGCGAATCAGCGGCGGCGCGGCGTAGATCACCGTGGCGAAAATCGCCGGCACCTTGCCCAGGCCAAACAGCATCAGCACAGGGATCAAGTACACGAAGCTGGGCATGGTTTGCATGATGTCGAGCAGCGGCATCAATACTGAACGCAGGCGATTGCTGCGTGCCGACAGGATGCCCAGCGGAATGCCGATCAGCACCGAGATCACCGTGGCGACCATCATCAGCGCCAGGGTTTGCATCAGCTTGTCCCACAGGCCAACCGCGCCCACCAGGAACAGCAGACCGACGATCACCGCCGTGGTCACCACCTTGCGGGTGGCGTGCCAGGCGATGCCGCCGACAATGGCCAGCATCAGCCACCAGGGCGCGGCGCGCAGCAAGCCTTCCAGGTTGACGATGGCCCATAACAGCGTGTCGGAGATGTGCCGAAACACATCACCGTAGTTGGTGACCAGTGAGTCCACCCAACCGTTGACCCAGTCGGCGATGGAAAACGTAAAACTCTCAGGAAACATAGCGTGCTCTCGATCCAGTGGGTTGTGGCCGTGTGCCCGGCTAACCCCTCAGGGTAGCCGGACACCCTTGACCTACAAGGCCGCGTCGATTTTCTTGGCTGCGTCGTCGCTCACCCATGCGTGCCAGACTTCAGGATGTTCCTTGAGGAAAATTTTCGCCAGTTTTGGCGACTCAATCCGCTCTTTGGCCATGCGACCGAGGTTCTGGTTAAGCAGGTCGATAGGCAGGTTGACCTTTTCCAGCACCGCTACCAGTTCCGGCGCTTGCTCGTGGAAGGTTTTGGACAGGCCGACCTTGATGCTCACGCTTTTATCCACACCGGGCTTCTCTTCGAGCTTGACCAGATCAACCTGGCCCATCAGCGGGGTGGGCGACCAGTAGTAGAACAGGATCGGCTCGCCACGCTTGTAGCTCGACAGTACAGCGGCATCCAGCGCCGGGCCGGTGCCAGGGCGGAAGTTGGTGTAGGTGCTTTCCAGGCCATAGCTTTTGAGCATCTCGCTGTTGTCCAGCTCACAGGTCCAGCCGGCCGGGCAGTTATAGAAGCGGCCTTTGGACGGCTCTTCCTGGTCCTTGAACACCGAGGCGTATTTAGCCAGGTCGGCAATGTTTTTCAGGTCCGGCGCCTTGGGTTCCAGCTTGCGCTTGGCGTCGCCTTCGATCACGTAACGCGGCACGTACCAGCCTTCGACGGCACCGACAACGGGCGCGCCAACGCCAACGACTTTGCCGGCCTTCTCGGCCTTGTTCCAGACTTCGCTGCGGCCTACCCACTCTTCGGCGAACACCTGGATGTCGTTGCTGCTCAGGGCGTTTTCCATGGTGATGGAGTTGCCCGGCAGGCTGTCGGTTTTGCAGCCGTAGCCTTTCTCCAGCACGGTTTGCAGGATGTCGGTGAGCAACATGCCGCTTTCCCAGTTCAGCCCGGCGAATTTCACCGGTTTGCCGGACTCGCACCAACCCGCCGCCTGGGCGCCGGCAGAGGCCAGCAAGCCTGCAGATAACACGGTGGCCAGCAGGGTTTTATTCATCTTCATTGTTGTGACGCTCCCAATCTTGAAATGGATTACGGCAGTCAGTAGGCATCCTGCCCTGTCCACGTCCCATCAGGCTTGTGCAGCCAGCCCGTTTGTCGTTGGTGCAGCGCCCTGCTCTATTGGCAGGATCAGGTGATCGGGCACTGTGCCGTGCCATTTTTTCGCACACACGTAATACAGGGCCGCAGGCAGTACCAGGCCGATGATCCAGGAGATATCCACATCACCCAGCGCGGCAACCAAGGGGCCGGTGTAGAACTTGGTAGAGATGAACGGCAACTGCACCAGCACGCCGAACACATAGACGCTGATACCGAGCAGGTTCCAGCGACCGTAGCGGCCCTTCGGGTCGGCCAAGGCCGGTACGTCATAGCGCTCGCGGGTGATGCAGTAGTAATCCACCAGGTTGATCGCACTCCACGGCGTGAAGAACGCCAGCAGAAACAGGATGAAAGACTTGAACGCACCGAGGAACGAGTGCTGGCCGAGCAACGCGATCAGGGTTGCAGTGCCGACAATCACCAGCACGAACACCAGACGTTGCAGGCGCGTAACCTCCAGGCGACCACGGAAGCCGCTGATGATGGTGGCAATGCACATGAAGCTGCCGTAGGAGTTCAGGGTAGAGATGGTGACCTTGCCGAACGCGATGCTGAAGTACAGCAGCGCAGCGGTGGCGCCCGTACCACTTAACCCGACGATGTAGGCGACTTCGTGACCGGCAAATTGCCCGTTGGACATGGCCGCGGCAAACACGCCAAGGACCATCGCCACCTGAGCACCAATGACTGAACCCGCGCCGGCAGCGAAAAAGGTTTTCAGCGAAGATGTTTTGCTTGGCAGGTAACGTGAATAGTCCGCCACGTAAGGGCCGAAGGCGATCTGCCAGGAGGCCGCGAGCGATACCGCCAGCAGGAAACTGCTCCAGCTGAAGTGGCGAATCTGCAAAAGCGCACCAACGTCGGTCTGGCTCATCAAACGACTGAACAGATAGACGAAGGCAATCACGCCAATGACGCTGGCGACACGCCCGATAAAGTGGATCACCCGGTAACCCAGTACGGTAACCAGTACGATCACGCTGGCAAAAATCAGGATACCGACGCTGTCGCTGACCCCGAACAACTGGCCCAGCGCCTGCCCCGACAGCACGGTCCCGGTCGCGGTAAAACCGAGGTACATCAAACAAACCAGCACAATCGGAATGGCTGCACCATAAACGCCGAACTGCACCCGGCTGGAGATCATCTGTGGCAGGCCAAGCTTTGGCCCTTGCGCCGCATGCAACGCCATGACGCCGCCGCCGATGAGTTGGCCGATCAACAGACCGATCAACGACCAGAACACATCACCGCCGAGCACCACGGCCAAGGCCCCGGTGACAATCGCGGTGATTTGCAGGTTGGCACCCATCCACAGGGTGAACTGGCTCAATAGACGACCGTGTCTTTCCGCTTCCGGGATGTAGTCGATCGAACGCCTTTCGATCAACGGTGTGGTGTCATTTGCAGCCATGTTGTTCAACCTCTGATGGATTGTTTTTCGGTGGTGCGGGTGAAACATGTCTTGTGTACACAGCAGGGCAAATGTGGGAGCTGGCTTGCCTGCGATGGCATCCCCTCGGTTCTGCCGAGAGACCGAGTCGCCTGCATCGCAGGCAAGCCAGCTCCCACACAAGCCAGCTCCCACAGGAACCAGGCCAGCCGTTACTTGATCATCGGCAGGTTGAGGCCCTGTTCCTTGGCGCAGTCGATGGCGATCTGGTAACCGGCATCGGCGTGACGCATCACCCCCGTGGCCGGGTCGTTGTGCAGTACGCGGGCAATGCGCTCAGCCGCTTCGTCGGTGCCGTCGCAGACGATCACCATGCCCGAGTGCTGGGAGAAGCCCATGCCCACGCCACCGCCGTGGTGCAGCGAAACCCAGGTCGCGCCGCTTGCGGTGTTGAGCAGGGCGTTGAGCAGTGGCCAGTCGGACACGGCGTCGGAGCCGTCCTGCATGGCTTCGGTTTCGCGGTTCGGGCTTGCGACCGAGCCGGAGTCGAGGTGATCACGGCCGATCACCACCGGCGCCGACAGCTCGCCGCTGCGTACCATTTCGTTGAACGCCAGGCCAAGCTTGGCGCGCTGGCCCAGGCCAACCCAGCAGATACGTGCCGGCAGGCCCTGGAAGCTGATGCGCTCGCGGGCCATGTCCAGCCAGTTATGCAGGTGTGCGTCGTCCGGGATCAGCTCTTTGACTTTGGCATCGGTCTTGTAGATGTCTTGCGGGTCGCCCGACAGTGCAACCCAGCGGAACGGGCCGATGCCACGGCAGAACAGTGGGCGGATGTAGGCCGGTACGAAGCCTGGGAAGTCGAAGGCGTTTTCCACGCCTTCTTCCTGGGCCATCTGGCGGATGTTGTTGCCGTAGTCGAAGGTCGGAATGCCTTGCTTCTGGAATTCCAGCATGGCTTTGACGTGCACGGCCATCGACTGCTTGGCAGCCTTGATCACGGCAGCCGGCTCGGTCTTGGCGCGGGCGCGGTATTCGTCCCAGGTCCAGCCGGCCGGCAGGTAGCCGTTGAGTGGGTCGTGGGCGCTGGTCTGGTCGGTGACCATGTCCGGGCGCACGCCGCGCTTGATCAGTTCCGGCAGGATTTCGGCCGCGTTGCCCAGCAAGGCGATGGAGATGGCCTTGCCTTCCTGGGTGTATTTGGCGATGCGCGCCAGGGCGTCGTCGAGGTCGGTGGCTTGCTCGTCGACATAACGGCTGGCCAGACGAAAATCGATGCTGACCTGCTGGCACTCGATGTTCAGCGAGCAGGCGCCAGCCAGGGTCGCAGCCAACGGCTGAGCGCCGCCCATGCCGCCGAGGCCGGCGGTGAGGACCCAGCGACCGGTGAGGTCGCTGTTGTAATGCTGGCGGCCGGCTTCGACGAAGGTTTCGTAGGTGCCCTGCACGATGCCCTGGCTGCCGATGTAGATCCAGCTGCCGGCGGTCATCTGGCCATACATGGCCAGGCCCTTGGCATCCAGTTCGTTAAAGTGCTCCCAACTGGCCCAGTGCGGCACCAGGTTGGAGTTGGCGATCAGCACGCGCGGGGCGTTGCTGTGGGTCTTGAACACGCCGACCGGCTTGCCGGATTGCACCAGCAGGGTCTCGTCGTCATTCAGGTTAGTGAGGCTCTCGACGATCTGGTCGTAGCACTCCCAGTTACGCGCCGCACGGCCGATACCGCCGTACACCACCAATTCTTTCGGGTTCTCGGCCACTTGCGGGTCGAGGTTGTTCATCAGCATGCGCAACGGTGCTTCAGTCAGCCAGCTTTTGGCGGTGAGCTTGTTACCGCGAGCGGCACGGATTTCGACGTCACGGTATTTAGTAGGCTTGGCTTTCGAAAAATCGGTCACAGCTGGACTCCTCGGCATGGTGCGCGAACATTGATGGTGCGAAGGAGAGTCTTACGCACACATCTTTACTTGTATGTACAAGCATATGCAATCAAGCGGCCAACTTGGTGAGAGAGCGGGTGAGATTTTTTTGGGAGGTGCTTGAAAGCCTCGGAAATTAAGGCTTTGAGGCTTGGTGAATTTTCTTACAGAGGGAGTTTGCGGACGGGAACATTGTTCAGGACAGCCTGGCATTGCGCCAAGCTGGGGCATTCGGTAACAAATTGGTGCGCGGCTGGAAACAGCTCTTATGAACAATGAAAAGCAAATGTGGGAGCTGGCTTGCCTGCGATAGCGGTGTGTCAGCATCAGATGTGCTGACTGACACACCGCTATCGCAGGCAAGCCAGCTCCCACAGTTTTTTAACCGCGTGCGGTCAGTTCGATCAGGCAGCAACGGCCGGTTATCGGGAGGTCGAGCAGGTCGTCGTTACCGTCGATTTGCAAGCAATCGTGATGGCCGAGCTTTTCACCCAGCACCTTCACTTCATCCGCCACACTGAACACCAACACCGTGTGCGCCGTGCTGAAAAACCGCTGCACGCCGTCAATCCATTGCAACCGTGCGTGGTAACGCTCAAGCGAATAAATCAGGTTGAAATCGCGGATCGGCCCGGTGATCAGGCGGCACGACACTTCACTTTCACCCTTGAACGCAAACGGCTGCAACGGTAACAACCCGCGCTGTTCCTCGCCGTCTACGGTCAGGACCATACCCGCGCCTTTGATCACGGTAATCACGCGCTGGTAGCCGGCAAAGGTAGAAAAACCGCCCGACTCGGCAATATCGGCAATCGACAGGCGCCAGCCAAAGCCATCCAGGCCAGTACCTGCGTCACGGGTGATTTCTTCGGTGCTGCCGCCGCCGTTTTTCCACGGCATGCGGATGTAATCGGTGGCGCGCCAGACTTTCACTGCACTCATTTACTGAAACGTCCTTCCAGGCTATGACGGGAACCGGGGTGGATCAAACGCGCGGCGGTGACCGGCTGGCGGCCGGACCAGGTGCGGCGGCGAATCAACAGGCAGGGCTCGCTCGGTTCGATCTGCAACAGCTTGCACTCGGCGGCGTCGGCGAGGATGGCTTCAACCACATGCTCGCCCTCGGTCAGGGGTGCGACCTGGTTGAGGTAGGCGTACGGCGTTTGTTGGGTGAAATCCTGCTGCAGGTATTCCGGCGCCACCAGGGCGTTGACGAAGCGGTCTTCGATTTGCACGGGAATATCGTTTTCAAAATGCACGATCAGCGAGTGGAACACCCGCCCACCCTCACGCATTTCCAGGGCCACGGCGCGCTCGGAACCGGCGGCCTCTTCGCCCAGGTGAATAACCTGGCAGGTATGTCGATGACCGCGCGAGGCGATCTCATCGGCAATGTTGTGCACTTCAAACAGCGCCGACTGGCTCTTGGGCTCGGCGACGAAGGTGCCGACGCCTTGCATGCGCACCAGCAGACCTTCGGCGGTGAGTTCGCGCAGGGCGCGGTTGATGGTCATGCGGCTGAAGCCCAACTGGCTGACCAGTTCGCTCTCCGACGGCACGCGGTAATGGGGCGGCCAGTTGCCGTTGAGGATTTGCTGGCTGATCATCTGTTTGACGCGGGCATACAAGGGCGCCGGACTTTCGTCCATGTGGGCAGCCAGCGAAGACTTGGCAGGCGGAGTCGGCACAGGGAATCCTTGCAGGGGGAAAAGATGCATAGATTGCCGGAGTTTACCGAGCAGGCAAACGTCTGTATATGTATATACAAATAAACACACGACCGGGGTGCCTTGATCATGTCCGCTTTCTTTGCCGAACGCGCGCTGCTGCCTAATGGATGGGCCAACGATGTACGCTTTGAAGTCAGCGCCGATGGCGTGCTGACCCAGGTTGAGCCCAATGCCAGCGCAGACCACGCCGAACGGCTCAGAGGCCCTGTTTTGGCGGGCATGCCCAACCTGCACTCCCATGCGTTCCAGCGCGCCATGGCCGGTTTGGCCGAAGTGGCCGGCAACCCGAACGACAGCTTCTGGACCTGGCGCGACTTGATGTACCGCATGGTCGGCAAGATCAACCCGGAACAACTGCAGGTCATCGCCCGCCAGCTGTACATCGAAATGCTCAAGGCCGGCTACACCTCGGTGGCCGAGTTTCATTATGTGCACCACGACGTCAGCGGCCAGGCCTATGCCGATCGCACCGAGCTGTCGCGGCAGATCAGCCAGGCGGCGGCCAGCAGTGGCATCGGCCTGACATTGCTGCCAGTGCTCTACACCCATTCCGGCTTTGGTGGCCAGGCGCCGAATGAAGGCCAGCGGCGCTTTATCAATAGCACCGAAGATTACCTGGACCTGCAAGCACGCCTGAAGCCCATTCTGGCGGCGCAGCCAGCGCAGCAACTGGGCCTGTGTTTCCACTCATTGCGTGCCGTCACACCCGAACAGATTCATGAGGTGCTGGCCGCCAGCGACAAGACTTGCCCGGTACACATCCACATCGCCGAGCAGCAAAAGGAAGTCGATGACTGCCTGGCCTGGAGCGGCAAACGCCCGCTGCAATGGCTGTATGACAATGTGGAAGTGGATGAGCGTTGGTGCCTGGTGCACGCCACCCATGCTGACGCCGATGAAGTCACGCAAATGGCCAAGAGCCGGGCAATCGCCGGTTTGTGCCTGACCACCGAAGCCAACCTGGGCGACGGGATTTTCCCGGCGGTGGATTTCCTCGCTCAAGGCGGGCGCATGGGTATCGGTTCCGACAGCCATGTGTCACTGAGCGTGGTGGAGGAATTGCGTTGGCTCGAATATGGCCAGCGCCTGCGCGACCAGCGGCGCAACCGTCTGTATCGCAGTGATCAGCCGATGGTTGGCCGCACATTGTTCGATGCTGCGCTCGACGGCGGCGCCCAAGCGTTGGGGCAGCCGATTGGTCGGTTGGAAGTGGGCAAGCGGGCAGATTGGATTGTGCTGGATGGCAATGACCCGTACCTGGCGACGGCGACCGAGGATGGGATTCTCAATCGCTGGCTGTTCGCCGGTGGTGATCGCCAAGTGCGCGATGTGCTGGTCAACGGCAAGTGGGTGGTGCGCGACGGGCATCATGCCGGCGAAGAAGAAAGCAGCCGGGCGTTCACCCAAGTGCTGAGGAGTCTACTCGGCTAAAAAACAATGCAAAACAAATGTGGGAGCTGGCTTGCCTGCGATAGCATCACCTGGGTGTAACGGATACACCGAGGTGTCTGCATCGCAGGCAAGCCAGCTCCCACACAAGCCAGCTCCCAATTCAAGCCAGCTCCCACATTAGATTGAGGGTGACCTCAGGTTACTGCGAAGTCTTCGCCATCTGCTTGTCTGAGGTGCGGAAGATCAATCGCGTCGTGTCATACCCTTGCTGGCGCGCCCTGCTCAGCAGGTCTTCGCGGGTGTCGGCACTCACCGTCGGCGTGCGCGACAAGATCCACATGTAGCGCCGGCTCGGGCTGCCGACGATGGCGGTCTTGTAGTCATCACTCACGTACAACACCCAGTAATCGCCCTTGGCGACGCCCGGCAGCAGCGCCGTGAACCAGTTATTGAATTCCACCCAGAGCTTGTCGGTCTTGCCCGGCACTTGCGGCGTGGCCGTGCCCTTGGCTTCTTCCCACTTCCATTCAGTGGTCAGGCAGCGGTTGAACACCGACATGTCGCCATCCGGCAACAGGGTGTAGCGAGCTTCGGACTGCGCGCAGTTGCGCTGGAAGTACATCGGCAATCGGGCCAACTCATACCAGGTGCCCTGGTAACGCTTGAGGTTGACGTTGCTCGCGGTCTTGGGTTGCAGATCATCGCCAGAATGGCTGGCGCAGCCCGCCAAAAACAGACTGGCGCAAAGAAACAAAACAAAACGCATCATTCTTCTTCTCCCGCAGGCTCGCGCCCCGGTTTACTTCAGGCCTTGCCCGGAAAACATCAGAACTTTGTCACCGGCGTACTGCACGCTGATAAAGCTGTTTTTATCGCCCCACGTGCAACTGGACATGCCCAGCGCACCGGAACAATCGGTTGGCTTACCCAGCAACGACTCCACCTCGGCCTTGGCCATGCCAGCCGACAGCTTTGCGTAATTTTCTTGATTGACCTTGCTGCACGCGGCTAAAAGCACGCAAAAAGCCAGCAAAGCGAGACGGCGTAAAGACATGGAAAAGCTCCTGGAGAGACAAAGCAGCTGGGGTATCTGCCAGAAGCTTAGAAGGGAAAAGGGGTGTCTGGTTCCCGACGAGCAAAAACAAAAAAGCCCCGAAAACGCTGAAACGTTTCGGGGCTTCTTCAAGGGTGATCCGCCGCACAACACTGCGAATCACCTATCGCAGCAGCTTACTTCTTGTGATAAGCCGTCACACGCTCAACTTCTTCCTTCGAGCCCAGGAACACCGCCACGCGCTGGTGCAGGCCTTCCGGCTGGATGTCGAGAATGCGCTGGTGGCCGTCGGTGGACGCACCGCCTGCCTGTTCAACCAGGAACGACATCGGGTTGGCTTCGTACATCAAGCGCAGCTTGCCCGGCTTGGAAGGCTCGCGGCTGTCACGTGGGTACATGAACAGGCCACCACGGGTCAGGATGCGGTGCACGTCGGCGACCATCGCGGCCACCCAGCGCATGTTGAAGTTCTTCTTCAACGGGCCTTCTTCGCCGGCCATCAACTCGCCCACGTAGCGGGTCACGGGCTCTTCCCAGTGACGCTGGTTGGACATGTTGATCGCAAATTCCTGGGTGGAAGCCGGAATGGTGATGTCTTCGTGGGTCAGCACGAAGCTGCCCATTTCGCGGTCCAGGGTGAAGCCTTTGACGCCGTCGCCCAGGGTCAGCACCAGCATGGTCTGCGGGCCGTAGATGGCGTAGCCGGCAGCGACCTGTTCGGTGCCTGGCTGCAGGAAGGCCTTTTCGTTCAAGGCTTCGTTCTGGCTCAGGTATTCGTTCGGGCAGCGCAGTACCGAGAAGATAGTGCCGACCGGTGCGTTGATGTCGATGTTGGACGAGCCGTCCAGTGGGTCGAACACCAGCAAGTACGCGCCTTTCGGGTATTTGCCCGGGATCTGGTAGGCGTTGTCCATTTCTTCGGACGCCATGCCAGCCAGGTGGCCACCCCATTCGTTGGCTTCGAGCAGGATTTCGTTGGAAATCACGTCGAGCTTCTTCTGCACTTCGCCTTGGACGTTTTCTGTGCCCATGCTGCCCAGAACACCACCGAGTGCGCCTTTGGACACGGCGTGGCTGATTTCCTTGCAAGCACGCGCCACCACTTCGATAAGGAAGCGCAGATCGGCAGGCGTGTTGTTGCTGCGGGTCTGCTCGATCAAATAGCGACTCAGGGTAACGCGGGACATGGAAGGCTCCGGAAAATGGGGGGCTTAAAAACCCGCGCAGTTTAACGCGAGTCGAGGGTTATTTCCTCTAATCAGAGGATTTAACCCCAATAGAGTTCACGGCTTGGCCGCCGGTGCACGCAACAAACTGTAGGCCATCGCCCCTAGCGCCGCCACACCCAGCAGGAGCACGGCCCACAGGCCGAGTTTCTTCCAGTCGGTGCCCGCTTCAGGCGAAACGGCAATCGCAGGCGATTTGACCGTCACGTCGCCTGTGACCGTAGCCTGCCCCAAGGTCTTGATACGCTCGGCGCTGTAGTCGGGAATCAGCGTCGACAGCGGCAAGTTCGCGGCCTTTACCGACGGGTTGCCCAACGCCAGGGTAAACGGCGGCTCGCCCCGCGCCAGGAACACCAACTGCGTGGCGCGCACAGCAAAACGCAATGCCGGCGCTTCCACGCCCAGGCCGCCGCCGCGCTCGTCCACCTGCAACTTGAGTTCGCCCACGGCCACGCCGGGCAATTGCAATTCATCCTGCACCACGTCCTGGCCATTCTGGGTCAGGCGATACAACAAGCCATTGCTCAACGGCTGCCAGGCTTGGTTGGCTTCGCGCCGCCCCGCCAACGTCACGGGCGCCAGCGTGTTGGGCTGTTTGAGCTCGACGCGCAAGCGCTCCACATGCAGCCCTGTCGGCAGCTGCCAGCTGTATTCACCGGCCTTGAGCCGCGTGCCCGACAGCGGCTGCGACCACACCAACGGCAGCGGCAGGCTGCTGCTGGTCGCGCTGACCAGTTTGGCCGACGTCAACTGCGGTGCCGCCTGCCCTTGCCACACCAGGCGCAGATAACGCGCCGATTGCCCCGGCAAGCTCACGTCATGCTGCTCGACACGCTCGTCGGCAAACGACAAGCGCGCCACTTGCCCGTCGCCCCACGCCTGCCAGTGCTGCAAGTCATCACTGGCTTCAATGCTGAAACGCTGGAAACCGTCCTGCTCGCGGCTCCAGTCCAGGCTCAACTGCTGCAACGGCGCCTTGATCGAACTGGCGTCCAGCACCCAGCCACGCAACACTTGCGCGCCGGTCTTGGGCGGGAGCACTTGCAGCAAGGTGCCTTCGGCAGTGGACTTCATCACCACATCCGGCACGCTTTCACGGGTGTCGGCGGCGTACAGCGGGAACCACTTCACATCCGTCACGTCGCGGCTTTCGGTGCGTTGCGCGGACTGGCGCGACAGCGCGTAAGCCTGGGGCTCACCGGCGGCGTTGAATACGCGCACATCACTAAGATCCGCCTGGCGCGCGCTCAATTGCACCGACAGCGGCAACGCCAGGCGATACCAAGGCCCGTTGCCACTGACCGCCAACGGCACCTGTGTGGTGAAGTCGGCGGGCGTTTCCTGCGCCCACACCGACAACGTCGAACACATGCCCAACGCGATCACGCTCAACTTACCGATCAAGAGGATGCTCCTTCAGTTTCCAACACCGGCTCGACGCGTTTGGGCGGCAGCGGTGCGAAGTAACCCACCACCAGCAACAGCCCGCCCACACCAATAAACGACACGATCCGCGCCAGCCCGCCACGGTTACTCAGCTCGACAAAGAACAGCTTGGCGACCACCACCGCAATCAACGCCGCGCCGATCAGCCACACTTCGCGACGATGGCGCAGGTGGCCGCCGATCATCAGGCCCAGGGCGATCAGGGTCCAGACCAGCGACAGGCCGGCCTGCACCCACATGGACGCCAGCAAGGCATCCAGCTGGAACGGCACGCCCACCCAATGGTGGGCGGTGCGCATCACCAAGGCCGTGAAGAAGGCAAACAGCGAAGCCCCCGCGACACCTTGGGCGATCAGCTCTGCACGCGGCCCGCGCTGCGGCGCCACGCTGCGCGACCACAGGTAAATACCCAGCAACGCGAACAGCAGGCCCACGTCCAACGGGTTGAGCAATGGCACGTACGGCAGCGGTTTCGCCGTGCCGTCGCTGAAGATGTTCGCCAACCAGAACCAGCCGAGCATCAATACCGCCAGCGGCAACGCGGCCAGCACACGGTATTCACGCGGGTAGGCCGACACCGGCCACGGCCAGCTGCGCGGTGCCGCCGCCAGCACCAGGTACAGGCTTGGCAGAATCGCCCAGCCCAGCCAGCGCCAGGCGTTGTACTCGCTCGACAGCAGCAACAGGCCGTAACGCAGCTCCAGCGCCAACACACCAATCAACATCCAGCAGCCGAGCACATGAGCGATGCTCACTACCGTGCCCGGCACCACCGCCGCCAAACGGCGCAGCGCGATGAAATGCACCACAAACACCGCCAACCACGCCAGCCAGCCGTAATGCGCCGCCGGGTGGTAGTAATCATGGGCAGACACCAGCAACACCACGCCCGCCGCCGGCATCAGCAAGGCACACAGCATGCCCAGAGATGCCCAGCGCAAACGTGCGGCCAACAGCGCCCAGATCGCCACGCTCACCGCCGCGATGCCGAGCAAAAATGCGCCTTGCAGCTCCTGCGGGATAAACGTCAGCACTTCGCCGATCAACGCCAATGCCCACCAGGCCGCGCCCCACACCAGCAGCAGGTCGGACAGGCGTTGCAATTTCAACACGGCAAACACCGGCGCCTGCGGCTCACGCTGCAAGCGCCAGGCGCCCACCATTGCCGCCAGGCCCAGCACCATCGGCGTCCAGAAACCGCTGTGCGCCAAGGGGCGCAAGCCCTCGCTGCTCAACGGCCCGAGCAACTGCGGCACCGCCAACAGGAACGAGGCGCCACCCACGACTTGCAGCAGCAAACCAAACACGAAACTCACGCGTTGTTGCAGGTACAGGCTCAGCCAGATGATCAGCAAGCCACTGGCGGCCCACACGCCGCTGGCGCTTTCCCATGGCAGTACAAACAGCACCGCGAGGTTGATCAACACCAAGCCGGCCAGCAGCACCACCGACAACCCGCGCAGCAGCCGCACATCACTGCGCACCATCTCATCGCGCGCGGCCAACAGCATGCCGCCGACCAACGCCAGGCCGATCAACGAGGCGGTCAACAAGCCGGTCCAGCCGGCACTGAATACCGCGGCCCCATCACCACCCTGCAAGCGCAGGAGGAACAACCCCCCGCCGAGCAATTGCACACCGAAGGCAGCGAACAGGAAGGTGCGCGAGCCGATGCGCAGGCCGACAAACAGCGTCAGCAGCCCGGCGATTGCCCAACTGATGGCGGTGCCTTGGGTCAGCAATAACAACGGCGCAAGCAAGTACAAAAAGGTCAGGCCCAGGCTCGCCAACACGGGCAGGCTGTTGCGCTCCCATTGCGCCGCTTGTTCGGTCGAGGCCTTGCGCAACTGATCGAAGCTGAACAACAGCGCTGCGCCCAGCAACAGCGCGCCCAGTGGGGCACCGTCGAGCAAGGTCAACTCGCCAACGCGCAGTTCACTGAGGAACGCCAGCGCCGACCCCAACTGTAACAACAGGCCAAACGCACGAGCCAACGGCCGCTGCTGGCGCAAGCCGAGCCAGAAGATCCCGGCGCCCTCCACCGCCCAGGCCGCCGCCGTCCAGCGCGCGTCGAGGCCCAGCGGAATTGCCAGGCTGGCAAAGATCACGCCCAGCGCCAGGCAAGTTTCGGCCAGCAGCAAGGCGCGCCCGCCACTCAGCAGCCGCGCCAAGCCCATGTAGATAAGGCCTAAACCCAGTGCACTGAATGCAGCGGCAAACTCCAGGTGCTGCACCACGGCGAACTGCAAGCCAAAGCCTACCAACGGCGGGCCGAACAGCATGCTGCCATCATCATAATCACCCTTGGCCGCCGACCAGCGCAGCAGCGCCTCACGGCCTTCGGGCGCATCGCCCACCTCTTGCAGCTTGCGGCGGGCGAACAACAGGCCGATGGCCAGGTACATCAGGAAGAACAGGATCAGGAACGGCTCGGTGCTCCACAGCAGTTCCGGCGTGTAGGAACGCATGCCCCAGGCGAACCCTATGCCGAAGGTACCGACAAATCCGATCAGGTTGAGCAGACGCCAGGCCTTGAACCACGCGATGGCCAGAATGCCGGCGTTGAGCAATGCAAAGTAACTGAACAGCGCCACATGATTACCGGCGCCGGTTGAGGTCAGAATCGGCGCGGCAAACCCACCCAGCGCTGCGGCGCACGCCAGGCCGAGGGCATCCTGGGTGATCGCCAGGATGGCCGAGAACACCGTGACCGCCACCAGCAGGCCCAATGCGGCGCTCGGGTCGATCAAGGGGTGCAAGCGCATCGCGGCAAACACCGTCAGGTACAACACGGCAATCCCGGTACCTTGCAGCATCAAGCCGTAATTGCTGTTTCGCAGCCGCAGCCACCAACCCAGGCCCAGCAGGCCGATGGCGGCAGCGGCAACCCCGGCATAACGCAGTTCAATCGGCACCACCACGCCTTCGGTGGCATAACGCAGCAAAAAGGCCAGGCCAAGGAACAGCAGCACCACGCCAACGCGCAGCACGGTGTTGCCGCCGAACAGCCAATTGCGTGCGCCGCCGATGGCGCGCTCGATCAGGTTGGGGCCACGGGGGATGGCGGGTTCTTTGGGCGCGGGGGTCGGTGCTGGCGTCGGCGCCTGGGCCCAGACGTCATCCGGCAACGGCTGGCTGGCCTCGGCCGCCATGGCGACAGGCGCCAGTTCGGCGGGCAACTCCCAGACAAGTTCGGGCCTTTCAACGGCAGGTACCGGCTCAGGAATGGGGGGTTCGACGATTTCGCTGCGGGTCGGCGTCGGCACCTCCAGCTCACGCAAGCGTTCGCCCAGGGCAATCAGCGCCTTCTGCGTGGTTTCCAATTGACGCGCTTGTTGGTCCGCCTGGGCCGACAGCCTGGACAGGCGAATCGCCTGGCCAATGCCCAAGCCCAGCAATGCACCGATGCCGGCGTCCGAAAACGACTCATCCAACGCCCAGCCGAGCACCAGGCCAATCAGCATGAAAATCCATTGCATGGTCGATATCCCTAAGCAGCCCGAGGCGGGCAAACCGGGGCCTAGTATATCGACGCAAAGCTAATGTGGGAGCGGGCTTGCCCGCGATTGCGGTGTATCAGTCGACATATTTGCCAACTGACACTGCGCCATCGCGGGCAAGCCCGCTCCCACATGGGTTCTTGCGGTGTTTAGTCGAGGGCTTTCCAGATCTCGGTGGCGTATTCGCGGATGGTGCGGTCCGAGCTGAACCAGCCCATGCGCGCCGTATTGAGCACCGCCGAGCGCCACCAGGCCTTGGAATCATGCCAATGCGCCTCGACCCGCGCCTGGGCGTCCCAGTAAGCGTCAAAGTCGGCGCACACCAGGAAACGGTCGTAGTCGATCAACCCGTCGATCAAGCCCACATAGCGGCCCGGATCATCCGGCGAGAACACCCCGCCACGGATCGCTTGCAACACATCGTTGAGACGATGGGAGGCTGCCACATCCGGCCCGGCGTGGAATTCACCGGCGTGCTTGCGGGCTTCCACTTGTTCGGCGCTGAGGCCGAAGATAAACATATGCTCGGCGCCCACGCGCTCGTGCATCTCCACGTTGGCGCCGTCCATGGTGCCGATGGTCAGCGCGCCGTTAAGGCCGAACTTCATGTTGCTGGTGCCCGACGCCTCAAAACCGGCAGTGGAAATCTGCTCCGACAAATCCGCCGCCGGAATGATGCTTTCCGCCAGGCTCACGTTGTAGTTGGGCAGGAACACCACCTTGAGCAAACCGCGCACTGTCGGGTCGTTGTTCACGGTGCGAGCGATGTCGTTGGTCAGCTTGATGATCAACTTGGCCTGGTGATAGCTGGCCGCCGCCTTGCCCGCGAAGATTTTCACGCGCGGCACCCAATCGGTGCCTGGCTCGGCGCGGATTGCCTGGTACAAGGCCACGGTGTGCAGCAGGTTCAGCAACTGGCGTTTGTATTCGTGAATCCGCTTGACCTGCACGTCGAACATCGCCGCCGGGTTCACCGAAATGCCCAGGCGCTCGTGGATGATCTCGGCCAGTGCACGCTTGCTGTGCAGGCGCTGTTCGGCGAAGGCTTTGCGGAAAACCTGCTTCTCGGCGAAGGTTTCCAGCTCCGTCAGGCGGGTTTCCATGGTGTCGAGGATGTCCGGCCCCAGAGCCTCCACCAGCATCTCGGTGAGCTTGGGGTTGGCCTGGTACAGCCAGCGGCGGAAGGTGATGCCGTTGGTTTTGTTGTTGATGCGCTCCGGGTACAGCTTGTGCAGTTCGGAGAACACCGTGCTGCGCATCAGTTGGGTGTGCAAACCGGACACACCGTTAACGCTATGGGAGCCAAGGAAAGCCAGGTTACCCATGCGCACGCGGCGGCCGTTGTCTTCTTCGATCAACGACACCGCACGCAATACGTCAAAGTCGTGGATGCCCTTGGCGCGCAGCGAGTCGATGTGCTGGGCGTTGATCAGATAGATGATCTGCATATGCCGAGGCAGCATGCGTTCCATCAAACCGACAGGCCAGGTTTCCAACGCCTCGGGCAACAAGGTGTGGTTGGTGTAGGAAAGGGTTTCAACCGTCACGTCCCACGCGGCTTCCCACGGGATGTCATGCAGGTCGACCAGTTGGCGCATCAACTCAGCCACGGCGATGGACGGGTGCGTGTCGTTGAGCTGAATCGCGGCGTGTTCGCCCAGGCTGAGGACCGAGCCGTGCATGTTCTTGTGGCGGCGCAGCAGGTCTTGCAGCGAGGCGGAGACGAAGAAGTATTCCTGGCGCAGACGTAATTCCTGCCCCGCTTCGGTGCTGTCGGCCGGGTAAAGCACTCGGGAGATGCTTTCGGCGCGGGCCACTTCCGCTACGGCGCCCAAATGGTCACCGGCGTTGAAGCGCTCAAGGTGCAGGTCTTCTACCGCACGGGCACGCCACAGGCGCAGGGTGTTCACACTGGCACCGCGCCAGCCGACCACCGGCGTGTCGTACGCCACTGCGCGCACGGTTTCGTTGGGCGTCCATACCTGGATCATCTTGCCGGAGGCGTCCGCCAGGGTTTCGACGCTGCCGCCAAAGCCGATCGGGTAGATCACTTCGGCGCGCTCGAACTCCCACGGGTTGCCGAAATCCAGCCAGCGTTCGGTCTGCTCTTGCTGCCAGCCGTCAACGATTGCCTGGCGGAACAGGCCGTGTTCATAGCGGATGCCATAGCCGTGGCCGGCAATGCCCAGGGTCGACATGCTTTCCATAAAGCACGCCGCCAGGCGGCCCAGGCCACCGTTGCCGAGCGCCGCGTCGGGCTCCAGCAGGCGGATGCGCTCCAGGTCCACGCCCAGTTCGGAAAGGGCTTCGCGGGCAATCTCCAACACACCCAGGTTGCTCAGGCTGTCGTAGAGCAAACGGCCGATCAGGAATTCCAGCGAGAGGTAATACACCCGCTTCTGGCCTTTGCGGTAGATGCGCCGCGTGTGGTTCATCCAGTGGTCGACCATCTGGTCGCGGGCGGCCAGGGCAATGGCTTCGAACCAGTCGTGGTCGAAGGCGTGATCCGGGTCCTTGCCCACCGCGTAAGTGAGTTTGGTCAAGACAGCATCGCGGAATGCGGCTACCTCTGCTTCTCGTGCAAGCGGTTCCTGAGACATCGGTGCGACCTCGGGCGAGATTGAAGGAGTTGCTAGAGCCTAGTCGGTCTGACAGACGGTAGACGTGCTGGTTCGGCAGTTTTTTAACTCATTCACCATTGCTGGAAATTGATGCAGGGGCCGTGCCTGCTTTTCGCCCCTGCTCCGTTGGAGATGAAATCTGCAAAATATTGTTCAAAAAACCACCAATCCCGGTATGATCGCGCGCCCGGATACAGCCCCACCTTGGAACCTTGATGAAGCCTCAACTGATCGCCGCCGCGGAACTCGACCGTCTAGAGACCTGGCAGAAATATTCCGCCCACATGTGCGGTGGCTGCGTGTCCAGCTGCTGCACGCTGCCGGTCGAGGTGAAGATCAAGGACCTGATCCGCATTGGCATCGTCGATGAGTTCGAGCGCGGCGACCCGCCGAAGAACATCGCCAAGCGTTTGCAGAAGGAAGGTATCGTCGAGCGCTACAACAACAAATCCGAGATCTTTACCCTCCAGCGCATGAGCAACAACGATTGCCTGTACCTGGATCGTAAGACGCGCTTCTGCACTATTTATGACAAGCGCCCGGATACGTGCCGCAACCACCCGAAAATCGGGCCGCGGCCGGGATATTGCGCGTACAAGCCCAAAGAAGTGGTGCGCGAGACCAATTTGCGGACCCTCGACAAGTTCTGATGATCGTTCCCACGCTCCGCGTGGTAACGCAGCCCTGGACGCTCTGCGTCCGCCCTTAAAAGCGGGACGCGGAGCGTCCCAAGCGGCATTCCCACGCAGAGCGTGGGAACGATCAGGCACCGGGGGCGTTTTTCATTCAGCCCGAGTTAACTCAATTCTCTGATGATCGTTCCCACGCTCCGCGTGGGAATGCAGCCCTGGACGCTCTGCGTCCGCTCTTAAAGGCGGGACGCGGAGCGTCCCAAGCGGCATTCCCACGCAGAGCGTGGGAACGATCAGGCATAAAAAAACGCCCCCGGCCTTTCGACCGGGGGCGTTTTTCATTCAGCCTGAGTTAACTCAGTTCTTGGCTTTCTTGGCAGCGCGGGTACGCTCGCCTTCGTCCAGGATCTTCTTACGCAGGCGGATCGACTTAGGCGTAACTTCGCACAGCTCGTCGTCCTGGATGAATTCCAGGGCCTGTTCCAGAGTGAAGCGAACAGGTGGGACCAGAGCGATGGTTTCGTCTTTACCCGAAGCACGCATGTTGTCGAGCTTCTTGCCTTTGGTTGGGTTAACGCCCATGTCGTTGTCACGGCTGTTCAGACCAACGATCTGACCGTTGTAGATCTCTTGACCGTGTTCAACGAACAGCTTGCCACGTGCCTGCAGAGTTTCCAGGGAGTAGGTCAGCGCCTTGCCGGTTTCTACCGATACCAGAACACCGTTCTGACGGCCGGACATGTCGCCGGACTTCATGGTGTCGTAGCGATCGAAGATCGAGGTCAGGATGCCAGCACCGTTGGTCAGGGTCAGGAACTGGTTACGGAAACCGATCAGACCACGCGCAGGGATGTTGTATTCCAGACGCACACGGCCTTTGCCATCCGGCACCATGTTGGTCAGGTCGCCCTTACGCAGGCCCATCTCTTCCATGACCTTGCCCTGGGATTCTTCCGGGGTGTCGATGGTCACGTTTTCGAACGGTTCCTGCTTCACGCCGTCAACCTGACGGATGATCACTTCTGGACGACCAACGCCCATTTCGAAGCCTTCGCGACGCATGGTTTCGATCAGTACCGAGAGGTGCAGCTCACCACGGCCGGAAACCTTGAACTTGTCAGCCGAGTCGCCTTCTTCAACGCGCAGTGCAACGTTGTACAGCAGCTCTTTGTCCAGACGTTCCTTGATGTTACGGGAAGTCACGAACTTGCCTTCTTTACCGCAGAAAGGCGAGTCGTTTACCTGGAAGGTCATGGAGACGGTTGGCTCGTCAACGGTCAGAGGCTTCATCGCCTCAACGTTGTCTGGCTGGCACAGGGTGTCGGAGATGAACAGCGAGTCCATACCGCTCACGCACACGATGTCGCCGGCGAAAGCTTCTTCAACGTCGATGCGGTGCAGGCCGTGGTGACCCATCAGCTTCAGGATACGACCGTTACGCTTTTTGCCGTCGGCGCCGATGGCGACAACTGGAGTGTTCGGCTTGACGCTACCACGCGCGATACGGCCAACACCGATAACACCCAGGAAGCTGTTGTAGTCCAGTGCCGAGATTTGCATCTGGAACGGGCCTTCACGGTCAACTTTTGGTGCCGGTACGTTGTCGACGATCGACTGGTACAGCGGGGTCATGTCTTCAGCCATGTCGGTGTGTTCCAGACCGGCAATGCCGTTCAGGGCCGAGGCGTAGACCACTTTGAAGTCCAGCTGTTCTTCGGTAGCACCCAGGTTGTCAAACAGGTCGAAGATCTGGTCCAGAACCCAGTCCGGACGCGCGCCTGGACGGTCAACCTTGTTGATGCACACGATCGGACGCAGGCCGGCTTCGAACGCCTTCTTGGTCACGAAACGGGTTTGCGGCATAGGGCCGTCTTGAGCATCAACCAGCAGCAGAACGGAGTCAACCATCGACATTACGCGTTCTACTTCGCCGCCGAAGTCGGCGTGGCCCGGGGTATCCACGATGTTGATGTGGTAGCCGTTCCAGTTGATAGCGGTGTTTTTAGCCAGGATGGTAATACCGCGCTCTTTTTCCTGGTCGTTGGAGTCCATCACGCGCTCGTCGTTGAGCTCGTTGCGCTCCAGGGTGCCGGATTGACGCAGGAGTTTGTCTACCAGGGTGGTTTTACCATGGTCAACGTGAGCAATGATGGCGATGTTACGTAGATTTTCGATCACTTGTGTATCTCGATCAGAGGATTCGGTGTGCTGACAGGTCGTGGCAGCGATTAACAGTAGAGTCAGGCCTTGCCGTTACAGCTTGACGGCAGAGTCGGGGGGCCGGTGACGCAGGCCACAGGCAAACAGCCCCGGGCTCTTAGCTCGGTCGATAAACGCGCACATTGGCATACCCCTCACTGAGCAAATGGTGGGCATGCAGGCGACTCATCACGCCTTTGTCGCAATACAGCAGGTACTGACGGCTGTTATCCAGTTCCTTGAAGCGCGCGTTCAATGCGTAAAACGGCAGCGCTTGCACGTCGATGCCAGCGATTTCCAGCGGCTCATCCTCGGCGGCATCCGGGTGACGGATGTCGACGACGATCTGGCCGGCCAGGGCTTCGCTGACTTCTTCGATTTGCACATCCTGGCCCAATTCATCGATGACACGATCGATCGGGACCAGTTTGGCGTTCTCGAGCGCACGCTCCAGAATCGCCATATCAAACTGTTGTTCTTCATACTCCACGCGGTTGCGCTTGGCGTGGGTCTTGGGGTTCACCGAAATGACCCCGCAATATTCAGGCATGTGCTTGGCAAAGTCGGCCGTGCCGATTTCTTCTGCCAGGTCGATGATGTCCTGCTTGTGGCTGGCGATCAGCGGGCGCAAGACCAGCTTCTCGGTGACGCAATCAATGAGCGACAGGTTCGGCAGCGTCTGGCTGGACACCTGGGAGATCGCTTCACCGGTCACCAGCGCGTCGATCTGCAATTGATCGGCGATTCGGGACGCAGCGCGCAACATCATACGCTTCAATACCACGCCCATATGACTGTTATCGACTTTGCCGAGAATTTCGCCCAGCACTTCCTCGAACGGCACGCTTACAAATAGCACGCGTTGGGAGCTGCCGTACTTCTTCCAGATAAAGTGCGCGACTTCCATCACGCCCAATTCGTGTGCACGCCCGCCCAGGTTAAAGAAGCAGAAGTGGCTCATCAGGCCGCGGCGCATGATCTGGTAGGCCGCCACCGTGGAATCGAAACCGCCGGACATGAGTACCAGGGTCTGTTCCAGGGCGCCCAGCGGGTAGCCGCCGATGCTGTTGTGCTGGCTGTGGATCACAAACAACCGTTGGTCGCGAATTTCCATGCGCACTTCAATTTGCGGCGCTTTGAGGGAAATTCCGGCGGCGCCGCACTCGCGACGCAGCTTGCTGCCGACGTATTTCTCGACATCCATGGAGCTGAAGGTGTGCTTGCCGGCGCGCTTGCAGCGCACCGAAAAGATCTTGCCTTCAAGCGCACTGCCGTAGTGCTGTTTGCACTTTTCGGTGATGTCGTCGAAGTCGCCCAACGGGTACTCATCCACCTGCAGGAAATGCGCGATGCCCGGCATGCAGCTCAGGCGCTCGGTCATGTCCTTCAAGGCTTTGGCGTCGGTAATGCGGGTTTCCAGCTCGAGGTTGTCCCACACGCCGTTCACCACCACAGCCGGGTCCAGATCGCGGAGCACGGCACGGATGTTCTTGGCCAACTGACGGATGAAACGCGTCCGTACCGGTCGGCTTTTGATGGTGATCTCGGGGAAGACTTTTACGATTAATTTCATGGAAACAGCGCGCGCCGGGCCTGCTGAAAAAGGGGGGCGCGGATTATAGCGGAAATCGCTCAAGGTTTAACCAGTTAATATGCATCTCAGATGCAACGCACCAAAACGGGTCATTTGCGCAAATTAACGCTACATTGCAGTGCGTTATTTATTCCGCTTCAGCGGATTGCACCGTTATAGGGGCCATTTTGAGGCAAAAAGGCCATGTTGGCGCACTGGCATGCAATTTGCTCTCTTGTGAGGCAGGTTGCCTTGGTCGAGTATTCGCGCCGGCATCACCCACATTCTAAGGGCTAACTCCACTACCCCAGCCCGAAGCCACCCGGAGGACACCATGTCGAAGTCGGTTCAACTCATCAAAGATCATGACGTTAAATGGATTGATCTGCGCTTCACGGACACTAAAGGTACTCAGCACCACGTGACCATGCCGGCTCGCGACGCGCTGGATGATGCTTTCTTCGAAGAAGGCAAAATGTTCGACGGTTCCTCCATTGCCGGCTGGAAAGGCATCGAAGCTTCCGACATGATCCTGATGCCGGACGACAGCACTGCCGTACTCGACCCGTTCACCGAAGACCCAACCCTGATCATCGTCTGCGACGTGATCGAGCCTTCGACCATGCAAGGCTACGACCGCGACCCACGTGCGATCGCCAAGCGTGCCGAGGAATACCTGAAGTCGACCGGTATCGGCGACACCGTATTCGTAGGCCCGGAGCCAGAATTCTTCATCTTTGATTCGGTCAAGTTCAAGTCCGACATCTCCGGCTCCATGTTCAAGATCTTCTCCGAACAAGGTTCGTGGATGTCTGACCAGGACATCGAAGGCGGCAACAAAGGCCACCGTCCAGGTATCAAAGGTGGCTACTTCCCGGTTCCGCCGTTCGACCACGACCACGAAATCCGTACCTCCATGTGCAACGCCATGGAAGAAATGGGCCTGGTCATCGAAGTTCACCACCACGAAGTGGCGACTGCCGGCCAGAACGAAATCGGTGTGAAGTTCAACACCCTGGTGGCCAAGGCTGACGAAGTTCAGACCCTGAAGTACTGCGTACACAACGTGGCGGATGCCTACGGCCGTACCGCTACCTTCATGCCTAAGCCTCTGTACGGCGATAACGGTTCGGGTATGCACGTTCACCTGTCCATCGCCAAAGATGGCAAGAACACCTTCGCTGGCGAAGGTTATGCCGGCCTGTCCGACACTGCCCTGTACTTCATCGGCGGTATCATCAAGCACGGTAAGGCCCTGAACGGCTTCACCAACCCGTCGACCAACTCCTACAAGCGTCTGGTGCCAGGTTTCGAAGCACCGGTAATGCTGGCCTACTCGGCGCGTAACCGTTCCGCTTCGATCCGTATTCCTTACGTGTCCAGCCCGCGCGCTCGCCGTATCGAAGCTCGCTTCCCGGACCCGGCAGCCAACCCATACCTGGCCTTCGCTGCGCTGGTAATGGCTGGCCTGGACGGTATCCAGAACAAGATCCACCCTGGCGACGCCGCCGACAAAAACTTGTACGACCTGCCGCCTGAAGAGGCCAAAGAGATCCCACAAGTGTGCGGCAGCCTGAAAGAAGCCCTGGAAGAGCTGGACAAGGGCCGTGCGTTCCTGACCAAAGGCGGCGTATTCAGCGACGACTTCATCAACGCTTACATCGAGCTGAAAAGCGAAGAAGAAATCAAAGTACGCACCTTCGTACACCCACTGGAATACGAGCTGTACTACAGCTGCTGATCCGGTAGCGCCGCTTAACGTGGCGTAACGAAAAAGACCTCCTTCGGGAGGTCTTTTTTTGCCTGGCGTTTAGCGAGCCGGGGCGTGGCGGTCGAGCATGTTGCCCACCATCAAGGTGCCGAGGGCACTGAGCTGGTGAATCGCCAGGACGGTATCGCGGTGCTTGCCTTCCAGCGCCTCGGACAAATCAAGCAACAAGGTGCTGACTGAGGAGAAGGCTTCGAAGCTGTTGACCAGCAGGGATTCGTCGTCGCTGTCAGGATCGATGGCGATAACCGATGGAGGTGGAGGTGGATTTGGGGTTGCCTTGAACATGTCTTAACTTCCTCGAATGAGGCCGCCATCGACTCGCTACTAAACGATAGGGTGGCAGCTATGCGCAGGTTAGTAGACCGGGGAAGTTAAGCAAAAGCCGGCGCACCCGAAGGTGCCCTACGCACAGCCGCCATAAAGGTCGGAGTGGTACGACTTAACTTAACCCTCAGGCTACTAAACCTGATCGTTGATGAGCAGCGACCGAGCAACCTTAGAGACGACAAGCCAGCCGTACAAGCCGGCGGATTCTGGCGCACCTGTAGGCAAGCACGCAAGTTAAGGTAGCCTCTGGCTGACGCCGCTGCAGGCCTGCAACCCGATTAAAAATGTGGGAGCTGGCTTGCCTGCGATGGCATCCGCTGGGTATACCTGATGCCCCGAGTTGCCCGCATCGCAGGCAAGCCAGCTCCCACAGGAGATCCGCTTTGAAACATCGACTTGTGTTCGCTCTGTTATTTGTCAGCGTCAGTGCCAGCGCAGCGCCGCCCACTCTGGAGCCCTTGCTCAACAGCATCGCCGAGCGCCTGGAGATTGCCGACCAGGTAGCCCTGAGCAAATGGGACAGCCACAAGCCCGTAGAGGACAAAAAGCGCGAACAAGAGGTGATCGCCAGCGTCGCCGCCCAAGCGCCCAACTACAAACTCGACCCTTCTGCCGCCGAGCAGTTTTTCTCGGCGCAGATCGAGGCCAATAAACTGGTGCAGTACACCCACCTGTCCGACTGGCAGTTCCAGGGCAAGGCCCCGGACGACCCGCGCCCGGATTTGATCAAGCAGATTCGCCCACGACTGGACCAACTGCAAAAAACCCTGCTGCAGCAACTGGCCGACTTCACCCCGCAGCGCACCGATCCACAGTGCCCGCAGTGGCTGGCCACCGCCGTGCATGAGCCGCTGAATGATCCGCTGCGCCAACTGGCGATGATCCGCGCCACCGCCGAGCTGTGTATCTACAAAGGTTAAAGCCTGCAAACCCAATCAAAACTGTGGGAGCTGGCTTGCCTGCGATAGCGGTGTTGAATGTGCCACCGCTATCGCACGCAAGCCAGCTCCCACATTGACTCCGCTCCTCCAGACAATTTTTCGCCAGCCACCACTTCCTGAACAACCTTCACAAAACCGCACTATATTGGTGCGACAGCCTGCACACTTCCCACCCGCCCAGCCCATTTTGGTTCGATTCTTCTCGATCACGCTGGCAGAACGCCACAGTTTCGCGCCTAAAACCCTTATTTCAGGGGTTTAACGCTTCTTTTCGGAGCCTTGGTTTGGTTTTTGCATTTTCCTTGTATCAGCGTGTGCCTCAAGCCCGCGCCTTGCTCCAAAAGAGGTCCCGATGACCATCAGCGATGCACTGCACCGTTTGTTACTCGACAACCTGACCACCGCGACCATCCTGCTCAATGACGACTTGCGTCTTGAGTACATGAACCCGGCGGCGGAGATGCTCCTGGCCATCAGTGGTCAGCGCAGCCATGGGCAGTTCATCAGCGAATTGTTCACCGAGTCGGCCGAGGCCTTGAGTTCGTTGCGCCAGGCCGTGGAGCAGGCGCACCCGTTCACCAAGCGCGAAGCGATGCTCACCGCCCTCACCGGCCAGACCCTGACCGTCGACTACGCCGTGACCCCGATTTTGAGCAATGGCGCGACCCTGCTGTTGCTCGAAGTGCACCCGCGCGACCGTCTGCTGCGCATTACTAAAGAAGAAGCGCAGCTGTCCAAACAGGAAACCAGCAAGATGCTGGTGCGCGGCCTGGCCCACGAGATCAAAAACCCCCTCGGCGGCATTCGCGGCGCGGCGCAGCTGCTGGCCCGTGAGTTGCCGGAGGAACACCTCAAGGACTACACCAACGTCATCATCGAGGAGGCCGACCGCCTGCGTAACCTGGTGGACCGCATGCTCGGCTCCAACAAGTTGCCGTCCCTGGCGATGACCAACGTGCACGAAGTGCTGGAGCGCGTGTGCCAGCTGGTCGAGGCCGAAAGCCAGGGCTGCATCACCCTGGTGCGCGATTACGACCCCAGCATTCCCGACGTATTGATCGACCGCGAGCAGATGATTCAGGCGGTGCTCAATATTGTGCGCAACGCCATGCAGGCCATCAGCAGCCAGAACGAGCTGCGCCTGGGCCGCATCAGCCTGCGCACCCGCGCCCTGCGCCAGTTCACCATCGGCCATGTGCGCCACCGCCTGGTCACCAAGGTCGAGATCATCGACAACGGCCCGGGCATCCCAGCCGAACTGCAGGAAACCATCTTCTTTCCCATGGTCAGCGGCCGCCCGGACGGTACCGGGCTGGGCCTGGCCATTACCCAGAACATCATCAGCCAGCACCAGGGTCTGATCGAATGTGAAAGCCATCCCGGCCACACCACGTTCTCGATCTTTCTGCCTCTGGAACAAGGAGCCCCATCGACATGAGCCGTAGTGAAACTGTCTGGATCGTCGATGACGACCGTTCTATCCGCTGGGTCCTCGAGAAAGCCTTGCAACAGGAAGGCATGACCACCCAGAGCTTCGACAGCGCCGACGGGGTGATGAGCCGCCTGGCTCGTCAGCAGCCGGACGTGATCATCTCCGACATCCGCATGCCCGGCGCCAGTGGCCTGGACTTGCTGGCACGCATCCGCGAGCAGCACCCGCGTTTGCCGGTGATCATCATGACCGCGCACTCGGACCTGGACAGCGCTGTCGCGTCTTATCAGGGCGGTGCCTTTGAATACCTGCCCAAGCCGTTCGATGTGGACGAGGCGGTGGCGCTGGTCAAGCGCGCCAACCAGCACGCCCAGGAACAACAAAGCCAGGAAGCCCCGCCAGCCCTGACCCGCACCCCGGAAATCATCGGTGAAGCACCGGCGATGCAGGAAGTGTTTCGCGCCATCGGGCGTTTGAGCCACTCCAACATCACCGTGTTGATCAACGGCGAGTCGGGCACCGGTAAAGAGTTGGTGGCCCATGCGCTGCACCGTCACAGCCCACGGGCGGCTTCGCCGTTTATCGCGCTGAACATGGCGGCGATTCCGAAGGACTTGATGGAGTCCGAGCTGTTCGGCCATGAAAAAGGCGCGTTCACCGGCGCGGCCAACCTGCGTCGCGGGCGCTTTGAACAGGCCGACGGCGGCACGCTGTTTCTGGATGAAATCGGTGATATGCCGGCGGATACCCAGACGCGCTTGCTGCGTGTATTGGCAGATGGTGAGTTCTACCGCGTTGGCGGGCACACGCCGGTCAAGGTCGATGTGCGGATCATTGCGGCGACGCACCAGAATCTGGAAACACTGGTACACGCGGGCAAATTCCGTGAGGACTTGTTTCACCGCCTCAACGTAATTCGTATCCACATCCCTCGGATGTCGGACCGCCGCGAAGACATCCCGACCCTGGCCCGTCACTTCCTCAGCCGCGCCGCACAAGAATTGGCGGTGGAGCCGAAGCTGCTCAAAAGCGAGACCGAGGAATACCTCAAGAACCTGCCGTGGCCGGGCAACGTGCGTCAGTTGGAGAACACTTGCCGCTGGATCACAGTGATGGCATCCGGGCGTGAGGTGCATATCAGCGACCTGCCGCCGGAGCTGTTGAGCCTGCCGCAGGATTCGGCACCGGTGACCAACTGGGAGCAAGCGCTGCGCCAGTGGGCCGACCAGGCCCTGGCACGCGGGCAATCGAACCTGCTGGACAGCGCCGTACCGGCCTTTGAGCGCATCATGATCGAAACCGCCCTGAAGCACACCGCCGGCCGCCGCCGCGATGCCGCTGTGTTGCTCGGCTGGGGCCGCAACACCTTGACGCGCAAGATCAAGGAGCTGGGGATGAAGGTTGATGGTGGGGATGATGATGAGGGTGATGAAGCCTAACTGCTGATCGTTCCCACGCTCGGCGTGGGAACGCCTCCCCGGACGCTCCGCGTCCGAGCCTCACCGCAAGTTCAGATCTGTGCACTGGTGACGCGGAGCGTCACACGATGCATTCCCACGCGGAGCGTGGGAACGATCAGGTGGAGTGCACCGCTTCAATGCACCATGAACTAGCATCGCGCACATCCAGCCAGCCTGAAACACCCGCCTAATCAAGAAAAAATCAAATCGCAAAAACACCAAAGCCCCGTATTCCGGGGCTTTGCGCTTTCTGGCGTAATTTTTTGGCACACATTGCAACTTCTGGCACGCGCCCTGCAATAACCCTTACATCACCCAGTTTCGGGGACCTTGGTACAGGCAGGCCGAGAATCCCCTCTTTACACCCGGGGTGCTTGATGCGGATCGCGTCGCGCCCCACACCCGTTTCGGGAACCTCGGTACAGGCAGGCCGGGGATTCCCTCTTTAACACCGAAGCCTTGCAAGGCTTCACCCCGTTTTGGGAGCCCTGGTACAGGCAGGCCGGGAACTCCCTCTTTTATTCTTCGCGCAGATGGATCTGCAGCCGCCAGCGGCCATCGGCCTTCTCGCCTTTCCACTCCCCGCGCAACGGCCGAGCCGCCACCAGGTTCAGCAGCAAGCCGCCGTCGGTTTTGCGAACCCGCCAGTTCACGTCCTTGTCGTTGACCTTGAGTTGCCCGCTGGCAGCCTTGCCTTGCGCGTCGAACAGCACTGCAACGGTGCCGTCGACGTGTTCGCCGTGCAGCTTGGGTTCGCTGTTGAACCACACCACCACGCCGTCTGCCGCTGTTTCTACCTGCTGCAGTTCGACCGGATCCGGCGTGGTCAGGCGGCCGATCATCAGCCCGATCATCAAACCAACAATTGCCAATGAGCCCATCACCCGTGGCAATAGCTTCGGCCTTGGGTCGTCTTCAGGGGTAGAATGCAGCGCATCTTTGCCTTCGGAGCCGTGCATGTTTCACGTCATCCTTTTTCAACCAGAAATTCCGCCGAATACCGGCAACGTTATCAGGCTGTGCGCCAACAGTGGCTGCCACCTGCATTTGATCGAGCCGCTGGGCTTTGACATGGACGACAAACGCCTGCGCCGCGCCGGGCTGGATTACCACGAGTACGCCACGCTCAAGCGCCACGCCGACCTCGCCAGCTGCCTGGAGAGTTTGGGCCACCCGCGGCTGTTCGCGTTCACCACCAAGGGCTCGCGGCCGTTTCATGATGCCAGCTTTGCCGAAGGCGACGCCTTCCTGTTCGGCCCGGAAAGCCGTGGCCTGCCGGCGGAGGTGCTTGATGCCCTGCCCGACGGCCATCGTCTGCGCCTGCCGATGCGCGAGGGTTGCCGCAGCTTGAACCTGTCCAACACCGTGGCCGTCGCGGTCTATGAAGGCTGGCGCCAGCTCGGCTTCAAGTAACGCATAAACAAAATGTGGGAGCAGACCTGTGTGGGAGCTGGCTTGCCTGCGATGCATTCACCTCGGTGTATCAGTGATACTGAGGTGATTCTATCGCAGGCAAGCCAGCTCCCACACAAGCCCGCTCCCACATTTTTTATCGCGTCAACTTACTGAACAGTCGACGAACCTTCCTGTTGCATGCGCTGCAGCTCTTGCGCGTACAAGGCATCGAAGTTCACCGGCGCCAGCATCAGCGCAGGGAACGAGCCACGGGTGACCAGGCTGTCCAGGGTCTCACGGGCATACGGGAACAGGATGTTCGGGCAGAACGCGCCCAGGGTGTGGCTCATGGACGCTTCGTCCAGGCCCTGGATCAGGAAGATACCAGCCTGTTGCACTTCAGCGATGAAGGCTACTTCTTCGCCGTTCTTAACAGTCACGGACAAGGTCAGCACGACTTCGTGGAAGTCGCCTTCCAGAGCCTTTTGACGGGTGTTCAGGTCCAGCGCAACGCTTGGGGTCCATTCCTGACGGAAGATGGCCGGGCTTTTCGGCGCTTCGAACGACAGGTCACGCACGTAGATCCGCTGCAGCGAAAACTGTGGGCCTTGAGCTTCTGCTGCTTCGGTGTTCTGTTGGTCAGTCATCGCAGATCCTTCTTGATCTTGGGGTCTTTTAGGGTTTAGGAGTCAGACGAGCAGCAGCGCATCGAGTTTACCGGCGCGCTCCAGAGCAAACAGGTCATCGCACCCACCGACATGCTTGTCGCCGATCCAGATCTGCGGCACGGACGTGCGTCCCGCTTTCTTGGTCATTTCGGCGCGCACTTGGGGTTTGCCGTCGACCTTGATCTCTTCGAAAGCAACACCCTTCTTCTCAAGCAGGGCCTTGGCTCGCATGCAGTAAGGGCACCAATCGCTGGAGTAAACGACAACCTGGCTCATATCACTTCACCAGCGGCAGGTTATCGGCCTTCCAGCTGCCGATACCGCCGGACAGTTTGGCGGCGGTGAAACCGGCTTTGAGCATCTCGCGGGCATGGGTGCCGGCGTGCTGGCCTTGGGCGTCGACCAGAATAATGGTCTTGGCCTTGTGTTTTTCCAGCTCGGGCAAGCGCGCGATCAGCTTGTCCTGTGGAATGTTCAGGGCGCCGACGATATGGCCGGCGGCGAAATCCTTGGCCGGGCGAATATCCACGACAACGGCCTCATCCTTGTTGACCAGCGCGGTCAGCTCCGACGTGCTCAGGCTGCGGCCACCGCGGCTCATTTCATGAGCGATCAGCAGCGCCAGCAGGATGACGAAGGCACCCGCGAGCAGGTAGTGGGCAGTGGCAAATGCAATCAGGTGATCAACCATCAAGGAGGTTCCAGGGCGTTAAAATGGCGGTAAGTATACACAGCCGTCAGGGGCGGCCAACCCCCGTAAAGCGGTGACGTGGTCGGAACTTCGCTTTAGACTGCTACTCCCTTTTCAATTGTCTTCCTTTATTAACGCCGCGAGAGGATCTATGACTACTACGCCTAAACCTTTGGTCCTGATAATTCTCGATGGCTTTGGACACAGTGAAAGCCACCATGACAACGCCGTGTACTCGGCCAGCAAGCCGGTACTCGACCGCCTGACCGCCACCGTACCCAACGGCCTGATCTCCGGTTCCGGTATGGACGTGGGCTTGCCGGACGGCCAAATGGGCAACTCGGAAGTCGGCCACATGAACCTCGGCGCCGGACGAGTGGTATACCAGGACTTCACCCGTGTGACCAAAGCGATCCGTGATGGCGAGTTCTTCGAGAACCCGACCATCTGCGCGGCGGTGGATAAAGCCGTAGCCGCCGGCAAAGCCGTGCACTTCATGGGCCTGTTGTCCGACGGCGGTGTACACAGCCACCAGGACCACCTGGTTGCCATGGCCGAACTGGCCTTCAAGCGCGGCGCCGAAAAAATCTACCTGCACGCCTTCCTCGACGGCCGCGATACGCCGCCGAAAAGCGCGCAATCGTCCATCGAACTGCTCGACGCCACCTTCGCCGCCCTCGGCAAGGGCCGCATCGCCAGCCTGGTTGGCCGTTACTTTGCGATGGACCGTGACAACCGGTGGGACCGTGTCGCCCAGGCTTACAACCTGATCGCTGAAGGCCAGGGCGAATTTCACGCCGCCACCGCCCAGGAAGGCCTGGAAGCCGCCTATGCGCGTGGCGAGAGCGACGAGTTCGTCAAAGCCACCACCATCGGCGAGCCGGTCAAAGTCGAAGACGGCGACGCCCTGGTGTTCATGAACTTCCGTGCCGACCGCGCCCGTGAACTGAGCCACGTATTCGTTGACGCCGGTTTCAAGGACTTCGAACGCGCACGCCAGCCGAAAGCCGAGTTCGTCATGCTCACCCAATACGCCGCCAACATCCCGGCCCCTTCGGCATTCGCGCCGGGCAGCCTGGAAAACGTGTTGGGCGACTATTTGGCGAAAAACGGCAAGACTCAGCTGCGCATTGCCGAAACCGAAAAATACGCCCACGTGACCTTCTTCTTCTCCGGTGGCCGCGAAGAGCCGTTCCCGGGCGAAGAACGCATCCTGATCCCATCGCCAAAAGTCGCTACCTACGACCTGCAGCCGGAGATGAGCGCGCCGGAAGTCACCGACAAGATCGTCGATGCCATCGAACACCAGCGTTACGACGTGATCGTGGTCAACTACGCCAACGGTGACATGGTCGGCCACAGCGGCAACCTGGAAGCGGCCGTTAAAGCCGTGGAATGCCTGGACCTGTGCGTCGGCCGTATCGTCGACGCCCTGGAGAAAGTCGGCGGCGAAGCGCTGATCACCGCCGACCACGGCAACTGCGAGCAAATGTCCGACGAATCCACCGGCCAAGCCCACACCGCCCACACCACCGAGCCGGTGCCGTTCATCTATGTCGGCAAGCGTGACCTTAAAGTGCGTGAAGGCGGCGTACTGGCGGACGTGGCGCCGACCATGCTGAAACTGATGGGGCTGGAGAAACCGAAAGAGATGACCGGTACTTCGATTCTGGTCTGAAACAGTTCGGGGGTTGCTCAAAGCGAGTAGCCCGTCAATAATGAACATGAGCGCGAAACCAGTTGCCTCCAGCGGCGATAACTGGCGTAGGAACCCCGTTGATGGCTGGACATCAGCGTAGGGTGAGACCTCCACACCCCTGCTTGAGGGTGCGTATATGAATATCAAGCGCTCTAATTTAGGGCAGTTCGAGAGAACTGCCCTTTTCTTTGCCTGTTATAAAAGTTGGTAGCGTTTGTATAGCAGCTCCCCATGGCGATGCTTATTCAGCGCCTTGGCATCGGTCTGCATGAAATTCCACAACACATTGCCTGCCTGGATATTCACCACCACCAGCATTTGTCGCTTGGTTTCATACGCACCGATGAACGCCAGGCGTGCCGAACCGTCGCTATAAGCCACCCGCCAGATCTCCAGAGGCCCTGTCAGCGTATCCAGCGCGAATTTTACATATCGCTCTCTGGCGTCCTGTCGTTTTTCAACGATGTGCCGCAGCGTCGTGCGCTGGATCAATACCCTGCCCAGAGGCGAAGTTATACAAACCTGAGGGCATGCCGAGTCGGCAATCCCCAGGTTTGAAGCCAGGATATCGACAGCATCGGTAATGTCTTTGCCCGCCAACACCTCCTCCAGTGCGCAAGAACGTAGAGCCCGATCGAGGCTACGCAGGTCGGGCAATCCGTAATCGAGCCAGGTTTGCTGGCCTTTTGACTCATGAATACCGGACATTGCCGATCGCGCCAACTGCCTGATTAGAGGGCTCGTGAGTCTATTCTCAGCAGCAAAAACCAGTGCAGGTGGAGCGTTTCAAAGCGTTTCTTCAATCAGGGTTTAACCTGCAAACCGCCCAATTAAATCGCCCTGAACGGGTTTTTATGACGAACGCCTCAAAGCAGTTGGCGTTGAGACGTTTTTTTTGCGGCGCTTGGCGGGCATACTAGGCCGTCCCTTTCCCTGGTGTCGCCCGCCTCTATGCTTCGCGCCTTGATTACCCTCGCTCTAGTCTGCCTGCTCCAACCGGCGTTTGCCGATGAGCGCGCACAAACCCAACAACAGTTGGACGCTACGCGTCAGGACATTACCGAGCTGAAAAAACTGCTCGGCAAGCTCCAGGAAGAAAAATCCGGGGTGCAGAAAGACCTGCGCGGCACGGAAACCGAGATGGGCAAGCTCGAGAAGCAGGTCCAGGAGCTACAAAAAGAATTAAAGAAGAGCGAGTCGGAACTGGAGCGACTCGACGCTGAGAAAAAAAAACTCCAGAGCGCACGCGTTGAACAGCAACGCCTGATCGCGATCCAGGCCCGCGCCGCCTACCAGAGCGGCCGCCAGGAATACCTCAAGCTGCTGCTCAACCAGCAGAACCCCGAGAAATTCGCGCGCACCCTCACCTATTACGACTACCTGAGCAAGGCCCGCCTGGCGCAATTGAAGGGTTTTAATGAAACCCTGCGCCAGCTGGCCAATGTCGAGCAGGAAATCGCCGACCAGCAGTCGCAATTGCTTGACCAGAAAACCGCCCTCGACACTCAGCGCGACCAGTTGGACAAAGTCCGTAAGGAACGCCAGCAAGCCCTGGCCAAGCTCAATGATGACGTGAAAGCCCGCGACGCCAAGCTCCAGGCGCGCGAGCAAGACCAGGCTGACCTGGGCAAAGTGCTCAAAACCATCGAAGAAACCCTGGCTCGCCAGGCACGTGAGGCTGAAGAAGCGCGGCAAAAAGCGCTGATCGCCCAGCAGGAAGCGGAAAAAAAGCGCCAGCGTGAAGCCGAGCTGGCCGCCACCACTGACGCGCCGGCGCCGCGTAAACCGGCGCACGCCGCGCCCGGGCCGCTGGTTTCCAGCTCCGGCGAGAACTTCGGCGGCCCTTTTGCTTCAGCCCGCGGAAAACTTCCATGGCCAGTTGATGGTCGACTACTGGCGCGCTTTGGTGAAACCCGTGGCGACGACACCCGCGCCAAGTGGGATGGGGTGATGATCAGCGCCGCCGCCGGCAGCCAGGTCCACGCCGTTCACGGTGGGCGTGTGGTGTTCGCCGATTGGCTGCGCGGCGCCGGTTTGTTGGTGATTCTTGACCACGGCAATGGCTATTTGAGCCTTTACGGCCACAATCAGACATTACTCAAGTCGGCAGGTGATGTTGTAAAAGCCGGTGAATCCATCTCCACTGTCGGTAACAGTGGCGGCCAGGACACCCCGGCGCTGTACTTCGCTATTCGTCAGCAGGGCCGCCCGAGCGACCCTGCACAATGGTGCCGTTCCCAAGGATAGGGCTGCACCTACATTAGGAGTTCGTTCGACATGCTGCATTTGTCCCGCCTCACTTCGCTGGCCCTGACGATCGCCCTGGTGATCGGCGCGCCTCTGGCTTTTGCCGACCAGGCTGCACCCGCCGCCACCGCTGCGACCACCAAGGCGCCGCTGCCGCTGGACGAGCTGCGTACCTTTGCCGAGGTCATGGACCGGATCAAGGCAGCCTATGTCGAACCCGTAGACGACAAGACCCTGCTGGAAAATGCCATCAAGGGCATGCTCAGCAACCTCGACCCGCACTCCGCTTACCTGGGGCCGGAAGACTTTGCCGAGCTGCAGGAAAGCACCAGCGGTGAGTTCGGCGGCCTGGGCATCGAAGTCGGTTCCGAAGATGGCCAGATCAAAGTGGTCTCGCCGATCGATGACACCCCTGCGTCCAAGGCGGGCATTCAGGCCGGCGACTTGATCGTGAAGATCAACGGCCAGCCGACCCGTGGCCAGTCCATGACCGAAGCCGTCGACAAGATGCGCGGCAAGCTCGGCCAGAAAATCACCCTGACCCTCGTACGCGACGGCGGCAACCCGTTTGACGTGACCCTGGCCCGCGCGACCATCACGGTCAAGAGCGTGAAGAGCCAGTTGCTGGAGTCAGGCTACGGTTACATCCGTATCACCCAGTTCCAGGTCAAGACCGGCGACGAAGTGGCCAAGGCCCTGGCCAAGCTGCGCAAAGACAACGGCAAGAAACTCAACGGCATCGTGCTCGACCTGCGTAACAACCCAGGCGGCGTACTGCAGTCGGCGGTTGAAGTGGTCGACCACTTCATCAGCAAAGGCCTGATCGTGTACACCAAGGGCCGTATCGCCAACTCCGAGTTGCGCTTCTCGGCCACCGGCAACGACCTGAGCGAAGGCGTGCCACTGGCCGTGCTGATCAACGGCGGCAGCGCCTCGGCGTCGGAAATCGTCGCCGGTGCCCTGCAAGACCAGAAGCGCGGCGTGCTGATGGGCACCACCAGCTTCGGCAAAGGCTCGGTGCAAACCGTATTGCCGCTGAACAACGACCGCGCCCTGAAGATCACCACGGCGCTGTACTACACGCCGAACGGTCGCTCGATCCAGGCCCAGGGCATCGTGCCGGACATCGAGGTGCGCCGGGCCAAGATCACCAACGAGGTCGACAGCGAGTACTACAAAGAAGCCGACCTGCAAGGTCACTTGGGCAATGGCAACGGCGGCGCCGACCAGCCGACCGGCAGTGGCACCAAAGCCAAGCCGATGCCGCAGGACGACGACTACCAACTGGCCCAGGCGCTCAGCCTGCTTAAAGGCCTGAGCATTACGCGCAGCCGTTGATATGCGTTTTGCCCTGATCATCGCTCTGCTGTGCAGCCTGGCAGGCGTCGCCCACGCGACCCCTGCCGGCGAGCCGCAAAAAGCCTACCTGACCCTTATCATCGACGACCTGGGGCAAAACCTGCCCCGGGACCGTCGCGTGCTGGCCCTGCCTGGGCCGGTGACCACGGCGATCATGCCCGACACGCCCCACGCCGCCGAATTCGCCCGTGAAGCGCACAAGGCCGGCAAGATCGTGATTCTGCACATGCCCATGGACCCGGCCACCGGCCCGTTCGCCTGGCACCCCGAGCTGCCCATCGAGGAACTCGGCAAGCGCCTGGACGCCGCTTTCAAGGCCGTGCCCTACACCGCCGGCATCAACAACCATATGGGCAGCCGCATGACCGCCCAGCCAGCGGCGATGGCGTGGTTGATGGCCGAGCTGCAACGGCGCAACAAGTTCTTTGTCGACAGCCGCACCAGCGCACAGACCGTCGCGGCCGCCGAGGCGCAGAAGATCGGGCTGGCGCATGTGTCACGGGATGTGTTCCTGGATGACGAGCGCACCGAGGCGGCGATTGCCACGCAATTGCAAACCGCGATCAAGCTGGCGCACAAACAGGGCTCGGTGGTGATGATCGGCCACCCTTACCCGCAAACGCTGGCGGTACTGGAGCGTGAGTTGCCCAAGCTCAAGGCCCAGGGCATCGACTGGATTGATATCAAGTTGATGATCAGCGTGCGCAGCAACCAAGCCATGGCGGCACACGGCAAAAACGGGACCTATCTTCCGGCGCGTAGATAGTTACCGCTCGGCACCGAGTGCCCTGCTCGATAGTTGATGCTCTCATCAACTGGAGAGCCCTCCATGAAGCCTCTGCAATTCAATGACCTGCTCATCAGCTTTACCAGCGAGTTTCTGCCGCTGTGGAACGACAAAGGGTCGGGCGCGCACAAAGCCGTCGGCCTCTGGCGGCCGAGCACCGCCTCCGATGCCCTGAGCCCGTTTTTTACCTTGGGTGATATCGCGGTGAACCACTATCGCAATATCAACCACGCCAACGTTGTCGCCGTGGTCAGCGACGCGAACAAGGTCGACGGCACGGCCCTGCGTGCGCCCGTCGATTATCAATTGGTGTGGCAAGATGAAGGCACCGGAGCGCTGAGCAATGCATCTATCTGGCGCCCACTGCCACCAGAAGGCTATGTGGCGATGGGGCTGGTATACGGCGTGGACTACGACAAACCCTCACGCCATGCCGTGCGGTGCGTGCGAGCAGACCTGGTGATGGCCGCTCAAGCGGGCGAATTGATCTGGGACGATAAAGGCAGCGGCGCCGCCAGCGATTTGAGCCTCTGGTCGGTGACACCTCCCGATGCACCCGCCGGCGAAATATACCTGGCCCCCGGCACTTTCATCGGCACTGGCAACTATGCCAGGCCAAGCCTTGAGGCCTATTCGCTGCGCCTGACATTGACAGCGCAGCTGCACGACCTGCCACCGCCGACCCTCAGCGGGTACGAACGCCCGGAGCCTGATGAAACCGCCCACACGCCCCAGGCGTGCGAGCTGCCCTGGTTCTGTGTCAAAGACCCGGAATTGACCGTGGTTGAACAGTTTCAGTCGTCGCCGACCTATCGCCTGGAGCGCGCCGACCGCCACCTTTGTGTAGGTTTTGGGCACAACATCGAAGCGACCCGTCAGCCGTTCATGTGGACGGCTGCAAAAGGTGAAACAGGTGGGACTGCCAAGGCTCTGGCGGCCAACACCAGCATCGACCTGGGCAAAGAGTGGCCAGTCGGCGAACAGGTTTTCGAGTTGAATTTTTCGGCGCACCTGGATCGCGACTTCACCCACACGCAACGTTCGGCCAAAGGCTGGGACCAGGCTTCGTCGCTGGAGATCATCACCTACGTTCCGCCAAAGAAAGCCGTTGCAGCTTACCTTCTACAAAGCGAATACCGCCTGCTGCGACAGGACGGCAGCCAGGTTTCAAGCACCGCCAGCTATACCAATGGTGACAACATCTACCTGAGCGATTATCCAAACGCCGAGCCGCTGCCTGACGAACCACCGCCAGCGGCGCAAACGCCCCAAACGCAGCCTGAGCTAGAGGTAACGGGCCATGATCTGATCGACCCCACCCTCATCCCGTAACTGGTCGAGCGCTGCCTGAAGCTTGGCCACCACCTCATCCGGCACGTCTTTATTCAGCGCCAGGTACAACTGGGCACTGTTGAAGCGCAGCACGGTTTTCAGTTGGGTCACCCCCACCTGGCGAGCCAGATAACGGCCCGCCGGATCGCCGGTGGCCCACAGGTCGATCTGGCCATCCACCAGTTTTTGCGCGTTGTCCTGGTCACGCAGCGCAACGATGGGCTTAAGGCCCTGCTTTTCCAGGGTCTCGGCTATGGCGTCACCTTTGTAGGCGCCGACCTTGTATCGATGGGCCTGTTCAAGGTCTGTCAGCTCAATCTTGCTGTCGGCCCTGGCCAGCATTACCCAATCATCCGGGCCGATGGGGCCGACCCATTTGAACAGGGCTTCGCGGTCCGGCAAACGCGCCGTCACAAAGACGCCATAACCGGGCTTTTCCAGGGCGAGCTTGTAGATGCGCTCCCAAGGAAAACGCAGAGTCAGGTTGTAGGAAATGCCCGCACGCTTGAACGTCTCGCGCACGATATCGACGGCGATGCCCTCGATGTTTTCTTCCTTGGCAAAGTTCTTGCCGTTTTTCGCCATGTTGTAAGGCGGGAAGTTTTCCGTCAGCAACACCAGGGAGGCGTCGGACGGTTCTTCGGCGTGAGCCAAGCCCGTCAACAGAATGGACGTACTGGCGAGAGCAAGCAGAAGGGTCTTGAACATGAAGGCTACCGGAATCCATGGCAAGCGCAGAGAGTGCCCCGCGCCTGCCAGGGTGTCCAGCAGCGTTTAGCGAACGACGATACCGCGCGCGGCCATATAGGCTTTGGCCTCGGGCACGGTGTATTCGCCAAAGTGGAAAATGCTCGCCGCCAGCACCGCGCTGGCGTGACCTTCGATCACGCCGTCGGCCAGGTGCTGCAGGTTGCCAACACCGCCGGAGGCGATCACCGGGATGCCCAGCGCATCGCTGATGGCGCGGGTCACGCCCAGGTCAAAACCGTTTTTCATGCCGTCCTGGTCCATGCTGGTCAGCAGGATTTCACCGGCGCCCAGGGCTTCCATCTTCATCGCCCATTCCACCGCGTCCAGGCCGGTGGGCTTGCGACCGCCGTGGGTGAAGATCTCCCAGCGCGGGGTTTCGCCCGGGCCGGAGACCTTCTTGGCGTCGATAGCGACCACGATGCATTGCGAGCCGAAGTGCTGCGCGGCTTCGCCGACGAACTCCGGGTTGAACACGGCAGCGGTGTTGATCGAGACCTTGTCCGCACCGGCATTGAGCAGGTTGCGGATGTCTTGCACGGTGCGCACGCCACCGCCCACGGTCAGCGGGATAAACACCTGGCTGGCCATGCGCTCGACGGTATGCAACGTGGTGTCGCGGCCGTCGACGCTGGCGGTGATGTCGAGAAAGGTAATCTCGTCGGCACCTTGCTCATCATAGCGACGGGCGATTTCCACCGGGTCGCCGGCGTCGCGGATGTTCTCGAACTTGACGCCCTTGACCACGCGACCGTTGTCGACGTCCAGGCAAGGGATGATGCGTTTGGCCAGCGCCATGGTCAGTCCTCAGCCGTTGTAGGCGTCGCAGTAAGCCTGGGCTTCGGCGACGTCCAAAGTACCTTCGTAGATCGCGCGGCCGGTGATGGCGCCGATGATGCCGGGCGCCTTGGCGTCCAGCAGCGACTTGATGTCACCCAGGTTGTGAATGCCACCGGAGGCGATCACCGGGATCCTGGTCGCGGCGGCCAGCGCAGCGGTGAACGGCACGTTGCAGCCCTGCATCATGCCGTCTTTGGCGATGTCGGTATAAACGATGGCGGACACGCCGTCGGCTTCGAACTGCTTGGCCAAGTCGATGACCTGCACGGTGCTGATTTCAGCCCAGCCATCGGTGGCGACGAAGCCGTCTTTGGCATCCAGCCCCACGATGACCTTGCCCGGAAACGCACGGCAGGCTTCTGCCACAAACGCCGGGTCTTTCACCGCTTTGGTGCCGATGATCACGTAGCTCACGCCAGCCTTGACGTAGTGCTCGATGGTTTCCAGGGAGCGAATGCCGCCGCCGATCTGGATCGGCAAGTTCGGGTAGCGCTTGGCGATGGCGGTCACCACTTCGCCATTGACTGGCTGGCCTTCGAAGGCGCCGTTCAAGTCCACCAGATGCAGACGACGGCAGCCACCTTCTACCCATTTGGCAGCCATGCTCACCGGGTCATCGGAGAACACGGTGGAGTCTTCCATGCGGCCTTGGCGCAGGCGTACACAAGCGCCGTCCTTGAGATCGATAGCGGGGATAATCAGCATCTGGCAAACCTTATTCGATATTCAGCAATGCTTGGGAAATCAGGGTTTCTCAAGCGACCACAGGTCGCTTTCGATGCTTTCGAACCTTTCTTTAAGGAGCGTCTGCGTGTCGAAAATCGCCCTGTTGTAATAGTGCGGCGCCACTTCGGTGGTGAACAGCTCAAGAATCTCGGCGACCTCGAACGAGCCCAACTTGAGCTCGAAACGGTCCTCCATGAAACGCTTGATCTTGTCGGTCGCCTCAAGCTCCTGTTCGGGCGTGAGGTTCAAGATCGGCGGCTTGGGCTTCTTGGCCATTACCAGCGACCATCCCACGCGGCGAAGTTCTGCAGCAATTGCAGGCCATGGGTATGGCTCTTCTCCGGGTGGAACTGCACGGCAAAGCGCGAACCGTCGGCCAACGCTGCGGCAAGATCGACGCCGTAATGCCCGCCACCCACCACGTGGCGCGGGTTACCGGCATTGATGTAGTAGCTGTGCACAAAGTAGAAACGCGCCAGGTCCGGAATGTCGTGCCACAGCGGGTGCTCGACGGTCTGGCTGACTTCGTTCCAACCCATATGCGGCACCTTCAAGTGCTCGCCGTCTTCGTGCAGGTCTTTACCGAAGAACTTCACCTGGCCAGGGAACAGGCCGATGCAGTCGACGCCGCCGTTCTCTTCACTGCTGTCGAGCAAGGCTTGCATGCCCACGCAGATGCCGAGGAACGGGCGGTCCTGGCTGACTTCGCGCACCAGGCTGTCAAAGCCCAGGCGGCGGATCTCGGCCATGCAATCGCGAATCGCGCCGACACCGGGGAACACCACGCGGTCGGCTTCGCGAATCACGTTGGCATCGCTGGTGATCAGCACCTTGCCGGCGCCTACGTGCTCGAGCGCCTTGGCCACCGAGTGCAGGTTACCCATGCCGTAATCGATAACCGCGACCGTCTGCATTACAGAACGCCCTTGGTCGACGGCATTTGCCCGGCCATGCGGTCATCCAGCTCTACGGCCATGCGCAGTGCGCGGCCGAAAGCCTTGAACACGGTTTCGATCTGGTGGTGGGTGTTGGTGCCGCGCAGGTTGTCGATGTGCAGGCTGACGAGTGCGTGGTTGACGAAGCCCTGGAAAAATTCCTGGAACAGGTCGACATCGAAGCCACCCACGGTGGCGCGGGTGTACGGCACATGCATCTGCAGGCCTGGGCGGCCGGAGAAGTCGATGACCACACGCGACAGCGCTTCGTCCAGCGGGACATAGGCATGGCCGTAGCGACGGATGCCTTTTTTGTCGCCGATGGCCTTGGCAAATGCCTGGCCGAGGGTGATGCCTACGTCTTCGACCGTGTGGTGGTCGTCGATATGCAGGTCGCCCTTGCTGACGATATCCAGGTCGATCAGCCCGTGGCGGGCGATCTGGTCCAGCATGTGCTCAAGAAAAGGTACACCGATATCAAATCGGGCCTTTCCGGTGCCATCCAGGTTGATCGAGGCTTTGATCTGGGTTTCCAGAGTGTCGCGCTCGACGGATACCTTACGTTCGGCCATCACCAGCTCCGCAAAATCATTGGGCGAAAAAGGCAGCCATTATAGGGGTGCGGGCGCTAAACAGAAACATCGAAGGGGATAAGACTGATGGAGTGTCGGGGATAGACATGTGCATACAAGCAGGCGCTCCAGGATGGTGCGCCCCGCCGCTGTCTTGAAACAAGTAGAGATCCAGTGTGGGAACTGGCTTGTGTGGGAGCTGGCTTGCCTGCGATGCAGACACCTCGGTATTTCAGTTACACCGTGGTGATGCTATCGCAGGCAAGCCAGCTCCCACACAAGTCCTGTTCCTACAGGGGATTGCGGTATTAGTGGAACAACACCGCCGTCTTCTGCAGGGTCACCCACACACCCCACGCCAACGGAATACCTACCACCAGCCAGGCAGCAATCGCCATCGGCACAGTACCAGGGGCCGCTTTCCACTCCAGCGAAGTGCTGGCATCGGCGCCTTTGTCATGGCCCAGCGCCTGTTCGGCAGCCAGCTCGGCGTCGGTCATGAAGTACTTGTCGGCCACCGGCCGCACCAGCAGGTTGCAGAGGAAACCCAGCACCAACAGGCCTGCAAGGATGTACAAGGTGATGTCGTAGGCCGCAGCGCGCGGAACGCCGATGCTCAGCTGATACTCACGCAAGTAGTTCACCAGCACCGGGCCAAGCACGCCCGCCGCCGCCCATGCGGTCAACAGGCGACCGTGGATCGCGCCGACCATTTGGGTGCCGAACAGGTCGGCCAGGTACGCAGGCACAGTCGCAAAACCGCCGCCGTACATCGACAGGATGATGCAGAACGCCGCCACAAACAGCGCCACGTTGCCCAGGTGCCCCAGGTTCGGGATCAGCGCGTACAGGGCAAAGCCCAGGGCGAAGAACACGAAGTAGGTGTTTTTACGACCCAGGTAGTCGGAGAACGACGCCCAGAAGAACCGGCCACCGATGTTGAACAGGCTCAACAGACCGGTGAAACCAGCAGCGATGGCCGCAATGGAAGCCAGTTGACCTGCGTCCAGCTGGCCAAACGGCACATCCACACCCAGCAACTTGCCACCGAACACTTCCTGCAACAGCGGCGACGCCATGCCGAGGATGCCGATACCGGCGGACACGTTCAGGCACAGCACCAGCCATACCAGGCGGAATTGCGGGGTTTTCCACGCTACGTTCACGTGCACGTGGCGGTGGGTGATCATCGCGTTGCTGGCTTTTTTCGCCGGAGCGGTCCAGCCCTCAGGCTTCCAGCCGGTCGGCGGCACGCGGTATGAGAGTGCGCCACCAATCATGAACACGAAGTAGATGACGGCCATGACCACAAAGCTCTGCCACACGCCCACGCTGGTTGGCGAAGCGAAATGGCCCATCAGCGCTGCGGCCAACGGTGCACCCACCATCGCGCCACCGCCGAAGCCCATGATCGCCATGCCGGTAGCCATGCCGCGCTTGTCCGGGAACCACTTGATCAGGGTCGACACCGGCGAGATGTAGCCCAGGCCCAGGCCGATACCACCAATCACACCGGAGCCGATCCACATCAGCCAGATCTGGTGGGTATAAATCCCCAGCGCCGAGATCAACAGGCCGCCGCACCAGCACAAGGCCGAGACAACACCGGCTTTACGTGGCCCGGCATGTTCCAGCCAGCCACCCCAGATGGCCGCCGAGCAGCCCAGGAAGATGAAGAACAGGGTGTAGATCCAGCCCAGCATGGAGATGGGCCAGTCGCACTGGGACGAGAAGACTTGCGCGATAAAGCTCATGTCCGGCGCGCAGGCGACCGGTGCGGTGATACCTAGTGCCTTGGACAGCGGCAGCCAGAACACCGAGAACCCGTAGGCCATGCCGATGCAGAGGTGGATGGCCAGGGCGGCCGGTGGAACCAGCCAGCGGTTGAAGCCGGGCTTGGCGATAATGCGTTCCTTGGACAGGAACGCGGGCTTTGCGGCAGTACTACCGGCCGCAGTGCTAGTGCTCATTGGTGTTTCCCCCAGTTATTAGTATGTGTCCGTCAGGCACTCTCTCCCTCGACCTTGCACGCAGAGCGTTGGCCGTTGTTGTTGAGTAAAGCTCCTTTTAAGCGCGACCTTGTGTCGCAGACGACAGACGAACCCGCGAAGATTAGCACCAGTGGATGACAGAAAAACCAAACTGACATCACCTTTTTTACTCAAACTGATTTGTTTGACAGCAAAATCCGATTTTGCCGGTGCTAGATACAATGTAACGATGCGTGAACTGACGCAGGCCTTCGGGCGTTATACTCTGCGGCTAAATTTTGAAATCGACATACAAGGACTCGCCCATGAAAGCGTTCGGCAAAATCCTGGGTCTGGTACTCCTCGGGCTGTTGCTGATCATTGTGGCCCTGGGCTTTGCCCTGACCCACCTCTTCGATCCCAACGACTACAAAGACGAGATTCGCCAGATTGCCCGCGACAAGGCCCACATCGAGCTGACGCTCAATGGCGATATCGGCTGGAGCCTGTTCCCCTGGCTGGGCCTTGAGTTGCATGAAGCCAGCGTGGCGACCATGACCAACCCGACCCAACCGTTCGCCGACTTGCAGATGCTCGGCCTGTCGGTGCGCGTGCTGCCGCTGCTGCGCCGCGAAGTGCAGATGAGCGATGTGCGTGTCGAAGGCCTCAACCTGCGCCTTAACCGCGACAAGCAAGGCCACGGCAACTGGGAAGACATCGGCAAGAACGTGCCGGATGCGACCGAAACCGCCAGCGCCCCTGCCCCAACGCAAGCCCCGGCCGAGCCCGAACCGGAAAAGCCGCCCAAGCCGATCCGCCTGGACATCGACAGCCTGACCATCAACAACGCCCGCGTTGAATACAACGATGAGCAGACCGGCAAACAGTTCAGCGCCGAAAGTATCCAACTGAGCGCCGGCGCCGTGCACGAAGGCGCGAGCATTCCACTCAAGCTCACCGCCTTCCTGGGCAGCAACCAGCCACTGATGCGGGTCAAAACCGAACTGAACGGCAACCTGCGCATCCAGCGTGCCCTGCAGCGCTACCAGTTCGAAGACATGAAACTCAGCGGCGAAGCCACCGGCGAGCCGCTGCAAGGCAAGACCGTGACCTTCTCCACCCAGGGCCAATTGCTGGTGGACCTGGCGGCCAACATCGCCGAATGGACCAACCTCAAGCTCTCCGCCAACCAACTGCGGGCCTTGGGCGAACTGAAGGTCAATGACCTGAACAAAACCCCGCAAGTCAGCGGCGCACTGTCGATTGCCCAGTTTGACCTGGTCAAGTTCCTCGACAGCGTCGGCCACCCGCTGCCGCCCATGGCTGACGGCAGCCTGAGCAAAGTCGAGCTGGTCAGCCGCCTCAAGGGCACCCCGACCAGCGTGGCGCTGGAAGACCTGAACCTGAAACTCGACGGCAGCACCTTCACCGGTCGTATCGCCGTGGATGACTTCGCCAGGCAAGCCCTGCGCGTGCAGCTCCAGGGCGACACCTTCAACGCCGACAACTACCTGCCGGCCAAGTCCGAATCGGCCAAAGGCGCAACCGCCGCCCGCCAGGCCGAAGTGCAGAACAGCGAAGCCGGCGCCATGGCTGCCGGCGGCACCACACCCTTGCCGGAAGCCCCGACCAAAGGCGCGTGGAGCACCGACAAGCTGCTGCCACTGACCCGCCTGCGCGCCCTGGACGTCAACGCCGACCTGGCCTTTGGGCAACTGACCTTAAGCAAGCTGCCGATCCAGAATGCAGCGCTCAAAGCCTCCGGCGCCGATGGCCAGCTCAAGCTCGACACCTTGAGCGGCGGCCTCTACAACGGCACCTTCCAGGCCAACGGCACACTCGATGTGCGCCAGGACATCCCGGTGCTGGCGCTGCAAACCCACATCAAGCAAGTACCGGTTGAACGTATCCTGCAAGCTCAGGGGCAAAACCCGCCGGTCAAAGGCCAGGTCACACTCGACAGCAACCTCAGCGGCCGTGGCAACAGCCAAAAGGCGCTGATCGACAGCCTCAACGGTACCGCCAGCTTTGTGATCACTAACGGCGCGCTGCTCAATGCCAACATTGAACAGCAACTGTGCACCGGCATTGCCTTGCTCAACCGCAAGACCCTCAGCGCCACGCCACAAGGCAAGGACACGCCGTTCCAGGAACTGCGCGGCACGCTTAACTTGCGTAACGGCGTGGCGAGTAACCCCGACCTCAAAGTGCGCATCCCGGGCCTGGCGGTCAACGGTAACGGTGACGTCGACCTGCGCGTGCTGGGCATGGACTATCGCGTCGGCATCATCGTCGAAGGCGACCAGCGCGACGTGCCGGACCCGGCCTGCCAGGTGGGCGCCAACTTCCAGAACATCGAAGTGCCGCTGCGCTGCCGTGGCCCGCTGGAACTGGGCGCCAAGGCCTGCCGCCTGGACAAGGACGGCTTGACCCAGGTCGCCATCAAAGCCGCCGGCAACAAGCTCAGCGATAAGATCGAAGAGAAGCTCGACAAGGTTAATCCGCAGCTTAAAGACGCCCTTAAAGGCCTGTTCAAACGATGAGAAACGAGCAGTTTTCACAGGCGGTGCTGGACTGGTACGACCGCCACGGTCGCCATGACCTGCCCTGGCAACAGGGCATCACGCCTTACCGGGTGTGGGTCTCGGAGATCATGTTGCAACAAACCCAGGTGAGCACGGTGCTCAACTACTTCGACCGCTTCATGGCTTCCTTGCCGACGGTCGAAGCCCTGGCCGCCGCGCCGGAAGATGAAGTGCTGCACCTGTGGACGGGCCTGGGTTATTACACCCGTGCACGTAACCTGCAAAAGACTGCCAAAATCGTGGTCGCGGAATACGGCGGCGAATTTCCCAAGGATGTGGAAAAACTCACTGAGCTGCCCGGCATTGGCCTGTCCACTGCCGGCGCCATCGCCAGCTTGAGCATGGGCCTGCGCGCGCCGATCCTCGACGGCAATGTCAAACGCGTGCTGGCGCGCTTTACCGCGCAAGAAGGCTACCCCGGCGAACCCAAGGTCGCGAAACAGCTCTGGGCCACCGCTGAGCGCTTTACACCCCACGATCGCGTCAACGCCTACACCCAGGCCATGATGGACATGGGCGCCACGCTCTGCACGCGCAGCAAGCCCAGCTGCCTGCTGTGCCCGCTGGAAAAAGGCTGCGAAGCCCACATGCTCGGCCTGGAGACGCGTTACCCGATCCCCAAGCCGCGCAAGACCATCCCGCAAAAGCGCACGCTGATGCCACTGCTGGCCAACGCCGAGGGCGCGATTCTGCTTTACCGTCGCCCGTCCACGGGCCTGTGGGGCGGTTTGTGGAGCTTGCCGGAACTTGACGACCTGGAAGACCTGGAACACCTCGCCAACCAGCACGCGCTGGCACTGGGCGAACAACAGGCGCTGCCGGGGCTGATCCACACCTTCAGCCACTTCCAGCTGGCCATCGAACCCTGGCTGGTGCAGGTCGAGGAATCCGCCCATCACGTGGCCGAGGCCGACTGGCTCTGGTATAACCTCGCCACCCCGCCGCGCCTGGGCCTTGCCGCCCCGGTGAAAAAACTGCTGAAGCGCGCGGCCGACGTATTGAACGCAGGAGTTTCGTCATGACCCGCACCGTAATGTGCCGCAAGTACAAAGAAGAACTGCCAGGCCTGGAACGTCCTCCGTACCCAGGCGCCAAGGGCCAGGATATTTTCGAACATATCTCTGCCCAGGCCTGGGGCGACTGGCTGAAACACCAGACCCTGCTGATCAACGAAAAACGCCTGAACATGATGAACGCCGAAGACCGTAAATACCTGGCGGGCGAAATGGACAAGTTCTTTTCCGGCGAGGATTACGCCAAGGCCGACGGCTACGTGCCGCCTGCTCAATAATTGATCAAAAACCGGGGTCGGCACGTAAGCGACGGTAATAATTAAATATTTTTTGAAAACTTGCTTGACGACCCCCTGAAAAACCCGTTTAATGCGCCCCGTTGCCCAGATAGCTCAGTCGGTAGAGCAGGGGATTGAAAATCCCCGTGTCGGCGGTTCGATTCCGTCTCTGGGCACCAATAATACCGAAAAACCCCAAGCGAAGATGATTCCTTGGGGTTTTTTATTGCCTGCGATTTAGTGGCCGCGGGCCAATGCCCCGCCCGATCCACACCCGAGGGTTATTTATCCCGCTGCTCGATCGTTTAGCTGTTACTGAATTTTCTGTTGCAAGGTAGTTATTTGATGAACCGGTACTTGTTCTGCGCGCTGTTGCTGCTGACAGCGTTGCTCAGTGGCTGCGCCACACAAATGGATGTCTCGATCAACGCAACACCGGATCCGGACTATCACTTTGATCGACAGGCGCTGGTGCTGGTGACCACGTCCGTGGGCGGCAGTGCGCAAAACACGCTCAATGCCCGCTACTACCTGCGGGACATGGTCAGCGCCATGAAGGACCAGGGCTTTCGCGAGGTGTATACCGATGCCAGCCTGCCCAAGAACCATGGGCCGATCAAAATGACCATCGTCCTGGATGTCGACAGCAAGCAGGTCACTTACCGCTACACCGCCACCGACTACGGCCAGGTGCCCACCAGCACCACCACCGAGTGCAAGAAGAACAAAAAGAAAGCCGACCAGTTGACCTGCACCAGCAAGCCGAACACCACCTACGGCCCGGTGGGCACTTCGGAGCGCACCGGCTACACCACGCTCACCACCTTCACCGCCACCGCGCGTGACGAAGCAAGCCGGCGCGCGGTGTACGTGTTGCGGGTGATGTCCTACAACGAAGACTGCCAGGCCGCCAAGATCGAAGCCTTCCTGGTCGAACAGGGCCTGCAGAACCTGAACTTCCAGGACCGCGTGCAGCGCAACTACACCGTGACGATGCCCGAGGGCTACCAGTGCAAGTAGGCGCCTGCCTACTTCAGTAGAAACACCATCAGCGGGTTATCGTTAAGCCGCCCTTCGAAGTTCGGCGCCTGCTGCTCCATCGGCGTGCCCTTGAGCAGCGCTGCTTCTTTGCGCGGCACCAGCACCCAGGATGGACGCGGCAGGGTGGCGAGCTTTTCGGGCTCGTTACCGGCGACGAACAGCGGTTGCTCATCGTGCGTCAGGTTCATCATGTAGCGGATAGCCCAGGTGTCGCGGCCAAGGTCGACAAACACCAATGGCCCCGGCTGCGACGCGCGCAGTGCCTCGACCTGGCTGACAAACTTGCGGGTGTCGTATTGCAGGTCCTTGGCCGGATCGATCACCACCACCAGCAGCACCCATTGCGCCGCCAATGCGATCACACTCAGCCACACCAGGCGCAACGGGCGACGCCAGGCAATCAGCGCCGCCACTTGCAGCACGACCCACACACCGATCAACGGCGGCAGCGACACGTCGGGCCAGTAACCGTGCTTCTGCCAGGTGTGCCGGCAGATAAACAACACCACCACGCACAACGCCGGTAGCGCCACGACAAGCCATTCGTAGCAGCGGCGCACGCCGACGAACCAGTTTTGCGCCTGGAGCAGCCCATAGGCCGCGACAGCGGCAAACATCGGCACCATCGGCAGAATGTAGTAGGCGCGCTTGAAGTGCGGCACCGACAGCCCGAGCAAGATCATCAGGCCACAGGCCGCCAGCCGCACCACCATTTGCACGTCTTCGTTGGCCCAGCGCTCAGACCAGCGATGCCGCAGCGCGATCATCGCCGCCAACGCCAATGGCACCACCGGGAAATAGCGGTACAAACTCAGCTTGAAGTAGAAGTAGAACGGCTCGCCGGACTCGTCGAGGCGCCCACTGACTTGCATCCTGAACACCTCGTCGGCAAAGGCATCGCCACCGCTGACCCGCGCCAGCTTCATCAACGCCCACCAGCAGGCCCCGAGCAACGCCAGCCCGACAAAACCATGAATCAGCACCTGCTTGACCCGCTCACCCGGCCGGCCCAGCGCCCAGTAAACGCACACCACGCCGCAGACTTCGATAAGGCCCAAAGGCCCACGAATCGCGAAGGCCAGCACAAACAACGGGAACACCGCCAACTGTCGAAGCCGTGACCCGAGACGCTCCCCCGTGTGCAGCAGGTAGAAGCTGCCTACGCATAACAGCGCGACCATCAAGTCCAGGCAGACCGAGCGCGACTTGTCGAGCAGTTGGGTGGTGAGCAGCGTGAGCAGCACCGTCAGCAATGCCCAAGGCCGACTGAACGGCGCCAGCAGGCGATAGACCAGGGCGATCATGCCCGCCGCAGCGAGGGCCGTCGGCAGCACGTTGGCCAGGTGGTTCGGCGCACCGAACAAGCGGGCAAATACAAAGCTGAAGAAGGTCGCAGTGCCGGGATAGTCCGGATACGGCTGACCGTAGGTGGTAGGGAAAAGACTCGCGCCATGGCGAAACATTTCCTGCATGAACAACGCCCAGCGCCCGTCAAAGCCTTGGGGTTGCTCGTCCCAGATGCCCAAGGTGAACAGTAATAAAGCAATCAGAAACAGGCCCAGCGACTCCAGGCGATAACGGCTGCGGTGGTCCATCGAATGTCCTTTCAGGTGGGGAACGCCGACTCCATGGTGCCGACTCCGCCCCTGAATAACGCCTGAACAAATCCGAGTATTTATGGACTTATCGACCGACGCGCCACACCAGCGCGGGAATCAGCCGGATGTAGAGCAACTCGCCCACCAGTTCAAGCAGGGTTTGCACAATCACCGCCGTTGCGGCCAGACCGCGCACATCTTCAGGCAGCGCCAACGCCAGTGGCAGCACCACCAACGAGTTGCGTGTCGAAGCACTGAACGTCACCGCCCGCGCGGTAACCGCAGGCAACGCAAACAGCCGCGCAGCCAGCGCGCCCATCAGCGGCGCCAGCAACAGGAAGCCGAGGTACACCGGAATCACCGGCAGCAACAACGCGATATCGCGCACCACCGAAGTAATCTGCGAACCGATGACCACAAACAACACCAGCGCCATTGCCGGCACTGGCATCCAGGCCCAGGCGTTGTTCCAAAGATTGATAGTGCTTGAGCGCCGCGCCAGGGAGGTGGTCAACACCGCCAGGACCATCGGCAGCACAATCAGCAACAGGAACGCCTCGACAAACGGCCCCACCGCCACCACCACGGCGGACTGCGCGCCCAGCATAAAACCCAGGTACACCGGCAGCAGCACCAGTTGCAGCAACAACAGCACCGGCGTCGCCGCCAGCATCAGCCGCGAGTCACCCTTGCCGATATGGGTGAACACCACCACGTAATCGATACACGGCGTGAGCAACACCAGCAACGCGCCCACCAGCAACGCCGGGCGCTCCACCAGGCCTCGGGTCAATGCCCACACCAGCAAGGGCACCAGAATGAAATTGGCCAGCAGCAATGCGCCGATGAAGCGTTTGTTGCCCAAGCCCTGGCGCAAGTCCAGAAACGGAATTTGCAGGAACATGGCATACATCAGCACTGCAATGGCAGGCGTGACCAACACACCGAGGCCTTGGGCTGACAAGGGGGCGAACACGCCAAATGCGGCCGCCAGGAGCACGGCGGCGAAGTAGATCGGGATTTGGTTGTGTTCGAGGGTGTCGCGGGTCATTAGGACACTCGAGTCGATTGCAAAGGTGCAAGCCTAGGCATCTACTGGCAGGAGGTCGAGTGGTAAAAGTTGGGCGCGTATCAGGGGTATTCCTGGCGAGCATGGAGCACCGTCAGTATCTCAATCCAATCTGTAATGCGATAAATCACCAGATAATTGGGATGCACAACAATTTCTCGTGTGCCCGAGACCCTCCCCAAGCGGTACAGGTAAGGATGCTGAAGAAGCGCAGTTGTCGCAGCCTCAATGGCTTCGTTCAGAAGACTGGCCGCCGCAACATTGTGCTCAACGATATAATTCAAAATTGCTCTGAGTTCAGCCCGCGCCTCAGGCCGCCACTCAACTCGCATCACGCTCTTTTCGCTTCAACTCAATCAAAGCTCGCATTTCAGCCATGACCTCGTCATGCGGAATACTTGGGCGTGGGTCATCAATCGAAGCCTGCACTTTGGCGCGGAACCAAAGGTCATAACTGGCAGCCTGCTCCTCGGTTTCAAATTCCGAAACGATGGGAGAAAGGGGAATGCTCATAGAGACCTCCGTAATGGGTACCTGCCAGTCTAAACGGTCCATGGTTTGCTGTCGTTCCTCTCGGATGTGTGGCGTTATCAGTAAGTGCCGAACATTAGTAGCCCTGTCAGAGAGGGCACAAGTGCTGGCAAACTGAACAACTGTTACTAAAAAAATAAAAACAGGCACGGGCCGATAAACGATGAACTTGAATGACGCCTCTTTGCGAATGGCTGCGATCAACTCCAAACCAGGCCACAGCGATCCCTTCAAGGAGCTCGCTGCCGACGGTTACCTGATTGGGGGCTTCACCTGGCGCCACCCGCGCACCGACTTCGAACGCCCGGTCGTCATCATCAACGCCGCCACCTCGGTCCGCTGCCGCCACTATTCACGCTTCGCCGACTACCTGTTTGCCAACGGTTTCGACGTGATCACCTACGACTACCGTGGCATCGGCGAATCCCGCAGCGGCGCGTTGCGAGGCTTCAAGGCGTCGTGGTCGGACTGGGGCGTACTGGATTTCGAGGCGATGCTGCAGCGCGCACAGCGGGAGTTTCCGGGGCAGCCGATTGATGTGGTCGGCCACAGTTTCGGTGGGTGCGCGGCAGGGCTCGGTGCTTGCGGCGCGGTGATTCGGCGCATCGTGACGGTCGGCGCACAGTTTGCGTACTGGCGCGATTACGCGGCGAGCGGGCGCTGGCGCATGTTTGCCAAATGGCATGTGGTGATGCCGCTGGTGACGGCCCTGTACGGCTATTTTCCCGGCAAGCGCATGGGCTGGCTGGAAGACACACCGGCAGGCGTGGTGCGCGACTGGAGCATGCCGACACCGCGCTATGAAACGCGCCCCAGCGGGCGCGGCCTGGGTGAACTGCCATTTGCCCGTGTGAATGCGCAGTTGCTGGCCATTAGCATCACCGACGACCCTTTTGGGACTGTGGCGGCTATTGAGCGACTGCTGGGCTATTTTGAAAACAGCGCGCGCACTCACCTGCGAATCGCGCCCGATGACATCGGTGAAAAAGCCGTCGGGCATTTCGCTTTTTTTCGCAGTGAATATCAGGACCGGTTGTGGCCGATTGCGCTGGAATGGCTGCAGAAAGGCGAGCTGACCGCCAATACTCCAGGTCGGCAGGTGACGGGTTAAACAACCTACTCAAAAGCTCCGTATTTCCTACGCCATCGCACCTTTCCATCGAAGTGTTTCTGGCGGCTTTACCTGAGATTCTTCTTCGCCCAACGACTGCGAAGAACTCATGAAAATACCGCCAGCACCTTGCGCCGATGATCCGCAGCTGAGTCCTTTGCTCGCCAACCTGATCAAACTCATCCATGCGGCGCGCCAACAAGCTCTACGTTCCGTGGATGCCATTCAGGTGCTGACCTGCTGGCAAATCGGGCGCCACATTGTCGAATTTGAACAGCAAGGAAGTACTCGCGCCAAATATGGCAAAAAACTGCTGCGAACTCTGGCCAGCGAGCTGACCGGCCGCTATGGAAAAGGGTTTGATGCAACAAACCTTCGACACATGCGGGGCTTTTTTCTTGTATTCCCAAAATACGACGCACTGCGTCGCGAATTAAGCTGGACTCACTACCGCACTCTACTGCGAGTCGAAAACGCGAATGCAAGAGAGTGGTACATGAACGAGTCCGCCACCCAAAACTGGACCACTCGAGCCCTGGAGCGCCAAATCGGCACGCTTTACTATGAACGCTTACTCGCCAGTCAAGATCGCAGCGCAGTCAAAGAAGAAGCAGCTGCCAAAATTAACTGCCTGAAACAAAGCCCAAGAGAGTTTGTTCGCGACCCCGTACTTCTGGAGTTCCTAGGGCTGCCCAACCCTGGGCTGCTCTTGGAAAGCGATATCGAGCATGCGCTGATTAAACAGCTGCAAAGCTTTCTGCTTGAGCTAGGTAAAGGATTCGCCTTTGTCGCCCGCCAGCAAAGAATCAGCACCGAAAGCAAGGACTACTACCTTGACTTAGTGTTCTACAACTACCTGCTCAAGTGCTTTGTAATTTTCGATATAAAACGCGGAGAGCTGACTCATCAGGACATCGGACAGATGGACATGTATGTGCGCATGTACGACGACTTGAAACGCAGCCCCGAAGACGGCCCCACAGTGGGAATTATTCTTTGCTCACACAAAGATGCCTCTGTTGTGCGTTACTCCGTACTCGAAGGCCACGAACAGTTATTCGCCAGTAAGTACAAACTAGTGCTACCTAGCGAGGAGGAGCTACGTGCCGAACTGGAGTTACTGACAGAACGCACGCTCACAGGCGAAGCATCACAGAAGCTCTTGGGATTTCCCCCAACCTGCGCTTCAATACCCCACACCGATTAAGTACCCAAGGACGTTGAGCCCATGGCCTCGCCGAACAAGCAGCAAAAACGTGCCCACCGGGCCAAGGCCAAGGCCAAGCAAAACCGCACCCAGCGCGCCGTCGCGACCAAGCCGGATGCGTTCGCTGGCGACGACAGCCGCATTGACCTTGAGTCGGTGGATTTGACCGAGCTGTTTGTGGAGATGCGCGTCGCTGGCGAGACCAGCCAGCAGGCGCTGTGTGCGGCATTCCTGGCGCACCCACTGCTGGCCGTGGTGCTGGAGCAGGAAGGCGAAGAAGACGCGACAGATTTTATCCTGGCGGCGCTGATCGAATATCGCCAGTGGGCAACGGATACCGAGGATGAAGCCGCGGCGCTGGCGTGGATTGAATCCCCGCAGTTCCAGGCCGATTACGTGGCGGCATCCCAGGCGCTGACCAACTCCCAGGACTGATACACAACAAAATGTGGGAGCGGGCTTGCCCGCGATGGCGGTGTGTCAGGCGAGGAATTTATTGACTGCCAGCACGTCATCGCGGGCAAGCCCGGCTCCCACAGAGTTCAGTGTTTATGGCCAATTCAGCTGACCGACACAAAACAACTGTGGGAGCGGGCTTGCCCGCGATGGCGGTGTGTCAGGCGAGGAATTTATTGACTGCCAGCCCGTCATCGCGGGCAAGCCCGGCTCCCACAGGGTTCAGTGTTTCTGGCCAACTCAGCTGACTGACACAAAACAACTGTGGGAGCGGGCTTGCTCGCGAATGCGGTGTGTCAGGCGAGGAATTTATTGACTGCCAGCCCGTCATCGCGGGCAAGCCCGGCTCCCACAGAGTTCAGTGTTTATGGCTGATTCAGCTGGCTGACACAAAACAAATGTGGGAGCGGGCTTGCCCGCGAAGGCGGTGGATCAGCCAGCACATCTGGCGACTGAAACACCGCTTTCGCGAGCAAGCCCGCTCCCACACTTTTTTTAACTGCGGCGCTTCTGGCACCGCAGTTCATCACATCAATTGAGCACCGCTGCGCCTACCTTCTGCGCCTTGCGACGGCTCGCCACAAACAGCCCCGCCAACACCACCAGCAAGCTCAGAATGCCGGTCGCGATGATCTCGACGCGGTGGGCTTCCTGGAACAGCATGATGGTCAGCGTACCGACGATGAACACCATCACCGCGTAGGTCAGGCCGGGGAACAGCCACATCTTGAACACAATCTTCTCACCCGCTGCCGTGCGTTTCTGGCGCATGCGCAGTTGCGACACGGCGATCACCAGGTACACCAGCAGCGCAATGGCGCCGGAACTGGCCAGCAGGAATTCGAACACTGCAGCCGGGGCCACGTAGTTGGCGAATACCGCCAGGAACGCAGCGCCGGTCGACAGCAACACTGCCCAGTAAGGCGTACCGCTTTTGTTGGTGCGCTTGGCCACGGCCGGTGCATCACCGCGACGGCCCAGGGAGAACAGCATGCGCGAGGCAGTATACAGCGCCGAGTTGAGGCAGCTGGTCACGGCAACCAATACCACCAGGTCAACGATAAGCTTGGCATTCGGGATGCCCATGCGCTCAAGCACGGTCTGGTAGGAACCTACCGCCGCCAGGGTCGGATCATTCCATGGCACCAGGGACACGACGATGAAGATCGACAGCAGGTAGAACAAACCAATCCGCCAGATCACCGAGTTGGTGGCCTTGGTGATTTGCTGGCCAGGGTTCTTCGATTCGGCCGCTGCGATGGTGACGATCTCGGTGCCCATGAACGAGAACATGGTGGTCAGGATCGCTGCCAATACCGCACCCATGCCGTTAGGCATGAAGCCTTGGGTGTCAAACAGGTGCGAAACACCGCTGACCTGGCTGGTCGGCAGGAAGCCGAAAATTGCCGCAAGGCCAAGGATCACAAACGCCACAATCGCCACGACTTTGATCAGCGCAAACCAGAACTCGAACTCGCCGTAGTTCTTCACGCTGAACAGGTTGGTAGCCGTGAGCAGCAAGGTGATGATCAGGGTAAACGCCCAGATCGCCACATCGGGGAACCAGGCATTCAGGATGGTCGCAGCGGCGTTGGCTTCCAGTGGAATCACCAACACCCAGAACCACCAGTACAGCCAGCCGATGGTGAAACCGGCCCAGTGACCGATTGCGCGGTCGGCATAGGTGGAGAACGAACCGGTGTCCGGCGAGGCCACGGCCATTTCGGCGAGCATGCGCATCACCAACACCACCAGCGTGCCCGCAGCGGCGTACGCCAGCAGTACGGCCGGGCCGGCGGCTGCAATCGCGTGGCCGGAGCCGACAAACAAACCGGCACCAATAACGCCGGCAATCGACAGCATGGTGACGTGACGCGGTTTGAGCCCCTGTTCGAGGTCATTGGAGCTTTGCGTACTACTCATTGACACACCTTTGCGAGGAATTGCGAAAACGGTCCGCCCGGCCTGCGATCCTTCTCGTGAAAAGAAACCAACGGGGCGTTCTTTATTTTTTACGCAAGATTTGCGCCAAAATATTACAGAGCCACGATTGACGCGGGCTGTAGGACAATTCATTAGCTCACGCAAGTCGTTGAGAACTATGGCATTGCGCTATAGCGTTACCGTGCGACCCAACTGCGACACGAAAATACGCACCAAAAACACACACAAAAAGTACGTGACGCTCCATAAAAGGGCTGATAAGGACCGTTTGCCCGGTTAACCCTTCCAACACCCGGCCAAAGCTGGCACCATCGCGCCCTTTTTTACGTGAAGCCTGTGGATTTATCGGGTTCAAACGTCTGTAGGTTGTTGATAGCGCGACACGCTGCTGTGCCGATGCGACACCCTGCCGCAGACCACCCGTTAACCGTCCGCAGCGCTGTTGGCTGCCATCCGAACGCTATGCTAGCTTGGCGCCTCGCCAGGAAGGCGGCCCAACAGCAAGAATGCACTGAACACAATGAGGACCGCACATGGCTGAGGCCGCGCCCGCGCTTGAAATCCGCAACTTGCATAAACGCTATGGTGAGCTGGAGGTACTTAAAGGTATCTCGCTGACCGCCCGCGACGGCGACGTGATCTCGATCCTGGGTTCCTCCGGTTCCGGCAAGTCCACCTTTTTGCGTTGCATCAACCTGCTGGAAAACCCGCATCAGGGCCAGATCCTGGTGGCCGGTGAAGAGCTCAAGCTCAAGGCCGCGAAAAACGGCGAGCTGATGGCCGCCGACGGCAAACAGATCAACCGCCTGCGCAGCGAAATCGGTTTTGTGTTTCAAAACTTTAACCTGTGGCCGCACATGAGCATCCTCGACAACATCATCGAGGCACCCCGCCGTGTGCTCGGCCAGAGCAAAGCCGAAGCGATAGAAGTGGCCGAAGCCCTGCTGGCCAAGGTCGGCATCAGTGACAAGCGCCACGCGTACCCGGCGCAACTGTCCGGCGGCCAGCAACAACGGGCAGCGATTGCACGCACCCTGGCGATGCAGCCCAAGGTCATCCTGTTCGACGAGCCGACATCGGCGCTTGACCCGGAAATGGTCCAGGAAGTACTTAATGTGATCCGCGCGCTGGCCGAAGAAGGCCGCACCATGCTACTGGTCACCCATGAAATGGGCTTTGCCCGTCAGGTTTCCAGTGAAGTGGTGTTCCTGCACCAGGGCCTGGTAGAAGAGCAAGGATCGCCACAGCAGGTGTTTGAAAACCCGCTTTCGGCGCGCTGCAAACAATTCATGTCCAGCAACCGCTAACGGAGCAACATGCATGCAGAACTATAAAAAATTCCTTCTGGCCGCGGCCGTTTCGATGGCGTTCAGCGCCACGGCCATGGCAGAGACCTTGACCATGGGGATCGAAGCGGCCTACCCGCCCTTCAACAATAAAGACGCCAGCGGCAACGTTGTGGGCTTCGACAAAGACATCGGTGATGCCCTGTGCGCCAAGATGAAAGTCGAGAAGTGCGACGTGTATGTGTCCGACTGGGACGGCATCATCCCGGCCCTGAACGCCAAGAAGTTCGACTTCCTGATTTCTTCGCTGTCGATCACCGATGAGCGCAAGCAAGCCGTCGACTTCACCGACCCGTACTACTCCAACAAGCTGCAATTCATCGCACCCAAAGCCACAACCGACTTCAAGCCCGACGCGGATTACCTGAAGGGCAAGACCATCGGTGCGCAGCGCGCGACACTGGCCGGCACTTACCTGGAAGACAAGCTGCCGGACACCAAGACCAGCCTTTACGACACCCAGGAAAACGCCTACCTCGACCTGACTTCCGGCCGCCTCGACGGCATCCTGGCCGACAAGTACGTGCAGTACGAATGGCTCAAGAGCGATGCCGGCAAGCCTTATGAATTCAAAGGCGACCCTGTGGTAGAAAGCGACAAGATCGGTATCGCCGTACGCAAGGGCGACCCGCTGCGCGAGCGCCTGAACAAAGCCCTGGCAGAGATCAAGGCAGACGGCACCTACAAGAAGATCAACGACAAGTACTTCCCGTTCAGCATCGAATGATCTGAACGGCCTGACCGGCGCGCTTCTATTGGTTAGTAGCGCGCCGGCTTTCAGCAATGCCTGCCGCGATATGAAAACACCATGAATTTCGATCTCTACGGATTCGGCCCGGCGCTTGCCGCTGGCGCGCTGATGACCGTCAAACTGGCGCTCACGGCCCTGTGCCTGGGGCTGGTGCTCGGCCTTGCCGGCGCCTTGGCCAAGACTTCACCGTATAAGCCGTTGCAATGGCTGGGCGGCGCTTACTCGACCATCGTCCGGGGCATTCCCGAGCTGTTGTGGGTGCTGCTGATTTACTTCGGCACCGTCAACCTGATGCGTGCCCTGGGCGAGTTTTTGGGTAACCCCGACCTTTCCCTCAGCGCCTTTGCCGCCGGGGTTATCGCCCTGGGCCTGTGCTTTGGCGCGTACGCCACGGAAGTGTTCCGCGGTGCGATTCTCGCCATTCCCAAGGGCCACCGCGAAGCCGGTGTGGCGCTGGGCCTGTCGAAGTTTCGAATTTTCACCCGCTTGATCATGCCGCAGATGTGGCGCATCGCCCTGCCGGGCCTGGGCAATCTGTTCATGATCCTGATGAAAGACACCGCGCTGGTGTCGGTGATCGGCCTTGAAGAAATCATGCGTCACGCACAGATCGGCGTGACCGTGACCAAGCAGCCGTTCACCTTCTTTATGGTGGCAGCCTTTATGTACCTGGGCCTCACCGTGCTGGCCATGACCGGCATGCACTTCCTGGAAAAACGCGCCGCCCGCGGCTTTGCAAGGAGCACCCAATGAGCGGTGACTACAGCTGGCTGTCGCACTTCGACCTGGGCCTGAACTGGGCCGTGATCATCAAGTGGCTGCCCAAACTGGCCCAGGGTGCAACCCTGACCCTGGAACTGGTGGCTATCGCCGTGATCGCCGGTTTGCTGCTGGCGATTCCGCTGGGTATCGCGCGCTCTTCGCGCCGCTGGTACGTGAGCGCCCTGCCCTACGCCTACATTTTCTTCTTCCGTGGCACACCGCTGCTGGTGCAGTTGTTCCTGGTCTATTACGGCCTGGCGCAGTTCGACGCGGTGCGTGAGAGCTTCATGTGGCCCTACCTGCGCGATCCGTTCTGGTGTGCCACGGCCACGATGACCTTGCACACCGCCGCGTATATCGCCGAGATCCTGCGCGGCGCTATCCAGGCCATCCCGCCGGGTGAGATCGAAGCGGCGCGCGCCCTGGGCATGTCCAAACCCAAGACGCTGTTTTACATCATCCTGCCGCGTGCCTCGCGCATCGGCCTGCCAGCGTACAGCAACGAAGTAATCCTGATGCTCAAGGCCAGCGCCCTGGCCAGCACCGTCACCCTGCTGGAACTGACCGGCATGGCGCGCACCATCATCGCCCGCACCTATTTACCTGTGGAGATCTTCTTCGCGGCCGGGCTGTTCTACCTGCTGATGGCCTACATCCTGGTGCGCGGCTTCAAACTGCTCGAACGCTGGCTGCGCGTCGATGCTTGCCAGGGACGTTGAAGCACGCTTCGCGGCGCTGGATGCGTTTCTAATCGAGCACCAAGGGCTGTGGCGACCACGGCCCTTTACGCACCTGCACTTACCCTGGGAACACCAGCACCCCGAGCTGGCCCAATGGCTGCGCCAGCGCTCGCTGGCCGATGCCGAAGCCTGTCACAACCACCCGTATGAACTGCCGGCGCCCGCGCCTTTTCCACAGCTGGCATTTCAGGCCGCGCAGCTCAGCGCTGTGGATAAGTTACCCGCACACACCCTGGAGCCTGCCCGCCATCGCCTGAACGTGGATGTGCCCGGGCGCAAATGGCAGCAAATCGAGGCGTTCGGCACCGCGCTGAATTTTGCTGCAACACCCAAGCATTGGCTGGACTGGTGCGCCGGCAAAGGCCACCTCGGCCGCCGCTTGCTGCAACCCGGCCAACAACTGACCTGCCTTGAATACGACCCGGCGCTGATCGCCTCGGGCCAGGCTTTGAGCGACCATCACGGCCTGGCCGTGACCCATCGCCTGCAAGACGTGATGGCCGATGTGGCGCTCAACGCCGAGCACACGCCCGTCGCCTTGCATGCCTGCGGCGATCTGCATGTGCGGCTGTTGCACGTAGCCAGTGCGGCGGGCTGCAAACGCCTGGCGCTGGCACCTTGCTGCTATAACCGCATCGGCGCCGAGCGCTATCAAGCCTTGTCGACCGCCGGGCGTGCCTCGCAACTACAGCTTTCGGTCGATGACCTGGGGTTACCCCTGAGCGAAACCGTCACCGCCGGCAATCGCGTGCGCCAGCAACGGGACACGTCCATGGCCCGGCGCCTGGGTTTCGACCAGTTGCAACGCCAACTGCGTGGCCGCGATGAATACCTGCCCACGCCATCTCTGCCCGCCAGCTGGCTGGATAAGCCCTTCGCTGATTACTGCCAGGAACTGGCGCGCCTCAAGAATTTATCCACAGGTGAACAGGATTGGGCGGCGCTGGAAGCACACGGCTGGCGGCGCCTGGCCGAGGTGCGCAACCTCGAGTTGGTCAGGGGATTGTTTCGGCGGCCGCTGGAACTGTGGCTGGTCCTGGATCGGGCGCTGTTCCTGAAAGAACAGGGCTACAAGGTTGAGATAGGCACCTTCTGCGAACCCACGCTAACGCCGCGCAACTTGATGGTGCTGGCGGAGCGCGATTAAGGGGCGAAACTTCCTACACGCGCCCTGTGGATAACTCTGTTGATGAATTCTTTACAGAGCCTGTAGCTATCAGCGCTACAGACCAAAACCCACCCTGGTCATTTTTTGTTCATAAAATAAAACGCACACAAAACAGGCAGTTGCAGCGTGTTGAGAACGGCTCCACAAAGTGGCTGTTTCGTGACAGGCGAAACCAACCGATTGTGCATAAGCATTTGGCGCTAAGTGCATAAAGCGCGATTTATGCGGTTCTTTTCGGTGCTTTCAGCACGCGGCAAATCTCGTTGATATCGTCGCCGGCCAGCCGCTTTGTGGCGCTGTCCAACGGATCGGCCGCGAACGCCAGCGCTTCGTTGATCGCCATATCGCGATGCACCTCCAACGGCGCTTTGCCCAGGCGCTGTTTGAACGCCTCCAGCATATCCAGGCTAAAGGCGTTGCTCTCATCCACTTGATTGACCACCACATGCACCACCGGCGGGCGTTCACCCTCCAGGTGCGGCGCGAGCAATCCATCCAGATGATCAAGGGTGCCCAGGCACGCGGCATCCGCCTGGGCAATAACCAGCACCACATCGGCCACGTTAAGTGCTTGATGGAAGTACACGTTGTTACCGGCGGGCGTATCGATGATCACCGTCTGCCGCTCGCTCAAGCCCAGCGCCGCCAGGCGTTGCGCCAACCAGCTGGGTTCGTGCTTGAGCCAGCGCTCGAGGTTTTCCTGTTGCTCGATGTCGATATCGCCAAAGGTAATCACTTGGCAACCGGCAAAGCCAAGCTGCTGCAGCGGGCTCCACTGCCCATGCGCCAGGCTGGTACGGCCGATACCCGGCAAGGTGCCACTGACGCCAAAGTGATGGTGCAGGGCATTCTGCGGGTCCAGGTCCAGCGCCACCACTGACTCGCCATGGCGCTGCAAACCGCTGCTCAACGCCGTGGCCAGGGTGCTGCGGCCGACGCCGCCATTGATCGACACCAACGCCACCACTTTGGGGCGCAGCGCTGCGAGATGAGTCGATTGGGGAAGGGTGTTTTCGTTTGCGGGCACACTGCCAAAAAAGTGCATGCGTGCATTAATACCGTTGGCATCATGGCTGACGTTCTTGCCGAACAACGTCAACAGCTCTTCGCTAAGGCTCATGGGCAGCTCCTCACGACGCAGCTAAAGACGTGAAGGTCGGCAAGCAGGCACTTACCGCAGGTCTTATTATGGGCGTCTTAGTGAAGCATTCTGTGACAGACGCGGGAAAGTGTCATTATTTTGCTGTTTTAGCTGATCATTTTTTAGACAAGCGGTAAATGGTCAATTTAATGACCACTGCTCGATAAATGCATGCGAACGCTCAACGCCCGGCATAACGCACTCACATCCTGGGAGCCGCCGCTGTTCAACGCAGGGTCAAACGGGTCGCGCCCATAGGCCTGCGCCTCGCTGAACGAAACGTCACGCTGGACGGTGCCGAGTACGGCATCGCCCAAGCGCAGCTTGAACACTCCGGCCATGTCCTGGCTAAAAGACTGGCCAGCGTCGACCTGGTTGATTACGTAAAACCGCTGAGGTGGCGCCTCCCCCGCAAGGTACGGCGCGAGCACCTCATCCATCTTGGCCAAACGGCGAAACGACGCGGCATCCGGCTGCACCACCACCAGCACCACATCGGCCACCGACAGCGACTGGCTCAAGTACACCGTATTACCCGCCGGCACATCGATCACCACCGTGTCACTCGCATTGAGCCCCAGCCCGGCCAGGCGCTTGGCGAGAAATGCCTGGTCCTGGCCGAGCCAGCGATTAAGGCTTTGCTGCTGCACAGCATCGGTCTCGCCAAAAGTCACCAGCTGGCAGCCGGCAAACCCGCGCTTGGGCAACGCCTGCCAGGTTTGATTAAGCAGGCTGGTAGCGCCCAGGCCGGGCACATCAAAGCCTGGGCACAAGTGATGGCGCAGCGCGTTTTGCGGGTCCAGCTCCAACGCCAGCGCCGGGTGGCCCTGGCGCTGCAAACCACTGGCAAGCGCAGCCGCCAACGTGCTGCGCCCCACACCGCCAGTGGCGGAAACCACCACCACGACCTTGGGTGCCACCGCATCCGTATACACCACGCCATGCGGCCCCTCTACCGCCTCATGACGATAGGGCGCGGCGCCCTGATTCAGCTGATCCAACAACTGCTGAAAAGGCACCGCCACCTGCGACTCACGCAAACAAGGCTCAGCCAGCGCGGCGTATAGCTTGGTGATGTGATCTGCACGCCCCACCGGCTGCTCCTCCCTGTCGGGCCAATGATAATTGGGCCGCATTGTGTGATATCACAGTGATGGTGTCAGTATTCTGGTGTTTGTATCCAAAACCTTTCAGATGAGCGGCATGGCGCCATTTTTATGGCTCTGCTTTCGCCAGAAGATATACATCTATAAAACAACGCACTAGGCGATCACTGTGTGTTTTTCAACCAATGCAGCTCGCCGTTCGTATCAACAAGTACATAGATCCTCACGCCATACACAACGAAACAAAACCCGCACTGCGCGACACAGCCCGGATACCTCCCCGGCATTCAATGGCCTCACCCCACCATTGCACCTGCGAGGCCATCACCATGAACACCAACCACTGGAAAACCCTAATCGCCGCCAGCCTGTTTGGCTTGACCTTCACCGCGCATGCCGAGGCAAGCCATAAGCCGGATATTCAGCGCGTACTGTCGACCACCGAAGACACCCGCTCGGGATGCGGCGTGGTCAACGCGCGCATGACCTACCTGGACGCCAAAGGCGAGACGCAGGTGTTGGCGTACATGAAATTTACGGACCAGTGTGGCGACGGCAATTGAGTCGGATTTGAGGCTGTCGAGGGTAGGAAAAAGCAGCAAGCGTAAAAAAACCTTGGTATCTGCAAAAATAGTCAGAATTCAGGGGTTTACAGAAGCTTGGCAATCGCTATAATCGTCGCCCTAACACGCCGGTATAGCTCAGTTGGTAGAGCAACTGACTTGTAATCAGTAGGTCCCGGGTTCGACTCCTGGTGCCGGCACCATACAAGGTTCCAAAGAATGCTTTCAAAATCTCTGGAACCCCCGAAAAACCCGCCTTCTGGCGGGTTTTTTCGTTTTGGCGTTCCATCGGTTTCCGTCAGAAACTGGTGGATTCCAACCGTTTTAGGGGTAGAGTTTGGGATACAGGTCACTTCGATAAAAGGGAGTACCCTTATGTCGCGCACCACAGCTCCGCTCTCCGACGCAGCTTGCCGCTTGGCAAAACCTACAGACCGCGCCTACAAGCTTTTCGACGGCGATGGCCTCTATCTCCTAGTCCAACCCAATGGCCGCAAAGGCTGGCGGCTCCGTTACGTCAAACCTGACGGACGGGAAGGACTGACCTCGTTCGGCAACTACCCCGTCATTGGCCTTGCCGATGCTCGCCGCAAGCGCTTGGACGTCAAGCGAATGCTGGCGGATGGTATTGATCCCATAGAGACCAAGCACCAAGCCAAGGCGGAAGCCGTGATCAAAGGCAGAACCTTTGAAAGCGTTGCGCTCGACTGGCATACGGAAATGTCGGCCAAGTGGGCACCAGGCCATTCCAAGACTGTGATGAGCCGCCTCAAAACCCACGTGTTCCCGCTGATCGGCGGCCGCGCCATTGTCGACCTCGACACCCATGACCTCATGCAGCCCTTGGAAGCGATCAAGAAGCGCGGAACGATCGACGTTGCTTTAAGGGTACAAAACTACCTGCAGAGCATCATGCGCGAGGCAAAGCGCCTCCGGCTTATCACCATAAACCCTGCTTACGATCTCGAAGGCTCGATCAAAGCCCCGCGGGTGGTGCATCGCCCCGCTCTACCCTTATCGCGACTGCCGGAACTGCAGGAACGGATCGACACCTATAAAGGCCGGGCACTTACCCGTCTGACGGTGATGCTGTCGCTGCATGTGTTTGTACGATCCAGCGAGCTGCGTTTCGCACGCTGGAGCGAGTTCGACCTCAAGCGCGGCACCTGGGAGATACCGGACACTCGACCAGCGTTGGAGGGAGTACCCTTTTCCACAAGGGGTACGAAGATGGCAGGGGATATCCATTTAGTACCCTTATCGCCGCAAGCAGTGGCGCTACTCGAAAAAATCCATGCACTCACAGGCAAATTCGCATTGGTCTTCGCAGGGGATGCCAAACCCTGGAAGCCCATGTCCGAAAATACCGTGAACAACGCGCTTCGGACGATGGGATACGACACCAAAACCGATATCTGCGGGCATGGGTTTCGTTCGATGGCCTGCAGTGCACTGATCGAGTCAGGATTGTGGTCGGAGACAGCCATTGAACGGCAGATGAGCCACAAGGAGCGCAACAACGTCCGTGCCGCTTACATCCACAAGGCCGAGTTTATTGACGAGCGCAGGCTGATCATGAACTGGTGGAGCCGGTACCTGGAGGCCAATGGGCAGGAGCATGTCACTCCACACGAATTCGCGAGCCAGACAGGAGCGAACGTCACTCGCCTTAAAGCAAAACGTGGCGCAACTGAGTAAGCGCTTGGTCTTCATATCTCAGCGATCCGCTTGTCCACGCGGGTCCATCCAAACAGGGCTGCAAAGCCGCCCTGCTTGGATGGTCCTCACTTAAAAAATCTAAAGCCCACACAACTGTCTGTGGAAAACCACTGATTTCCACCGGTGGATAATTTCATCCACAGCCGCAGAACTCCCGAAAATTGGAGTCTTGACCCGAATTATCCACAGGCGTAGAAAAGATCGGGCAAAGCGCTGTCGTCGACAGCAACCCAGGTAGCCAGAACCTTTAAGGCTACGCCACACGGTGGTGGTTCCCCCAAAGTGCGATTAGCGTCCGGCGGCTCGCACGGTCACAGCGATGTGATGGATGCCTACTTTTACCAGTGTGCCCACTGCGGCAACTCATCCCCTTGCATAGCGGCCCTGCAGCAACCTATCCGCTTGGCCATTTCACTGCGCCAACCTGCGCCCGTCTCTTTCTTCCGGAAAGAGACGGGCACTCCTACCGCTGCTGCAGCCCAACTCGTACAAGGCTTTGCGGCATTCCCCCTCGTGACAATCGGCGTGACAAACACCGAAGTCACCAGCAACAGCGATGCAGATGATGGTGCCGCAGCCCAAGGAATGGACTGCACCTGACTGACAGTCAGGCATGCCCCTGTCATCGCATCACTGCCTTCACCCGACTCAGGGTCTTGCGGCGCCGGTCTCGTCAGCCAGTGCAGCCTCCACCCGCCCACTTCCTCGGAAGTGTTCAGGAGGCCAGATCATGAGATGCCCAAGCTCCCGGTCGTAAGGAGCCGCCAGTCCCGCGTTAGTGGACACCCCCACAAGCCGCAGGGGCCTTGATCCCTGATAACACTCAACATTCTTGGCGGGATGACGTGGGGCGAGGAACGAGACAAGTAGATGAGGTAACCGACATGGCATTAGTGGGTAGGCGCGATGGCCGTAATTTCGACTACGGCAGGCAATTGAGCTACGCAGGGCCACAGGCGCTAAAAGATATGTTCGGCGGCGGCCACTATGGAACAGTAAGAGCGCACTGTGATCGATGGTTGGTATTCGTGAAATGGTGCCGCTCCGAGGAAGGCCCCGGCGTCAACGATACACGGAAGATTGAACGGCAGGTCTTGACGAATTACGTGGCGCACCTTCGTTGTTTGGTCGAGCGTGGCGGTCTTGCTATCAGCACTGCGCAAAACCGGCTATCCAGTGTTAACAGGACCATAGCAGTGTTGCCGCAGCCCCAACTCCTTGCCGATTTATAGACAAAATGCCACCACCTGGATTAGCGTCACCAGAACCAGTCACGGAGGACCTGCAACCCTATGAACCAACCTACGCCGCAACCCTGGACAGCCGCCCCAGGCGATATCCTGCTGCTATCGGGCAAATCTAAAACCCGCCCTTTCAACCTCGGCTATCAATCGATAGCCCGGGTCAGCCCAGCTCTGTACACGCACGTCGCCCTGGTAATTAGCCCCTATCGCGTTATCCATGCGGTTCCCAACGAGGGCGTTGAAATCCGTGCTTGGCGCGAAATACGTGAGACCTATGATCTTGAAAGGTCATCGGTAGCAAGGCTTCGGGAACTCGATGAAGACTTGCGCGCGAAGCTGCTTGCCCAAGCGAACTACTATTTTGGCCTGCGTTATTCGGTATTGGCGTTGGGTGAGAAGCCGGAGACGTTCAGCCATCAGAAAGGCATTGTTTGCTCGCAATTTGTCGCACGGGTTTTGCATGACGTCGGGGTTACCTGCACATGGGGCCGCGTTCGAAAATGCTTACCTGCTGATATCCATAAGCACACGGAAGGCAGCTCAGAATGGCTGCGCAGCGGCCTTGGCGATTACTTGTTTGATCCAGCTGTTGCGGCGGATCCAGGCATCTCGAGTGTTTATGCTGATCTGCATTTCGAATTGGACGGCTATTCCGCCAAGACACTCAAAACGAGCTTTTTGGTGAGCCGGGCGCGCCACGTAATGGAGGCGGCTATGGAATCGATGATTGCGTCCGTAGAGAGCGGCTTGCTCACCATCGAGGATCTGCCCGCAAGCCTCGACTTTACAAATTACGTCATTTCGCCAAACGACTGGGCAGCAGCATGGACGCAGCAGTTCGCCGTCCCCCAACAACCCGCGGCGTTCCTGCATGAGTCGGGGCCACAAGCAGCTCAAGCACGGCACTGTTTTATTCGCTCATGCGAGAACCTGGGCGAGATCGCTCAAGCGGCATTCGACCAGATGGCGCTAATGAGACGGTTTCTTGAGGATTGGATCACCCTACTGGCTCAGGGAATTGCAGAAAATACCCCAGTTGAGGCGCATCACAACTTGGTGGCGCCCAATACCAGATTGCTTGAAATGATCTCAATGATGGATCGCGTAATGGGGTGGCGGGAAAACTCAGAAGAGGATTCCACCATGGACCTACCTGGAAGGCTGGCGTCCGGGATCTTCACCTGCGAAGAGGAGATTTCGATAGCGAGTCAGTGCCTGCTGAAGATATCTGATTTTGCGACAGCTAAAAGCACCTGGAATCAAATGCGGCTTGCGGTGCATGCCCAGACGGAACAAGTGGCTTCTGTGCTGGAGAACACGCTGACGGGCAAATAGCGTCCAATCCAATGCGTTACGGAATAGCGGTGACCAGAGCCGCCAATAGAGGAAGGCGCGGTAAAAAAGCACTCCAAGGTGGATATGATCAGGACCTCCTGACCACGGTTAATACCCTGTGAACGATGTCTCCGGTTTAAAATTGTCCGGTTCACACGCTGGCAAGCCCAGCAGGCAGCTAGCGGCTAATGCCGCTAAAAGCAATTGACGCTAGCTCCCCCCATAAATCTTCTCACTTTGGGGGCAACTTCCTTCGCCGATGGCTAAGTTCGAACCCCTCTGGAAGCGGCTTGAATAAATCATCGTCCTGAGGCCATCGCTTCGCCCGACTTTGAAACGCTCGAAGCGCGTCTATATCCAAAGTTGCCGCAATAATAAAGTCATTATCGCCACCCCGTACACGAGCCAACTCCCGCATATATGATTCTTTGGCAGGCGCTCTCACACGGCTATCTCCATACTTCCTATTATTCGCTAAAATCGTATAAGCATGTATATCGAGAGCTGCTGACTCGATAAGCGCCGAAAAAGTCTCTAGATCCTTATTCCAACTCAGAACCATAAGGGCGTCAATTTCACCTTGAAAGTCCACTCTCGCCTTACTATTCTGCAACTCCGAACACACCATAACACCAAAACAGGCTCCATTATGGATGTATATCGGCTTATTTGAAGTTTTTGTCAACTTCCCGTACGCCCAGTACTTGCCATAAATTGCAGTAAGCGACTGATCCTCACCTACTGCAGGCTGAAGTTTGGGTTGTCTGATTATAACGGAAGCAGGGAAACCGAGTCGGTCATCTGCCAGAACCAAACATGCTTCACTAATTACTTTGTTTTTTGAAAAATGTCGGTACTCAGTACCGGCCACCAGACTAATTCCAACAGCGCTAAGCCTACCAGCTATACTGTCAACCCACCTCAACGGTACAGAAAGCTCTGGGAAAAGAACATAGTCAGGCTTAGGGGTGAGCTGAATCGCTTGATTAACAAGCTCAGCTATTCGACTGTATCGTTCCAACGAGAGATTTGGCTTATCACAAGCCGTTGCCGCCCAAGCAGTCTCATCTGTTTTAATATTTGTTAATGCTACTATAATTTTTGACTTACGCTTAGTACCTATATACAAATAACTCCCTACACCCTTTGCTTCGTTCCGTCCGTGCTCTTGCTCTAAGGCTAGCAAAGTAGGCTTTATCCAAACACCTCTAAGAGCCTGTACATATTGCGCCCAAATAGCCGCCGGACTTTCTGTAAATACCTTACGAGTATTTCCCGGTAATCCTACACACTCTGGAGCAAGCTCCGCGATCTCAGCTGGGGTGAGTGGCCTTGTTGGGAAGAGATAAGGCATTAAACTCTCATTTTTACGCGCTACTGCGCTTACCTTATGGAGCCGAGACCGTCGGGTTGACCTTAGAAACAACTTTAGCGCATCAACATCAAGCAACTCCGAGCTTTCCAAGCAACTACAAATTCGCTTCTCATCATTCTCTGGGTGTTCCACAAACAAGTCTTGGACTGAGCGAATACTTAGAATCCTTTTATAAGGTTCTTTAGCGAGATCCGCCATAGCAATTAAAGGCGCTTTCTTATAGAAATCTTCTGAACCAATTCGAAAATCCAATATATCTTCAAAATCAGTCAAAGCTTCAATGATTACTTGCAAAAACAATTCAGCTAAGCGTGCTTCTTTCTTAGGACGATTCTGATTCAACAGCTTTTTAGGATCATAATAACGAGCAGCCGCGTCGACGAACATCCAAGCAAGCGTACCCTTTACGTATCGCCAAAGCTCTTTCCCTGCTTTTGCTTTGGCGCCATTCAAGCCAATTTCTTTACCCGGCGTAACATGCACCGCCAACTGGTCAATAGCGGAAAATGCACGCACTACAATCTGTTCGGCGTGTTCCCACTCATTCAGACTGATAGCAAAACCAAGAAGCCTAGGCAAGTAGGTAAAGTGCGCGAATATACTCTCAGGTCGTACGATATGATTGTGTGCGAACTGATAAAATTCCTCACGCTGTCTCACCCACTCATTCTGGGGCAAGTCTCTCGCCAAGGTCTCTACATGGCGCAATTGCAAAGACCAACTAAGTCGCCGGATTGTTAATCCATCCGCTTTACGTAGAGTGTCTGCCTGGTCACCTAAACTACCTGCAGCTGAAAGCACTCGAGCCGCTGTAGAGTCCTCTAGTTGATCTGGTGAGGGCATTAATCGATGTTCGCTGGATAGCTCGTAAATTTCTTTTTCTATGCTATCCAACAAATCTAAGCCAGCTCGACCATGCAAGACAAATAACTTCTGCTTTTCTGCCTGCAGCTTGATCTTAGTTTTCTTCTGCAATTCCTCCCCTTGCTGAATCTCCCACAGTCTATCATCTTTACTCCTTGTTTCTTCTGCGCCATCCGACTCTTGAAAAATGCAGTCGTCACCTAATCGGTTCTGCAGAAACAACATAAACTCTTTGGCGCTGGTGATGTTCCCTGTATCATGCAATACGATAAACATATCGTCGACGTATCTACCATAATGGATAGGAGCGACGGCCTCTCGAATCAATCTATCCCAATGACTCAACAAAACATTGGATATTATGCGAGTTGCTGTCAAACCAATCACCAGACCACCTGGTATCTCCACAGCTTCTTGCACCAACCTTTCGCTAAATTTTTGCGCCCCCTTTGACCAGCTCGATAAAAACCGCGCAAGCTCCTTTGTAAACTGCTGCTCATCCTTTGAAAGGTCTACGCCTAATTTTTTTTGTAGCGCGGGAGCAGCGACTGCGAGTGGGTCTACAAAATGATAGTAGCTTTTCAGATCGAGAGACACAGCAATCACGTCCCGATCTTTTTCAAGCTCGTAGCGGATTGCTCTTAACCCATCATTACGCCACTTTTGGTAGGGCTGAAAGTATGGAGAAAATGAACCAATCGCACGCAAATGAAAAGGTTTATGCGCATTTTTATCTAGACTTTCATCATTCCTCACACGCTTTAAACGCGCCCCATAGCAATCTGGACCTAGGCAAGCATCGAACTTGTGGCCAATCATGTTTATCCAAAGAGCAGAGACCACATGCGCATCCACTGGAAAATCGCCCACAATTCGAAATTCCGGGACCAGATGATTATTACTTTTGATATGATCAAATGCTCTTATGGGACAAGAAAAATGAATATGTCCCTTAGACCCATTCTTTTTAGGTTCAATGGTTAGCTTTTTAGGAAGAAGACGATATTCACCTAGCATTTTATGGTCATTAACAAAACCAACTTTGCCACTTAACCTTTCCAACAAGGCATTCAGATTGCCCAATAAATCTTGCTCGTACTCAGCAAATTTAATCGCAGCTGGAAATGTATTCTCGAAAAAACAATCAGCTTTTGCTTTTCTATAGGCAACAATTAAATCATCAATTGTCAGACTACCCCAACCTTTAAAAACCGCCGTATACCCCATACGTTCTTCCTTGCAAAACGGTAATTTTGATGCACTAAGTGTAATGCAGAGCCACCACCCTAAACAAGTTCACAAATTTGTGCAGATAAAACCCGAAAACCCTTAAACTTCATCAAAATATCGAAAGCTATACAGAGTGGGTAAAATTCTTTCTTCGCCCAGCTTACATAGATAAACGAAGCGGAACCCCAGCGCTTAATAAATCTCAGCCAAAAAGCATGGGTGTAGCGCTGAGTACATTGCCAAGTTTAGAGGTCATAAGGGTATTATTAGCGGTAGCATTTAAGGTGCATAGAGAAAATATTTCGAATAATCAGATACTTGCTTATTATTTCGACTCCTGGTGCCGCACCATATCTCAAAGCCCCGCAATGCGGGGCTTTGTGGTTTCTGCGGTTTGGGAAACCCCAAAAAGTCAGATCACCGTTTTGGCCGAAATGCCCAAAAAAGCGTCCACACTTAAAATCTCGGGCTGCTTGCCTCAGTCCAAATCTCGATTTCTATGACGCCTTGCTCAGCTCAACGTCAGTCCCGGGAGACGTATTCTCCAAACCCACCGGACCACCAAAAGCCACCCTCACCCCGCCTCCCAGGTTTTATTCATAATTATGGCTAGCCAATAATTATGCCGCCCTCATAAAACCAATAATTCCCCCAACCACCTATTCGAGCCGCCTCAACCGACCAAAAAAACAACCAATCAATTTTCCCGATTGCTCCCCACCCCTCACCACGCTAACCTCCCCCCCGTCGCCACCACCCAGCGACCGGGCCTGAGAACCCGATTTGATGCAGGCGCCAACAGCGCCACGCATTCGTTTTCACAACGAACGTGTTGCTCTCACTCAATATGGGAGTTCCACCAATGACCGCAACAAATCCACCCGCACTCACCACCCTCGGCGTCACCCCTTTCTCCTTTCACTCCGACCAACCTCTGTTCCGCGTCAACAGCGGCGTTTCCCTGCATGACGCCTTGCACCACGTTTCCGACTTGCTCCACGTCGCCAAGTTGCTCGCAGAGGATGCGGCGATGACGAAGGAGACGGACCGTTATGCCTGGGCGTCGCATTATTTGCAGGAGATGAGCAAGGCGGTGATTGATGATGTGGTGAAGGTGTTGGCGTCGCCCTGTAATGCTGAGCAATAAGAAGTAATGGGGTGGCCGGGCGGGCGCTATCGCGGGCAAGCCCGGCTTCCACATTAGAGCTGGCCCTTTCAGCTGTAGTGGGCGGGCTTCGCATAAGTTGGGTGTGAAGCAGCCGCCGGGAATGGGACTGCTGCGCAGTCCAACGCGGGGCAAGCCCGCTCGCCACAGGGTTTGTGTTGTTGGTTGTAATTGGCTTGGTAGGAAGCGCTTTTAGGCGAATTGGCCGCCTTTTTTACGCAGGTAGATCATCTGCGCAGTCACGCCAATAACCAGCGCCAGCGCGAGGCTGCCTTGTGCGCCGAGCAGTATGGGGGATTGCAGGTCTGTCACGAACGGGTGCCCGTCCGGCACGCGGCGCAGTGTTTCGGATACGGTGGGTACCATCAGGAAAAATGCGGTCAGGCTCAGGAAGATGGTTTCCAGGTATGCGCGTGCGCGGCCCAGCCACGCTAGGTGCCCTACTGCATATCCGGCCGCGAGCAGGGCAAGGGTGATGATGCCGATGATGTTGCTCACGGGCTGTTTGGCGACCAGGAATACGCTGAAGGCGCCGATCAGCATTGATGCCAGGTAGAACTTGCCGGGTGTTGAGCGGGGCACGATGCGGCCGTGGCGGATGAACATGTAGGCGGCCAGTGGGATGGCGGGCAGGCTGCCGAGGGTGTGGAGCCAGCCGAGGGGGGAGATTCCGAACATGGTGTGTGTCCCGTGTGGGTGGATGATGTGCATAAACGGGCCGCGCTGGAAACGTTCATCGCGATGGCGGCGGCGCGCTATGATCTGGGGATCAGCTTAGTGAAGGCGTGGCCGGGCAGACATGATGAATCCCCTCGATAATTTGATCATTCATCCGGAAATGCAGTTGGAGGGGCTGGCCAAAGGCGATCTGTTGTCGCAGGTGCTGGCTCAGATTCGTCTGACGGGGGATCGGGTGTATTCCTCTGCGCTGGCCGACCAGCAGCCGCTCGAGCTGGATGAAAACAGCGCGCATATCTGTGTGCTCCAGCAAGGCCGGTTACAACTGGAGGGCGGCGGCCACGCGCCGATGACGCTGCAACAGGGCGATGTGCTGTTGCTGCCTCACGACCCCACGGGCATCACGCTGACGGCGTGCAATGGGCCGGCCAGTGTGGTGGTGTGTCGGTTCTGGTTCGACGCGAGCAGTTTCCAGGCGATGCTGTTTGCCCTGCCCCGGCTTATTCATATTCGGCAAACCGAAGCTGCCGCCTGGGCCGAAGGCATCCTGCATTTCATGTTGCTTGAGGCCCATGACACTCAGCCGGGCGGGGCGTTGATGATTTCACGCCTGATTGATTTGGTGGTGATCCGCATCCTGCGCACTTGGGTGCAGCAAGGGGCTGCGTCGGGATGGTTGGGCGGGTTGTCGGATGCGCGTATCGCGCGGGCGCTAAGGGCTATTCATGCAGCGCCGGGGCAGCAGTGGCGCATTGATGCGCTGGCGGAGGTGGCCGGCATGTCGCGTTCCAATTTCTGCGAGCGGTTCAGCGCGTTGGTGGGGCGCTCACCGTTGCGGTATCAGAATGAATGGCGGCTGACTTTGGCCAAAAGCATGCTCGCCAAGCAGGAAGGTCGTATCGGCGAGGTGGGTTTTGCGATTGGCTATGAGTCCGAGGCCGCGTTCAGCCGTGCGTATAAAGCTTTTTTCGGGCGCTCGCCACGGGACGATAACGCCCGGCCAGGTTAGGCCGGGCGTTGTGGTGCATCAGTGCCCGGCGCTTTGCCCGCCGTCCACATGCAGGATCTCGCCGGTAACAAACCCTGCGCTCTCCAGGTAGGTGATCGCCTGGGCGATATCACTCACTTCGCCCATGCGCCCCACCGGGTGCAGTTGCCCCAATGCTGCGTGGGAATCTTCGCCATGCATCGGCGTCTTGATGATGCCCGGGCTTACCGCGTTTACCCGAATGCCGCGTTTGGCGTATTCAATCGCCAGGGATTTGGTCGCGGCATTCAGCCCGCCTTTGGTGAGGCTGGCAAGTACCGAAGGCACGCCGTCGATGGCGTGGTCGACCAGGCTGGTGGTGACATTGACGACGTGGCCGGCGCCGTGTTTTTCCATCTCGGCGATGGCCAGTTGGGTGATGTAGAAAAAGCCGTTGAGGTTCACCGCCAGCACGTTGGCGTAATCGTCCTGGGTGTAGGCGGTGAAAGGTTTGGCGATGAAGATGCCGGCGTTGTTGATCAGGCTGTCGACGCGTCCGAAGGTGGCCAGGGTTTCGCGGATGACGCGCTGGGCGGTGGCCGGGTCGGCGATGTCGCCGGGCACGGTGAGGATGTTCGGGTCGGTGGACGGCTGGATCGAACGCGAGGTGGCAACCACGCGGTAATCGAGGGCGCGGTAGGCTTGGACCACGGCGGCGCCGATGCCCTGGGAGGCGCCGGTGATGATCACGACTTTGCTCATTTTGTTTCTCCGGTAAGGGCTTGGGATGTGCGGTATTCGGTGGTGGTGATGCCGGCGTAGCCCCAGTTATCGGTGTCGATTTCTTCGATGACGATGTGGGTCAGGTCCGGGCGCTTGTTGAGCACGCGTTCGAGGGTTTCGGTGAACTCGGCGATGACCTGGGCTTTTTGCTCAGGGGTCACGCCGTCACGGGTGATGCGCAGGCTGACGAAGGGCATGGTGGTGACTCTAGTGGTCGGCCATCGGGGTGATGGGCGGGCAGTGGGGTCAATTTAGGCGTGCGCTGAGGCGAGATAAATGGGGGTTTGAGTACTACATTAGTGATGTGGTGTAACAAGTTCTCACGGTACATCTACGCGATTGGACGCCACTCGCTGCCGTCCGCAAAACTGATAAAAAACCACCCTTGATCGTTGACGGCGGGACGCGGAGCGTCCCCAGAGGCGTTCCCACGCAGAGCGTGGGAACGATCACCGGCGCTGATCCAAAGGCATAAAAAAACCCCGAACCAGTCGGGGTTTTTTATCGCCTGGCATCAGGCGCGACGTGCGATCAATTAGAAAACGTTGATCGGGTAGTCGGCGAACAGACGGATTTCGTTACCGCCTACGTTGTAGTTGCTGGCGTTGCTGGAGACGCGCAACCACGACGCACGAGCGCGCAGGCTCAGGTCTTTGGCTGGGCCGCTTTGAACGACATATTTGAACTGGTTGAAGATTTCACGCTCGGTGCCACTGCCACGGTTGGAACCGTCGTCAATGTTGGTGCCGCGCACGTATGCGATGTTGTAGGTCAGGCCAGGCACGCCGAAGGCGCTGAAGTCCAGGCCGTAGCCTGCTTGCCAGGAGCGCTCGTCCTTGCCGTTGAAGTCGGACCAGTAGGAGTTGGCCAGCAGGATGGTATTGCCGCCGTCGCCGATACCGCCAGCGTTGCGGTAGCCGCCGTACAGGTAGCCGGTGTCGCCGGTGCTGCGCTGGTGAGCGAGGGTGAAGCTGTGCGGGCCAACAGCCCAGGTAGCGCCCAGGCTCCAGATTTTGTTGTCGCGGGCGTCCGCATCACCTTGGTTTTCCAGGGCGAAGCTGCGGTCCAGCTTGGTTTTGTAGCCGTTGAAGTCAAAGGTCAACGATTGCTTCTCTGGCAGGGCCAGCACGTAGTTGACGTTGACGTATTGCTTCTTCAGCACGTCCTGCATGTTGGAGGCGTACAACGCGGCCGACAGGCTCTCGGTGAATTTGTAGCTACCACCGATGTAGTCGATGCTTTTCAGCGCGCCACTGTCGGAACCTTCGGCGCTCTTGCGAGCTTCCTTGGTGAAGTGACCAGCGTCCAGTTGCAGGCCGGCGATCTCTTTGGAAACGATCGACGTACCGGTGTAGGTTTCCGACAACAGACGGGAGTTGTCGTACTGCAACACAGGCACAGCCGGCATCTGGTCACCGTACTTGAGTACAGTGTTAGAGACACGGAACTTGACGGCAGCGCCGCCCTTGGCCAGGTCGTTGGCTGCTTCGCCGCTGTCGCCTTGCTTGAAGAAGTCGATACCGCCAGCGCCGCTGCGACCCTTACCGCCGTCCAGGCGAATGGCGTATTGGCCGATCACGTCCACACCCACACCGACGGTGCCTTGGGTGAAGCCGGATTCGAACTTGCCGATGAAGCCCTGGCCCCATTCGGCTTTGTCTTGCTTGCCGTTTTTGTAGTCACGGCTGATATAGGCGTTACGTGCTGCGATGTTCAGGTGGCTGTCGTCCACGAAACCCTTGGATTGCTCCTGGTCGTTAGCCATTGCTGTCGATGCGCTCAAAATCCCCAGAGCGATCAGACTCATCCGTTGCTTCAACATTTCTTATATTCCTTATTACTGGTTGAGTACGCGCTGTGACACCAGGCTCCGTGTCGCTTTCTGGTGTCGACGTTATCCAGAAAAAAGAAGGCCCGCGGACGACTGAACTGCCGCGGGCCTTTTTTTATTGGATGAGTCATGGCGGTGAGCCACAGGCGTTGGGCGCAATCCTATGCGCGGGTTGAACTATGTGTCAATTTCGTGAATCGTCTGTATTTAGGCGAAATAATTCTAAGCGGTGCATTCCAAGGCCTTCGCTCTAGCCTGAAAAATCGTCTGATTCGTCAAGAAAACACATTATGTAACATTTTAGCCGAGGGTATGTTTGGGAGCCTGCGGGCTACAGACACCTACAACTTATAAGTTTCAGGCGGTCAATGTGGGAGCTGGCTTGCCTGCGAAAGCGGTATACCTGCTGGAGAGTCGCTGGCTGACAGAATGCCATCGCAGGCAAGCCAGCCCCCACAATGGATCTCAGTGGGCTTCAGTTTTTCAGATCGTTCCCACGCTTTGCGTGGGAATGCCTCCTGTGACGCTCTGCGTCACGACCTCAGAGGCGGGACGCAGAGCGTCCTGGGCCTGCGTTCCCACGCAGAGCGTGGGAACGATCATCACCTGTGGGAGCTGGTGGGCTTCAGTTTTTCAGCAGTTCACACAGCGCCTGCAACTCATCCTCACTGAACAACCCCGCCGGGTAGCGTTCACTCATCACGCTGCGCACGTCAGGCTGTTGCTGCCTCACCTGACGCGAGCCGTTTGCCTTCAACCAAAGCGCCAGCGCATGGATCGCATCACCGCTAACCCGCGTCGGGTGGAACGGGCGCGTGTAGATCAGGTTGATATCGGCATTCATTCCAGCGCTCTCTCCTACTGCGTGAGCGGCTAACTTACTCAAGGTTTGTGACAGAACTGTGCAGTCATCACCTTGGGCCACTGTGGCAACACCGATACAAGAGCTATGCCAATGTCCCGTGTTTATAGGCATTCGGGCACAAAAAAGCCCGCAACCTAGCCAGGCTGCGGGCTTGCTGTAAGCGCTTTAAACGGGTAGCGCTCGTCGTTCACTCAAACGCTGTTACAACCGCACTCAATTTTTGTGCGGTGCCGGCTGTTGTTGGGTCAGGCAATGGATATTGCCGCCGCCCAGTAACAGTTCACGGCCCGGCACCATCACCACTTCGTGCTGCGGGAACAGGTTCTGCAGGATCTCTTTGGCCTGGCTGTCCAGCGGGTCGTCGAAGCTCGGCGCGATGATGCCGCCGTTGACGATCAGGAAGTTCACGTAGGAACCGGCCAAACGCACAGTCGGATTACGTTCCTGGGAGCCGTCGACCGGGTCGACACCGGCGCATTCCTCTTCGGTCGCGTACAACGGGCCTGGGATCGGCATTTTATGCACTGTGAACGGGCGGCCTTTAGCGTCTGTGCTGCTTTGCAGCACGGCCATGGCGGCGTGGCAGCGCGCAAAGTTAGGGTCTTGCGGGTCATCGGTCCAGGCCAGCAACACTTCGCCGGGGCGCACGTAGCAGCAGAAGTTATCCACATGGCCGTCGGTTTCGTCGTTGAACAATCCATCGGGCAACCAGATGACTTTATCCACCGCCAAATGGTCACGCAGCACCGCTTCGATGGCGGCGCGGTCCAGATGCGGGTTGCGATTGCGGTTCAACAGGCACTCTTCGGTGGTGATCACGGTGCCTTCGCCGTCGACATGAATCGAACCGCCTTCCAGCACGAAGCCTTCGGTGCGGTAGCGCGGCACGCGCTCGAGCTCGAGGATCTTGCCGCCCACCTGCGAATCGCGGTTCCACGGCGCATACAGGCCGCCGTCAAAGCCGCCCCAGGCGTTGAAATCCCAGTTCACGCCGCGCACTTCGCCACTGTTATTAATCACAAAGGTCGGGCCGGTGTCGCGCACCCAGGCGTCGTCGTTGGACATTTCGACCACGCGGATATTGGGCACATCCAGGCGCGCACGGGCGTTCTCGTACTGGCCGGCAGACACCGCGACGGTCACCGGCTCAAAGCGTGCAATGGCCTTGGCCACCGCCACGTGAGCGGCCTGCGCCGGCTTGCCGCCCAGGCGCCAGTTGTCCGGGCGCTCGGGCCAGATCATCCAGGTTTGGGTTTGCGGCGCCCATTCGGCAGGCATGTAGAAGCCATCGGCGCGAGGTGTGCTGTGCAGGGTGGTCATGGCGTTCAAGACTCCGAATGGGGTGAAGGCCGACTTTATAACGGATAAAAATCGGCTTTAAAAGTGATAAAAGATCATGAATGACAAATATGACAGCCGCTAGTCGATAACAATCGACAACCTACAGTTGCTCATTGAGCACCTTCGAAAAAGAAATCCACGCTGCGTTTAGACGTCACCACCGGCGGCTTGATTCTGAGAATGTTGAGGTAGTCACCGGTCGGCAGCATGGAAACCCAACTCGCGCAGGCGATCAAGGCAACCCTTCTTCAACCGAGTATGCTTGCGCCGCCCCGTTGCGCAACTCAAGCTATGCTCTGGCTTATATGTCTGTCCTGGAAAAAAGGCTCTCTGAATGCGCATTCTCATCACCGGCGGCGCCGGCTTCATCGGTTCTGCCCTGGTTCGACACCTGATTCAAAATACCGAGCACGAAGTGCTCAACCTGGACAAACTCACCTACGCCGGCAACCTGGAGTCACTCACCAGCATCGCCGCCAACAGCCGCTATGAGTTCGTGCAGGCCGATATCATCGACCAGGCCGCCGTCAGCGCCGTGCTGGCGCGCTTTGAGCCGCAGGCCATCATGCACCTGGCCGCCGAGTCGCACGTCGACCGCTCCATTGATGGCCCCTCGGACTTTATCCAGACCAACATCGTCGGCACCTACAGCCTGCTGGAAGCCACCCGCGCCTATTGGCAGACCCTGGAGGAACCGGCCAAGAGCGCGTTCCGTTTCCACCATATTTCCACCGACGAAGTGTACGGCGACCTCCACGGCGTGGACGACTTGTTCACCGAAACCACGCCTTACGCACCCAGCTCGCCGTATTCGGCCAGTAAAGCTGCCTCCGACCACCTGGTGCGCGCCTGGCAGCGCACCTATGGCCTGCCGGTGCTGCTGACCAACTGCTCGAACAACTACGGGCCGTTCCACTTCCCCGAGAAGTTGATTCCGCTGGTGATCCTCAACGCCCTCGCCGGCAAGCCACTGCCGGTCTACGGCGACGGGTTGCAAGTGCGCGACTGGCTGTTCGTCGAAGACCATGCCCGCGCCTTGTTGAAAGTGGTCACCGAAGGCGTGGTCGGCGAGACCTACAACATCGGCGGTCACAACGAGCAAAAGAACATCGACGTGGTACGCGGCATCTGCGGCCTGCTCGAAGAACTGGCGCCACAGCGCCCGGCCGGTGTGGAGAAATTCACCGACCTGATCACCTTCGTCAAAGACCGCCCGGGCCACGACCAGCGCTACGCGATCGACGCGAGCAAGATCGAACACGAGCTGGGCTGGGTCCCGGAAGAAACCTTTGAAACCGGCCTGCGCAAAACCGTGCAGTGGTACCTCGATAACCTGGACTGGTGCCGCAGGGTCCAGGATGGCAGCTATCAAGGCGAGCGCCTGGGCAATACCGACCCAAAAGACCTGATCGCATAAGGTTTTGATCACACGACCCGTTCACCCGGCGAGGGAAACCAATGAATGTAATCGCGACCAAGCTGCCCGACGTATTGATCCTTGAGCCGAAGGTATTTGGCGATGAGCGTGGCTTTTTTTATGAGAGTTTCAACGCCAAGGCGTTTGCCCAAGCCACTGGCCTGCAGCTGGAGTTTGTGCAGGACAACCACTCTCGCTCGCAAAAGGGCGTGCTGCGCGGCTTGCACTACCAGATAGAAAACACCCAGGGCAAACTCGTACGGGTGACCGCCGGTGAGGTTTTGGACGTGGCGGTGGATATTCGCCGCAGTTCGCCCACTTTCGGCCAGTGGACCAGCGTGCGCCTGTCCGCTGAAAACAACCGCCAACTGTGGGTTCCAGAGGGGTTTGCCCATGGGTTTGTAGTGCTCAGCGACTACGCCGAGTTCCTCTACAAGACCACTGACTACTACACGCCTTCGGCTGAGCGTTGTATTCGCTGGGACGACCCGGCACTCAAGATTGACTGGCAGTTTGAGGGCACACCAACCTTGTCCGCCAAGGATCAGATCGGCAAGGCCCTGGCAGACGCCGATCTGTTTGCATGACCGGCGAGTGCCTTGCACGCCGGCCCTAGGCATAATGCGCCTGTCCCCACAGGCGCATGACTCCCATGACTCCACCCCTCCCGCGTAGACCTCGCTGGCGCAGCCTCGCCTTACTGGCGTTGTGCCTGGCACCGCTGCTGTGGCCGCTGGAGCATCTGGCCGAGCGCTATTACCGCAGCGAACTGGCCGGGCAGAACCGCCAAACCCTCGACCTGTATGTCGCCAACCTGCTCGGCACCCTGCACCGCTATGAAGTGCTGCCGCAGATCCTCGGTGACTTGCCGGCCCTGCGCACCGCGCTGGATGCGCCCCAGGTCAGCGCCAACCTGACCAACGCCAACCTGCTGCTCGAGGACGTCGCCGCCCAGGCCGGGGTGGAAGTGATGTACCTGATGGACACCACCGGCAAGACCCTCGCCGCCTCCAACTGGGACAAGCAGGACAGTTTTGTCGACCGCAATTTCTCGTTCCGGCCCTATTTCAGCGAAGCCATGGCCGGGCGTCTGGGGCGGTTTTTCGGCCTGGGCACCACCTCGGCCAAACGCGGCTACTTCTTCGCCGCCGCCGTGCGCGACGGCGCCAAAATAATCGGCGTGCTGGTGGTCAAGGTCGACCTGGACCACACCGAAAGCCTGTGGGGCAAAACCCCTGAGCAACTGCTGGTGACCGACCACAACGGCGTGGTCATCCTCACCTCGCGCCCGCAATGGCGCTTCCGGGCGACCCGGCCGCTCACGGAAGAAGAGCACCAGGCAATCATCGCCATCCAGCCCTACCCAACCCGCGACCCGCAGCCGCTGGCGCTGAGCACCACGGCGTGGCTGCGCCAATCCACGGCCATCGCCGAAACCGGCTGGACCGTGGAAATCCTTGCACCGCGCTCGCTGATCAATCGCCCGGTGCGCACCGTGGTGGCCGTGGGCGGCGCGACGCTGCTGGTGCTGATGTTGCTGCTGGGTCTGATGATGCAGCGCCGTCGCCATTACCTGGAGCGCATCGCCTTCGAAGCCAAGGCCCGCCGCGAGTTGGAAGCGCGTGTGATCGAACGCACCAGCGACCTCGAAGGCCTTAACCGCCGCCTCAAACAGGAAGTGCTGGAGCGTGAACACGCCCAGCAGGAACTGGTGCGCGCCCAGGATGACCTGGTGCAGGCCGGTAAGCTGTCGGCGCTGGGCACCATGTCGGCGAGTATCAGCCACGAACTCAACCAGCCGCTGGCGGCGATCCGCAGCTACGCGGAAAACGCCGAGATCCTGCTCGACCACGAACGCACCAACGACGCCCGTGGCAACCTCAAGCTGATCAGCGAACTGACCGGGCGCATGGCCTCGATCATCGCACACCTGCGCGCCTTCGCCCGCCGCGACCGCCACGCCCCGGAAAGCGTGGCCCTGCAACCGGCGCTCGACGATGCCCTGGCGTTACTGGCCAAACGGCGGCGCTCGATGGAAGTCGAATTGATCCGCGATTTACCCGAGGCGACCTTGTGGGTGCAAGCCGGCGAAACCCGCCTGCGCCAGGTGCTCGGCAACCTGCTGGCCAACGCCCTCGACGCCCTCACCGAAAAAGGCCCGCCGCGCAAATTGTGGCTGAGTGCCCAAACCACCGAACAGGGCGTCAACCTGTACATTCGCGACAACGGCCCAGGTTTTTGCATGGAAGCCCTGGGCCGCGCCAGCGAGCCGTTCTACACCACCAAGACCCGCACCCAGGGCTTGGGGCTGGGCCTGGCGATCTGTGAGACGTTGATGCGTGCCTTTGGCGGCGAATTGCTGTTCGCCAACCACAAGGAAGGCGGCGCACTGTTAACCCTGAAATTGCGTGCCGGCTCGCCGGGCGTGAGTCTGCAACCGTCCGAGGACCGCAGTGTATGAGTATCGATAACCAGATCCAGGTGGTGTTGATCGACGACGATCCACACTTGCGTCAGGCCCTGTGCCAGACCCTGGACCTGGCCGGGCTGAAAGTCCTGACCCTGGGCGAAGCCACCGGCCTCACGGCGCGCCTGTCTCGCGATTGGCCGGGCGTGGTGGTCAGCGATATCCGCATGCCCGGCATGGACGGCCTGGAGCTGCTGGCCGAACTGCACGGCCAGGACCCGGACCTGCCGGTGCTGCTGATAACCGGCCACGGCGATGTGCCGCTGGCGGTGCAAGCCATGCGCGCCGGGGCCTATGACTTCCTCGAAAAACCCTTCGCCAGCGATGCCCTGCTCGACAGCGTGCGCCGCGCACTGGCCCTGCGCCGCCTGGTGCTGGACAACCGCAGCCTGCGCCTGGCCCTCAGTGATCGCCAGCAACTGAGCACGCGCCTGGTCGGGCATTCGCCGCAGATGCTGCGCCTGCGTGAACAGATCGGCGCCCTGGCGGCGACCCGCGCCGACGTGTTGATCCTCGGTGAAACCGGCGCCGGCAAAGAGGTGGTGGCCCGCGCCCTGCACGACCTGTCGAGCCGCCGCAGCGGGCCGTTTGTGGCGATCAACGCCGGCGCCCTGGCGGAATCGGTGGTGGAGAGTGAGCTGTTCGGCCACGAGCCCGGCGCCTTTACCGGCGCGCAGAAACGCCGCATCGGCAAGTTCGAGTTCGCCAATGGCGGCACGTTGTTCCTCGATGAAATCGAAAGCATGAGCCTGGACGTGCAGGTCAAACTGCTGCGTTTGTTGCAGGAGCGTGTGGTCGAGCGTTTGGGTGGCAATCAGCTGATCCCGCTGGATATCCGCATCATCGCCGCCACCAAGGAAGACCTGCGCCAGGCCGCCGACCAGGGACGCTTCAGGGCCGACTTGTATTACCGTCTCAACGTGGCGCCGCTGCGCATTCCGCCGCTGCGCGAGCGCGGTGAAGATGCACTGATGTTGTTCCAGCATTTTGCCGACGAAGCCAGCAGCCGCCACGGCCTGCCGTTGCACGAACTGCAACCGGGCCAACGTGCCCTGCTGTTACGCCACAGCTGGCCGGGCAATGTGCGTGAACTGCAAAATGCAGCCGAGCGCTTTGCCCTGGGGCTGGAGCTGGCACTCGATGCCACGGCAGACAACCCCGCCACGGGCGTGCTGACGTCAACCTCTGGCGGTTTGAGCGATCAGGTCGAGCAGTTCGAAAAAAGCCTGATCGCCGCCGAGCTGACCCGCCCCCACAGCTCGGTGCGCAGCCTCGCCGAAGCCCTGGGCATCCCGCGCAAAACCCTGCACGACAAACTGCGCAAGCACGGCCTGAACTTCGCCGACAGCGCCAGCCACAGCGCCGACGACGAATGACCCGCCAAGAGACCGCCATGAACCGCGACAGCCGCTACCTGGAATCGATCCTTCACCACGACATTCCCCTCACCCGGGAAATGGGCCTCAAGGTGCTCGACTGGCAACACAGCCAACTGCAGTTGCACCTGCCCTTGCAGGCCAATATCAACCACAAGAGCACCATGTTCGGCGGCAGCCTCTATTGCGGCGCCGTATTGGCGGGTTGGGGTTGGCTGCACCTGAAACTGCGTGAAGAAGGTGTTGAAGACGGGCATATCGTGATTCAGGAAGGGCAGATCAGTTATCCGCTGCCGGTGACTCAGGATGCGATCGCCATTTGCGCGGCGCCGGAAGACAAGGTGTGGAAGCGCTTTGTGGCGACGTACCAGCGCCATGGCCGAGCGCGGTTGGCGCTGGAGACGTGGATTGTGAATGAGGGCAGTGAGGAACGAGCGGTAGCCTTCACTGGCCAGTACGTCCTGCACCGCTAACTGCCTGCACAACACAAAACCAAATGTGGGAGCGGGCTTGCTCGCGAAAGCGGAGTGCCAGTCACTGTATATGTGTCTGATACACCGTATTCGCGAGCAAGCCCGCTCCCACATTTTGATTTGCTGTGGTTTTAAGATCTGGCCAAAGTCAGTAACCTTTCGCGCCACGCTGCCTTGGCCGGCAACGCCAAAAAGAACGGGTTTAACAACGAAGCCCGCGCCGGATAGCTGAACGGCGCGCCACTCAACTCCAACACTTCACCACCCGCTCCTTCCAGCACACCCTGGGCTGCGGCAGTGTCCCACTGCGACGTCGGCGCCAGGCGCGGGTAGCAATCGGCACTGCCTTCGGCCAGCAGGCAGAATTTCAGCGAGCTGCCGATATTCGCCAGCTTCAGCTCACCCAAGCCTTCGCTCAAGCCACTGAGCAGGCGTTCCTGCTCCGGGCTGCTATGGCGGCGGCTGGCGACCACGGTAAACGCCTCGCCTGCAGCCGGGGTCTGGCGTACCTGGATCTGCTTGGGCGCCTCACTCACATCCGAGCGCCACGCGCCGAGGCCCGCGCCACCGAAGTAGCAACGGCCACTGGTGGGCATCGACACCACGCCAAACACCACGCGGCCTTGCTCGATCAACGCAATGTTGACGGTAAATTCTTCGCTGCCGGAAATAAATTCCTTGGTGCCGTCCAGCGGGTCCACCAACCACCAGCGCTGCCAGCCGGCGCGCACGTTCTGGTCGATATCGGCGTCTTCCTCGGACAGCACCGGGATGCTCGGGTCCAGGGCGGTAAGGCCCGCCAGGATCAGGTGGTGAGCCGCCAGGTCGGCCGCCGTCACCGGCGAATCATCCGCCTTGGAGGTGACCGCCACGTCCGCACGCCAATACGGCAGGATGACTTCCCCCGCCTGGCGCGCCAGCTCGATCACAGGGGCAATAAACGGATGGCCTAAAAACAGTTCGCTCATGCGACAAAAGCTCCACGCTGGGTCAACAGGTCTCGTACCAAATACAGGGCCGCCAATGCACGGCCTTCACTGAACTGCTCGTTTTGCGCCAGCATCGACAGCTCGCGCAGGTTGACGCGCTCCACGCGCATCGGTTCAGGTTCATCGCCTTCCAGGCGTTCTTCATACAGCTCGGTGGCCAGTACCACCTGAATCTTCTGGCTCATATAACCAGGCGACAAGGACAGCTCGGTAATGTGCTCCAACTGGCGCGCGCCATAACCGGCCTCCTCCTTGAGCTCGCGGTTGGCCGCCGCCAGTACGTCCTCGCCAGGTTCGATCAAACCCTTGGGCAACGACAATTCATATTCGTCGGTGCCGCCGCAGTACTCTTCCACCAGCAACGCGTGGTCGGCATCGATCATCGCCACGATCATCACCGCGCCGTAACCGGCACCGCGGCCTACCAGGCGCTCGTAGGTCCGTTCAACGCCATTGGAAAAGCGCAATTGCACTTCCTCCACGCGGAACAAACGGCTACTGGCGACTATTTCGCGGGCGAGGACGGTGGGTTTCTGGCGCATAAGCGGCTCCTTGGCGTGATCGGGTTACTATACCGTGGCTTTTCCGATTGTCTGTGTCGGATATCTTTACTTACATGAGAACGCCCCATGCCCTCTTTGCCCTGGCACGCCATCGACACCGTCCTGCTGGACATGGACGGCACCTTGCTCGACCTGCACTTCGACAACCACTTCTGGATGGAGCACCTGCCCCAGCGCTATGCAGAATTGCACGGCGTGAGCCGGGCCATGGCCGACATGGAGTTGCAACCGCTGTTCGAGCGTAACGCCGGACAGTTGCAATGGTATTGCCTGGATTTCTGGAGTGCCGAGCTGAACATTCCGGTGCGCGAACTCAAACTGGAAACCGCGCACCTGATCGCCCTGCGCCCGGACGCGGACACCTTTCTGGCGGCGATCAAACAGGCCGGCAAGCGTGTGATTTTGATCACCAACGCCCATCGTGATTCGCTGTCATTGAAGTTGGAACGCATTGAACTGGCGCCGTATTTCGAACGATTGATCAGTTCCCACGACTACGGTTTCGCCAAGGAAAACCCGCAATTCTGGGATGCCTTGCAAGCCGACATCCAGTTCGACCCGGCCCGCAGCCTGTTTATCGATGACACCTTGCCGATCCTGCGCAGTGCACGCGAGTTTGGCGTGGGGCATTTGCTGGCGGTCAAAGAGCCGGACAGCAAGAAGGGGCCAAAGGACACAGGGGAGTTTGCGGCAGTCGATGATTACAGAGATCTCATTGCAGGGCTCTGATGTAAATGTGGGAGGCCCCGCCACCTCTTCGATGTAGCGCTGTCGCGCATCAAACTGGTTCATCGTAAGGTTGAAGAACGCGGGCGGGGCAAAGGCCGTAACCAGCACTGGTGAAATGTGGGAGGCCCCGCCACCTCTTCGATGTAGCGCTGTCGCGCATCAAACTGGTTCATCGTAAGGTTGAAGAACGCGGGCGGGGCAAAGGCCGTAACCAGCACTGGTGTGACAGCACCCGAGTGGGAGAGTGGCCTGCACGGTATCGGCGTGGAGTCATTGTCGGCACAGCTAGCTGTGACCACGTATAAGAGAGTGAATCCGCTCGCCACCGTGTACCCCGCCCGCGTCATTCAATCCTGCGAGGAATTGTCATGACGCGCAAGAACCAAAAACGTTTTGAAGTTATCCACCCTGACTGTGGCGCCGTTGATGTTGGCGGCGGTGAGCATTTGGCCGCTGTTGATCCAACGAAATGCGATGACCCGGTTAAAAGGTTTTCAACCTTCACCGACGATTTGCACGCCATGGCCGATTGGTTTGAGTCCATGGGCGTCAAGATGGTGGCGATGGAGGCGACCGGCGTTTATTGGATCCCGCTTTTCGAAATATTGGATAGACGAGGCTTTGAGGTCTATCTCGTTAACTCCCGCGCGACTCGGCAAATCACCGGGCGAAAGTCCGATGTACTGGATTGCCAGTGGATTCTTCAGCTCATGACGCACGGCCTGTTGAGAGGCGCTTTTCGGCCCTCGGACGAAGTGTGCTCACTGCGCTCACTGGTCCGTCAGCGTGGCAATAAGGTTCGTGACCAAGCCAAAGCGCTTAATCGGATGCAAAAGGCGCTGGTCCAAATGAACATCCAGCTGGGTCAGGTCATCAGCAACATTGCCGGGGTGACGGGCATGAGCATTTTGCGAGCAATCGTTAAAGGCGAACGGGACCCCGAAGTACTCGCCATGCTCAGAGACAAGCGTGTCAAAGCCGACCAGGCTACTGTCGCCCGCAGCTTACGAGGTAATTGGCGAGCCGAGCATTTGCATGCTCTGGGTCAGGAGTTGGCAGCTTATGATTTTCTGGAAAAACAGATTGGCGAGTGCGATCAAGCCATTGCACACGCACTGGAACGACTTCCAGTTCTTCAGGCGGATGTTGTCCCGCCCAGCAAAACACTGCGCAACCCGCATCGCTCGAATGAGCAGCAACTGATTTTGCATCGCGCGCTGAACAAGGTCATGGGGGTGGATTTAACCGCAATCCCGACCATCGGAATCGACACGGCTTTGGTTTTGGCCAGTGAATTGGGGGCGGATTTATCACGCTTTCCGACTTCGCAGCACTTCTGTTCGTGGTTAGGCCTTGCACCGCCGACGAGAATTTCGGGAGGAAAACCCCTTCCTGGAAAGACGGTGAAAGTGATTAATCGAGCTGCGCAAGCGCTGAAGCAAGCTGCCTCTATTGCACGCAACGATAAAAGTTTTATCGGTGCCAGTCACCGAGCGCGCCTGACCCGGATGGACACCTGTTGTGCCATCAAGGCGACAGCTCATCAACTGGCACGGCTGATCTACGCGATGCTGACCAAAGGTCAGCCTTATGTTGAGAAAGGAATGGAGGAATTTGAGGAACGTAGCCGAGACCGACAACTGCGCGCCCTGGAACGCAAGGCGCGAAAGTTGGGGTTGCAGCTGATTGAAGCGGCTTGATTTTTAATAGCAAAAACAATGAGTTATTTTTTGTTTGATAAGAGCTG